>NZ_JACHGR010000001.1 GCF_014202415.1 Tolumonas osonensis
TTCATTGATTAAATTTTTTCAATCTAATCACGCTACGCAAGTGCCCACACAGATTGCTTGATATGTTGTTAAAGAGCGGACCACTGGGGTCAGGGAGGCGCATTCTACGCTTTCCCGCTGCGTTGTCAAGCGTTGTTCGTCACAACCTTCACAACCTGAATCTTTACTGACGTAACTCGCTGATTCCTCAGTTCGTTGCGGCGTCTGCCGTGTCAGTGAGGGCGCATTATAGGGAGCAAAGTTTTTTAGGCAAGCGCTTTTTTGCTATTTTTGTTGCTTCCGCGATCGTTCGGTTAATTAGCGAGCAAAATGGCATTTATCGGCTGTTTTTCGCTCCACAATTAAGCCATTGCTATTGCCAGAGCGTATCAGTAGGCTTGCTGCATTCAATTTATATGTTTATTCATTATGGACAAAAGTCGTCAACAGATACTGACTAAGTGGTTGCGTCAGCATCGTTCTCTTGCCAAACCATGGTCTTCGTTATGTGTTGTAGCGGGAGCTTTATCAACTTTACTGTTGATCGCTCAGGCTTGGCTGCTCGCCACAATATTGCACGGGCTCATTATTGCTCAAGACGCCCGGGATATTTATGTCTGGCATTTTGCCGGATTAATCTTCGTTGCTTTATTAAGAGCACTATTGAATTGGGCCAAGGAGCAGTTTGCTTTTATCGGCGCAACCAAAATCCGTATGCACTTCCGACAACAAGTAATGAAACAACTCCAAGCGCGGGGACCACTTTATATTCAGCAAAAAACCATCGGGAGCTGGAGCAGTTTATTAATCGAACAAATTGAGCACCTGCATGATTTTTACGCACGTTTTCTGCCTCAATCGATGTTATCCGGCATTCAGCCATTTCTTATTCTTTTGTTCGTTTTTCCGGTCAACTGGGCTTGTGGCCTGATTTTACTAGTAACAGCGCCATTAATTCCTGCATTTATGATTCTGACCGGTATGGGTGCTGCCGATGCTAACCGGCGTAACTTTCAGGCGTTGTCACGTTTGTCAGCGCATTTTCTGGATCGGTTACAGGGGTTGATAACTCTGCGTCTGTTTTACCGGACAGAAGCTGAGGGCGAAAAAATAGTCCAGGCATCAGAGGATTTTCGCAGCCGGACTATGGAAGTGCTGCGTATGGCATTTCTGAGTTCGGCAGTTCTGGAGTTTTTCGCTTCGGTATCTATAGCGCTGGTTGCTGTCTATTTCGGTTTTTCATATCTGGATCACCTTAACTTTGGTGATTACGGACAGTTAACGCTGTTCAGCGGTCTGTTTGTTCTGCTGTTAGCGCCTGACTTTTATTTGCCGCTCCGGGAGTTGGGCGCTCATTATCACGCCAAAGCACAGGCCATTGGCGCAGCTGATTCATTACAGGTATTTCTGGATACTAAGGTGATAACAGTTAGCAGCGGCACACAACTTTTGGCTACTCCGACAGATATTACTATTGAAGCCGATAATTGTTGTGTACTTGCACATGATGGGAACGTATTGGTTGGTCCCCTCTCCTTTGCTATTAAATCTAAGCAATTTGTTGCGATTGTCGGTAAGACCGGTTCAGGGAAAAGCTCACTGATTAATGTACTGCTTGGTTTTTCTCCTTATTCCGGCAGCCTGAAAATTAATGGACATGAGTTATCATCCCTGGATTTGAACAATTACCGGCAATATGTTGGCTGGTTAGCTCAAAACCCGCGCCTGTTGCCAGGCAGCTTGCGGACTAATTTATTATTGGGTAACCATGATGCCAGTGAAGAGTTACTGGTTAGCGCTATAGAACAAGCCGGGGCCTCAGACATCATTCAGGAAAAAGGCTGGGATTACACTATTTCTGAACAAAGTGCTGGTCTGTCGGTCGGCCAGGCCCAACGCCTGGCACTCGCAAGAACCCTGCTGAAACCCTGTCATCTGCTTTTACTGGATGAACCTACTGCCAGCCTGGATCGCATTAATGAAGAAAAAATTCTGCAGACCTTAACACCATTATGGCGTTCACGGACCACATTACTGGTGACCCATCGCGTCAATCAGTTGCAGCAAGCAGACCATATTCTTTTGTTACAACACGGTCAGCTGATTGCTGAGGGTAGCTATACCGAACTGCATAGCACTAATGAGACTTTCCGGGCATTACTGGCGCGGCCAGATATGACTGTTTCTGAAGTCACGGAGAATGAATATGCGTGAGTTGCGCCCTTATCTGAAATTATTCCGGCAACATTCAGGCATGTTATCACTGGGTTTGCTGTTAACACTGTGTACATTGCTGGCCGGTCTTGGCTTGTTATCATTGTCTGGCTGGTTTTTAGCGGCCAGTGCCGTCGCCGGCCTCAGTGCTCTTGCCAGAGACAATTTCAACTATATGACACCAGCAGGTGCTGTCCGTTTCTTTTCGATTATCCGGACAGCCAGTCGCTGGGGTGATCGGGTTATTAGCCATGATGCCACGTTCCGGGTACTGACTTCATTGCGGATCCAGTTCTGGAAGAAAATTGCTCCTCTTTCACTGCACCAGCTACATGCATGGCGACAAGGTGAATTGCTGAATCGGATGGTGGCCGATATTGATGCGCTGGATAATCTTTATTTACGTCTGATAACACCGGTGCTGGCCGCGATTTTGATTATTGCTAGTTTATTTTGTGTGACATTACTCTTTGATGTGCAGTTGGCAATGTTACTGGGCGGAACATTGTTACTGCTTGCAGTGACAGTACCATTTCTATTTTACCGATTGGGGAAACATCCCGGACAGGCTCTTATTATAAGTCAAAGCCATCTGCGAGAGGCTTGCACCACTTATCTAGGGAGTCAGGCCGATTTGCTGCTGTTTTCGGCAGAAGAACGTTACCGGCAATTTATTGAACGGGAAGAGGAAAATTTGTTTAAGGCGCAACGTCGCATGACTACCATTAACGGGTTCGCCAGTGCATTGATGCTCCTTCTGCTCAGCTTATTAGTTTGCGGTATGTTATGGCTTGCCGCATCAGGTGTTGGTACTCAGAGCAAACCAGATCCCCTGACCGCATTAATAGTATTTTTTGCTTTAGCCTCTTTCGAAGCATTACAACCGTTAGCGGGAGCATTTCAATATTTATCCTCCACGCTTACAGCTGCCAGGCGTCTGAATCAGATTATGGATGCATCCCCTGCCACCCTGTTTGGCAAACACGATCTGCCGGCCAGTAAAGGGCAACTTGATATCCGGAATCTGACATTCACATATCCAAACCAATCGGTCCCAGTTCTTGATAATTTGTCTCTGCAACTTCGGGCAGGGGAAAAGATAGCGATTCTTGGCCCGACGGGCTGTGGTAAATCCACGTTTCTGAATTTACTCACCCGTGAATGGTGTACGGCACAAGGGGAGATCAGTCTGGATACATATCCGCTTGCGGATTTCAGTGAAGCCGCACTGAGAGCATCCATGTCGGTAGTGAGTCAGCGAGTCCATATTTTCAGTGCCACGCTGGCAGACAATCTTCGACTGGCCAAACCATCTGCGACGGACGATGAGTTGCAAACTGTCTTATCTAAAGTCGAACTGGGCAATTTATTGGCAGGTAGCAATCTCAAGGAAAGCTTACAGCTATGGCTTGGAGATGGTGGCCGGGCATTATCCGGCGGCGAACAACGACGTCTGTCATTGGCCAGGGCCCTGCTGCACAATGCTCCCTTATTATTGCTGGATGAGGTGACGGAAGGATTAGATCCGGCTACAGAGCAAAGGATCATGCAATTGATTCTGGCGCACAGTCAGGACAAGTCGGTTTTGATGATCACTCACCGTTTGAGCGGATTATCCAGTATGGATCGGATCGCTTTACTGGAAAACGGACAGTTCCGGGTCTCAGGTACTCATCGCGAATTGTTACAAAACGACGTTTATTATCAGAGTTTATTTTCCCATCTGCAGGATGAATAACAGTCTGATGATTAATAACGGATAATTATCGAATCTCACGGTCAGCCTCTCTATAATGCTGTTTCTTCTTAAAATAAGAGGCTGACTTGATGAAAACGCTGCCGTTTGCTGCCCTGATACTGACTATGCTGAATGGATGTAGCATGTTTCAGGTAAATACCAATCTCGATAAAGAAAACTTCACCGAATACTTCAAACCAAGTTCAGTAACCGTCATGGACAAAAGCCAGGTTCTGGATGCTGATGGTACACCTGTCGGTACCGTAGAGGGTGAATCTTGTCAGAGCGATGACACACAACCTGTCCCGAATATTACTGCCGCGCAAACTGATGCTCGTCGCAAGGCGGCAGATATGGGCGGTAATGCCGTTGTGTTCAGCAAATGCGTGCCTGTTCCCCCATCCGCCGAATGCATCGCCAGCCTTGTTTGTTATGGTCAGGCCTATAAAGTGAAAGACAGCGAATAAATTATGCCGGATACCGTGGAAATTCCATCTGTCACATTGTCACCGATCGGTGTGATCCATTCACCCTATCAGGAAAAATTTGCTGTACCGCGACAGCCGGGACTGGTGACTGCAATTAATGCACAGCTGGAGTTGTTACCACCGTATAACGATCCACACTGCGTACGTGGATTGGAGGAGTTCAGTCATTTGTGGGTGATGTTCCTGTTTCATCAGAATGGAACTGATGAATGGCATCCGACAGTGCGACCTCCACGATTAGGTGGCAACCAGCGGGTTGGGGTCTTTGCATCACGCAGTCCTTTTCGTCCCAATCCGGTAGGCTTATCGGTGGTGGAACTGAAAGGAATCCATCATCAGGGAAACCGGGTATGGCTGGAGCTGGGCGGCGTCGATCTGGTCAACGGCACACCGGTTGTTGACATAAAACCGTACGTGCCTTTCGTCGACAGTGTACCGCATGCCCGTGGAGGTTTTGCGCCTAAAGCGCCAGTAACCATGCCGGTCACTTTTACTGCTGAAATGGAGCTGCGTTGCCAGCAGATCGCCATTGTCCATCCGGGGTTCCGTGATTTTTTACAGCAGGTGATTGCGCAGGATCCCCGTCCAGCCTACCGCAAACAGGATGATGATCATAAAATATACGGTGTTCGCCTGCTGTCATTTAATGTTAACTGGCGGGTAGAGAATGGGATCGCCATCATCTGTGCAATAACTGATATTGAATAAGGAAATGAAAACATGATGCATGCAACATGGTATCTCAGCTTTGTGCTGTCAGTGTTGCTGTTTTTATCCTCTGGCTGTGATGCCGGGCATGAACCGCCACCCGCAGAAAAACCAAGTACGCAGGAGACAATCCTGAAAGATCAGCTGAAGCCGCTGGATGATGCAAAGAGGGTTGAGCAGACATTACAGCAGGCCGCAGATAAACAAGCTGAAGATATCCAGCAACAGACTAAATAACAGAAATGGAGCCATCATGGCTCCATTTTTATCCGCTATAACCCGGCAAACTCCGGAATATGAGGCATGCCCCGGGACTCCAGAAAATCCAGCAATACGCGAGGGCTACGGTTCAGTACCCTGTCCGCAGGAAAATCGACGTCATCCAGAATAGCCTGACTCATCTCCAGATCACCCAGGCTGAATGCAATATGCGAATCAGAGCCCAGACTCACCCAGCCGCCCGCATCGCGGACTGCTTTGGCAATCGCGGTACAGTTCACATCGCTGCCTACCCGTGAATGCAGGAAAGAAGAATTATTAATTTCCAGTGCGACATTATATTTTGCTGCGGCTTCAGCTACCGCATGGATATCAATCGGGAATTTCGGATTTCCCGGATGTGTGATCACATGCACCAGGCCTTTCTTCATTGCATTGATCATGGCCCGGGTGTTGGTATCCCGATCTTTGGGAGCAAAAACCTGTTCATGAAAGCCGGCCAGAATGATATCCAGCTCATTCAGCATACGATCGTTACAATCGATTTCACCGAATTCATCTTTGATGTTGGCTTCGATACCACGCAGGATACCGACGCCATCAACCATACGAGGAATCACCCGTGAATTGATGAAATGCCAGGCATGCGGTGCATCGGCCATATCAGGACCATGATCGGTGGTGGCAAACAGGACAATGCCTTTGCGCTTGGCTTCGGCAATATAATCGTGAATGGTGCTGTAGGCGTGAGTGCTGGCCAGAGTATGAGTGTGGGTATCGACCTGATAGCGCATGGAATAACAACTCCCCTTCTGTCATTACTGTCAGCATATCATAAAAAGTCACTTTTCCGGCTTCTGACGGCGCTTTTCTCTGCTTTGTTAATTTTTCCTTGGGGGGTAATCTTCCGGCCTGTTAGAATTTTGCCCCAAATTCAGAACATAACCGGCAATGATGCCGGCCTAATGCTTAATAAACGAAGGATTCAGCATGCGTACCAGCCAATATCTGCTTTCCACGCTTAAAGAAACACCGAATGATGCAGAAGTGATCAGCCATCAGCTTATGCTGCGTGCCGGGATGATCCGCAAACTGGCCTCAGGTCTGTATACCTGGTTGCCGACCGGTTTGCGTGTATTGCACAAAGTTGAAGCCATCGTCCGTGAAGAAATGAATAAGGCAGGTGCCATCGAGGTTTCCATGCCTGTCGTGCAACCTGCAGAGCTGTGGCAGGAATCAGGTCGCTGGGAACAATATGGTCCGGAGCTGTGCCGTCTGACCGACCGTCACAACCGTCCATTCGTGTTAGGCCCAACTCACGAGGAAGTCGTCACCGCGCTGGTTCGCTATGAAGTAAACAGTTACAAGCAACTGCCACTGAATCTGTATCAGATCCAGACCAAATTCCGTGACGAAGTCCGTCCGCGTTTCGGTGTTATGCGTGGTCGTGAGTTCACCATGAAAGATGCATACTCTTTCCATATGAACAAAGAAAGCCTGGTAGAAACCTACGGCAAAATGCATCAGGCCTACTGCAATATTTTCTCCCGTATGGGGCTGGATTTCCGTCCTGTACTGGCCGACACCGGCTCTATCGGTGGTACTGGTTCTCATGAATTCCACGTACTGGCTAACAGCGGTGAAGATCTGATTGCCTTCTCTACCGAGTCTGACTACGCCGCTAACGTTGAAATGGCAGAAGCGCTGGCACCGGCTGGTGAACGTCCGGCTCCTGCCGAAGCAGCAACCAAAATCGCCACACCTAATGCACATACTATCGCTGAAGTATCTGCTTATCTGAAAGTGGCTGAACAGCAGACAATTAAGACTCTGCTGGTCAAGGGTGAAGAATATGAACAAGGTAACGCGGGCGTCATCGCACTGGTATTGCGTGGCGACCATGAGCTGAACGAAATCAAGGCAGAGAAAATTGCCGGTGTTGCTGCACCACTGACGTTTGCAAGTGATGAAGAGATCCGTGCCGTTGCCGGTTGTGATGCTGGTTCTATTGGTCCACAAAATCTGCAATGTCGCGTCATCGTTGATCGTAGTGCCGCTCACCTGGCCGACTTTGTCTGCGGTGCCAACGAAAATGACTTCCACATGACCGGTATGAACTGGGATCGTGACATTCAGAACTATGAAGTGGCAGATATCCGTAACGTAGTGGAAGGCGATCCAAGCCCATGTGGTAAAGGTACACTGCTGCTGAAACGTGGTATCGAAGTAGGTCATATCTTCCAGCTCGGAACCAAATACTCCGAAGCGATGAACGCGACTGTACTGAATGAAGCCGGCAAGGCCACCATCATGGAAATGGGTTGCTACGGTATCGGTGTAACTCGTGTGGTCGCTGCTGCGATTGAACAGAACTTTGATGATCGCGGTATCATCTGGACAGACGCTATTGCACCATTCCAGGTTGTGATCATTCCGATGAACATGCATAAATCAGAACGTGTACAGGAACTGGCTGAACGTTTCTACAACGAACTGCAGGCTGCCGGTGTTGAAGTTCTGCTGGATGATCGCAAAGAGCGTCCGGGCGTGATGTTTGCCGATATGGAACTGATTGGTATTCCTCACTCTATCGTGATTGGCGACCGTAGCATTGATAACGGTGTGGTGGAATACAAATACCGTCGCAGTGGTGATAAAACTGAAGTTGCTATTGATGAGATCATTGCGAAAATCAAAGCACAACTGAGCAAATAATCATCGCTCTGACAAACCGGCCTCTCAGGCCGGTTTTTTTATGTCAGCTATTTGGCTGCCAATCAATCCGGAGACCACTCCTGTCTTCCGGACAACAATATTCCTGACAAATAAACACGCCAACTGCTGCGGCAACCTTATCCTGATAACAAATCACCGGTACTGTACTGCGTAGCCAGGGAGCGACACCATATTCCTGCCAGAGTTTCTTTAATTCCCGCGAATGCTGTCGTCCGGCAGGATGTGCCTTCAAAGAACCCGGCAGATTAAACGCCACTGAAATCTGCTCCCCTTCTGCCGGCATCCGCAACTGTGCGCCAGCAGAGTGATCAGAACGCAGGGTCAGGATCCCATCAGGTAAAACCAGTGGGGTATCAAGCAATAGTGGATATACCGATGGTGTTATCTGAGATTGGCGGATCGCAGTATTCACCTGATACAACCGGTGTTGATATCGCCGGACAATGCCTTTCTGCCAGACCAGTTCCGGTGCCGCATCCTCTCTGGCCAAGGCGACTTCCGGCCATATTTTTTGCAGTTGAATCTGAGACGGCACAGTTCCGGTCTGCTGCCGTAACCAGAAGCGTAACAGCTGATGACGCCGGGGCGATGATAATCCTTCCAGCAGGTTGATCCGTAAACTTCCATCCGGATGCCGGCTTGCCATCAGATCCTGCTGCGCGATTTCATCCAACAAGGTTTCCTGTTCTGCACATAAGCCTGCGGTGCGACTGGCGGTGGCGGTAATTTCAGGCCAGCGTTGCCGCAATAACGGGATCACCTTCTGGCGCAGAAAGTTACGGTCAAAACGTTCATCCTGATTGCTGTCATCCTCAATCCAGCTTAACTGCTGGCTGATGGCCCAATCCGACAATTGCTGCCGGTTGAAGGAAAGCAAAGGTCGCATCAAATGTCCGGCAGAAAAGGTGATTTTTTCCGGCATGGCAGACAATCCGCGAGGGCCTGAACCGCGCTTCAGCGCCAGCAGCAACGTTTCCAGCTGATCATCCTGGTGATGGGCGGTCAGCAGAATGCCATCTTTCGGCAGCGCTCGCCGGAAAACATCATAGCGGGCCTGGCGAGCCAGATCTTCCAGACTTTGGCGGGGCTTTTTTTCAATCTCGACGCGTTCAGCCATAAATGGGACCGCCAGGCTGTCACACACCTGAGCACAATGTGTCAGCCATTGGTCTGCCCGGGGATTTAAGCCATGATGAACATGCACTGC
The DNA here is from genome assembly GCF_014202415.1 of Tolumonas osonensis. GTDB lineage: Bacteria > Pseudomonadota > Gammaproteobacteria > Enterobacterales > Aeromonadaceae > Tolumonas > Tolumonas osonensis. The sequence continues at coordinate 9,290 of NZ_JACHGR010000001.1, forward strand.
CTGCAGGGAAAAACCATCCCGCCAACGGATATAGCGGGCCAAGAGTTCAAGCAACACACGGGAGTCCAGACCACCGCTGAATCCCACCAGCAACGGTCCGGGATGTATTAATTGATCTAGAATGGAGAATACTTTTTGGTCTAAATCATGATGGCTCATGATTGATCTATCTCAGGCAAGAGCTGAATATTCGCATAGTATCAGATAAGACGAAAAAAGCCCCGTCAGGGGCTTTTTGCTGAGCGTCTGAATTATTTGGTATCCAGCGATTCGAAGCTTTTCACCAGATCGTCGATCGCTTTCATCTGGCGCAGGAATGGCTCAAGTTTATCCAACGGTAATGCACTCGGACCGTCGCAACGCGCATGTTCCGGATCCGGATGCGACTCGATGAACAAACCAGCCAGACCGACTGCCATACCGGCACGCGCCAGTTCAGTCACCTGTTCACGACGGCCACCGGATGCGGCACCCAGCGGATCACGGCACTGCAGCGAATGGGTGACATCGAAAATTACCGGCGCACCCTGGCTGGCATTTTTCATGACACCGAAGCCCAGCATATCCACAACCAGATTGTCGTAACCAAAATTCACGCCGCGTTCGCACAGAATAATGCGTTCGTTGCCACATTCCGCGAATTTCTCAACAATGTTTTTTACCTGCCCCGGACTCAGGAATTGTGGTTTTTTCACGTTGATCACGTTGCCGGTTTTCGCCAGCGCTTCCACCAGATCAGTCTGACGCGCCAGGAATGCCGGTAATTGCAATACATCCACGACTTCGCCAATCGGTTTGGCTTGCCATGTTTCATGTACGTCAGTAATCAGACTGACACCGAAGGTCTTTTTCAACTCTTCAAAAATACGCAGACCTTCTTCCATGCCCGGACCACGGTAAGAGTGAACAGAAGAACGGTTGGCTTTATCCCAACTGGCTTTGAATACCAGCGGAATACCCAGCTTTTCAGTTACGGTGACATAGGTTTCACAGATCGACATCGCCAGATCACGTGATTCCAGTACATTCATACCACCAAACAGCACAAATGGCTGATCGTTGGCAACATTGATTCCGTTAAACTGAACGACTTTCTGTTTCATTCATCACTCCATCAGTGCAAAATTATTGCTTCATGATCCAGCATGGCCAGCTGGGCTTTCAGCACAGCAGCGACCGGATCTTGCGGGCATTGTTCAATAAAATAGGAATAATCGGGAGCGGCAAGCTGCGGGCATTCCAACTGCTCATACACCAGCCCACGATCACGGACTTCATACGGATCATCCGGATTCATCACCAGTAACACTTCGCTGGCCCGTAACGCTTCCGGTAAACAACCACTTTGTAACATACAACCTTTCGTGACGCTTAACAGGCGTGACAGGATCTGACGCTGATCAGCCTCTTTGATGTATTTACTGTCCATCCGTGTTAAATCGCCGAGATTCGCCCGCAGCATCAGAGACAACCGGGCGTGATCCCACCCTTCACCGGTAAACGGGTCAATAAATACCGGTTTGCTTTCCGGAAACAACAACAGGAAATGACCCGGGAAACAGACGCCCCGAACCGGCAGCTCAACAGAATGCGCCAGATGCATTAACACGATACCCAGTGTGATCGGCAGACCGGAGCGCTGCGTCAGTACCTGCTCCAGCAGGCAATTCTCCGGAGCATAGTAGTGCTGCCAATCCCCGGAAAATTTCAGTTCATGATAAAACGCATGTAACAACTGCTCCCGACGGCCGCTGTCATCACTCGCCGTAATATGAGAACGCAGCTCAAGGCGCAAATCCCGCAACAGTTGCAAACCATCCATCAGAACAGGTCGATCCTGCACATCTTCCGAGACCATCAGCGCCAGCATGGCGATATCCAGTCCTTCAAAATCAGTATCGTGCGTCATGTTCATTTACATACTATCCTGCAACATCACCGGGCCACTGACCACCGGAAACACGATCCTGACCACCTAAATCCTGCTTTGTTGTCACAGCATGAAAACCGCGTGCCACCAACAGGCTCCGCACCGCTTCAGCCTGCTGCCAGCCATGTTCCAGCAATAACCAGCCGCCGGTAGCAAGATACGTTGGTGCCTGTTCAATGATTTGCCGGATATCAGCCAGTCCATCGTCATCGGCCACCAGGGCGGTATGCGGTTCAAAACGCACATCACCCTGAGACAAATGCGGATCCGTCGCATCAATATAAGGAGGATTCGATACGATCAGCTGGAAGCCACGCTCATTCAATGCGGAAAACCAGTTGCTCGCCAGAAAATTGACAGAAAAACCCAGACGCGCAGCATTACGACGGGCCAGATCCAGCGCAGCCGGTTCCCGCTCCAGTGCCCACACACTCAAAGCCGGCATTTCAGATTTTAATGCCAGTGCGATGGCACCGGTGCCGGTTCCCAGATCCAGCGCTTTTTGCCCCTGCCCTTTGTCAGATAACAGCGTCAGCGACCATTCCACCAGCGCTTCTGTATCAGGACGGGGGATCAGTGTGGCCGGAGAGACCTGCAGTGGCAAAGACCAGAACTCGCGGACGCCGAGAATATACGCCACCGGTTCACCCTGTTCGCGGCGTACCGCCAGTTGCTCAACCTGTTCAACCTGTTCCGGCGTCAGTTCCTGTTCCGGCCAGGTACGCAGATAGGTGCGGGTGCAACTCAATACCGCGCATAACAGACAGTCCGCATCCAGTGCGGCACTGTCACTCTCGCTAAAACGCTGAATCAGCTGCTGGCGCAGCGAAGCAATTTGCATTAGTGGCTCTCTGTTAATTACTGTCTGACAAGGCGGCCAGCTGATCGGCCTGGTATTCCTGCAGCAGCGGTTTCAGCAGGCTGTCCAGATCGCCTTCCATCACTTCTGACAGGCGATATAGCGTCAGGTTGATGCGGTGATCACTGACACGCCCCTGCGGATAGTTATACGTGCGGATACGATCTGAACGATCACCGGTACTCAGAATACTGCGACGGGTAGAATCGGCCTCTGCACGACGTTTGTCTTCTTCCTGCTGCGCCAGACGTGCTGCCAGTACCGACATCGCCCGGGCACGGTTTTTATGCTGGGAACGTTCGTCCTGACACTCGACCACAGTCCCGGTAGGAATGTGGGTAATACGGATCGCGGAATCGGTTTTGTTGATGTGCTGACCACCGGCACCGGAAGCACGGAAGGTATCGATACGCAGATCAGCCGGGTTGATTTCCGGGATCTCTTTTTCCGGGATCTCCGGCAATACCATCACGGTACAGGCAGAGGTATGCACGCGGCCCTGTGATTCGGTTTCCGGAACACGCTGTACGCGATGACCACCGGATTCAAATTTCATCACACCGTACACACTGTCGCCTTCCATGCGCACGATAATTTCCTTGTAGCCGCCATGTTCACCATCACTGGTGCTCATGATTTCCATGCGCCAGCCGCGACGTTCGGAATATTTGGAATACATCCGGAACAGATCCCCGGCAAAAATCGCCGCTTCATCACCACCGGCACCGGCACGGATTTCCAGGAAGCAGTTGCTGTCATCTTTCGGATCTTTCGGCAGCAGCAATACCTGCAGTTCAGCTTCGACCTGTTCAATCAGCTGCTTTGCATCCGCCAGTTCTTCCTGTGCCATGGCTTTCATTTCGGCATCGTCACCGGCCAGCATCTCTTCAATCGCCTGCAGATCCGCTTCTGCCTGCTGATAACGGCGGAAACCGGCAACGACCTCACCCAGCTGAGCATACTCTTTGGTCAGACTGCGGAATCTGTCCTGATCGGTGACAACATCCGGCTCACCCAGTAACGCCTGAACTTCTTCATAGCGTTCCATCAGTCCTTCCAGCTTTCTGATCACTGTTTCTTTCATAGCATTCCTGTTTATATTTGTTTTCTAATCAGTGCGATACGCCTGATATTTAATTCTTTTCGTCAAGCCGTAATGCCTGACTCAGTAATAGCAGCGCGGTTTTATCGTCTGATTCACCCGCCTGGCGCAGCGCTTCGGTCGGCGTATGGATCAGTTTATTGGTCAGACGTTCGCTGAGTTCGGTCAGCACCGCAGCAGCATCTTCACCCTGCTCAATTTTACGCAAGGCCAGAGCCAGTTGTTCCTGGCGAATGGTATCCGCCTGCTGACGATAAACACGCACCTGCGTTTGCGACGACAAACTGCGGAACCAGTTCATGAACTGTTCCCGCTCATCCTGCACGATCTGCTCGGCCTGCCGGGCTGCCTGTTCACGGTGGCGCTGGTTTTCTGCCACGATCGTTTGCAGATCATCTACCGTATAGAGATACGCGTCGGACAGCTCCCCGACTTCTTCTTCAATATCGCGCGGCACCGCAATATCGATCAGCAGCATCGGCTTATTGCGGCGCTGTTTCAGCGCCCGCTCGACCATGCCTTTACCCAGGATCGGCAGCGGACTGGCGGTGGAACTGATCACCAGATCAACATCCGGTAATACCTGCGGAATTTCATTTAACGTGATCACATCCGCCTGCCAGGCACCGGCGATCGCCTGCGCCCGGAGCAGAGTACGGTTGGCCACGGTCATTTGTGCCACCGACTGACCATGCAAATGCTGGCCGACCAGTTCAATGGTTTCACCGGCACCGATCAGCAGCACATTGACCTGTGAGAGATCGCCGAAAATCTGCCGGGCCAGTGTCACGGCCACATAGGCAACCGAAACCCCGTAAGCACCGATTTCCGTCTCGGTCCGAACCCGTTTGGCCACACTGAACGTTCGCTGAAACAGACGATTCAGTAATCCCTTTACAGAGCCCTGCTTACTGGCCGTGTCCAACGCCTGTTTGACCTGCCCCAGGATTTGCGGCTCACCCAGGACCAGTGAATCCAGACCAGCGGCAACCCGCATCAGATGACGAACCGCTTCGCCATCCTGTAACTGATAAAGGGCCGGCTGCAATTCATCCTCGGTCAGATGCTGGAAGCGCGATAGCCATAGCGCCACCGCTTCACTCGCGCCACTATCAACGGCGCAGTAAAGTTCAGTGCGGTTACAGGTGGAAAGAATCACCCCTTCCTTGACGCCGGGAACCGATGTTAACGCCGCCAGTGCATCGTCGATACGTTCCGGCCCGAAGGCTACCCGTTCCCGCAATGACAATGACGCCGTCTTATGGTTTACCCCCAGCACAAACAGATGATGCATCAGGCTGTGGACTCGTCAGCAAATTTAAGATGCTCATTCTACGAAAAAGCGGAGATCTTTGAAAGCAAAGCGCCTGCGCCCATACCCAAAGTAATTAGTGTTGCAGCAAGGCGACAAATGAGCGAATCCCCATGAGCATAGATATGCTATGTGATTGGGGGGAGTGAACGTTGTCAACGACGCTGCAACTTCAAGTATGAAGGGTATATACTGTCGCACCGTCAAAGGAGGCTTCGTGAAACAATTACACCACCTGGCAATGGTTTTTTGCCTGCTGATACTTACCGCCTGCAGCTCCCGTATGCAGCAGCCGGATAATACGAATTGGCGTCAGCAGCAAGAAAGACTGACATCTGTCACGCACTGGACCATATCCGGCAAACTCGCCATTATCACCCCGGAGAAGAAGGGTTCAGTACGTATCCGCTGGCAACAGGATGGCGATGACTATCATCTGAACCTGACCAGCCTGATTGGCACCCGGGTCATGGAAATGCACAAGACGGGTGATCAGATACTGATTATCAATGATAAAGGTCAGGAATACCGCGGAACGGATGCCGAATACCTGGTATACCGTCTGACAGGCTGGCAGATGCCGGTATATAAATTACCTATCTGGATCAAAGGATTACCTGGCGATACGGACTATGAAATCAATCCGACTGGCCTGGTCACCCGGATCAAAACCGCAACCTGGCAGATGCAGTATCAGACCTATCAGCAGGTTGATGGCTGGATGCTGCCGGAGAACATCACATTCAAAGGCCAGCAAACCGAATTACGTCTGGTCATCAATGAGTGGGAACTCACGAAATAATGTCTACACCTGAAAGCATAAACTGGCCGGCTCCCGCCAAACTGAATCTGTTTTTGCATATCAATGGCCGTCGCGACGACGGCTATCATGAACTGCAAACCTTATTTATCTTCCTCGATCATTGTGACTGGCTGCGTTTTCACATCAACAACAGCAATCAGATCGATATTCGCCCAGACCTGGCAGATGTCCCGTTGGAACAAAATCTGATCTATCGCGCCGCGATGCTGTTGAAACAACATTCATCCCAGCCGCTGGGTGTCACGATTGAGCTGGATAAACGTCTGCCGATGGGCGGTGGCATCGGAGGGGGTTCATCTGATGCGGCAACCACGCTGGTTGCGCTGAATCATCTCTGGGAAATAAATCTTTCTGTTGATGAGCTGGCCGAGCTTGGGCGTCAGCTGGGGGCTGATGTTCCCGTTTTTGTACGTGGCCATGCCGCCTTTGCCGAAGGCGTCGGTGAACGCTTACAACCTGTTGAAGCGCCTCAGAAATGGTATCTGGTACTGGTGCCAGAATGCCATGTTTCCACCGCCGAAATATTCCGTCATCAGGATCTCAAACGGGACACACCCAAGCAAAGCTGGAACGAGTTAGCACAGGGAAATTGGCATAATGACTGTGAACCACTGGTGAAAAAGAATTACCCCGAGGTTGAAAAGGCATTACGCTGGTTGATAGAATACGCGCCGTCAAGAATGACCGGCACTGGTGCTTGTGTTTTTGCAGAATTTGAACACGAACATGAGGCTCGTGAAGTCTTGGCGAGAATGCCGACATGGTTACAAGGTTTTGTAGCCAGAGGGGAAAACGTATCACCCCTTTATGTCACTTTGCAACAGGTTTATGCTAGAAATGACTAAGCAGTCAACATTTCCTGCTGACCTTCACCCCCAACTGGACAAACCCAGAGGTTTAATCCCGTGCCTGACATGAAGCTGTTTGCCGGTAACGCCACACCGGAACTAGCGCAAAAGATTGCCGACCGTCTCTTCACTAAATTAGGAAGTGCCTCTGTAGGCCGCTTCAGTGATGGAGAAATCAGCGTACAAATCAACGAAAATGTACGTGGTGGTGATGTATTCATCATTCAATCCACCTGTGCACCGACCAACGACAATCTGATGGAACTGATTGTAATGGTTGATGCGATGCGTCGTGCATCCGCAGGTCGTATTACTGCAGTAATCCCATACTTTGGTTATGCCCGTCAGGATCGTCGTGTACGTTCTTCACGTGTACCTATCACCGCTAAAGTAGTGGCTGATTTCCTGTCCAGCGTGGGTGTTGACCGCGTTCTGACTGTTGATCTGCATGCTGAGCAGATCCAGGGTTTCTTCGATGTACCGGTTGATAACGTATTCGGCAGCCCGGTTCTGCTGGAAGACATGAAAGCCCGTAATCTGGAAGATCCTGTTGTCGTTTCTCCGGATATCGGTGGTGTGGTCCGTGCCCGCGCTATCGCTAAACTGCTGGATGATACCGATATCGCCATCATCGACAAACGCCGTCCGCGCGCTAACGTTTCTCAGGTTATGCACCTGATCGGTGACGTGGCAAACCGTGACTGCATCATCGTTGATGACATGATCGACACCGGTGGTACGCTGTGTAAAGCGGCTGAAGCACTGAAAGATCGTGGTGCGAAACGCGTATTCGCTTACGCTACTCACCCGGTATTCTCTGGTCTGGCTGCGAAAAACATCGCTGAATCCAAAATTGACGAAGTGATCATCACTGACTCAATTCCGCTGAGCGATGAAATCAAAGCAATCGGTAAAGTGAAGCAACTGACTCTGGCTCCAATGCTGGCAGAAGCTATCCGCCGTATCAGCAATGAAGAATCTATCTCTGCCATGTTTGAACATTGATTCAGACTTTGCAGAGTAAAAAAGCCTCCATTCGGAGGCTTTTTTGTTGGTTCCGGTTTCAGATCAATCTTAATGACGTAACCCGGTTCCCTTCTTCACTAACTGCCAGCATGTGGCATACAATGCCAGAATGAACAGCGATACCACCAGATAAGACATCCACATTGGTACATCAGAAATACCGATGAATCCGTAACGGAATCCGTTGATCATATATATGATCGGGTTGACATGTGACGCTGCCTGCCAGAACGGCGGCAATAATTCGATCGAGTAAAACACACCACCGAGATAAGTCAGCGGCGTTAATACAAACGTCGGAATGATACTGATGTCATCAAAGCTTTTGGCAAAGATGGCGTTCAGCAGACCGCCCAGTGAAAACAAGGTAGCCGTCAGCACCAGCATAAAAAAGACCGCCAAAGGATCGTGTACTTGTAATGGCACAAAAAACAGTGACACTGCGGTTACAATCGCACCGACACACAGCCCCCGCGCCACACCACCCGCGACAAAGCCCCAGATGATCAGATAGTTTGGCACCGGTGCCACCAGCAGCTCTTCGATATTGCGCTGGAACTTGGCACTGTAAAATGACGATGAGACATTGGAATACGAGTTCGTGATCACCGCCATCATGATGAGACCCGGTACGATGAACTGCATGTAGCTCACCCCATGCATATCACCAATCCGGCTGCCGATCAGATTACCGAAAATGACGAAATAGAGCGTCATGGTGATCGCGGGTGGCACTAATGTCTGTACCCAGATCCGGGTAAAACGATTGATCTCTTTACGAACCAAGCTCTGGAACGCGATCCAGTAAACGGCGCTATTCATGCCTGACGTCCTTTTTCTACTAATGAAACAAACAACTCTTCCAAACGGTTGGCTTTGTTACGCATACTCAGCACTTTGACCCGTTGCTGATTCAGCTGTTCAAAAACCCCGTTCAGACCATCACTTTTCTGAATTTCGACTTCCAGAGACTGCTCGCCGACCGGATGAAACTTAAAGCCGGTCAAGTGAACATTGGCCGCGGAACAATCCAGATCGAACAGGAAGGTTTCAACCTGCAGTTTACTCAGCAAGTTACGCATGCTGGTATTTTCCACAATACGGCCTTTGTCGATGATACCGATATTGCGGCAAAGCATTTCAGCTTCTTCCAGATAATGCGTGGTCAGAATGATAGTCACACCTTCTGCATTCAGGTTTTTCAGAAAGGACCACATCGACCGGCGGATTTCGATATCCACACCGGCGGTTGGTTCATCCAGGATCAGCAGTCTTGGCTGATGCATCAATGCCCGGGCAATCATCAGGCGACGCTTCATCCCACCGGAAAGTGTGCGGGCCTGTTTGTCCCGTTTCTCCCACAAATCCAGTTCCGTCAGATATTTTTCTGCCCGTTCCTCGGCAATTTTACGTGGTACGCCGTAGAACCCGGCCTGCTGAACCACGATCTGTTCCACTTTTTCGAACTGGCTGAAATTGAACTCTTGCGGGACTAAACCGATTTGCGATTTAGCATGCTCCAGATGGGTATCAATATCATAGCCGAATACTTTGACCGATCCGGAGGTCTTATTAACCAGGGAACTGATAATACCAATGGTGGTGGATTTTCCTGCGCCATTCGGGCCGAGCAGCGCATAAAAATCGCCTTCCTCTACGGCCAGATCAATTCCCTTCAGGGCTTCGACCCCACCCTGATAAGTTTTACGTAACTGTTGAATATCAAGAGCAAGCATATTGTCGGTATTCTTCATATTAGAAAAAAGTAATGCACAAGGCAGACATGTTGATTATAACCTGATCAGGATCAATACAGCTAATAACAAAGATGGATGCAAAAGGAACTTTACTGGTCAAAATTTGTTAGGTTGATCGCAATTGCTAAAACGGTTTAGCGAGTTTAGTTGTTTAGCTAAACCGTTTTAGTAAAATTAAACTCATGCAATAAATGAGGAATTAACATGACAAACCGGGTCTGAATTTCAGGTGATACCACAAACCCGTTTGGTTAATTTATGTCTTCGGTTTTACAAAAGAAAAGGTTGCGGCATGGCTGCAGCAGTAACAGACAAGTTTTAGTAATTTCTGAGAAGAGAGAGTGTGCGTCCTGGCCTGGTTTCACCCCTACAGCAAAACAGACCAGGTCGCACGATATCACCCCGAAGCCGCTGTTGTAAAACAGCATCGGTTAGTGTCGTAACGGATTGAGCCCCCGTTATGACATTTAACCGGTTACATCCATTAAAGAGGAAAATCATGAATGTAACTTCTGTAGCAAATGAGCTGATCCCATTGCTGGGTGGCAAAGAGAATATCGTCAGTGCAGCCCACTGCGCAACCCGCTTGCGCCTGGTTTTGCAGGATGATTCAAAAATTAATAAAAGTGCGGTTGAACAGGTCGAAGGGGTAAAAGGCTGCTTCAGCAATGCCGGCCAGATCCAGATCATTTTTGGTACCGGCATCGTCAACAAGGTTTACGCTGCTTTTATTCAGGTCGCCGGTATCAGCCAGGCAAGTGAGGGTGATGTCAAAAAACTGGCAACACAGAAACTGAACATTGTGCAGCGTGCAGCCCGTACACTGTCCAACATCTTTGTGCCTATCATTCCGGCTATCGTCGCATCGGGTTTGCTGATGGGAACGCTGGGTCTGGTGCGTACTTACGGCTGGGCCAACCCTGACAGCGCCATTTTCATCATGCTGGATATGTTCAGCTCGGCGGCATTTATCATTCTGCCTATATTGATCGGCTTTACCGCTGCGCGGGAATTCGGTGGTAACCCTTATCTGGGGGCAACACTGGGGGGCATTCTGACCCATCCGGCACTGACTAATGCCTGGACTGTTGGTAGTGGTTTTAAAACCATGGACTTTATGGGTATGGACGTGGCGATGATCGGTTATCAGGGTACTGTCTTCCCGGTATTGATTGCTGTCTGGTTCATGAGCCATCTGGAGAAGCAACTGCGCCGGGTGATTCCGGATGCACTGGACATCATTCTGACACCGTTCCTGACCGTGATCATCACCGGTTTTGTATCTCTGCTGTTCATTGGCCCTGCGGGTCGCGGTCTGGGTGAAGGTATCACCTTCGTTCTGACTACTCTGTATGAACATGCTGGCTGGTTAGCAGGTCTGCTGTTCGGTGGTACCTACTCGGCGATTGTTATCACCGGTATTCATCACAGCTTCCATGCGATTGAACTGGGTCTGCTGGCTGACAAGAGTGTGGGCGTTAACTTCCTGCTGCCTATCTGGGCTATGGCTAACGTTGCTCAGGGTGGCGCATGTCTGGCGGTTTACTTCAAGACCAACGATGTTCGCGTGAAATCCATCGCGATTCCATCGGCACTGTCTTGTCTGCTGGGTATTACTGAAGCCGCTATCTTCGGTATCAACCTGCGCTTCGTGAAACCATTCTTGGCCGCACTGGCAGGTGGTGCTCTGGGTGGCGCCTGGGTTGTTGCCAGCAAAGTCGGTATGACTGCGGTCGGCCTGACCGGTATCCCGGGTATCGCGATTGTGCAATCCAGCTCGGTGCTGACCTACATCATCGGCCTGGCAATCGCTTTCGGTGCTGCCTTCACTATCGCGACCGTACTGCGTTACAACACGGACGCTGAATAATGTCTGAAGTTTCCTTGCTGAAACAACTGGCCCGGTCGTTAATGACCGGGCAACCCGTTGCTGCCAGTGACCCGCATCGTCTGCACTGGCATCTGGCACCACCGGTTGGTTTATTGAATGATCCCAACGGATTTATTCAGGCAAATGGCCGTTACCACCTGTTCTATCAATGGAATCCCCTTGCCTGCCGCCACGGCGCAAAATGGTGGGGACACTGGAGTTCTGCGGATCTCGTCCACTGGCAACATGAGCCGGTAGCACTGTTGCCGACAGAAGAGTACGAGATCAACGGTTGTTATTCCGGCTCTGCCGTTCAGCACGACGGTAAAATTACGCTGATTTATACCGGCAACGTCAAATACGCCGATGGTTCGCGCACCGCTTATCAGTGCCTGGCCGAAGAGCTGCCGGACGGGACTTACCGCAAGCTGGGCCCAGTCATTCCGCTGCCGGAAGGCTATACCGGCCATGTGCGTGATCCGAAAGTCTGGCAACATGACGGACACTGGTACATGGTGTTAGCTGCCCAATCAGCGGAGCTCACTGGTAAGGTCCTGTTCTACCGCTCAGCCGATCTGACCGAGTGGCAGCTCCTCGGGGAGATCGCCGGCGCACATCTCAATGGCCTGAAAGAGTTCGGTTATATGTGGGAGTGTCCGGATCTGTTCCCGCTGGATGGTCAGGATGTGCTGATCTGTTGTCCGCAGGGACTGGCGGCTGAACAATACCGCTATCTGAATCTGTATCAGTGTGGTTATTTCACCGGCAAGCTGGATTATCGGCAGGCAGAGTTTCCGCACGGCGAATTCCGCGAGCTGGACCTGGGATTCGAGTTTTACGCGCCACAAACCACAGAGACTGCTGACGGCCGTCGCCTGATGTTTGGCTGGCTGGGCTTACCGGATGATAACGAGCTGGTACAGCCGACAATCAAATACGGCTGGGTTAACAGCATGACCTGCCCGCGGGAACTGTCGCTGCGCGATGGCATACTCTGTCAGCAACCGGTTAAAGAACTGCAGCAATTACGTCAGGGCACCGGAACAGACTGGCAAGGTTCTGCGGAACAGGCGCCAGAACTCGCCGCTGTCAGCGCCGAGCTCTTAATCGATGTCAGCGGAACATTCTCGTTATCACTGCGGGATGAAGCGACCCTCGACTGGGATGGCGAATGCCTGATTCTGACCCGCCGTAACTGGCGTACAGGGGAACAGGAATCCCGTTACTGGTTCGGCTCCTTAAGATCACTGCAGCTGTTGCTGGACAGTTCGTCGCTGGAGTTGTTTATTAACGATGGCGAAGCCTGTATGACCGCCCGTTATTTTCCGGATCCGGAAAAACAGACATTGCACTTCCAGGGAGCGGGAACGGTTTCAATTCATCACTGGTTGTTGTCAGCATGCGTGATAGAATGAAGAAGCCTCCTGTGACCGGATCGAATGTGAAACAACCAAACCGTATAACTATCAGTAACATCGCAGAACTGGCGGGCGTCTCCAAGGCGACTGCCAGCTTGGTTTTGAATGGCAAAGGCGATGAATACCGGGTGTCGGAAGAAACGCAGCAGCGCATTCTTTCTATTGCTGAAGAACACCGTTACCAGCCCAGCTTCCATGCCCGCGCCTTGCGTTCCTCGCGCAGTCATACCATCGGACTGGTTATTCCTTTTCTGACCCAGTTTACGAATGCCAGTCTGGCCCGCGAGCTGGAATCGTTGTTTCGCAATGCCGGCATTCAGATCATTATTGCCTGTTCGGATGAAGATCCGGAGCAGGAAAAACTCGTCGTGAACAATCTGCTGCAACGTCAGGTGGATGGTCTGATTGTCATCTCCAGCAATAGCAGCGATGAAGCCTACAGTAAAATTCACAGCTATGTTCCTGTCGTACAGCTCGGTCGCCAGATTGGTGATTCCAGCCTCCCCTTGATCATGACCGATGCGGAAAGCAGCACGACCAGTCTGATCCAGGTATTGGCGACACAGCATCCGGATGAAATCTATTATTTCGGCGGGGAACCGACGCTGACGCCGAGCAAGCAGCGTCTGGCCGGTTACAAACAGGGATTGCAGCAAGCCGGTGTGTCATTACGCCCGGAGTGGATCCGTCAGCGGAATTTCTTCTCCTATTCCGGTTATGACATGATGGAAGAGGTCTGTAATGAACTGGGACGCCCTCCCAAAGCATTATTCACTGCGTCATTTTCTCTGCTGGAAGGGGTATTGCAGTACCTGAACCAGAATCCGGAAATGCAGCAGGGATTACATCTGGCCAGTTTTGATGATCATGAGCTGCTGGATTTTATGCCGCTGCGTATCGACAGCATTGCCCAGGATTATACTGCCCTCGCCTTCAACGCCTTTACCATGCTGATGGCCCTGATGGAAGACAAGGCGGTTCTGCCACCCACCATGCAGACTATCCCGGCCCGTATCCGCTGGCGGCATCCGGAATCACGCCGTCTCAGCAAACAGATAACAACAGAATCCTTACCCAAATAATAAAGCCACCTGAAGGTGGCTTTATTGCTCAACAGCGATGTTTATTCCAGCGGGATCACTTTGCCGATAAAACGCAGATTACGGTATAACTGCGCGTAATCGATACCATAACCCACCACAAATTCATCCGGAATAGTAAACCCGGTCCATTCTACCGGAACCTGTACTTCGCGGCGGGCCGGTTTGTTCAGCAGCGTACAGATAGCCAGTGATTTCGGCTCACGCAGACTGATGATGTCGCGGATTTTGCTTAAGGTAAAACCGCTGTCGATGATGTCTTCCACGATCAGCACATCTTTGCCTTTGATTTCATCATCCAGATCTTTCAGTACCCGCACTTCGCGGGAAGAAGTGGTGCTGTTGCCATAGCTAGAAGCGGTCATGAAATCAAGGCTGACCGGCAAATCGATGTGCCGACTCAAATCAGCCAGGAACAAGCAGGAACCACGCAATAACCCGATCAACACCAGTTCAGAGGTTCCCTGATAATGCTCGGTGATTTGACGTCCCAGTTCAGCCACCTTGGCCTGTAATTCATCTTCCGGGATCATCACATCAATTCTGTGCTTCATCATAACGACTATCTACCTGTTCAAATTGGGCTGCGGCGCAAACCGCAGATTAAAACGAAAATGTGGCAATGCTGCATTATACCTTGTTTATCGTCGGAAGATCGCGCTGCAAGCAGGATCAATTCACTAAAACTCCGATAACCCGAGGAATAAAAATAAAAAAAGCCACACGAGTACTGGTGTGGCTTTTTCAGATTGCGGCAGTAAATCAGCTGCGGCTCAGATAATCCGCCTGACCAATCCACTTGTAACTGGTCAGTTCGGTTAAGCCCATCGGGCCACGGGCGTGCAGTTTCTGCGTAGAAACCGCCACTTCTGCGCCCAGACCAAACTGTCCGCCATCAGTGAAACGGGTTGAGGCATTCACATACACGGCCGCTGAACCCGCCGCATTGATGAAGTACTCCGCATTCTTCAGATCATTGGTCAGAATGGCATCAGAATGACAGGCATTGTGTTCCTGCAGATGCGCAATGGCCGCTTTGACATCCGGGATCACTTTTACCCCCAGCGTCAGGCTCAGCCATTCGGTATCAAAATCTTCTGTATCGGCTTCACGTAACAGCTCCGCACCCGCCGCTTTCAGCAACGCATAGGCCTGAGGCTCTGCCACCAGCGTCACCTTCTGCTGATTCATGCGGGCGGCCAGCGCAGGGACGATCTGTACTGCGATTTTTTCATTCAGCAGCAGGGTATCCAGGGCATTACACGCGGACGGACGCTGTACTTTGGCGTTATCAATCACGTCGATAGCGCGTACCAGATCGGCACTTTCATCCACATACAGATGGCTGACACCAAAACCACCGATGATCACCGGAATGGTGCTCTGATCCTTGCACAGGCGATGCAGATTCGCACCACCGCGAGGAATGATCATGTCGACATACTGATCCATGGTCAGCAGTTCACTGACCAGCGCACGATCCGGACTTTCAATATATTGCACTGAAGCAGCAGGCAAGCCACTCTTCGCCAATGCAGCCTGAATGACCTTCACCAGAGCCATGTTGGAATTGAAGGTTTCACGGCCACCGCGCAGAATGCTGGCATTGCCGGTTTTCAGACACAGCGCCGCAATGTCGATGGTCACGTTCGGACGCGCTTCATAGATGACACCAATCACGCCAATCGGCACCCGGCGACGGGACAGACGCATGCCATTGTCCAGTACACGACTGTCAATTTCGGAACCGACCGGATCATCCAGCGTCACGACCTTGCGCACGTCCGCGACAATACCCGCCAGACGGGACTCATTCAGCAGCAGACGATCCAGCATGGCATCGGTCAGACCTGAAGCTCGGCCTGCTTCGATATCTTTGGCATTCGCAGCCAGGATCACGTCCTGCTGGGCTTCCAGCTCATCGGCCATCGCCAGCAACGCCTGATTTTTGCGTGCTGTAGCTGCAACAGCCAGTTCAAAAGACGCTTCACGGGCAGCCTTGCCCATTGCTAATAAACTCATGCTCATTCTCCCTTACAGCAATACCATGTCATCACGATGGATTGCCACCGGACCATAGCCATAACCTAAACAGGCTTCGATTTCATCAGAATGATGCCCGCGGATCCGTTCTAATTCATCCGCAGTGTAACGGGTAATACCACGCGCCACTTCTTTGCCATCAGGTGTCACAATGCGCACCGCTTCGCCGCGGCCAAATTCGCCCACAACCTGAATGATACCTTTTGGTAACAGGCTGGAGCCTTTGTCATGCACAGCTCTGACGGCACCGGCATCCACGTGAATTTCACCGTGCGATTGCGGACCAGCCAGGATCCAGCTCTTACGGCCTTCCAGCGGGTTTGCCTGCGCTTTAAAACGGGTACCCACTTTTTCATTATTCGCCAGACGACCCACCACTTCCGGGGTTTTACCACTGGCGATCACTACTTCGATACCAGCACGACAAGCGATATCCGCCGCCTGCAATTTGGTGGACATACCACCGGTACCCAGACCACTGACGCTGTCCCCAGCCAGGCTACGCAACTGATCGGTAATTTCCGTGACTTCCTCAATCAGGGTCGCATCCGGATTAGTACGCGGATCTGCTGTAAACAGACCTTTCTGATCGGTCAGCAGGATCAGCAAATCCGCATCCGCCAGAATCGCGGCCCGCGCAGACAGGTTGTCGTTATCACCGACCTTGATTTCGGCAATCGCGACTGCGTCATTTTCGTTAATGACAGGAATAATGCGGTTATGCAGCAAGGTCTGCAGGGTATCGCGCGCATTCAGATAACGTTCCCGATCTTCCAGATCGGCACGGGTCAGCAATAACTGACCAATCTGCAGCCCGTAAATGCTGAACAGATTCTGCCAGACCTGCATCAGGTGACATTGTCCCACCGCCGCCAGCATCTGTTTGTTGGGCATCGTGGGGGGAAGATCGGGGTAACCCAACTTCTCGCGACCTGCGGCGATTGCGCCAGAGGTCACAACCACGACCTGATGCCCATGACGATGCAGAGCAGCACACTGACGAACCAGTTCCACCATATGGGCCTGATCCAGTTTACGTGTGCCGCCGGTAAGAATGCTGGTGCCCAGCTTGACGACGATGGTTTTGCTTTTCATTGCTGCGATAACCCTCCATGAAGGGCTTCTTTATACCGAGGCTCACCGCCCCCTGCAACGGAATTTCGCAGCAATTTTATGCATTCGGTCAATCAGAGATTAAAATGCAAACGCAACCACTCGCCAATCTCGCTTAACATGCGGTTCATCTGTTCTTTGACCGGTTCTTTATCCAGCACTACCGCTTTCCCGTTCAGACTGGAGGAAGCCAGCATACGGATATCCGATTCCGGACAAATAAAGTCCCGGCGATGACCGATACTGAGAATTGGCACACGGGTTTTGGTCACACCGGCCAGCCCCTGCCGTTTAAGTGAAAACACCTGACAGCTTTTTTGTAAGCCATCCCAGTCGGCAGCATCCATATTCAGACGATTGGCCAGGCTGGCGCGCATCATCGGTGGCGACAAGGCAAACTGCGTCGGATCAGTAAAATAGTTGTGCATCCCCGGTCCAACACATACCACGGCTTTCAGGCGCAGTTGCTCCAGATAGGAAAGCCGCACAGCCACGTTGCCGCCAAGACGGAAACCCACCATACCGATGCGCTGATCATCCACCCACGGCACATCTTTCAGATATTGCAGCACGGCCTGATGCAGACGGCTGGAATCCTGCACCAGCGGCCAGTGACTGGAATAGCCACAACCCGGCAGATCCAGTGACAGCATGCCAATGCCCAGCGGCGCCAGTACCTTTTCATATAACCGGATAAAATCGAGCTGCGAGCTGTCGATAGCTCCCGTAACCATCACTAGCGGGACCGGGTGATCATCATGCGGCAAATGCAGATAGCCTTTGATTTCCTTGCCACGGAACGGCACTTTCAGCTCTTTCAGCGGCACCGGCAAAAAGCGGCCACCATCGCGGTAAGCGATATTGGCCTGCACCATCGCCTGCTCAGCCAGTTCATCCCCTTTCAGGAACGGATAGCTGGCAATCAGATAATAACGGGCTGCAAGAAAATATTCTTTGCGGGCCGTACGTTGCTGACCTGCCTCTTCCGCGTCTTTCGCTTTACGACTGTGTTCTCCGGCTAGCTGGCTCCATTCATAGCACCAGTTACCGGGCACAAAGCCCTGCACGGTATCCAGTTGCCGCGGATTGGTTCGTTCGCCATCGCTGGTGGCAATGCGCGCCAGAATTTCTTCCACTTCGATCGGTTCAGCCCCCTGCCAGATCCAGAACGCCCGGCGCAGGATACGAAACCATGACGGCGTACATAAACCATCAATCAGGTGCTGTTCCTGCGGTTCGCACTGATACGGTTCACCTGAATTGGAAATAGTTGATGTCTCACGGATTTTATGTGACTGAACTTTATTGAATAACGTTTCGCTTAAATTTTTTTCGGATGGTGCAGACATATCCACTCCGCATGCGTTTTTTGGTATTTATGCACCTTGCTGCGGAAAAAAGAAAGGCTTCCATCGGAAGCCTCACTTTTTTTACTGATTTTCTTCACAGATTGGTGGTACAAAGCAATGCACCATATCCCACGGCTGTTCGATCCAAGTATCCTGAGGGATAGCCACTTCGAAATCATCGACCAGATGCTCGCCTTTCGGCTTGGCAAATACAGTGACCAGTCTTGCTTTCGGGTACATTTCACGCAACAGGCGCGCCGTGTTACCGCTGTCAACCAGGTCGTCCACGATCAGGAAGCCTTCACCATCCCCGTCAATGCGTTTCAGCACGTTCAGATCACCCTGATTATCATGCTCGTAGCTGGAAATGCAGATGGTATCGACAAAACGGATACCCAGTTCACGCGCCATGATTGCAGCAGGTACCAGACCGCCGCGACTAACCGCTAAAATGCCTTTCCATTGGCTTGCCGGAAGCTGACGACGGGACAAACGACGTGCTTCACGATGCAGATTTTCCCACGAAACATAAAACTTTTTGCTCATAAACTAACCTATTGGGGATGTAAAAACGGTTAACTTGTTAGCTTACCAGAGCGAACGTTAACTGACCAGCCTCTCAAGATTGAGCTGATACAACGATTCTGCCGGTGGTATCAGTATCCCGCGGGTCCGGGCATAGTTAATGAATACGTCGGAAATAATCAGCCCCAGCAACTCCGGTTCAGAACGCTGTTCCAGCAAGGCATGATAGCCCTCTTTGCCCATCGCGGTATAACTGGTGGTGATCAGACGATAATCACGCCGCTCATCCAGCAATTGCCAGCGGCCCAGCCGATCTCTGACATGTAAATGTTCTACCCGTTGTCCCCGGGGAGCCCGGGCATGATAGCTGTAGCGCAGATCGGCCGGATAAGGAAAACTTCCGCTGCCACCCAGCTCCAGTGCATTAACGATAGCGCCTTCCAGCGCTTGTCGTAACTGACCACCCCGCACCTCGAAATGACTGACGGTACTGGCAAAGGGAAGCAGACGTCCGGCCAGTTCGGCCGCACTGACTGGTCCGGGAGGCAAAGAAATACGCGCGCCACCGGCATTGAAAATAGCGACTTCGGCATTGATTCCCATTTCCCTGGCCTGAAACAGCATGGCTTCCGCCACCAGTGGCGCAACCTGACTGCCGCCCCGTTCATCAGGAATACGCACATGCCGTAAACCGCGGGGCAATGAGACTACCTGATCACTGGTGTAGCGGCTTAACCGGGAACGGTAATGTCGGGCAATGAGACGCTCCATCGCGGTATCAGGCCGCACCAGCATGACATTCGGCAACTGGCGCAGGAAACGGCGAATATGACGCTGTTGCAACGGGAACAAGGGATCACCATGTTGTGACTGCAGATTGGCATCCTCACTGGTTAACAGCACATTTCCGCCTTCCTCAATCCGCATTCTGCCGCCGGTCAGCAGGGCAATATGGGCCAGCCCCACCATCAGCGAATTATAGCCAGCCTGTAGCACCAACGTCTGATTGAAACGTTCACCATAGGGATGGTCATCCGCCAGCCCCACCGCACTGAAATCGCCCTGCAGGGTATGCGTGTGTCCGCCGACAATCAGCGAAATCCCCTCCACTTCCTGTGCCAGCTGACAGTCCCGCGGATAACCGAGATGACTGAGCAGAATGATGTGTTCGATACCGGCAGCATGGATCTCGGCAATGACCTTTTTGGCCATCTCAACGACTGGCAGGAATGTAGAATCGCCATCCGGCGCGGCAATATCCGGCATGTTGTCCAGTACCAGACCAAAGACGGCTACCGGAACATCATTCATCCATTTCACAATATAGGGTTTGGGATGCGCCGGATTCTGCCAGCTCACCATCCGCGGATGATTCTGCATGCGGGTCGGCTTATCTTCCGCTTCCCCGGCCAGATCCCAGTTGGCGGCCAGCAGTGGAAAACGGATCTGACGCAGAAAATTCGCCAGCGGTGTATTCCCGGTATCCAGTTCATGGTTACCGACTACCATGGCGTCCACGCCCAGCTGATTCAGCAAGGCCGCATTGGCCTGCCCTTTGAAGCAGGAAAAGTAGAGTGTACCCTGAAAGCTGTCACCGGCATCCAGCAACAGAAACGGCATTTGTTCCGTGATGGCCCGCTGGCGAGCCTGTTTGATAAAACCAGCCAGACGCGGGAAACCGCCGCAATGCAGACGGATATCGCTATGACCATCCGGTAATGCCAGACGCAACGGCAGTGCAGTTTCATCAAAGTGAGAGTGCGTATCGTTGATGTGCGCCAGATAAAAGCGCCCTAATAATGCAGACATGAAGGCTCCGTAACGACACTGAATGTTACAGGAGGTCAGGTTATACACCCAACCTGTCCTGTCGGGCAATGACAAACTGCTTTTCTGCTTCAGACTGCCCGCCAAAGATGACAATATAATGACTGAGGTGATTGCGGCACGATATCAGTCGATACCCGCATTTATACGCAGCACGTTTCTCTTTGGATCGCGAGGACGACTTCTGTCATCTTCACTTTCATGGCATCATCAGCATCCGTTTTCTGTACAAAAAACAAAGGCGCTTTCCATGGTGCTGCTTTCGTATATTTTTATTACTGTCTGGTTCTGCTTCTGGGTTGGACTGATGTATAACCAGCCACACCGTTCGCAAAAACAGAAAATCATCTGGATTGCCGGCTGGTCATTCGCCGCACTGGCGGTCAATCAGCTGATTAACCGCGGAGTCATCCACCTGCTGCCCAAAGTGCAGGATCCCATGCAGCATGCCTATGAGGTGATGTATCTGTTCAGTGCCAGCGCATTGATCACCGGGCTGATCCTGTTGTTCGGACTGCTGCTGTTCCGTCGTTCCGCCTGATTTTTACTACCGAATTAAATCTGCGCAGCTACCGTTTGCCGCACATTTTTTGCTCTGCAGGAGAAATGCTTCATGAGTGAATTACTGCAACTCACCCCGTCCCATCTTTGGTTCTTTTTCGATAAATTTTGTCAGATCCCCCGCCCGTCGAAGCATGAGGCCGCATTAAGCCAGTGGATTCAGGACTGGGCCCGGACACAGGGTATCAGTGTCAAGGTCGATCCGGCGGGCAATCTAATCCTGAAAAAACCGGCCACGCCGGGTTTTGAAAACCGTCAAGGCGTGATCCTGCAGGCGCATATCGATATGGTGCCACAGGCGAATGCCGATACCCCTCATGATTTTACCCGCGATCCTATTCAGGCTTATATCGACGGTGAATGGGTGCGCGCCCGCGGCACCACATTAGGTGCTGACAATGGTATTGGTGCCGCGGCCTGTCTGGCGGCGCTGGCTGATAGCAGCGTACAGCACGGCCCGCTGGAAGTGCTGCTGACCGTGGATGAAGAAGCCGGCATGGGCGGCGCTTTCGGTCTGCAGGCCGGCTGGCTGGAAGGCGATATTCTGCTGAATACCGACTCCGAACAGGATGCCGAAGCCTATATGGGTTGTGCCGGCGGGGTTGATGCCAATATCCGCTTCCACTTTCA
Organism: Tolumonas osonensis; assembly: GCF_014202415.1. GTDB lineage: Bacteria > Pseudomonadota > Gammaproteobacteria > Enterobacterales > Aeromonadaceae > Tolumonas > Tolumonas osonensis. The sequence goes on from NZ_JACHGR010000001.1 coordinate 31,383, forward strand.
GCGAGAAGCAACACCGGCCAATCTGCAGGCCTTCCGCCTACAGGTGAAAGGGCTTCGTGGCGGTCATTCCGGGGTCAATATTCATCAGGATCGTGGCAACGCCAATAAGCTGCTGAGCCGTCTGTTACTGGATCTGCAGCCGGAAAAAATCCATCTGGCCAGTATTGCCGGTGGCACCTTGCGTAACGCCATCCCGCGGGAAGCCGAAGCACTAATTCTGGTTGAGCCTGAACGTGCTGAGACAGTTTTACGACTGATCACAGAACGAACCGCCGTCTTACAGGCGGAACTGAAGGAGGTCGACAGTAACCTGCAGATCGTGGCTCTGCCGACGGAATCAGCCAGGGAATGTTTAAGCCAGCCAGACCAGCAACGTCTGCTACAGATGCTGGTGGCCTGCCCGAACGGTGTCATCCGCATGAGCCATGCCATCGAAGGCGTCGTGGAAACGTCAACCAACCTCGGTGTGATCCAGACGACGGAGGAAGGTGTTTATATTCAGTGTCTGATCCGCTCGCTGAATGACGAAGGCCGTCATTACGTGCAGCAGATGACTGCTTCGCTGTGTGCACTGGCTGGTGCCGAGTGTCTGTTCGACGGGGCTTATCCTGGCTGGGCGCCGGATCCAAAATCGCCTGCACTGGCTTTGTTACGCCAGAAACATGAAGAGCTGTTTGGTGAACTGCCGAAACTGATGGTGATCCATGCCGGTCTGGAGTGCGGGCTGTTCAAGGCACAATATCCGCACTGGGATATGGTTTCTTTCGGACCAACCATTCAGGGCGCGCATTCACCGGATGAACGGGTTCATATTCCCGCCGTAGCGCGTTTCTGGCAGTTGCTGGTTGCCATGCTGGCAGCCATTCCGGAAAAACAGTCCTGAGCAGCGGTGTAAAGCCAATTCTCTTTACTGTAAATCCAGCGGAAGCTGCAATGTATTTGCAGCTTCCGGCAAACCGATACTGATCCCCACCAGTCGTACCGGCTTACCGCCACCCCGTAACCACGCCTCATGCAGCAGTTCATCATATAACTGGGGCGAGAAACGATTGACTGAACGTTCGACGGTTGTCTGATGAAAATCAGAGAATTTGATTTTCACTCCCTGCCGGGCAATCTGGCCCTGCCACTCCCTTCGTTGCAGCCGTTTTGACAGCTCCGCCAGCAGTTCCGGCAACATCGCATGCCCCTGTTCTTCCTGCACAATGTCAATTGGAAGCGTGGTTTCGACACCCACCGATTTTCGCTCACGAGAAGTCTGTAACGGCCGCTCATCTATGCCATACGCCCGTTCCAGTAACATCAGTCCGGTTTTACCCAGCAGATACAATAACTGCCGGCGCGGGAATTGCTGCACATCGGCGCAGGTATGCAGCCCCAGCTGCGCCAGTCGCTCGGCCGTTTTACCACCGATACCGGGTATTTTTGATAATGCCAGTTGCCGGACAAACGGCGGCACATCCGCCGGTGACAGGACAAACAAACCATCCGGCTTATTCTGTTCCGACGCGATCTTGGCGAGAAATTTATTCGGAGCAACACCGGCCGAGGCCGTCAGTTGCAATTCCTGACGGATATCAGTCCGGATCGCTTCTGCAATCCGGGTAGCACTGCCCTGAAATAAGGTGGTATCGGACACATCCAGATAGGCCTCATCAATCGAAACCGGTTCGATGATCTGGCTATAACGGGAAAAGATCTGCATGACCTGACGGGAGATATCCCGGTAAAGCGCCATCCTGCCGGGCAATAAAACCAGACGCGGACACAGTCGGAAAGCCTGCGCCGTCGCCATGGCAGAACGCACCCCGTAACGGCGGGCAACATAATTACAGGTCGCTATCACGCCCCGACGTTCTGCCGGGCTACCAATAGCAAGCGGCAGCGAGACCAGCGCCGGATTGTCGCGCATCTCCACTGCCGCAAAAAAGCAGTCCATGTCGACGTGGATAATTTTTCTCATAAAAATACTGTACAAATACACAGTATTTTTAAGTTTATCCCGTCAGTCCATTTCCTGCAAGCCGGAATATCAGGCGACCTCGTGACCTTTGGATGCCTGCCAGATCTGGAACCAGTGTTCACGGGTCAGGCTCAATTCCTTCGCGGCAACCGCAGAGCGAACCCGTTCAATATTACCGGAACCGATAATCGGCAATGGCTGACAAGGCAGTTTTAACAGCCAGGCATAAATCACCTGATCCAGACCGGCACCGCCCAGCTCTTCACTAATATTACTCAGCACGGTACGTAAACGTTGTGCCTGTTCCGTTTCCGCAGTGAATATTTTGCCGCCACCGAGCGCAGACCAGATCATCGGACGAATCCGCTTCATCTGCATCTGGTCCAGCGTGCCATCATGCAGGGCAAACATATTCACCGGGCTTACTTCCACCTGATTGGTCACCAGTGAAAAATCCAGACGGGACTGCAGCAGATCAAACTGATAAGGCGTGAAATTGGACACACCGAAGTGACGAACCTTGCCGCTCTTCTTCAGCTGCGCAAACGCGTCTGCCACTTCATCGGCATTCATTAATGGATCCGGACGGTGGATCAGCAGCAGATCCAGATAATCGGTACCCAGGTTTTTTAACGAATTCTCGACCGATGCCACGATGTGGGCCTCAGAGGTATCGTAATGTTTGACGGTACGTTGCGGATATTTGTCCGACAGCAGTTTGATATCGCATTTGGTGACGATTTCCATCTGCTGACGTAGTGCCGGTTCCAGCGCCAGTACTTCACCAAACAGCTGTTCACAACTGTAATTACCGTAAATGTCGGCATGGTCAACCGAGGTAATACCCAGTTCGAGATGTTGTTTCAGAAAATCCAGACGTTGCGCCGGCGACATCTTCCATTCGGCCAGTCGCCAGTATCCCTGAATAAATTCAGACAGTTGAAATCCGTTTGGTGTTGCATCTACACGAGAAATCATGATGGTTACCCATAACATAAAATACCAGGGCAACCATCCTAAGGAGATCAATGTCTGACCACAGCAATTTTTGTCGGCCAGACAATAAATTTATGAACACCGCCACAAGGCGGATAAAAATCAGGAACCGGCTTTGACCAGATAAGGCGCAAAAGCCGGCGAATATTCCGCTTTAAAGCCCTGCGCTGTTTTACTCACCAGATAGACGGCCAGATTCTGCTGTTTGGCAAACGCCATGGCTTTTCCCGGGCCCATCACCATTAATGCCGTATCCAGTCCGTCCGCTTCCATCGCGGTCGGCGTGATCACCGTAACCGATACCAGCTTGTGCGTGATTGGCTTACCGCTCACCGGATCGATAATATGGGAATAACGTTTGCCATCCAGCTCATAGTAATTCCGGTAACTGCCTGATGTACTGACTGCTCTTCCGTCCGGAATAATAATGGCCTGAATATCCTCAAGCTCATCGGTGGGTTTCTGGATCGCCAGTTTCCAGGGTTCCCCTTTGGCATTCACACCCCGGCTGCGGGAAGCGCCGGCGATCTCGACCAGATAATGGTGTACGCCTCTGGCCTCAAGAAATTCGGCCACTTTATCCGCACCAAACCCTTCCCCGATCGTCGACAGATCAACATACAGGGACGGAACATCTTTACGTAACGTGGCGTGATCCGCGCTGACCTCCACATGCAACCGATCAATGCCTACCCGGGCACGGGCTGCGGCGATTTGTTCATCGGTTGGTGTTTTTACCGGACGCTTATCCGGGCCGAATCCCCACAAATTCACCAGCGGACCCACGGTCACATCCAGTACACCTTGGGTACGTTGTCCTACCCGCAGAGCGCTGATGATCAGATCGGCCATATCCTGCGATACCGGGAAGGGCTGTACCGATTGCAACTGATTAAATTTCGATAAGGCAGAATTCGGATCGTAAGTGGAAATTTCATCATTGTAGTGTTTAAGCAACGCATCAACCTGTGACTGCAATGCCTGCTGACCGCCGGGAAAATCACCGACCACCTTGACCCCGTAAAACGTTCCCATGGTCCGGCCATGGATTTCCAGCATCGGACGCTCTGCCGCCGGTTGATCACAACCCGACAAAACCGCCAAAACCAACACAACAATTCCGAATCTATTCCACGACATACGACCTCTCCTGTCGTCAGTTAAAGTTAATGCCCCGCGCACTTGGTCGAGTCAGGTAACTGCTCGCCACGCGCCTGCCATTCGGCGGGCGTATACGTGTGCAACGCCAGCGCATGGACACCATTCTGCAAAGCCTGCGCCAACAAGGTATTCACCCGGCGATGACGGGCCACCAGACGTTCACCTTCAAACACGCTACTTACCACCACCACTTTGAAATGGCTTTCTGCATCCGGACCACTGGAACGGTGTAAATAGCTTTCGTTGGTGACGGACAACCAGTCCGGAGCCAGCCCTTGTTGCAGGGTTTGCTCAATAAATTGCTGCATCGACATTTTCCCATTTCCTTCTTGGATAACAGAGCTCGACAGCATAGCGGTTAAGCCGCCACATACAACCCGATAGCCTGCAGGGTTAATCAGGAAATATGTGCATCCTTACATGATGTAAAAAATCACACATTGCCGGAAAAAAACAGCGGTGAGATGTTATTCCCTGTTTTACATCCAAAGGAGCACATCATGGCAAGCAAGAAAGCAAAATCAGGTCATCCACTGGACAATAAAACCATCGATACGCACAACAAGAGCGATTACCGTCACTGGTGTAAAGAGCTGGGGTGCAACGACCGGGAGCTCGCCGCAGCGATACGCGCGGTTGGCGGTTCCGGCCTTGCTGTCCGGGAATATATTGAATCTCACCATTGAGTGCGCATTATTCTCCGGACTGACAACAGATAACAATCGTTATTTCCGGCGGGTCGATTGGTCTCAGGCGCTATGACAGGTAGAATAGCGCCAATTTTATGAGATGGATGCAACATGACCCTGTTGACTCTGGAAACCCGCAGTTTAACGCTGCACCGTTATCCTTCGACCACCGATCCCAACCTGCAGGCCTGGGACGCTGCTGATGAATATCTGTTACGGGAACTCACCGCGGAACAGCTGCAAACCTTCGCGGCCCAGGGCCCGATTCTGATCCTGAATGACAGTTTTGGCGCGCTGGCCTGCGGATTGGCCGATTATCAGCCCGTCGTCGTCAGTGATTCTTTTTTAAGTCAGGAAGCGACGCGTCGTAACTGGCAATCGAACGAGCTGAATGAGCAGCACCTGCATCTGCAGGATGTATTGGCACCGTTACCTGCCGTACCGGCGCTGGTTATTCTTAAAGTACCGAAAACGCTGGCCATGCTGGAAGATCAGTTATTGCGCCTGCGGGATGTCATGACCCCGCAAACCCGTCTTATCGCGGCCGGTAAAGCCAAGGAAATTCATACCTCGACCTTAAATCTGTTTGAACAGATCATCGGGAAAACCACGACCTCGCTGGCATGGAAAAAAGCCCGGCTGATTTATTCACAGCTGGAAGATAAACCCGCCGTCACCAATCCTTATCCGAATGTCTGGCAACTGGAAAACAGCGACTATCAGATCGCCAACCATGCCAATGTATTTTCCCGCGCTTCGCTCGACATCGGCGCCCGTTTCATGCTGCAGCATTTACCCCGGCAAAAATGCGGACTGATGGTCGATCTGGGCTGTGGCAATGGCGTCCTCGGATTGATGGCACTGGAATATAATCCGGATGCTGAGTTATTGTTTCTGGATGAGTCCTTTATGGCAATCGCCTCCAGCAGACTCAATGTGGAAAATAATCGCCCGCAGGATCTGGCCCGCTGTCATTTCCGGACCGGGCACGCCCTGACCGGTATCGACAGCAACAGTGTCGATGTCATCCTGTGCAACCCTCCCTTTCATCAGTTACAAGCCATTACCGATGAAATCGCCTGGCAGATGTTTAAAGATGCCAAACGATGCCTGAAACGGGGGGGCGAACTCTGGGTAGTGGGTAACCGGCATTTAAATTATCACATCAAATTAAAACGTTTGTTCGGCGGCGCGGAATGTATTGCCAGCAACAGTAAATTTGTTATTTTACGCACCATAAACCGATAGGAGCTTCCATGAAAAAGTTAATGCTACTCCTCAGTGCCCTGCTATTTGTCGGCTGTGCCGCTACCTGGCCACAAAAAGCCAATCTGAATCCTGTTGTAGATGATCAGCTGGATGGTTTCTATCAGCCTGGTGTTGATGTTTCGATTGATGGTCAGGATGAACGCGCCGGTAGTCAGATCATCAAAATTGCGTTACCTGACAGCCCGGTGACACTGATTCCGAACCAGGTCGCCCCTCATATTCTGCTGGCTGAACGTCTGCAGGATGGTTTCCTGCAACAAGGTCTGGCCCGTGGTAATCAATCCAACATCTCTATCAATGTTGTCGTTGAAGAGTTACAGGCTACCCTGACCAAGCCGGGCGTCATGTTTAACTCCAGCGCGAAAAGCCGTATCAAGCTGACCATAACGAACAACGGTAATATCCTGAATAAGGAATATAACCGTGTTTCCTCGAAAGACAGTGTCACCCGTCCAGATATTCATGATCTCGAAGTTCTGCTGAATGAACAGTTGTCTGAAATCATGGCGCAGGCACTGGCTGATAATCAGATCCGTGGTGCAATCAAAGGGCAATTTTAATGAAATGTCGTAAACTGGTACTGCTGGCTGCGTTACTGCCTGGTTTAGTCTGGGCAAGCGGTCCGCGTGTAGAAATGCAAACCAATCTCGGCAAGATTGTCGTGGAACTCGAAACAGAGAAAGCGCCTAAAACCGTGGCCAACTTTCTCAGTTATGTCGATGACGGCAGTTACAACAATTCCGTATTTCACCGTGTGATCCCGGGCTTTGTGGCCCAGGGCGGCGGCTATAATTCGGACTTCACCTCTTTGCCAACGCACTCTCCGGTAGAAAACGAGTCGGCCAATGGTCTTTCTAACCGCCGGGGTACACTGGCCATGGCACGCATGAGTGATCCGAACAGCGCGACCCGTCAGTTCTACTTCAATCTGAATGACAATACGTCACTGGATGCGACTGTTCAGCCAGGATATACCGTGTTTGGTACCGTGGTATCGGGAATGGAAGTGCTGGAAAAAATAGCCGATGAGCCGACCAGCGTTGATCCCAAGCTACGTGCCAGCGATGTGCCAAATAATCCTATCGTGATCTCCAAAGTGACACGTCTGGATTAACCGCAGTTTGTTTTTGCATTATTTAAAACGGTCGGGTTGCCCCGACCGTTTTTTATTACTGATATTTTTCTGCCTGCCATGGCGCCACTTTAAAAAGCAGCATCATTCCCGGCACAGCCAGCAAGGCACAGAGCAAAAAGAAGTTCTGCCAACCCAGCAACTCCACCAGCCAGCCGGTACTGGCATTGAAAAACGTGCGGGGCACGGCGGCCAGACTGGTAAACAAGGCGAACTGAGTTGCCGTATAGCGCGGATCTGTCGTTCTTGCAATAAATGCGGTAAATGCGGCGGTACCGACCCCGACACCAAAGGCTTCGAAACCAATTACACCTGCCAGCACCATGCGGTCATGGCCTATGCCGGCCAGGAACCAGAAACCGAAAATCGCCAGTAACTGTACGACCCCAAACACCCATAGTGCACGATTGATCCCCAGACGCAGCATCCAGATCCCGCCCAGCATGCCGCCAATCACACTGGGCCATAAACCAGCGTGCTTGGCAATCAGGCCAATCTCGGTTTTACTGAAGCCGATATCCTGATAAAACGGTGTGGCTAGCGAGGTTGCCATGCTGTCCCCCAGCTTATACAGGAAGATAAATGCCAGAATCAGTAACGCATTCTGCACACCCTGCCGCTGCATAAATTCATGAAAGGGTTCAATCACCGCTTCACGTAATGTCCTTGGTGCCCGGGCAGCCGGCGGCTCCTTGCAGACCAGGGTCAGCATCAGTCCCGGCAGCATAAATAACGCCGTGATCGGAAATACCCAGTGCCATGGCAGATGATCGGCCAGAATGAGCGATAACGAGCCAGGAATCAGTCCTGCGATACGGTAGGCATTCACATGCACCGAATTACCCAGCCCCAGTTCCTGATCGTTCAGGATCTCGCGGCGATAGGCATCCAGCACGATATCCTGACTCGCACTGAAAAATGCGACGCCAAATGCCAGATAGGCGATGCTCCACAAAGAGGTTTGTGGCGACAGGAATCCCATGGCCGCAATCGCCAGAATCAGCGCCAGCTGTGAGGCCAGCATCCAGCCGCGACGACGACCCAGCCCCAGAATAGGAAAACGGTCGATGAAGGGGGACCAGATAAATTTCCAGGTATAAGGAAACTGAACCAGTGACAATAACCCGATAGCTTTCAGATCAATCTGCTCTGTCTTCAGCCAGGCCGGCACCAGGTTCAGCAGCAGATATAACGGCAAACCGGAACTGAAACCCGTGAACACACAAATCAGCATACGCCGGGTAAACAATTGTTGATACCAATGCAGTTGAGGCATGACATTTCCCGAGAAAAATAAAGCCTCCTGAGGCGTTGGCACTCAGGAGGCTGTCAGATGCGGTCAGAGACCTGATTAGTCACGGAAATTGGTGAACTGAAACGGCTGTCCCAGATCAGCACCACGAACTAACGCCATGGCTTCCTGCAGATCATCTCGTTTCTTGCCGGTCACACGCACTTCATCACCCTGAATAGCAGCCTGAACTTTGATTTTGGAATCTTTGATCAGTTTAACCAGCTTTTTAGCCACATCCGTTGCAATCCCCTGCTTCAGTTTCACAACCTGAAAATAACGACGACCGGAATGTTCAACATCACCAAACTCCAGGCAGGAAGTATCAAGATTACGCTTCAGAACCTTCTCACGCAGGATATCAATCATCTGTTTCAGCTGGAAATCTGCATCCGCAGCCATTTTGATCTCTTCTTTGTTCAGTTCAAAGGAGGCATCAACGCCACGAAAATCAAAACGGGTTTGTAACTCGCGGTTGGCATTTTCTACCGCGTTCTGAACTTCGTTCATCGCGACTTCAGATACAATGTCAAAAGACGGCATAGAGAACTCTCCTTATTACAAGTTGTTGTCAAATTTAGCAGAAATCCGGGACTGAAAGAAGGTTATCCCCTGTTAAAGCTGTCAGAACTGATTTTGCATCTTACAATTATTCTTAAACACGAGAGAGAACCAACCTGTTTATGCAATGGACAATCCTGGGGGCCGGTGCTATCGGCTCATTGTTTGCCACGCAGTTACTGCGTATCGGCCAGAGCGTAAATCTGCTGGATACCCGGCATGCGCAGACGCCCCACCAGCAATTACATCCCATGCTGCTGGAGTTACTAGACGGTTCCGTCTGTATGTGTGAATTGCCATGCATTGGCTATCGGGATCTTTCCGCAATCGGCAATTTGCTGGTCACCACCAAAGTCTGGCAAGTGATCCCGGCACTGAAACCACTGGTGGGACGCCTTCCCGAAACCAGTCCGATTATCTTGTTACACAATGGCATGGGAACCGCAGAATGGTTACTTCGTCATTTTCCGCATAATCCGTTACTGGCGGGCGTTACTAGTTGCGGTGCACTGAAAACAGACAGCAAACATATCCGTCATACCGGTTTCGGGGAAACCTGGCTAGGAGCACTGAACTCATCCGGAGAACAGTGCCGTGAACTGGTTCCCTATCTGGCTGACGCGCTGGGACATACGGCATGGAGTGAGCATATCGGTGAACGCCAGTGGCGCAAGCTGGTGATTAACGCCGTTATTAATCCGCTGACCGCTGTCTGGAATCAACCCAATGGCGCATTGCTGGATCGTACGGAAGAGGTGGCGGCGCTCTGTCAGGAATTGCATCCGCTTCTGGTCAAACAGGGATTCAGGGAAACCCCGGAGACATGGTGCAGACAGGTTCTTCAGGTTGCCGACAGAACCGCCCGGAACTTCTCATCCATGCATCAGGATATTGCTTATCACCGGAAAACCGAAATCGATTATATCACCGGCTATCTGTTGCAACAGGCTGAAAAACAAGGCATTGATCTACCAAAACATCGTCAGTTATATCTGAAGGTCAAAGCGTTAGAATCAACATGCACTAATGAATGAGGATGAATACAATGAGTAAAAGAGCACTAGTTATTATCGCTCCGGGTTGTGAAGAAATTGAAACGGTAGCCAGCATCGACACGTTAGTCCGCGGCAATGTCAAAGTCACCGTCGCCTCGATCAATCCGAACAAACAGCGTGAGGTTGTCGCCTCCCGCGGCGTGCATCTGGTAGCGGATCATCTGCTGGAAGAAGTGGCGCATGAAACCTTTGATGCCATCGTGATGCCGGGCGGCCTGCCAGGTGCGGAATATCTGCGGGATAACCCACTGGTGATTGAGCTGCTGAAAAAACAGCAGGCCAAAGATCTCTGGCGCGCGGCGATCTGTGCGACACCAGCATTTGTGCTGGCTCATCACAATCTGATTGGTGATGCCAAAGTAACCGGTTATCCAGGCACCCAGGAACAGTTACCGGCCGGTCAGGTCAGTCAGGAACGGGTGGTTGTCGATAAACCGAATAAACTGATCACCAGTCAGGGTCCGGCGACCAGTATCGATTTTGCCTTGGCGATAGTTGCTGCACTGCAGGGACAGGAAATGGCGGATAAAGTACGGAAGGATATGCTGGCGTAGATTATTGCCACTCGGCTGAGAGGCTCCGGCCACCAACTCATAAGTCGACAGTGCGCCGCAGGGATGCGGCGCCCAAGCCTCCATGGATGGATTTACGGCGTGTCAGCGTTGAGTTGGTGACCGGAGCCTGATGCCATTATTCACCACCGGAAAACATATTTTTAATCCAGTCTACCGGGGTACTGCTGCAGCTTTCGGCCGGCGGCAGCTTATCGCTGCGGGCGGGCAACATCAGCGCGCCACCACAGCCGCTGGCGACCGGTTTGCCACTCAGATTGAAATTCACCATCGCAATCCCCTGCGGAACCGGTAATTTCAGCGAGTTCACGCCCCGGCGGGCCATATAATCACTGAATAACGGCAACGCGCCATTGGAACCGGTCAGGCCGGCAGGCTTGTTATCATCACGGCCAACCCAGACGGTGATCACCTCATCGTTATCCAAACCGGTAAACCAGGCATCACGCAGGTTATCCGTCGTGCCAGTCTTACCAGCCAGTACCGCATTCGGGAATCTCGCTGCCAGGCTGCGGGCCGTACCGGAACTGGCGACTTTAGTCATCGCAAACAGCGTCAAATAAGCGGACTGACTGTCTAACCGGCGTTCCGCTTTTTCTGCCCGTTGATAGATCACCTTGTCACTGCTGTCCTGAATGGTCCGGATTGCGGTCAGCGGTTGATACAACCCTTCAGTCGCCAGAGTCAGAAATGCCTGGTTAACCTCGAAAGGTGACAATTCCAGGATACCCAGGAAAAGTGACGGGAACAGCGGAATATCCTGTGTTACCCCCATCCGCTTCAGTGTTTCGGCAACGGCAGGAACTCCCACCGCCATTCCCAGCCGGACTGTCGGCACGTTCAGCGAGTTCGCCATGGCGGCATATAAAGGCACCGTTCCACGATAGGTTTTATCGTAGTTCTGAGGCGCCCAGGTTTTCCCGCCCTGATTGCGTAACTGCAGTGGTTCATCTTTCAGCGGGGTCGCCAGCTGATAGCCCTGATCCAGTGCCGTCATATACACCGCCGGCTTAACCTGCGAACCGATCGGACGACGGGCATCCAGCGCACGGTTTAAACCGGCATAACCGGTATCCCGTCCGCCCACCAGCGCAGAAACCTCGCCGGAATGACGGTTGGTAACGACCATGGCGCCCTGCAAGGCTTTGCGGTTCAGACGTTTTTCAATGCTGTCCAGCTGAGAAGAAACAGACTCTTCCGCAGCTTGCTGTGCTACCGGATCCAGACTGGTAAAGATCTTCAGACCGGATTGATCCAGGATGCCTGTACCAAAGCGCTGACGCAGTTCACGCCGCAACAAGTTCATAAACGCAGGGGTGCGGCCATAGGTCATCTGCCCGCGTTCAATCAGGCCTAACGGACGCGCGGCATAGGTCTGGAATTGTTCCGGTGTCAGCTGATTATTTTCCAGCATCAGACGCAGGATCATATCCCGGCGTTGCTGTGCCCGTTCCGGATAACGCCATGGATCGTAATAAGATGGTCCGCGTACCATGGTGACCAGCAAGGCCATCTGATCCGGCTCCAGCTCATTGAGCGGCATACCGAAATAGAAGTAAGAGGCCAGACCAAACCCGTATACACCCTGCGCGAAATTCTGACCGAGATAAATCTCGTTCATATAGGTTTCAAGGATCTGATTCTTCTCATAGCGGTAATCAATGATCACCGCCATGTAAGCTTCCTGCACTTTACGCCAGACACTGCGTTCCCGGGTCAGGAAGTAGTTTTTCGCCAGCTGCTGCGTGAGGGTACTGCCCCCCTGCACGGTGTGTCCGGCCCGCAGGTTGGCCAGAAATGCCCGGCCGATAGAAAGTACCGATACCCCGCCATGGGTATAAAAATCACGATCTTCCACCAGCAGCAACATGTTGGCGAAAGATTGTGGTACCTGATTGATCCGCAACAGGATGCGATCTTCAATTTCCTCATTACTGAGACGATCCAGCAATACCGGGTCCATGCGGACATAGCCAAGCTCGCGCTGGTTATCGGCATTCTTGATATTGAGCAGGCGTTGTCCGTTAAAAGTCAGCAATAAAGGCCGGGATTTCTCCATACCGTCCGCAAAATCAAAGGAACGGCGAATGACGATCATCCGTTGTCCGTTAACCGCATACTGCCCCGGCCCTTTCGGATCTGCGCTTTGCCGGTAATTGAGCAGTTTCAGTTCATGCAACATCTGCTGTAATGACAAACGTTGCCCCGGGAACAGCTCCAGCGGCCGGCTGTAAACAACAGCGGGAAGTTTCCATTTCTGCTCACTATCAAACTTACTGTGAATCAGACTGTCGAGATAGATGCCAAACAGCACCATGAACGCCACCCCGACCAATCCCAGTTTTATCGCCAGACCAATCCAGCGACGCCAGTGCCAGAAAGGATAAACCGGCACGGTTTTCTTTTTCGGTTTCTTAGCCACGTGAAAAGTATTCCTGTTACATTAGTCGTTTAACCGTTTTTGTCGGCATAGCCTGCAGTGGATCATCAGGCCAGTAATGCTTTGGATAACGTCCCTTACCCTCTTTTTTAACTTCGTTATAAGCGCCTTGCCAGAAAGCTACCAGATCCTGCGTGATCTGTAATGGTCGTTTCGCGGGTGACAGCAGCTCAATCTGCACAGCCACCTTACCATTAGCGACCGTCGGCGTTTCCCGTTGACCGAACATCTCCTGGATGCGCACCGCCAGCACCGGAGAACGTCCGGCTTCATAGCGCAATACGATCCGGCTTCCTGTTGGCGCCGTAAAATATACCGGCAGCAGCTCATCCAGTTTTTGCTGCTGAGACCAGGTCAGACTGTTACGTAAAATCGTCAGCAACGGCAGGCGTTTTAACTCATCCAGCCGTGAGAATCCATCCAGATGTGGTAATAACCATTGTTCCAGTGTTGCCAGCAAGGTGGCATCGTCCGCTGCGGGTAACGCCAGTTCAGGTAACCATTCGGCAGCACAGCGCCAGCGTTGCAGCCACTGCTCACTGTCTGCATTCCACTGCAGACAGGACAACCCGTGCAGCCGTATTCCCTCCAGCAAACACCGGGCTTTCTGTTCTGCGCTCAGATCGGTTAACGGCTGACGTTTTAACACGATGGCGCCCAGACACTGCTGTTTTTCTGCCCGCACCCGTTCTTCTTTATTGTCCCAGCCCAGAAAGATTTCCTCCCGGAACAGCTGTGGTTTCGCTTGCTTCAAGGCCTCGATATCCAGAGACTCGGCCGTGAAAATCCGCAACCCGGATTCCGTCTGCTGCAGCGCTACCGCCACCAGCCATTCTTTTCCCTGGCAGGGATGATCGGGTACCAGATCCGCCCGCTGTCCGTTCGCCAGCTGATAACGCAGTTCCCCGCTTTTTCTGGCGATACGATCCGGCCAGGCGACAGCTGCCAACAAATCGATCTGAACCGGCGGACAGGATGGAACAGCACCTTCACCCTCCATCCGCTGCCACCAGCGCCGGGCCGCAGCATGCAGGCCCTGACCGTAACGCTGTAACTGAACCGATAGCGGATCGTTGCCCAGAACCCGCTCTTCCTGCAGCGCAAGCAGATAACAAGCGGCGGCGAGCATGCCGGTGTACCCCTGCAGCTCCAGTTCTTTCGCTTCTGACAACAGATGACCCAGCCTTGGCTCGCAGGGTAGCAACGCCAGCTGACGCCCTTTAGCTGTTAACCGGTTTTGCTCATCGAACACCTCTAGCCAGCGTAGCAACTGACGTCCAGCCGCCAGTGCCGGCGCCGGTGGCTGATTCAGAAAAGGCAACTCCTCCGGCGTACTGCCCCAGAGCGCAGATTCCAGTAACAGCGATGCCAGATCGCTGCGCAGAATCTCCGGCGATGCCTGTTCTTCCAGCCGCTCCTGCTGCTCTTCACTCCACAACCGGTAGCACACGCCCGGCCCCAGTCGTCCGGCACGGCCGGCGCGCTGTGTCGCTGAGGCCTTGGCGATCTGTCGTGTCTCCAGCCGGGTCACGCCGCTTTTCAGATCAAAACTGCTGCGACGCTCCAGACCGGAATCAATTACCACCTGAATGCCTTCAATGGTGAGCGAGGTTTCCGCAACATTCGTGGTCAGCACCACCTTACGCTTGCCTTCCTCGCACGGCAGAATGGCCCGTTGCTGCTCGGCAAACGGCAAGCGGCCATGCAGCGGCAGGACGGCAATGTCCGTAGAAATACGTGATTGCAGCCATTCGGCCAGACGGTCTATTTCACCGGCGCCGGGCAGGAAGACCAGCAGACTGCCCGTTTCATTCTGTACCGCATCCAGCACCACAGAACCCCACTGTGGTACCAGCAGTTGCTGACGGTTCACCGGACGATATTGATAGCTGATGGGATAAGAACGACCGGAACAAGTCAGCAGTTCGGCATCCGGCAACAACTGTTGTAACGGCAAGCCTTCTAACGTTGCCGACATCACCATAATCTTCAGATCCGGACGCAACGCGGCCTGACTTTCCAGCGCAAATGCCAGTGCCGTATCCGCCTGCAGGCTGCGCTCATGAAACTCGTCGAAGATCAGCAGATCCACGCCGGCCAGTTCCGGATCCTGCTGTAGCATCCGGGTCAGAATGCCTTCGGTGACAATTTCCAGCCGGGTAGCCTTGCTGCTCTTCTGTTCCCCCCGGACACGGTATCCCACCTGCTGACCGACCGGCTCATTCAATTGCTGCGCCAGATAGAGCGCAATATTGCGGGCAGCCAGACGGCGGGGTTCCAGCATGATGATCCGGCCGGAACCGGTCAGTTGCTGCAGTAAAAAGAGGGGGACGACTGTCGATTTACCGGCGCCCGGAGAGGCCTGCAGAATCAGCTGATTTGACGTCTGACAGGCCTGCGCTATCTGTGGTAACAGCTCATGGATAGGCAGTTGGAACAAATTGGTTCTCCGTTACACTGAATAGCGGCATTGTGCCAAAGCCATTAGCGGAATGAAAAGTGAAAGAAGAAAGAGGGCATGAATCCCGCGAAAGCAAAATTCCTCCGCGGGCAACATCGACAGGGAAAAATCAGAGAAAACCTTCTGCTTCCAATGCAGCCTGCACCGCCGGACGAGCAGCCACGACCTCGCGGAAACGTTCGATATGCGGCCATTTTTTGAGTGGTATATTCATATGGCCAAACCAGCCGGTGATCACAAACAGATAAAGATCCGCCACACTGAACTGAGCGCCAAGCAGATAACTGTTGGTTTTGAAAAGCAGCTCTAATCTGTCTAGGCGAACCGCAAGACGTTCAATAACGGGGGCTCGCTGCTCTTCAGTGAGCGTTGGTGAAAACAACGGTGAACAGGTTTTGTGCAATTCGGTAGCAATAAAATTCAGCCAGCTAATCGCCCGGTAACGCGCCGTACCTTCCGTCGGCAGCAAACCGGCCGCAGGTGCATGATCCGCAATAAACTGCATGATCGCCGGCCCTTCCGTGATCACGACCCCATCATCCAGCTCCAGTGCAGGAACATAACCTAACGGATTGATCTTGCGGTAATCGTCACCGGAAGCAGTGATCTTCTTGCGTAAATCCACTTTCTCTAACTGAAAATCCAGACCCGCTTCACGTAATGCCATATGGGAAGCCTGAGAGCAGGCGCCGGGAGCGTAATACAGTTTCATTGTCTCTCCTTAATTGGAAGGCGAATTACCCTGACACCACCGATAATGGAATGCTTGGCAGCCGGCGTCAATTGTTGCAGATATAACTTATCTGTTTTCCTTTACCCGTTTTTCATCGGTCACAGAGAGGATGCTTTTATTAATTAAATTGATTATATTTATACAATCAATTTAAAAAAATGATAACAGTATGAATATTACCTTACGGCAACTCGAGGTCTTTCTGGCCGTTATCGACACGCAATCAACAACCCGCGGCGCAGAAAAACTGGCTTTGTCACAATCTGCGGTCAGCAGTGCGCTGGCCGATCTGGAGAATCAGCTCGGGGTACAGTTGTTTGAACGGGCCGGGAAACGTCTGATCGTCAATGAAAACGCCCGCCTGCTCTTTCCCCGTGCGCAGGCCTTGCTGGAGCAGGCTCAGGAGCTGGAAAACCTGTTTTCCAGTGGCCGCAGTATGCTGCGTATCGGTGCCAGTACCACCATCGGTAATTATCTGCTGCCGGCAGTGATCGCCCGTTATCGCGAACAATTCCCCGGCATCCAGCTGGAATTACGGGTTGCTAACAGTGCCGACATCGCCGAGGCCGTGGCCAATTTTGACGTGGATATCGGTTTTATCGAAGGACCATGTCATCGTATGGAACTGGAAAGTCAGTTGTGGCGGCAGGATGAAATGCTGCTGTTCTGTGCGGCTTCACATCCGCTGGCTGGTAAAACCGTCACCGCTGAACAGCTGGCAGAATGCCAGTGGATCCTGCGTGAAGCGGGCTCCGGCACCCGGGAAGTCGTGGAACAACTGCTGCTGCCCCGTCTGCATCATCTGAATCTGGTGATGGAGCTGGGCAATTCAGAAGCCATCAAACATGCGGTAAGCCACAGTCAGACGGTCAGTTGCTTGTCGAAAGTCGTGATTGAGGAACAACTGGAAAGCGGACGGGTCGCCCTGCTCCAGCTTGAAAATATGGAACGCATGATGCGCCCGCTTTACCTGATTCGGCACAAACAGAAACACCAGTCACGCAGTCTGCAGGTGTTTCTGGATGTGGAACAGCAAATTGCGGCAGGTTTAAAGGCCTAGCGCGTAACGCAAGGCTTTCTGTTTCAGCCAGCCGGCATTTTCTGCTGCCAGCAGCGTCAGATTCCGCAATATTTTCACTGGCGCATGCTGCAGACTGAATCCGGCATAAAACAGATCCATCGCCGACTGCATCAGGGTGTTGTCACATAAACGCTCACGCTCATACTGTTTCAGATGTTCAACACTGAATGACTGCTGTTTTTGCTGCGCGGTTTGCCACAAATTGACCAGACAGGAAACATCCTTAAAGCCCAGATTGACGCCTTGTCCGGCCAGCGGATGAATGGTATGCGCCGCATCCCCCAGCAAAATCACCTTTCCCTGATAATAATGCTGCGCATGGCGCCGGGTTAACGGGAAACTGCCGCTGTGCGTCACCGTGCAGGCCGGTAACGGTTCCGGGAAATGACGTTTGACTTCCTTATCCAGCAGCGCCGGCGGCATCGCCGCTAACCGGGCGATACGGGCCGGTTTGTCATACCAGACCAGCGATCCTTTTTTCCCGGCTAACGGCAGAAAGGCTCGCGGGCCGTCCGGATAAAACTGCTGCCAGGTGATTGCCGGCGCGTCCTCTTCCAGATCGACGTTAATCAGCAGGCAATCCTGCCGGTAGTCCCAGCGGTTGATGCCGATTTTGGCGAAGGATCTGATTTTGGAATTTGCGCCATCAGCAGCCAGTAACCAGGATGCCTTGACGACCTGATCATCATTCAGCGTCAGACTGACCGCCGTCTCATCCTGCGACAATGCGGTCACCTGTACCGGACAGAACAGCTGCACATTGGGTAACGTTTGCAATCGCTGCCATAACGCCAGCTGAATCAGCCGGTTCTCAACAATAAACCCTAATTCGGGAACCTCCGCCTCTTCTGCCCGGAAATGGGTTTCCAGCCCGGGGACCTCCCAGGTGGCCAGCTCATTATAGGCCCGGACTCGCATCATCCTGATCGCATCCCAGACACCGGCTTGCTGTAATAAACGGACGGATGCCGGACTGATCGCCGATACCCGCAAATCCATCGCCTGCGCCGGGGCATAGCGTTCAGGCTCTGCCTGCTCGACCACGGCAATCTGCCAGCCTTGCTGTGCCAGCAAACAGGCTGCGGCAGCGCCGACCATGCCACCACCAACCACAACGATGTCGAAATGAGTTTTATTATGTTCCACACGTCACCCTGTCTTTAAAGACGCAATAATCTATCTTAACGATAACCACAGATAACGTCATGGGATAACACTGACCTTCCGGCGCGATATCTGCTAACATGCGCAACAATTTCCGCATACTGTTTTGCTCCGGTTTTTTCCACGATGAAAGATCAATTGTTCGCCGCCCCGATCGATCAGCTGGGCGATTTCTGCTTTGACGAAAAAGTCGTCGAAGTGTTCCCGGATATGATCCAGCGCTCTGTACCGGGTTATTCCAATATTCTCTCTGCCATCGGCATGATGACCGCCCGCTTCGCCCAACCAGGCTCCAATCTGTATGACCTGGGCTGTTCGCTCGGTGCCGCCACCCAGATGATGCGGCGCAATGTGGCGCATCACGATTGCCGGATTATCGGCATCGACAATTCAGCGCCGATGGTCGAGCGTTGCCGTCAGCATCTGGCTGCCTACAAGAGCAATGTTCCGGTAGAAATCCGGCAGGATGACATCCAGAACGTCACGATTGAGAATGCCTCTGTCGTTGTACTGAACTTCACCCTGCAGTTTATTGAACCGGCAGACCGACTGGCATTGCTGCAACGCATCTATGCCGGTTTGCGCCCGGGCGGCATTCTGATCCTGAGTGAAAAGTTCCGCTTTGACGATACCGAAGTCAGCGACCTACTGGTGGAACTGCACCTCGACTTCAAACGGGCCAACGGTTACAGCGAACTGGAGATCAGCCAGAAACGCACCATGCTGGAAAACGTACTGCGTGCCGACAGCGTTGAACTGCATAAACAACGTTTACAGCAGGCCGGCTTTGAACACATTGATCTCTGGTTCCAGTGTTTCAATTTCGGCTCCATTGTCGCCATCAAAGATCAAGGAGAAAACGCATGATCGATTTTGCCTCCTTTTATCAGGTGATTGCCAAAAGCCGCTTAAGCCACTGGTTGCATACCCTGCCGGCACAACTGAATGCCTGGGAAAACAGCGAACGCCACGGCAATCTGCCGAAATGGCAACGTGTGCTGAAAAAGCTGGAAAGCTATCACAGCCAGAACGTGAATCTGCATGATCGCGTCGAGATTGGTCTGCCTGGCGAAATCAGTGACGGCCACACCAAAAAACTGGAAAACCTGCTGCAGAGTTTCCACCCGTGGCGCAAAGGTCCGTTCGATCTGTTCGGTATCCATATTGATACTGAGTGGCGCTCCGACTGGAAATGGGATCGCGTGCTACCGCATATCAGCCCGCTGAAAAACCGTTATGTGCTGGATGTCGGCTGTGGCAGCGGCTATCACCTGTGGCGCATGCGTGGCGAAGGCGCCGAGCTGGCGGTTGGCATTGATCCCTCTGCGCTGTTTCTTTGTCAGTTCACGGCAGTGAAACAATTGGGTGGTAATGATCCTCAGGTTCATTTTTTACCACTGGGCATTCAGGAGCTGCCGCCACTGCGCGCATTTGATACGGTCTTTTCCATGGGGGTGCTTTATCACCGCCGTTCTCCTATCGATCATCTCTATCAGTTAAAAGACCAGTTACGCGATGGCGGAGAATTGGTGCTGGAAACACTGATTGTCGATGGTGATGAAAACACCGTGCTGGTGCCTGATGATCGCTATGCGCAAATGAACAATGTCTGGTTCCTGCCCTCGCCGGCCGCCATGATAAAGTGGCTGAAAAAGTGTGGTTTTCAGGATGTCCGCATGGTGGATGAAGCCATCACGACCACCGACGAACAGCGTAAAACCGAATGGATGCGAAATGATTCTCTTGCGCAATACCTGATGCCGGATGATCCCACCCGTACCATTGAAGGCTATCCGGCACCGAAACGCGCCGTTTTTGTTGCGACCAGAGGCTCAGAAGACTAGTCCCCTGATCGTTATCTGATATAAACTTACAACAATTTTTTGTTAACCTGATTGAACCGCTACCATGATTACAAAAGCATTACCGGGTTTAGCTCTGCTCTCTATGAGCCTGTTTTCTGGATACGTGTTAGCTGACGAGTCTGCCAGCAACAGTTGTGAAGCTGCCGTGCAACAATTGTTAAAGCAACAGGCCGAAACTAACGCTTTACTTAATACCCGCCTGAGTATTCTGCTTGATCAGCAGGGACATAGCGCCAAACAACTGAATGAGCTGAAAACACTGCAGCAACAGCTTGCCAGACAGTTACCTACGGCCGAACAACAGTCCAAGCCTCCGGTTTTCAAAAAATCATCGAAAAAAGATACCTCGGGTGTCTGTGTTCCGGCCGAGCCGGGAAAAACCACACCTGACGGCAAAATGATCCTGGGTGAAACCGAGTGGATCTATGTTGAAGAAGCCAATGGAAACTTCATGAGCCGCGTGGATACAGGCGCAACCACTTCTTCCATCAGCGCTCAGGATGTTACCGTCTTTGAACGTGAAGGACGTCGCTGGGTAAAATTCAATATGCCGGTTGATGGCGGTAAAGTCGTTACTGTTGAAGCGCCCTTCGTTAAATATATCCGTATTCGTCAGGCAAACGGTCTGGAAGATCGTCCGATTGTACGCATGACTATCCGCATTGGCTCCGTCACAGAAAAAGCAGACTTCAGCCTGACCGACCGTTCCAATATGGACTTCCCGGTTCTGATGGGTCGTGAATTCATCAAGGACGTTGCTGTAGTGGATGTTGCCCGTGAAAACGTACAAGGCAAACCACAGGTAGAAGGCGCGGTTCAGTCTTCCGAACAGCCAAAAACAAGCAGAAACGGCAAAACAGCCAAATCGTCCGCTGATCAGAACGGAACCGAAACGGTAAGAGAAGGTGACAAGCTTATCGTGGTTAAAAAGGTTCCAGTCAAAGATGAAACCAAACCTGCTGTTCAGCCGACCGCAGATATTGAAAAACCCGTTAAAAAAGAAGTAAAAACAGCAACTCCGGCTGATGTAGAGCCAGTCAAAACCGACTCTGCTGCCGGAGCCACTTCAGATAATAACAAGGATAAGTAGTATCTATCATGGTCTCTCGCCGTCCGTTTTATATCGTCGTCGCGCTGCTCTATATACTGGGTATCGCACTGGTCGTGTATCGCCATGTTGCCTTTGATGTTCCTTTGTGGCCGGGTGAATACCGCAATGTCTGGTCTGCCGAAGCGAAAGTCGAATTTGATGCTAATGGCGGTCCGGTTATGGCATCACTGGCATTGCCTGATACCCAGGAAGGCTTCACACATGTCGACGAAAATGCCGCCAGCCCGGGATATGGCCTGTCTTTCGTTACCAAAGATGGCATAACCCGCGCAGAATGGTCGATCAGCAGCGCGACTGGTCATCAGGAGCTTTACTATCGTACCGACATGCTGAGCGACCCTTATGCCAAGGCATTGCCAGTCACAGTACCGACTATTGATAAATCGCTGGAAAAAGAGCCGATTGCTTCCGCAATCAATCAGATCCTGGCAGCAGCTAAAACCCGCTCAGCCGATGCGTTTACCCTGACGCGAGAAATTCTTAAAGAATTCAAGAATCAGGAACAAAATGCGGCTCTGCTGGCCAAATATAAAAAACCGGCTTATCTGCTGGTGGAAATTCTGAATCAGGCGGATATTCCGGCCCGAGTGGTTCGCGCCCTGAATCTGGAAGATGGTCGTCGTCGCCAGCGTCTGGTGGACTATGTTCAGGTATTTAACGGCGACAAATATGACCTGTTCGATCCGAATACCGGTGTGCAGGGTCGTCCGGAAAATCTGCTGCTGTGGGAATACAACACCACGCCGCTGCTGGATGTGGCTGGTGCCAGTAACTCTCAGGTAACCTTCTCCGTTATCAAAAAGCTGGTTCCGGTAAATAAAGCCCTGGAAGCTAAGTTTGAACACACAGATATGCTGAACTTCTCGGTGGATATGCTGCCGGTAGAAGAACAGTCGCTATTCAAAGGCATCCTGCTGATCCCGATTGGCGTGATGGTTGTTGTGTTCCTGCGGGTTATCTGTGGTCTGAAAACCTCTGGTACGTTCATGCCGGTACTGATCGCGGTGGCCTTCCTGCAAACGCAGTTGTTCACCGGTTTGGTCGGTTTCCTCAGTATCGTTGGTGTGGGCCTGGTGATCCGATCCTGGCTTTCCAAGCTGAATCTGCTGCTGGTCGCCCGTATATCGGCCATCATCATTACCGTTATCTGTATCATCGGCGGCCTGTCCGTGCTGACCTATAAACTGGGCATCACCCAGGGTATGCGAATCACCTTCTTCCCGATGATCATTCTCTCCTGGACCATCGAACGTATGTCGATCCTGTGGGAAGAAGAAGGTCCGAAAGAAGTCTTCAAGCAAGGCGGTGGTTCATTACTGGTGGCCGTAATCGCTTATCTGGCGATGAGCAGCGGTATGGTTCAGCATCTGACCTTTAATTTCCTCGGGTTGCAGCTGATCATTATGGCAACCGTACTGGTGATGGGTAACTACACCGGCTATCGTCTGTCTGAGCTGAAACGGTTCAAACCGTTAGCTGACGAACTGCATAAGAAGTAATGCCATGTGGCTTTTAGAGAAGTACACCTCACCCTTTAAGCTGGCTCAGCTCGGCATCATGGGCATGAATCAGCGAAACGTCAGTTATATCGGGCGCTATAATCCGCGCTCGCTATATCCGTTAGTAGATAACAAGCTGAAAACCAAACGCATTGCGGTTGATGCCGGTGTGACGGTGCCGAAACTGATCGGCACCATCCAACATCAGCATGAAGTGACCAAGATTACCGAGATGGTTAAGGATTGGCCGGGATTCTGTATCAAACCAGCACGTGGTTCCGGTGGTAAAGGGATCCTGGTCATCATGCGTCATGAAGATGGCCTGTATTACAAACCCAACGGTAGCGGATGTACCGCAACCGATCTGGAACGTCATATCACCAACATTCTGGCAGGGCTATTCTCGCTGGGCGGTAAACCCGACTTCGTGCTGGTTGAAGATCTGATCCAGTTTGATGACGTGTTTGACGGTTACTCCTATGAAGGCGTTCCGGATACCCGAGTGATCATCTTCAAAGGCTTTCCAGTCATGGCCATGATGCGTCTGTCTACTGCATCCTCCGACGGTAAAGCGAACCTGCACCAGGGGGCTGTCGGTGTCGGCATCTGCCTGCGTACCGGCAAAGCGCTGCGTGCGGTGCAGTACAACAGTCCGATGCGTTATCATCCGGATACCGGTCGCGATCTGTATGAACTGCAAGTTCCGCACTGGGAAAAACTGCTGAACCTCTCCGCAGCTTGTTACGAGATGTCCGGTCTGGGTTATATCGGTACTGATATCGTACTGGATAAAAAACGTGGTCCACTGTTGCTGGAACTGAATGCCCGCCCGGGTCTTTCGATTCAGATCGCTAATGGTGCCGGTCTGCTGCCCCGTCTGCGTAAAATTGAAAAGATGTCAGAGAACGATATCAAGAAAATGACTGTGGCAGAACGCGTGAAGTTCTCTATGGATAACTTTGGTGTTTTACAGCCTTAATGCTTTTCTGATCTCCGGATAATCAAACGGCCCTTAACGGGCCGTTTTCATTCCTGCGCAAAACGTTTACTTCAGCTGGTATAAGCGAGGTAACTCGGCAGAAACCGGCTGATATGCTTCCTGGATATAATTGTAATAGGCCGTAAATGACGGTGTACTATCGCGATCCTTGCCGCTCATCACCTTCTCCATCCGCGTCAATTTCACAATGATGAATTTTGGTTTGTTCCGCTTCAGATCATCCATCATACGGGTTCGTACATCATACGGTGGCGTAACATTATCGAAAAACAGATAGGACGATGCCGGACGACGTTCCGTCCAGACGTAATATTGCGGAATCACCCCATCCACCCAGATCAGATCATCATACCCGGTGTTTGCCTTGATATATTCCACCATCTGTCCCGATACCTCATCAAACGGACGCCCTTTGGTCAGCCCGCGCGCCAGCGGTAACACCACCATCAGTACAGTCAGTAGGACGAGTAATGACATCGCTGGCAGATATAACCGGCGGCTTCGGGTAACGAACCAGATACCAACCAGAACAGCTGTTGTAATGACGCTTGCAGTCAGACTGACCAGCAACTCATATGTGAGTTTCGGCAGTGGTGATTCAAAGCGCGACCAGGTAAAGATAATGTGCTGTGCCAGCAAATAACCGATCACCAGCAACAGCGTTAAAACACCAGCCTGCTGTATATGGCGGCAACCTATCTGCCCTGTCAGCCCGCCACTGCGCGCAGCCTGAATGACGACAGGCAGCACAAGCATGGCGAAGGTAAAGAACAGAATTTCATAATGCTCGTAGGTGTGACCGGAAACGGAATTTGCCACAATTCCCATGACGATTCCGGTCAGCTGGGTTGCCAGCAAGATGCCCCATGGACGGGAATTATCAGCTGAGCGTTGTTGTTGCCAGACAACCGCAATAAACACCGGCAACAATAACAACAGACCAGTTCTGGCCAGGCCGAGGAAACCCACCATCAGTGAGTGGCCGCTGCCATAACTGCTACCGAAGAAAATGCCGAATGAATAGAACCAGAAGTCACTCAGCACACCATGCCAGACAAAATAAGCCAGCAGTGGCAGAGTAATCACCAGTAAACCGGCAACCCCACTGATTGTCAGTTTAAGTGCATCCTGCCAGCGACGCTGCCATGCCCAGTAAACAAACAGAGCCAGGTAGTAACCACACCACATTGCGGCATTATTCATGCGCAACATGGCAATCAGACCGAATGTCACCGCCGGAATGACTGCATCCTGCCAGCGGAAACGTTCTGCCAGCAGCATCCGCACAAAATGATACTGAGCGATTAATCCCAGACTGAACGTGTAATCTTCCGTCATGTTGCCGTAGTAATAACGGTAGGCATACAGGAATAACCAGGCCAGCATACCGGCAAGCCGGCTTAATGGCGCAATCCCCCACAGGGCAAGTGTGCGGTATAAAGCGTTGAGCCCCCAGATCAGCAGTACTGTTTCCAGCAGCCAGATCCCCTGAAAACCACCGATGGCATAACCAATCGCATCCAGCAGGAAGATCACCGGGCCTTTAATATCGATCATGTCGCGATAGAGCACGGCTCCGTCAGCCCACATCTTGCCCATGGTGGCAAACAACGAGGCATCATAGGCCGGTGCCATACCGTAAAGCAGCGGGTTCTGCAGTGCAAATAACAGACCCAGCAAGGTTGGCAGTAGCCATGCCTGCCAGTTATATACTTTATCTTTCTGCTGCAGCGTGTTTTCTGCAGCCAGCAGACTATCACTCCAGTCCGCGAGATATTGGCTGACTTGCTGCCAGCGTTGCATCAATTGCGTCATCATCATTTCACCCGGGGATTATTATTCTGTTTGCTGACGGGTCAGCCAGACCGACTCGATACGGTGAGCCCGGATTTCGGTCACTGTAATCTGCCAGCCTTCATAATCGATCACTTCATCCATGGTAGGTAGCCGTTGCAACCACTCCAGCAACCACCCCGCCAACGTATGATAATGTTCCGTAGAAGCAGCCGGGAAACCCAGTTCCCGCTGCAAATCACTCAGCAGCATATCGCCGCTGACGCGGAAACTGCCTGGTGCCAGCATAACAAGTTCCGACTCTTCCTCACCGGTCTCCGGTAGTTTACCGGCAATTTCTTCCATGATATCGCGGATAGAAACCAGACCTTCAAAGTTGCCGAATTCGTCCACCACAAAAGCCAGATAGTTTTTCGCCCGACGGAATTGTTCCAGTGCATTCAGCACCGAGATGGTTTCCGGTAAACACAAGGCAGGCTGGATCAGTGAATCGATCCGTAAACTCTTATCCTCCAGCAATTGCGCCAGGACATCACGCTTGCGGATAATTCCCAGTGGCGCATCCCGGTTATTGTCACGGGTCACGACCAGCCGCGAATGCGGCGTTTGCGCGAGCAGTTGCAAAATGTCCTGTTGCGGCGCCGTCAGATCCAACATTTCAATATCACGGCGCACGGTCATCACCGCCCGGATCGGCAACGATGAAAGTTGCAATACCCGCGACACCATGTCTTTTTCTTCCTCACTGAAGATCTCTTCGCGCGGTTCGGAAAGACGGGATGTCTCTTCATGATGAGGTTGAGTTTCGGGTTTGACACCCAGCAGACTCATCACCATCTCCGCGGTACGTTCACGGCGGCGGAGCTTGCCTTTAAACAGTTTTTCCTGATTGGCGCGGGCCAGCTGGTTAAAAAACTCGATCAGGATAGAGAAACCGATCGCGGCATAGAGATAACCTTTCGGCACATGGAATCCCAGGCCATCCGCCATCAGACTGAAACCAATCATCAGCAGGAAACCCAGGCAGAGGATCACCAGCGTCGGATGACGGTTAATGAACAATGTCAGCGGTTTGCTCGCCCACATCATGATGACAATAGCGATAGTCACCGCAATCATCATGATCGCCAGATGATCGGACATACCAACCGCCGTGATCACCGCATCCAGAGAGAATACAGCATCCAGCACGACAATCTGTGCCACCACGACCCAGAAACCCAGATAGACTTTCTTCTGTTCATCACTGTGCAATACACCTTCTATCCGGCCATGTAACTCCCGGGTCGCCTTGAATAACAGAAAGAATCCGCCCAGCAGCAGGATCAGATCCCGTCCTGACAGGGGCAATGACCAGATTGTGAACAGTGGCTGGGTGAAGGTAACCAGATGCGACAGACTGGCCAGCAGGCCAAAACGCATCAGCAGCGCCAGCGCCAGACCGTAATAACGGGCGCGATCACGTTGTTCCGGCGGCAGTTTTTCCGCCAGAATGGCGATAAAAAGCAGGTTGTCGATACCGAGAACAATCTCCAGTACGACCAGCGTTAATAAACCCAGCCATGCCGTGGGATCAATCATCCACTCAAACATGTCTCACCTCCGGCGAAACAGAGTAAACACTCCGTTTTACAGGGAAATGATGGTGATCGGATAACAATTCAGACCAGACGGCTGAACCATCTGAAAAGGATGAGAAAAAACAGGAAAAACAGAAACTAGCTGAATAGTAGTCACGGTGACGACTGCTATCGTCCATACAGGGCCTCATAGGTTAACCAGACGGCACTAGCGTATTGATAGAAGCGGGTTCGGTCAAGCAGGAGAAGGAGCATCCGCTGCCGGATACTCCAAATTATGCAGTAAATCAGATCATGCTGCTGAGGATCAGCGTACCAACCAGTCCGCAAATCGCGATCAGCGTTTCCAGAACTGACCAGGATTTGAATGTTTCTGGAATAGAAAGGTTGAAATACTCTTTGAAAATCCAGAAGCCCGGGTCGTTCACGTGAGAGAAGATCACGCTGCCGGCGCCGGTAGCAATCACCATCAGTTCAGGGCTGACACCGGTCGTTGCAATGATTGGCGCAACAATACCGGCAGTAGTCATGGCTGCAACGGTGGCTGAACCCAGTGCCAGACGCAGTGCAGAAGCGACGCCCCATGCCAGTACCAGCGGCGAAATACCACTACCGTTCATCATGCCTGCAATATATTTATCGACGCCACTATCAACCAGTACCTGTTTGAAAGCACCACCACCCCCAATAACCAGAATGATCATGGCAATCGCACTGATCGACTCTGCAATAGTGCCCATCACCTCTTTCATGTCTTTACCGCAGTTCAGACCAAAGGTGAAGATAGCGATTAATACGGACAACATGGTCGCAATGACCGGATCACCGAAGAAGCCGGTGTAGTCCAGAATTACCGAATCGGCAGGCAATGTCATTTTAGCGATAGCCTGAATCGCCATCAGAATAACCGGTACCAGCGCAGTCAACACACTCACACCAAAGCCCGGCATTTCTTCTTCAGTAAACACTTTCGGGTTGTATAAACCGGCAGGAATTGGTTTATCGATTTTCTTCAGCATCATCGCAAACAGCGGACCAGAGATGATCACGGTCGGAATCGCCAGGATGATACCGTAGAGCAGGGTTTTACCCATGTCCGCACCATAAACGCCAGCGATGGCAGTCGGGCCCGGATGCGGCGGCAGGAAGCCGTGCGTTACCGACAGTGCAGCCGCCATCGGAACACCGATATACAGCAGAGGAATACGGGCTGATGCCGCAATGGTAAATACCAGCGGGATCATCAGTACGAAACCCACTTCATAGAACAGCGCAAAGCCCACCACGAAACCGGTCAGCACGACGGCCCACTGGATTCGTTTCACACCAAACCAGGCAATCAGTGTGGTCGCGATACGCTGTGCACCGCCACAATCAGCCATCAGTTTGCCCAGCATGGCGCCAAACGCCAGTACCAGTGCCAGACTGCCTAACGTACCACCCACCCCGGCCTTCACGGATGCCATGACTTTGGCAATCGGCATCCCTTCCATCAGTCCGACAGCTAATGCCACCAGAATCAGTGACAGAAAACCATTTACTTTAAAACGCAACATCAGCAGAAGCAGCAGCGCCACCCCGATAGCAACAATAATTAACGGCATGATTGAACTCCTGTAAACGCGCTGAATACACACACTGAAAATGAGCTCAGAATGCATGGCGGCGGCGATATTGGCATAATGACGGTGGTTGCAAACATAGTTGTCTCTCTTATTGGTGATGGTTCAGATTGAATTTGTGGCGCGCTTCACAAATATCCTTGTTACCGGTAACATGATACCGGTAACATGCTAAGGTACAACCATCATCCACCGGCAATTATCAAATTTGAGACTGAGGTCAAATTATGACAGGACATAGCATTATCCTGATGGGAGTATCTGGTTGCGGTAAATCTTCTGTAGGTGCCGCACTGAGTAGAGCTTTAAACGCGAAGTTTATTGATGGTGACGATCTGCATCCCCGGGCCAACATACAGAAAATGGCTAGCGGCTCACCACTGAATGATGATGACCGGGCGCCATGGCTGGAACGCCTTAGTGATGCGGCTTATAGCCTGTGCCACAAAAACGAAACCGGCATCATTGTCTGTTCTGCGCTGAAACGCCGTTACCGGGATCGTCTGCGGGAAGGGAATCCGACCATGCGCTTTATTTATCTGCATGGCAGCTATGAATTAATCGAAGCCCGCATGAAAGCCCGGGCAGGTCATTTCATGCCGACCGGTTTACTGAAAAGCCAGTTCGAAGCCCTGGAAGTACCGGGAGAAGAAGAACCGGATGTTTTACACGTCAGTATTGACGGTGATTTAAATACGGTGGTCAACCGATGTGTAGCCGCATTACAGGGGGAAACAACATGCACTCAGTGATTCAACAGGTAACTGACCGTATTCGTGAACGCAGTGCCGCACTGCGTACGGATTATGTCGCACGGATGCAGGCACAGGCGGCAGCCGGACGCCCTCGCGGCACGCTGGCTTGCGGCAACCTGGCACATGTGCTGGCCGCTTGCCCGCATTCCCAGAAAAACACCCTGATGGACATGACCCGCGTCAACGTCGCTATCGTTACTGCTTACAACGATATGCTGAGTGCCCATCAGCCTTATCAGCAATATCCTGATCAAATCAAAGCCGTGCTGGCGGCAGAAGGTCATAGTGCTCAAGTTGCCGGTGGTGTTCCAGCCATGTGTGATGGTGTCACACAGGGTCAGGCAGGCATGGATCTGTCGCTGTTTTCCCGTGATGTGATTGCCCAGGCCACTGCCGTATCACTGAGCCACAATGCGTTTGATGCCACCCTGTTGCTGGGGATCTGCGACAAAATCGCACCGGGTCAGCTGATTGGCGCACTTTCTTTCGGTCATCTGCCGGCGGCGTTCGTACCCGCTGGTCCGATGAGCACCGGCATCAGTAACGATGAAAAAGTCCGTATCCGTCAGAAATATGCCGCCGGCGAACTCGACAAAACCGCATTGCAGGAGATGGAGAACCAGGCCTATCACAGTCCGGGAACCTGTACTTTCTACGGTACGGCCAACACCAACCAGCTAGTGTTTGAAGCCATGGGGCTGATGCTGCCGGGATCAGCATTTATACCGCCTGATTCAGAACTGCGTCATGCACTGACCGATGAAGTGGCGGCACTGATGCCAACCCTGGTCTCCGGCTCTACCAACTACCGTCCGCTGTATCAGCTGGTTGATGAAAAATCGCTGGTGAACGGTCTGGTTGCTCTGCTGGCATCCGGTGGTAGTACCAACCATACCATGCATATGGTGGCGGTTGCCCGGGCAGCCGGTATCATCCTGACCTGGGACGACTTCCGCGATCTGTCTGATGTGGTTCCTCTGTTGGCCAAAGTGTATCCGAACGGTCCGGCCGATATTAATGCCTTCCATCAGGCAGGTGGCGTACCGCTGCTGCTGCGTGGTCTGGCCAGTCGTGGCATGCTGCATATGGATGCCACCCCACTGACCGGCAATATGCAGGATTACCTGCAGCATCCGTCGCTGGATAACAGCAAGCTGTGCTGGACACCTGTCACCCAGAGTCAGGATCCAGCTGTGTTATCGGATGACGAACAGGTATTCAGCGCCACCGGTGGTCTGAAAGTACTGTCCGGTAATCTGGGGCGCTGTGTTATCAAGGTCAGCGCGGTTGCCAAAGAGCACCACTATATCGAGGCAGAGGCTGTCATCTTTGATTCCCAGCATGATGTGGAAAAAGCCTACAAAGCTGGTGAGCTGAACCGGGACGCCATCATCGTGGTTCGTTTCAACGGGCCGGCCGCCAACGGGATGCCGGAACTGCACAAACTGATGCCAATACTGGGCAACTTGCAGAAAGCCGGTCACAAAGTGGCACTGGTTACCGATGGCCGTTTGTCGGGGGCTTCCGGCAAAATTCCTGCCGCCATTCACGTGACGCCGGAAGCGGCAAAAGGTGGTCCACTCGCACAACTGCAAACCGGTGATCGCATCCGTCTGGATGCAACCAGCGGTACCCTGCATGTACTGGACGATATCCGGCAGCGTCCTCTGGCACAAAGCGATCTGAAATCAC
The DNA here is from genome assembly GCF_014202415.1 of Tolumonas osonensis. GTDB lineage: Bacteria > Pseudomonadota > Gammaproteobacteria > Enterobacterales > Aeromonadaceae > Tolumonas > Tolumonas osonensis. The sequence continues at coordinate 62,869 of NZ_JACHGR010000001.1, forward strand.
AGCATTTTGGTCTGGGACGAGAACTGTTTGGCGCTTTCCGCCATATCGTCACCAGCGCAGAACAAGGTGCTTCTATTTTATTCTCTGATAACGATTGATAAGGATTACAACATGAACTGGACTTTGTCTCCTGCGACTGTTTTTGCAACCTCACCGGTAGTACCTGTGATGGTGATCGATAAAGTGGAAGACGCCGTGCCGATGGCAAAAGCACTGGCGGCTGGCGGTATTACCGTGTTTGAAATCACGCTACGTACCCCTGCCGCACTGGATGCGATTCGCGCCATTCGTGACGCGATGCCGGATGCGCTGGTCGGTGCCGGCACCGTGCTGAATCCGGAACAATATGATCAGGCGGTTGCTGCAGGCGCACAATTCATCATCTCTCCGGGCTTTACCGACAAACTGCTGGCTCACGCCGCCGCGAATGCCGTGCCATTGATCCCAGGCGTGAGCACGCCATCAGAAATCATGACCGCACTGGACCTGGGTTACACTCATCTGAAATTCTTCCCGGCAGAAGCAAACGGCGGCGCCCCTGCGTTGGCTGCAATTTCCGCTCCGTTGCCGCAGATCAAATTCTGTCCGACTGGTGGTGTCAGTCCGAAAAACGTTGCAGCCTATCTGGCACTGAAATGTGTCGCGACGGTAGGTGGTTCGTGGATGATCCCGGCTGACAAAGTCAAAGCCGGCGCATGGGATGAAATTACCAAGCTGTCCGCCGAAGCAGTCGCGCTGATTGATAGTTTAAAAAAATAGGTTACCAGGCAAGGACTGGTAATAAATAAGCAGACCGTCGGCGGCAAGGATGCCGCCGCTCGAGCGTCCATGGATGGATTAACAGCGAGTCTGCGTTTTATTACCAGTTCATGCCCGCTAAGGAATCAGATACTCTGCCCTGCCGACAGATCAAAACCTAAATCAATGATCGGGTCTGTTAATTCAGCACCATTAATCCGGGCTAATAACTGCTCAGCCGCGATCCGGCCGATCGCTTCACGCGGCGTGATCACACTCGCCAGTTTCGGCACCATGGCCTGTCCGATGTCATGACCGTGGAAGCCCGCAATACCTATTTCCTCCGGAATGGCAATGCCCTGACGCTGACACTCGAAAATGGCGCCAACGGCCAGGTCATCGTTGGTACAGATGATGCCATCCATATCGGGGTAGCGAGCCCGAGCCTCCAGCAACAATTTAGCCCCTAGCGAAAATGATGAAGCAGCATCGGTCGCCATACTGACCGGTTCCAGTCCGTGTGCCTGCATGGCGGCGGCATAACCTTCCATTTTCAGTTTGGTACGTACGTCCATCCGGGCACCAAAATAGACAATGCGTCGATACCCTTTTTGCAGCATCAGCTCTGTCATGGCATAACAGGCTGCCGCATTATCAAAACCCACTGCCTGTTCAATCACCGGAGAACAGGAGTCCATGATTTCCACCACCGGAATACCGGCGGTATGGATCATGCGCAGCGTCCGCTCGGTATGATAACTTTCAGAGAGGATCAGGCCATCAACATGATATGACAGCAATGAGGCAATACGCTCCTGTTCAACCTCGGAACTATAGCCATAGTGCGCCAGCATCGTCTGATATCCGGCTGCTTCAGTTATCGACTCCACCCCCCTGATCACTTCAGAGAATACCTGGTTGGTCAGCGATGGCAGTAACACCCCTATCGCCTTGCTTTTGGCATTCGACAGCAAATCAGGAGCCCGATTTGGGATATACCCCAGCTCATCCAGCGCGACTGCTATTTTTTCCTGAACCAAAGCAGATACCAGCGACGGATCTTTTAAATAACGGCTTACCGTCATTTTGGTGATACCGACACGATCGGCGACATCCTGCAGGGTTGGACGACGAGGCTTGCTGCTCATTTTCTCTTTTAATCCGGAATCAAAATGTTACTTGTAACATAACAAACTATTCCATTTGCTACCATGAAATTGCTGCAAATCCGTTTTTTCCATCTCTTTTGTTACAACATATTAACAATATAGGATTATTATGCTTATATTGTGATTCAGTGCACAGACAAGAACCGGAACATCATATGCGACCAATTAACAACCTCATCAGAACTGCGCTGGAATGGATGCAGGATATCGGTCTGGTGATCATCGCGATTGCCAGTATTTTTGCGATCGGTACAGAGGTCCTGTCCATGATCAGCCTGCAAAAAGTCGCGCTGGCTGATTTACTACTGATGTTTATCTATCTGGAGGTACTGGCGATGGTCTCCATGTATCTGCAGTCGGGAAAAATGCCGATCCGCATCCCACTCTATATCGCCATTGTGGCACTGGCCCGTTATCTGATTCTGGATATGAAATCGATGGATGCCTGGCAACTCGTCGGCGTCTCTGCCAGTGCGTTCCTGCTGGCGGTCACCGTACTGGTGATCCGTTATGGCCATCTTAAGTTTCCTTATGAATCTGACAGTAAAGATAAGCATTCCGAACTTTAATCTCTGCCGATTCTGGCAATCACCCCGATACATTCCGGTTGATTGCCATTATTCACCTGTTGATTGATAGGTTATTCCGATTAAAACATTCTGTTTTTTCAATTGGATATGCCACAGCTTTGCGCCTAATATTTATACATGCGCGGGAAATACCCCACAAATGTTTCGGAAAATCAAAGGCAACTAAGGAGCACACCATGTCACATCAACCCATTGATATCGGTATTACTGAAAAAGATCGTCTTGAAATCGCAGCGGGCCTTTCCCGTTTTCTGGCTGACAGTTACACCTTATATCTGAAAACCCATTACTATCACTGGAACGTGACAGGTCCGATGTTCAACACATTGCACCTGATGTTTGAAACCCAGTACAACGAACTGGCTCTGGCGGTGGATCTGATTGCTGAACGAATCCGGGCGCTGGGTGTCTATGCACCGGGTACCTACCAGGAATTTGCCAAACTGACGGTGATCCCGGAGGATACCAGTGTACCGAAAGCGGAAGAGATGATTAAAAACCTGGTGGCAGGTCAGGAAGCTGTCGTACGTACCGCACGTTCCCTGTTCCCGGTTGTAGAAAAAGCCAGTGATGAAGCCACGGCAGATCTGCTGACTCAGCGTATCCAGTTACATGAAAAAACCGCATGGATGCTACGCAGCCTGCTGGAGTAATCGCAGCTAAAGTTGGCCCGGCCTGAGTAAACAGATTCAAACAGGAGCGTTTATGAATCAAGCTATCTGGGCCGGATTGCTGGCCAGTTTTATCGCCGGCGGGATCGGCACAGCAGCCGGGGCCGGTGGTGTATTTGTTTTCCGCCAACTCTCCGCCAGACTGGAAGATGCCTTATTGAGTGTCGCTGCCGGCATTATGCTGGCAGCCACCTTCTTCTCGCTGTTATTACCAGCACTGGAACACGCGGAAGCATTAATCGGCCTAAAATTCCCCGCGGTACTCCTGGTCAGTAGCGGGATCTTGCTGGGGGCTGTCGGGCTCTGGTACCTGCACCAGCATTTGCCGCATGAGCATTTCATTATCGGCAACGATAATCAGATGAACACCAAAATACGCAAGATCTGGCTGTTTATCATGGCCATCACACTGCATAACTTTCCGGAAGGTATGGCGGTGGGCGTTGCGTTTGCTGGCAGTGACCCGGCAAATGCGATCACGCTGGCAACCGGTATCGGATTGCAGAACCTACCCGAAGGACTCGCCGTAGCAGCTTCCTTGCTCGCTATCAATTACAGCCGCAAACTGGCGTTTCTGATTGCTGCCCTGACCGGTCTGGTTGAACCGATTGGCGGATTCATTGGTGCATCATTAGGGATCGTTTCAGTTGCCATGCTGCCTTGTATGCTGGGACTGGCGGCAGGCGCCATGCTGTTTGTGATCAGCCATGAGATTATTCCGGAAACACACCGACGAGGCTACGAACACCTGGCCACATTTTCTCTGATCGCCGGTTTCATTGTGATGATGCTGCTGGATGCGACACTGGGCTGATAACCCATCATTAATGGAAACCATGTCATGGCACAGTTTACGCAGGAATGAGGCGTAATCATGTGCCAGCGTCTGTTTGTTATATTTGTCTTGTCGTTTTTGCTACATTTTTACTGTGATGCGACAATGCTCAAGGCCCGGCTGGCAATTCCTTTTCCCTTTATCAGAGGAATGTCCCTATGCCCTGCAGCTGTAAACAGAAAAAGAACAATCCCCCTATTTCCACAACCGATCGCTATATCACATTTGATGGTATCGACTGTGATGGTAATGCCCGCATCCTGATGTCTTACATCCGCAGCCATATCGATGACCCGCAGAAAACCAACAAATTCTGGGAATATTTCAAACAAAAGGCAGCAGGCGGTAGTGGTCCGAAACCGGATGATCTGTTCCTTATCCACAGTAATCTTAATCAAATCAGGGAATTATTCGAGCTGTATGAAGACAATGAAGCGCTGGCATTGCTGGATGTGGTCGAGATAGAGTGCTGCTGAAACAACAGAGCCCCAACAAGGGGCTCTGATGCAAGATTAATTTTCGCCGTTATACAGCTCTAAATCTGCCGTGGATTCGCTCCACTCACGATCCGCTTTCGCATCATCGTTACGCAGGCTATTCAGATAGGCCAGATAACTTTCATTGATATCACCGGTGATGTATTTACCGTTGAATACCGAGGTTTCAAACTGCTTGATCTCCGGATTGCATTCGCGCACGGCGGCTTCCAGATCAGGCAGATCCTGATAAATCAAACCATCAGCACGGATCAGCTGACAAATCTCATCCACTTCGCGCCCGTAAGCAATCAGCTCGCTGGCTACCGGCATGTCGATACCATAGACGTTCGGATAACGGATTTCCGGTGCAGCGGAGGCAAAGTAAACTTTTGCGGCTCCGGCTTCACGCGCCATATCGACGATTTGCGCTGAGGTCGTACCACGCACGATGGAGTCATCCACCAGCAGCACGCGTTTGCCTTTAAACTCGGAAGAAATCGCATTCAGTTTGTTGCGTACTGATTTTTTACGCTGCGTCTGGCCAGGCATAATGAAGGTACGACCGATATAACGATTTTTCACAAAACCCTGACGATAAGGCTTGTTCAGAACCTGGGCAATTTCCAGTGCGATGTCACAGGATGTTTCCGGGATCGGAATCACCACATCGATATCCAGATCTTTCCACTCGCGGGCAATTTTCTTGCCCAGTTTCTCACCCATATGCACCCGGGCTGCATACACCGAAACTTTATCAATGAATGAATCCGGACGGGCAAAATAAACGTATTCGAAGATGCATGGACAATGATTGGCATGCGCGCATTGCTGAGTAAACAGTTCACCGGCAGCAGAGATATAGACCGCTTCACCCGGTGCCACATCACGCATCACCTCAAAGCCCTGTACATCCAGCGCAACACTTTCAGAAGCCACCATATATTCATAGCGACCGGCAACTTCTTCGGATTTGCGACGACCTAACACCAGCGGACGAATACCATTCGGATCGCGGAATGCCAGCAAACCATGGCCGATGATCACGGCAACCACGGCATAAGCACCACGGATCTGAGCATGAACACGGCTGACTGCCGCAAAAATCTCGTCTGCAGAAAGTTCAGTGCCTTCGGTTTTATCCAGCTCATACGCGAAGGTATTCAGCAACACTTCGGAGTCAGAAGTAGTATTGATGTGACGGCGGGTCTGTTGGGTTTGCAGCTCGCGCAGTTCCTTGGCATTGGTCAGATTACCATTGTGTGCCAGAGCGATACCAAATGGCGAGTTAACATAAAACGGCTGTGCTTCTGCGGCGCTGGAACTACCGGCTGTCGGATAACGCACATGGCCGATACCGATATTGCCTTTCAGACGCTGCATATGACGCGTTTCGAACACATCTTTGACCAGACCATTGGCTTTACGCTGCTTGAACGTGTTATCACTGATAGTCACGATCCCTGCGGCGTCCTGCCCGCGGTGTTGTAACACCGTCAGTGAATCATATAAGGCCTGGTTGACAGGACTGGTGCCAACAATGCCGACAATACCACACATCTCTTTTTCTTCCTCGAAATGCCAATAATCACTTAATAAAACTTGATGAGTGTTTCATGAACTCAAAAAACCAGTTCACCACCACACCAAATTCTGGAATAAGTATGGATTGTTTCCACCAGACTGCATCATGTGCACTAGTGAAAGTATCCATAAAAAACAGCAACGCACTTACAATCAATACGCCACGAATTGCGCCGAAACAGACACCTAAAACCCGATCGGTTCCGGATAAACCGGTTTTGTTCACCAATACACTGACGACATAGTTAACAATGGCACCCACAACCAGCGTTGCGACAAACAACACGGCTATCGCCATGCCATTACGAACCATGCTATCGGAAACGGAAGTGAAGAATACGGCCAGATCACCAAAAAAACGACTGGCGATAAAGAATGCGGCAAACCAGGTTACCAGAGAAAGGGCTTCTTTAACGAAACCACGGATCAGACTGATCAGGGATGACAGACCAATCACCGCCATGATTGCATAATCAATCCAGACCACATGAACTCCCTGTATCCACTAAACTGGCGCGCATTTTAACAGAGAGGCAGAGGCATTGCTTGCAAAATATGGCCTCTGCCCTCCCGCCACTTAGCGGGTTCGTGCTCCGCTGCCTTGAGGGCGTTTATTTGACGCAGGTTTACTGTTTGCCGACGGCTTACCCCGTGCAGGTTTGGCTGCATTTGGTTTGGCCAGTACCGGTTTTTTATTCGAGCCGGGACGAGCATGACCTGCCGGTTTGGCTTTGCCACCCTCCGCAGAGGTGCGTTTCTGCTGTTCCATCGGCAAATGGCGGGTTAACGCGATCTGCCCCGATTTCTGCAATGCATCCAGCCGGCGCTGACGGCTCGGCGTTTTGCTCTCTTCCGGAATCAGGCAGCCCGGACCTTTACCAATCAGATGTCCCCAGCCGCGCGCCAGAAACTCTTCACGCAGTTTCGGCCAGTTCGCCGGGTCGTGATAGCGCAGCACGGCTTTATGGAAGCGGCGACGGATTTCACCTTTCGCCACAAACATCTTCTCCGACTTGTAATCCACCTTATGCAGCGGATCGAGTTCGGTGTAATACATGGTGGTGGCATTGGCCAGCGGTGACGGATAGAAGTTCTGCACCTGATCCAGACGGAAGCCATTTTGTTTCAGCCATAACGCCAGATTCACCATGTCCTCATCCGTTGTGCCCGGATGGGCGGAGATAAAATACGGGATCAGGAATTGCTCTTTACCGGCTTCTTTCGAATACTTGTCGAACAGCTCCTTGAATTTGTAATAGCTGCTCATGCCCGGCTTCATCATCTTCGATAACGGGCCTTCTTCGGTATGCTCCGGCGCGATCTTCAGATAGCCACCGACATGGTATTTCACCAGTTCTTTGACATAGCGCGGATCCTGCACGGCCAAATCGTAACGTACGCCTGATGCGATCAGGATTTTCTTGATGCCTTTCAGATCGCGGGCTTTGCGGTACAGCTCAATGGTTGGTGTGTGGTCGGTGTCCATGTGCGGACAGATACTCGGGAACACACAGGAGGCACGCCGGCAGGTTTCTTCGGCCCGCGGACTCTTGCAACGCAACTTGTACATATTGGCGGTCGGCCCGCCCAGATCGGAGATTACACCGGTAAAGCCCGGTACCTTATCGCGGATCTCTTCAATCTCGGTCAGGATTGATTCGTGCGAACGGCTCTGGATCTGACGTCCTTCATGTTCGGTAATGGAACAGAATGAACAGCCGCCAAAACAGCCGCGCATGATGTTGACCGACGTCTTGATCATGTCATACGCCGGGATCTTCGCGCCTTTATACGCCGGATGCGGCACACGCTGGAACGGCAGCGCAAACACCCAGTCCATCTCTTCGGTACTCAGCGGCAGCGCAGGCGGATTCACCCATACCGTCTTGTCACCATGCTGTTGCAGCAACGCACGGGCACAGCCCGGATTGGTTTCATGGTGCAGGATACGGGAAGTATGTGCATACAGCACACGATCGGCTTTTACCTTTTCATAGGACGGCAACAGCACATAGGTCTTTTCCCATGGTTTTGGTTTCGCTGGCTGCACAACTACCGCTTTTGGCTTTTCAGGCTCGGCAGGGGTGTCTGTCGCGCATGGCGCACCTTCCATATACGGATTCGGGATCGGATCAATATGACCAATCTGATCCAGACGGGATGAATCGACCCCTTTCCAGCCTGGCAGCGGCCCTTTGCGCATCACGGCGGTGCCGCGGATATCCTGCATATCTGCAATGGTTTCACCACGGGCAAAGCGATGGGCGATTTCAGTCAGCGGACGTTCGCCATTGCCGAATACCAGAATATCGGCTTTGGCATCAACCAATACGGAACGACGGATGGTTTCCGACCAGTAATCGTAGTGACCGATACGGCGCAGTGAGGCTTCAATACCACCCAGCACTACCGGCACATCCTTATAGGCTTCTTTACAGCGCTGCGAATACACCAGTGTGGCACGATCAGGGCGCTTGCCACCTTCGTTGTTCGGCGTATAAGCATCGTCGTGACGCAATTTTTTATCAGCAGTGTAGCGGTTGATCATCGAATCCATGTTGCCGGCGCTGACACCGAAAAACAGGTTCGGTTTACCCAGTTTCATGAAATCCGTTTTGCTGTTCCAGTCAGGCTGGCAAATCAGCCCTACCCGAAAGCCCTGCGCTTCCAGAAAGCGACCAACAATCGCCATCCCGAAACTTGGATGATCCACATACGCATCACCACAGATGATGATGATGTCACAGCTATCCCAGCCTAATTGATCCATCTCGTCGCGGGACATAGGCAGAAAAGGCGCTGGCCCAAAACATTCAGCCCAATATTTCGGATAATCAAACAGTAAGGTTTCTGGTTGGATCATGGTCTTTCTACATCACTGATAAAAATGGCGGCGGATTATAGCCCGTGTCACACACTTTGACGATGGTTATTTTTTAACCACTCAAAACACAGGGATTTCAGGTAAAGGTTACTTTACCGCTGTTTTCAAAACGGAAAACTCAGCCCACAGCGGATTATGATCAGAGGTATGAGTGTTCTTACTCTCGGCCCGTTGCAGATCCAGTTTGCGGTAAAAAATATGATCTACCGGCTCGGAAAGTACCTTCAGCCGTACATCAGGCGCAGGGATCACTTCGTCAAAACCACTTTGTTGTGCCAGCGTTGACAAATAATGACTCCGCTTATTGCCCCAGGCCGCAAAATCCCCCGCCAGAACAGCGGGTCCCGGATAACGTTTTGCCAGGTGGAATAAACGCGTCATCTGACGACGATAAGCCGCCACACCCAGTTCGAAATTAACGCCGTGGACATTAACCACCAGCAAGGGATAGCTGCTGCCATCCAGTGGATAGAGCGTCAGCAACGTGGATTTCGGAAGCCGGCTGACGGGTTCAGGTTCCCGTAATGAGCAATTATATAAGGCTGCTGCCGGCGCAGCATTCACCACCCCGGTCGCCTCGCCTTCCAGCCGGAACGCCTGTAACTGCAGCCAGTTAAAATTTGCTTGTTGCAGCAACTGACTTAGCGCAGGTCGCTCCATTGCTTCCTGCAGCAGCAACAAATCACTGCGTTGTGCCCAGCCATTCAGCTCCTGCTGCCAGCCGGCACGCCGGAATTTGTTCATGTTCCATGTGGTAATACGGAAGGTTGATTTTAAATCCCCGCCCTGCTGCCGGATCGCTGGCACGATCTCGGGGCAATGATCCACCAGCCGGGTTCCTTCATTGGTCGACAGGGTTTCCTGCGGCGGGATCTCCAGACATCCGCTTAATAACACAGCAGTAATGACGCTAGAAAAAGTAAGGAATCTCATCATTCACCTGTTGTTGTTTGTTGCAACCACTGCAGAAGATTACGAACCTGATATTGATAACCCGGTACTGACTCAATCTTGCTGGCATCAATCAGCTTGCCATCATCGTTCATGTGACTGAACAGTGGTAAAGCTAACCCGGCTAACTGACAGGCCTGGGAGTAAAACACCGCCCGGGCAGGATGATCAGGTGCAGCCAGATTAAAGATGTCACTGCGGGGATACGTCAGTAATGTCATGATGGCGCCAATCACATCGCATTGATGCACCAGATTGACCATCCGGCCACCACTATCCAGTGTTTTACCGCTAAGAAAACGACCGGGATACCGGCCCGGACCAAATAATCCGGAAGGACGCAAAATATGCCAGCAGGGAAAACCCGCGTCCTGCACCAATTGCTCAACCTGTATCAGTGTCGCAGCCTGTGCTGTTTCCGGCATCAATGGTGATGACTCATCACAACGTCCCGTTCCACCATAGACAGAGGTCGAGCTGATATAAATCAGATGGCTGACACCACCTTGCCGGGCCTGAGAAATCAGCGTCTGTAATGCGGCGCAGTAATTCCTGAGTTTGCCCGGCGGAATGGTGATGATCATAACCGGCGCACACAACGAGGACGGTAGTTGTTCTTCTGCCTGCCAGCACAGAACCTTCACCGCCGGCTCTTCGACCATGAGCTGTTGCTGTTTTGCTGTCGTCGTGACCGTGCCGGTAACCTGATATCCCTCCGCTACCAGCTGTTTTGCCAGAGGCCATCCCAGCCAGCCGAGGCCAATAATCGATATCTCGTTTGTCGGCATGCCGGCTCCGGATGATTAGTAACGTAAACGGCGTTCACTGTCGGTCAGGAAACGAACCGGCCGGTTCAGACGATCCTGATAGATAGCATTAAATACCAGCACATTTTGGACATAGTTACGGGTTTCTTTATACGGGATATTTTCCACCCACAGATCTACCGGCTGGCCACTGCTTTGCTGACGCCATTTGCGTACCCGACCCGGACCGGCGTTGTAGGCTGCGGTAGCCAGTACCCGGTTACCGTCATATTGCTCCAGCAATCGCTTGATATAGGCACTACCCAGACGGACGTTGGTATCGGCATTAGTCAGTGCCAGCGGTGATGGCGGTGTTTCACCTAATTTCTGTGCCGTTTCTGCCGCTGTCGCCGGCATCAGTTGCATCAGACCGGATGCACCGACAGATGACTGAGCCTGTTCATACATCGCACTTTCCTGGCGGGCCAGTGCATACAACAGACTGATATCCATATTGCGCTCTTTGGCATAACGACTGAATACCGCTTTTTTCGGGGTCGGGAACCGCAGCGCCAGCGCATCTTTGGCTTTCGCCCGGATACTGGCCTGGATCCCTAAGTGAGCCCATCCACGCTGCTGAGCAACCAGACCCAGCTGTAACTTGCTGTCATAGTTGGACTGATCCAGCAGGAACAGCCACTCGTTGCGGGCCATACTGGTTTCACTCAGCGCGATCAACTCTTCAATCCGCAGTAACGCCGGCCACTGACGAGCCGCATTTTTCCAGTTATATTCCGGTTGCAGGACTTCCTCGGTAATACGCAGCGGCATCCCGGACTGCAACGCAGCCATGAACCCATAATAGCTGCGATCATAACTCGCCTGCTGGAACAGGGCCCTGGCATGTGTTTTATTACCTAACTGCTGTTCCGCCCGGGCCAGCCAGTAAGTCCAGTGAATATCATCCCGACCCGCCCTTGGCATCAGATTGATCCACTTTTTAATGCCGCGCCAGTCCATTTCAGCCAGGGCAAGACGCACCCGTAACTCCAGCAGAGAATTATCACGCAGTTGAAGCAAGGTATTATCCAGCCAGGCACGGGATGTCTTAATCCGCTCCAGCATCATGTCTCGGGCAATCTGCTTTTTCACCACGATCAGATCAGCTTCGCTCAGCTGATAACGGGCCTTTAATGCCAGATAACGCGACAGAACCGCTTCGGTGTTTTTATCCGCCCAGCGTTGCAATGCAAGACTGGCAATTTCCCGGGTGCGGGCATCACGGGAAGCCGATACCAGGGTCTCGATATTTTCGGGTTGTGAGTAAACGGAAATCAGTTTACTCGCATAATAAATATTGTTTGTCGTGCTCATTTGCTGCAGCAAATGATTCATCAGACGCGGTTCGTTTGCCTTGAAAGCCAGCACCATCCGTTTCCAGATGTCCTCTTCCGTCATGCCGCCATTTTCTTTCCATAAGGAGAACAGGCTGTCGCAGGTGGTCGGGCGGGAATGGCCGTAAAACCAGATTTTCCGGGCAAAGCTGATTGCCTGATCTGTTTTCCCGGTCTGATATTGCGCCATCTGCCAGGCACAACGTAATGTCATGGATTGCGGTTCAGCCGGTTGTAATTGCAGATACTCCTTCCACATATTGTTCTGCATCATCAGGAGGGCGTAACGTTCTGTCAGCCGGCTGGCCAGATAACTTTGCGGATACCGTGCGACAAACCGTTTAACGTCGTTAAAACGGTTAATATCCGGCTGATATGAAAGAGCGTAATAATCCAGATAAGGAACCAATGGATAATCATCCAGCTCATCTTTCGCCGGGGCCAGCTCACTAAAATTACCATTTTTCACTTGCTGGGATACCGCAATAAAACGGGCACGCTGAGAAGTCAGAGATGATGCCACTGCATTGAATGCCATTAATCCACTCAGTAACAGCACAACTATTCGCGTTTTCATGAAAATGCAATCCATTCTGGGTCTAACAAGACAACAGCACCACTCCGGCTGTCACCTGAGAATTATAAACACAGCCAGAAAGAGCTGACAGTGAATTTACGGTCTGATATCAAAACTGACACATAACTGTTGTATAAAACAGCAAACTCATAGCCGGCAAAGATATGGATTATGTTCGCATAATAGTCAGCCCGGCATAAGGATCACACATTGAGAAATCCCGGGATTCCTATTCTTTATTAAGGTGATCCTGGTCGCAAATTTACTTTATCAAAACGGTATTCTTTAACCGTGGGTTGTAGAAAACAAAGCAGGAGGATGCGACTATGCTGATCGAAATTACCAGCAAAATTATTGATGTAACCCCATCCATCCGCGAGTATGTGGCGTCCAGATTCGAGAAGCTGGAGCGCATGCAGGTACCGATGATTTCTCCACATGTATATGTTGGCAAGGAAGGTGAACATTACGTTATCGAAGCAAAAATTCAGATTCCGTTTGGCAAATTATTCGCCGAAGCAGAACACGAAGATCTTTTCGCGGCAATCAATGCATTAGAGCAGAAACTGGAACGACAGATTATCAGACATATTCATCGTCCGGATGCTCGCCGCAACAGAAATATCCAGCGTCCGCATTCTATGGCGGCAATGTTCTGATATTCTTTCCCTGTGTTCTCAGACGCGCCTTCTCGGCGCGTTTTTTATTTCTGATTACAATACGGAACGCTGCAGCACTACCCCATACAATTGTTGCCGTAACACATCATAACGGGCATCAGATCGCAGCAGCCGCATCTTTTCACACCACAGCAGACTGATCATATCCACAACCGGTAACATCTTGACTACCCGCTCAGCAGCACAACCTCCACCCGCCGTCTGATAAACCGACACCAACTGGCGTAACTGTTCATCACTCAATTGTCCGGCGCGGCAGATCCCGGCCAGTTCAAAAGCCGGATCCCCCATCGCGGCATACTCCCAGTCAATCAGCCAGGGTTTCTTCCCCAGCAAGTTGGCCGGATTGATATCGTTGTGGCAAAACACGGCACGAGTCGGTGGTAATGCCTGCAGCATCGCCTGCAAATGGTCAATCCGGGACAACAACTCTGCCGGCAGTGAAGGTAAACTAGCGGTAAAACGCTGCAGGTAATCGGAAAGCGTTAGCTGTTTTAGGCTGGCGGGAAGTGCGTGAACCCGGGCAGCCAGTGCTCCCAGCCGGGTAATGCCCTCATCAGAGGAAAATGCAGCCATACTCCAGGCGGGCTCATCACACCATGCGAGTACCAGTTGCTGGCCATCTGCGGAATGATAATGAATCCGGGGCAATAACCCTGCGTCTGCGGCTATTCGCAGCGCCTGACGTTCCTGCTGACGATCGATGAAAAGGGTTTCCGGCTGGGCGATCCCCTGCCGGTAAAAATAGCGTGTACCACGAAGTTGCAAACGGTAGGCGCTGTTGGTTAATCCTTGCACCAACAGCGTGGCTTCGGCCTGATCATACGGTGCCGGTAATGCAGAGATGATCATTTACGCAGAGATTGTTTATCACTGAATAGCAGCTCGCCTGATTTCAGTTCCATCAGATGCGTCGTCAGTTGATAAGTATTGCTCTTTTGGACCCGGCTGACTGTCCCGTACAGAATCAGGTCAGCACCGGTCTGCCGCCCTAACTGCACCGCCGTGGACGGATTCATGGCGCCTTCACTCTGCTGATAGTCCAGTGATTGCTGATACGCCGCATTCTTTTCCAGCGGAATCAGCTTGAAGCGACCGGAACGAGCCAGCTCCTTGTGCAGGGTAGCGGTTATTTTCGCGGTATCCTGCTGTCTGCCGGTGCCGTTACGAAGCATATCGACATACAACGTCGGCTTTACTGCCAGCCCGAGCCCTGCACTGCGTTTTACAATCGACGCGGCCGCGCGTTTCGCCAGCGGCTGCAGATCCACCTGACGAGGCTTGGCTTGTGTGGCTGGTCGCGCCGTACCGGTCGTCACGGTCTGGCCGGACGGGCGTGAACCGGAAGATTGATACTGCGTGGTAGTACAGCCGGCCAGCGTAAATGCCGCCAGCCAGAACAACCAGCGGCGCTGAGTGACACGAGGTAACGTTAACGCCGTCATTATGCGTCCGCCTGAACCAGACGACCGATACGTTTTCCGCCCAGCAGATGCATGTGCAGATGGAATACTTCCTGTCCACCATCACGGTTGCAGTTCACCACCAGACGATAACCGGATTCATCGATCCCCTCTTCTGTGGCCAGCTTGCGGGCTACCGTGAACAGACGTCCCAGCGCCACTTCATCTTCTGTCGTCACATCATTCACTGTCGGGATCACTTTGTTGGGCACGATTAGGATATGTGTTGGCGCTTGCGGATGAATATCGCGGAACGCGCTGACCAGCTCATCCTGATACAGCAATTTTGCGGGAATTTCCTGACGGATGATTTTACTGAAAATGGTTTCTTCGGCCATGATGCTTCCTTAAATTCGACAGGGATAAAAAGAAAAAGCTGCGCCTATTCTGGCACAGCCTGTTGTTCAGTACAGCCTGAAAATCGCTTAACGGACTCAAAGCACTTCTATCGCGCCTTTACCCACGCCTTCATAGGCCACCACTTTCAGCTCTTTATCCTTTAACTGCGGTTTCAGCTGATGCGCGATGTAGGTTGCCAGCAGTTCAACCGTGGTATCGGTATCGATGATTTCACAGCTTTCTTTCGGAATGGCCAGCTGGAAATCGCCCTGCGCCGAGGTATAACGGAAACAATAATGCTGCTGGTCACTGACCAGTTCCTGTCCGGTTTCGCTCAGTGTCAGTTCAGCCACCGAGACCAGATCTGCCTCTGTGCCCAGATAGATATCCTGCCAGCGGGTCGCCCAGTATTGTTCCAGGGCATGATCGCGCACACCATCGACCCACAGTTCAATCATCGAACGATGACCATGCGCGATACGCTGACAGTTGCCGTCGTGCTTTTTCAGACCATGCGTATAGTGATAGCTCGGGGTCGGAATATGTTCATGCCGCAGCGTAATTTTCAGACCATCAATGTTGCCAGGCAACTGATCACGGATCAGCGTCAGCAGGTAATCGGTGACTGTTTCGGCCGTGATTTCAGTTGCTGGAATAACGGCAAACGCCTGCTCCGGACAATGCAGATGAATGGTATGTTCTTCGGAAAGGAAATCGACAAACAGATAACCCGCTTCTGCTGGTTCAATCATGGTTTCCGATGCTTTTTGTGGCACCAGCAGACGGTGATCGACTTCAGCATCAATAATGGCTTTCAGCTGTTTTTTTACCCGGGAGAAATCGAGCAGCATACTCATTTCATTGAGTTCACCGGTGAGCTCGACATCAACCAGCCAGCTTTCTCCCACCACACCACGGTGAGGACATAAATAAGCGGCATCAATTACAGTGAGATCGCGAACAAATAATATCATATGAAAAACCCTATAAATCCCGTGTATCTGACAGACATATTTGCGTTTATTATTACTACAACATCCCTGCAAATAAGTGTGTGACTACCATGGAAAGACTGTTAATCAAAAATGCCACCCTGGTCAATGAAGATCGTCAACAACAGGCCGATGTATTGATCGTTGGGCAGCGCATCGAAAAAATTGCGGCTGCTATTCCTCATGATGGTCAGTCTAAGTTACTGGATGCGACCGGACTACATTTATTACCCGGCATGATTGATGACCAGGTGCATTTTCGTGAGCCGGGTCTGACACATAAAGGCACTTTAGCCAGCGAATCACGCGCGGCGGTTGCGGGTGGTACCACCAGTTTTATGGAAATGCCGAACACTACGCCGCAAACCGTAACAGTAGAAGCGCTGGAAGCCAAATATGAATTGGCCAGCCAGAACGCGATTGCCAACCACAGCTTCTATTTTGGTGCTACGAACGACAACCTGGAACAGATCAAACGGCTGGAAGCTAACCAGACCTGCGGCATCAAGGTTTTCATGGGCGCTTCTACCGGCAACATGCTGGTCGATAATACCGACACACTCGCCGCTATTTTCCGTGAAGCCCCCATGCTGATTGCAACGCATTGTGAAAACACGCCGATGATCAAGGTACTGGAAGATGCGGCCCGCGAGAAATACGGTGAAGATGTGCCGGCATGGGAACATGCCAACATTCGTTCCGCCGATGCCTGTTATGCCTCATCCAGCATGGCCGTTGAACTGGCGAAAAAATACAATACCAAGCTGCATGTATTGCACATTACTACCGCCAAAGAGCTGGCATTGTTTACCGCCAGCAAGGATCTCAGCGAACTCGCCAGCAAAAACATTACGGCTGAAGTCTGCGCACACCACCTGTTCTTTAATCAGGCCGACTATGAACGTCTGGGCCATCTGATCAAATGTAATCCATCGATCAAGACAGCGGCGGATCAGCAGGCGTTAATGGCTGCCGTCAACAGCGGTGTCATTGACATTATTGCGACTGACCATGCGCCACACACCTGGCAGGAAAAACAGAATACCTATTTCAAGGCGCCGTCTGGTCTGCCACTGTGTCAGCATGCATTAGTGTCATTACTGGAGCATTATCACAACGGGATCTTCTCGCTGGAAACGATAGTGAAACGCACGTCTCACGCGGTGGCTGAACGCTATCAGATCCGTGAGCGCGGTTATATCCGCGAAGGCTATTTTGCCGATCTGGTGCTGGTGGATCTGAACAGCCCGTATCTGGTGACACCGGAAAACACACTGTATCTGTGTGGCTGGTCACCGTTCGAGGGATATCAGTTCCGCAGCCGGATCCATACCACGCTGGTGAACGGTACGATTGCTTACCAGAACGGTCTGATCCAGACCGCGCAGTTTGGTCAGCGTTTGCAATTTAACCGCCGGTAATTGTGCAGAACTTCAGCAATTGATGACACAGGAAACAGCGCACGGTTGACAAGGGTTCGCACCGGAACATAGACTCTTGGTAACCGTTAAACAATGATTTTGTTTAATATCCGGCGCGTAGCGCAGCCTGGTAGCGCACTGTCATGGGGTGTCAGGGGTCGGAGGTTCAAATCCTCTCGCGCCGACCAAATCATCCTCAAAAGCCACCTGAATTCTCAGGTGGCTTTTTTTATATCTGCGAAAATGGATATGGATAAAAATTGAATGGGGCAAGATCAATAAAGACCCAGACTAACCTCGGCAGGTCGCTTTTCTGCGGCTTTGCGTTCCGAACTATTCGTGTTTCGTCACGTTTCGTTGTGAAATATATTGTTACATTCAATATCAATCGGCGTATAATGAATACATTCCCTTATTTATTAAACTAATAAAATCAAGAGGCTATAATGATTGATACTAAAAACATCACGGTGAAACGAATTGATATCCATAACCAGTCTGAAGTCATGAACTGGTGTGAAGACTTTGGTTGCACTGAAAAACAGCTGACAGAAGCCATTAATAGTGTGGGTTCTATTGCTGCGGCAGTCAGAAAGCATCTGGATTTTTTAGCTTACTAATCACCCCGGTTCATATTTTACCGGTCTGATGTGCTGTCTTCGTTTTTTATTGAAAGAGAGCCATTTGTTTTGTGTAATAAGCGTCAGCTATACAGATAAAAGCCTTACTAAATGTAAGGCTTTTTTTTATTTTCTACTGCATTTCCTTCTCTGTGATGAGGTTTCGCCAATGGGTTATTTAGTGGCTGTGACGCTGCTCTGGGCATTTTCTTTCAGTCTGATTGGCGAATATCTGGCAGGTCAGGTCGATTCCTATTTTGCCGTTCTTACCCGAACTTTGCTGGCAACGCTGGTGTTTGTTCCGTTTCTGCGCCGCCGCTGGCTGAATCTGAAACTGGCAGTACAATTAATGCTGATCGGCGCGGTTCAGCTGGGCGTGATGTATATCTTTTACTATCAGTCATTCCTGTTACTGACCGTGCCTGAAGTTCTGATTTTCACCATTTTTACACCGATTTATATCACCTTGTATTACGACTGGCTCGCCCGTCGCTTTTCCCCCTATTATCTGCTGACGGCGGTGCTTTCCGTTATCGGTGCAGCCCTGATCCGGTATGACAACCTCACCAGTGACTATCTGGTTGGATTCCTGGTGGTACAAGGTGCCAATATCTGTTTTGCTACCGGACAGGTCGCTTATAAACAGTTACTGGCAAAGCAGACGACCCCGCCGCCACATCTGGCCATTTTCGGCTGTTTTCATATCGGAGCATTACTGGTTTCCATCATTAGCTGGCTGTTCTTTGGCAAGGCCCATTACCCGACCCAAACCATGCAATGGGTTATCCTGATCTGGCTGGGTGCCGGCGCTTCGGGGCTCGGCTATTTTCTGTGGAACAAGGGGGCGACTTTGGTCAACGCAGGCGCGTTAGCCATCATGAATAATGCATTGATTCCGGCCGGATTACTGGTGAATCTGCTGATCTGGAACCGGGATACCAACCTGCTGAAACTGTTCACCGGTGGCAGCGTAATTCTGTTATCGCTCTACTTAAATGAACGTTACACCCGGCGCAGAAAACCTTAACGTGATATCCCTTTATTCAAACCTTTGATACAGATCATCGGATTTTATTCAGTTCCATTTGCCAATAATATCCCTCATCCCGTAACCTGTACCCAACAGGGTACGGATTGAAGGGGATTGGTGTGTCAGAAAAATATTCAGTAAAGCTCTATGATGTTGTCATTGGCTATACCCGGTTCGAAAAGGCTGACCCGCCTCTTGGCATGGTGGCCGGCAAAATAGAATTGCTGAATATCGATTCAGGCTACGATTTCTTCTCTGTTTACTGCAAAGAAACGGAGGCTCAAATCAATGTCGATTACCCCGATTTTAAATTCCTCGATGCTGAATCGATTCGGGGGCTCGGTGTCTTCCATCCGCAGGAGGCCGCTGTCAATGGAACGGCCGTGACTATTCGCGGTTTCGACAGTGACGGTTTTGAAATTGAAGTCGCGGGAATTCCTAAAATCGAATACGAAACCTTCTTCCCGGAACATACCGCCGCGTATGAAGATATGTTCAATGTTCAGTTGCGCACAGAATAATTCTTTTCGTTAAAAGCACCGTTTCTGCGGTGCTTTCTCTCTGTAACCATCCCAGACAAATAACATCGAAGTCAGGCTGATGCCAGACGGGTATTATTTTTTCGCCGGCCAAAACATGTTAATATCATGCACATCTAAAGCAGACAGATTGACCGGCGGTGGCTATTCCGTCCGGGATTTCACCCCGTTAATCAGAAATAGGTGCAAAATGAGCGGTTTACCTCAATGTCCGAAATGTAATTCAGAATACACATACGAAGATGGCAACATGTATGTTTGCCCTGAATGTGCGCACGAATGGCCGCAACACGCTGAAGAAACTGCTGAAGAAGTGAAAGTTATTCGCGATGCCGTCGGTAATGAACTGAAAGACGGTGATACCGTGACTGTGATTAAAGACCTGAAGGTGAAAGGCTCTTCACTGGTGGTCAAAATCGGCACCAAAGTGAAAAACATCCGTCTGGTTGATGGCGACCACGATATCGATTGCAAAATCGACGGCATCGGTGCCATGGGCCTGAAATCTGAATTCGTGAAAAAAGTATAATTTCATCAGGCCGGATATCTGTTGTCCGGCCTGATTCCCATCTTCTTGTTCCCACCGGAAATTACTGTGACTAATAATGATGTTCTGCGTCGCCTTCGCTACGTGTTCAGTTTCAACGATACACAAATGATTCAGATTTTTGCACTGGCAAACTGGGAAGTGACCGCTTCTGATGTGCAAGGCTGGTTGAAACATGAAGAAGAACCAGGATATGTCCGTTGTGATGATATGAGCTTCAACTGTTTTCTGAATGGGTTGATCATTCATCGTCGCGGCGCCAAAGATGGTGAAGCGCCGAAACCAGAAAAAACAGCAATTAATAACAATCAGATTTTCAGAAAACTGAAAATTGCGCTCGATTTCCGCGATGAGGATATCTTAGAAGCGATGGCATTGGCTGATTTCCGTATGAGTAAACATGAACTCAGCGCTTTCTTCCGCAAGCCTGACCATAAAAACTACCGGGAATGTAAAGATCAGGTGCTGCGCTATTTTCTCAAAGGTATTCAACTGAAATACCGACCAGGAATTTCAGAAACCGCCGCGAGCAAAGCCAGCAAACAAACTCTCATCGCCAAGAAAAGTTCGCCTTGGGATTCAGCCAAAAAATAATCCGGACCCAGAGCCTTTATCCCATAATGAAAGCGCTCTGGTCTCACACCTTAAACGCTCACTGAACGTTGGATTGTCTATACTGACAACATGAGCGCCTATCCCGTTCCTATGTATCCCACCATCCTGTTTGGTGCCTTTGATCGCCATAACTTTGGTGATCTGCTGTTTCCCCATATAGCAGCAACCTTGCTGCAGGATACCCCTGTGCTGTTTGCCGGCCTGACTGCGGTTGATTTGCGCCAATATGGCGGTCATCAGGTTCAGGCTATTGCCCGGTTAGCGTCTGAATGGAAGAAATCGCCGGTGAACCTGATGCACGTGGGCGGAGAGATTCTGACCTGCGATGCCTGGCTGGCCGCGGTCATGCTGTTACCGCCGGAGCAGGTGCAGTCCGTGATTGCCCGGTTTGATAACAAACCGGCGGAAAGGTTAGGCTGGGCCCGGGAACAACTGGGGCTGGCCGGATTAGCCCCCTACTGTGCGCCGCGGACGTTATTCCCACAGATGAACCACATGATTTACACCGCCGTGGGCGGTGTGGATTTCAGTGATTACCCAGCTGAGTTCCGGGCGGAAGTGATCAGCAAACTCAAGGAGGCTGAGGTCGTCAGTGTCAGGGATCAGCAGACCTTATCACAGTTGCAACCTAACGGCATCGACGCCCGGCTCATCCCCGATCCGGCGGTGATGGTGGCAGAACTCTTCGCCCCGCAAATCCGGCACCATGCCCAATCGGCTGACATGCTTCAGATAAAAAACGCCTGCCCTCAAGGCTATATCGCCATGCAGTTCAGTGCTGATTTCGGCGATGATAAAACGCTTTCCACCATCGCCGCGCAACTGGATAACGTCGTTACCGCTACGGGTTATGCTGTCGTGTTCTTTCGCGCCGGCGCCGCTCCCTGGCACGATGATCTGAGCTGTTATCAGCGCGTCGCATCCCGCATGTCGGCACCGGCAGCCATTCTGTTTGAATCGCTGAATATCTGGGATATCTGCGCGCTGATCGCCGACAGCCGGCTCTATTGCGGCAGTAGCCTGCACGGCCGGATCATCGCGATGAGTTTTGCCCGGCCCCGCGTGAATTTGTGCCATTCTGTACAAAGAGACGGTATGACGAAACAGGCGGCTTTCGCTGCGACGTGGGAGCTCGCAAGTCTGCCTGCGACGGTGGTGCCGGAAACGATGACACAAGGGATCCTTGCCGCGCTGGCTATTGACCGGAGTGCGTTACAGCGAAAAGCCCATGACCTGGTGCAACGTTATCGTCAGGGATTCACCGCGCTCTGTGCTGGCCTGAAACCATAACCGCAGGGGAGACGTAGCATTATGATGTTCGTGTCGTCACCCACAGAACTGACCACCAGCGTCACCGATCTCCTGCTTGCCATCGAGAGTCTCGGTATCTTCTTTCTGTTACCGGATCGACACTGGCAGCAGCGGCTCTGGCGCCGGATTTTCGCCTTACTGGCCTTTTCATCCCTGCTGGGTGCGATCGCTCATGGTCTGGATTTGTCTGAAGAGACCAAAAGTCTGCTCTGGAAACCGCTGTATCTGAGCCTCGGCATCATGATGGCGCTGTTTTTTACGGTCGCTATTGCCGCTCGGGCAGGAGACGGGTTCGCCCGCCACCTGTTGCCGTTTTGCGTTGCCACCGGCCTTGTTTTTTACGGCCTGACCGAGTGGTTTGGCGGCAACTTTCTTATCTTCACTGTTTATGAAGCGATCATGATGCTCGGCGCCTTGTGGATTTACGGTGTCATTGCCGTGACCCGAAAACGGATGGCAGCTGGCATCATGTCTGTCGCCATTGGTATTAATCTGCTGGCGGCTGGCGTACAAGGCAGCAGTCTGTCGTTCCCGGTGGGGCCGATAATCTTTGATCATAACGGGTTGTTTCATCTGATTCAGATGATCGGTCTTGCTTTATTGGGGCTGGGTGCAAGCCGGATATCGGCTCCCGATGATGCCAAAGCGGAGGCATGAGATGTCATTTCGCCGGAGAACCCGCATTCTGATGATCATGGCCGTTGTTTGTCTGGCAGGAATTGCGCTGCTCCGCAGCTTGCTGCAACCGGGAGGGGACATCCGCCACTATCAGCACTATTACCTTCATGACCCCGCCGCGCCTCAGCCCGGTGAAGTAAAGATCACCTTTTTAGGTGCCACATCCTTTTTAATCGAGGATGACGAGACCCGCTTCATGCTGGACGGTTTTATCTCCCGCCCGCCTCTGTGGCGGGTGGCGTTCACCAAACTGGCAACCGATGAACAAGCCGCAGAAGTCATGCTGCAGCAATTAAAAATAACCCGGCTGGACGCTATGCTGGTCAGTCATTCGCATTATGACCATGCCCTTGATGTTGCCTATATTGCCAAACGTACCGGCGCGAAGATCCATGGCTCCGCATCCACCCTGAATATCGCCCGGGGAGGCGGTTTAGCCGAAGCTCAGTTGCAGGAGTACGACACGCAGAAAACTATTCGGGCCGGCAGGTTTGATATCTCGATTCGACCCTCGTTGCACACGCCGTCTCTTGCGTATATCAACGATGATCTCGGTGAACCGATCACCAGCCCTCTCCGGCAACCCGCCAGATACCGCGATTACAAGGAAGGCGGTTCTTATGATTTTCTGATCCGGCACGACCACATCCGAATTTATATCAAACCCGATACCAACTTCATCCCGGGCGCACTGGATCACATCCGGGCCGACGTATTATTTCTCGGTACCGCGACACTGGGTAAACAGCCGGCGGCTTTTCAGCAAACCTTCTACACCGAAACCGTGGGTAAACTGAAACCCCGCCTCCTGATCCCCATTCACTGGGATAATTTCTTTCAGCCGTTAACATCCGAGCTGACTGCATTGCCATGGCTGGTCGATGACCTGCAGCAAAGTTTCGATTTTCTGCTCGGGCGGACACAGGCAGATCAGATCCAATTCCGTATTCTGCAGGGATACCAAAGCCTGATCATCCGTCCTTCCGGATTACCCGCGACCGAGCTATGAACTGCAGGACAGCATCGAGCAGCCGGGTTTGTGCCGGGCCCAGTCCGGTCGTTTCTGTGCATATGCTTCTTTACCGGCTTGTTCGGTATAAGGTTGTCGCAGCACATCCAGCAGTTCGGAGATCGGCTGATAATCGCCCTGCTCTGCCGCATCAATCACCTGCTGCGCCAGATAGTTGCGCAACACATAAACGGGATTAACCTGATTCATCCGGGCTGCGCGATCTTCCGGCAACCGCTCTTCACTTAAGACCCGCTGCGCGTAATCACTCAGCCATTGCTGAAATTCGGGCTGATGCTGATGGTACAGATCGTCGCGGTAAAACGAACTGCGCAGTGACGCCGGATCCGGCGCATTGAGATCAAGCTCAGCCAGCTGACGGAAGAACAGAGTCATATCCACTTCGGCCTGTTCCAGCAGGGTAAACAGGCGTTCGGTCAGCGCAACGTCCGACTCCTGCCATTGCTGCCAGCCCAGCTTGGCCGCCAGCATCGTGTTCATGCCCTGTGTAAACACCTGTTCAAACTGCGCCAGACCCTCGGCCAGAATTGCATGATCGGTCATCACAGTGCCCAGCGCCTCGGCCAGCCGCTGCAGATTCCATCGCGCAATCGCCGGTTGCCGGCCAAAGCAGTAACGCAGCCCTTCGGCATCGGTGGTGTTCGGTGTCCAGTTCAGATCGAAATTATCTACCCAGCCATACGGGCCATAATCGATGGTCAGGCCCAGCACCGACATATTGTCGGTATTCATCACGCCATGCACGAAACCCACCCGCGTCCATTCCACCATCAGCTTTGCCGTAGTTATGCAGATTTCACTGAACCACAGCGCCCGGCGCTGTTCCGCCGGTTCGGCTGCCAGATGCGGAAAATCGCGATCAATGGTGAAATCGATGAGTTTGTTCAGTAAATCCAGCTCACCTCGCATCGCCGGCAGTTGGAAATGACCAAAGCGGATAAAGGAAGGCGCCACCCGGCAGACAATCGCACCCGGTTCCTGCTGCGGATTACCGTCATAAAACATATCCCGCCAGATCTGCTCGCCGGTCAGCACCAGACTCAGTGCCCGCGTGGTCGGCACCCCGAGATGGAACATCGCTTCGCTGCACAGAAACTCGCGAATTGACGAACGCAGCACCGCTTTGCCATCACCACGACGCGAATACGGGGTGACACCCGCGCCTTTGAGCTGCAGTTCCCAGCGCTGATCGTTATGGATCAGTTCACCGAGACTGATCGCCCGCCCGTCACCGAGTTGCCCGGCCCAGTTGCCAAACTGATGACCACCGTAACAAGTAGCAAAAGGTGACATTCCGGTCAGCAACCGATTACCGGACAATGCGGCAACCCACTCTGGTTTCTGCAAATCGTCCAATGAAATACCCAGTAAAGCGGCAACTTCCGCTGAACTGGCGATCAGTTGCGGATGCGGAACCGGCGCCGGTGTCACCGCAGACCACAACGCTGCGGTTACCTGACGAGGCTGGTTCAGTGTCAATGGATCACCCGGTAGTTCCCGGATAAAGCGGTTATCAAAATGCAGAAATGCCATGCGGCGGGCTCTTATTGCTGATTGTTGACTATAATCAGCAGTACGCAGTTCCCGGCTGAGCGATCAATTTATCGTACCATTCAGCTCATTTTCAGATCGGGCCACAGCACCAGGCGCCATCCTAGTTGTTGCGATTAAAGAGCAAAATTGCGCAATAAAATATCAATCTTTAACGCAAAAACGAGATTTTTCATCAAAAACGCGAGAAGTCATGCACGTAACGTTTGACAAGCATCAATAAAAAGCGTACACATAATCCAACAGTTCAAAAGGACACGTTTATGCGCTTGATTTCTCTGCTCCTACTTCTTCTTATCGCGGACTTTCGCGCGGGAATGTAGCAGCCGGAATTAAGGCCTGAACATAAGAACCCGTGCACACAGCGCGGGTTTTTTTATACCGCTAGCGCACGAAACCAGTT
Source organism: Tolumonas osonensis (assembly GCF_014202415.1). Classification (GTDB taxonomy): domain Bacteria; phylum Pseudomonadota; class Gammaproteobacteria; order Enterobacterales; family Aeromonadaceae; genus Tolumonas; species Tolumonas osonensis. The sequence continues at coordinate 88,703 of NZ_JACHGR010000001.1, forward strand.
ACCGAGGATAAAGATATGTCAGATCGCGTCATCATATTCGATACCACATTGCGGGATGGCGAACAGGCGTTGCCAGCCAGCTTAACAGTACGTGAAAAATTGCAGATCGCACTGGCACTGGAACGGCTGGGTGTCGATGTGATGGAAGTCGGTTTTCCGGTATCCTCCCCTGGCGATTTTGAATCGGTACAAACCATTGCCCGTCAGATCAAAAACAGCCGCGTCTGTGCATTGTCCCGCGCTCTGCAAAAAGATATTGATGCTGCTGCCGAAGCGCTGAAAGTGGCGGATCAGTTCCGTATCCATACCTTCCTGGCCACCTCCACCATTCACGTCGAAAACAAGCTGAAGAAAAGCTTCGAAGACGTATTGGAAATGGGCGTCAACGCGGTGAAGTACGCGCGCCGTTTCACCGATGACGTCGAGTTCTCCTGTGAAGATGCGGGCCGTACCCCGATCGACAATCTGTGCCGTATGGTGGAAGCCGCGATCAACGCCGGCGCCCGTACCATCAATATTCCGGATACTGTCGGTTACACCATTCCGACTGAATTCAGCGGCATCATTCACAACCTGTTCAACCGCGTACCGAACATTGATAAAGCGATCATCTCGGTACACTGCCATGATGACTTAGGCTTGTCGGTCGCCAACTCGATTGGTGCGGTACAGATGGGTGCCCGTCAGATCGAATGTACCATCAACGGTATCGGTGAGCGTGCGGGTAATACCTCACTGGAAGAAGTCGCGATGATCCTGAAAACCCGTCAGGATTTGATTGGTGTGCACACCAACATCAAGCATCAGGAAATTCACCGCACCAGCCAGCTGGTCAGCCAGTTGTGCAACATGCCGGTGCAGCCGAACAAGGCGATTGTCGGTGCCAATGCTTTCTCGCACAGTTCCGGTATCCATCAGGATGGCGTACTGAAAGCGAAAAACACCTATGAAATTATCACCCCGGAAAGCGTAGGTTTGAATCAGAACACGCTGAACCTGACATCCCGTTCCGGCCGTCATGTCATCAAGCACCGTTTAGCTCTGTTGGGTTATCCGGAAGGCTCTTATGATTTGGATCAGATTTACACCAGCTTCCTGCAATTGGCTGATAAAAAAGGCCAGGTCTTCGATTATGATTTGGAAGCCTTGTTGTTCTTCTCTCAGATCCAGGAAGAGCCTGAGCACTTCAAACTGAACTATCTGAGCGTACAGTCCGGTGGCAGCGTGATGGCCACGGCCAGTGTGCGGATGCAGGTCGGTGATGAAGAAGTGACCGAAGCAGCGACCGGTAATGGTCCGGTGGATGCGGTGTATCAGTGCATCAACCGTATCACCGGCTATGAAATCAATATCAGCAAGTATGATCTGAAGAGCAAAGGCATCGGTAAAGATGCGCTGGGTCAGGTGGATATCGTGGCAGAATTCAAGGGCCGTAAATTCCACGGCATGGGTCTGGCCACCGATATCGTTGAATCGTCTGCTCAGGCTTTAGTACATGTGATCAATAATATTTATCGTGCTTTGCAGGTCGCAGAGCATAAAGAACGTTTCGCACAAAAAACAGTCATGGAGACTCTGTAATGGCAAGTTACCAAATCGCGGTGTTGCCCGGTGATGGCATCGGTCCGGAAGTAATGGCCGAAGCGATCAAGGTTCTGGACAAGGTTCAGTCCGTTTTTGGCATCGAATTCAAATTCAGTCAGCATGATGTCGGTGGTATCGCTATCGACAATCACGGCTGCCCGCTGCCAAAAAGCACACTGGAAGCCTGTGAAGCGGCGGATGCCGTCCTGTTCGGTTCTGTTGGTGGTCCGAAATGGGAACACCTGCCACCTAACGAACAACCGGAACGCGGTGCCCTGCTGCCATTACGCGGTCACTTCAAACTGTTCTGTAACCTGCGCCCAGCTCAGATCCACAAAGGTCTGAACGCGTTGTCACCACTGCGTGCGGATATCTCTGATCGCGGTTTTGACATCGTCTGTGTACGCGAACTGACTGGCGGTATCTACTTCGGTCAGCCAAAAGGCCGTGAAGGCGCCGGCGATATGGAAAAAGCGTTTGATACCGAAGTTTATCACCGCTACGAAATCGAGCGTATCGCCAAGATCGCGTTCGAATCTGCCCGCGTCCGTCGCCATAAAGTCACTTCTATCGACAAAGCCAACGTCCTGCAGAGCTCCATCCTGTGGCGTCAGGTGGTGACTGAAGTCGCGAAAGATTATCCGGATGTGGAACTGAACCACATGTATATCGACAACGCGACCATGCAGCTGGTGAAAGATCCATCCCAGTTCGACATCCTGCTGTGTTCTAACCTGTTCGGCGACATCCTGTCTGACGAATGCGCGATGATCACTGGTTCTATGGGCATGCTGCCTTCTGCCAGCCTGAATGCTGATGGTTTCGGTCTGTACGAGCCAGCGGGTGGTTCTGCCCCGGACATCGCCGGTAAAGGCATTGCCAACCCGGTAGCACAGATCCTGTCTGCCGCCCTGATGCTGCGTTATAGCTTCAAAGAAGAAAACGCAGCCCTTGCGATTGAACGCGCGATTGCGGAAACTTTGGCTGACGGTTACTTCACCGGTGATCTGGCGCAGGGCGAAGGCAAGCATCCGGTGCAAAGCACCAGCGATATGGGTTCACAGATTGCCGCACGCATCCGGGAGATCTAAGCATGGCTAAGACGCTGTATCAGAAAGTATTTGAAGCGCATGTGGTGTATGAAGCCGCAGGCGAAACCCCGATCATCTATATTGATCGTCACCTGGTGCATGAAGTGACCAGCCCGCAGGCCTTTGATGGTCTGCGTGAAAAAGGTCGTCAGGTACGTCGCACCGACCGAACCTGGGCCACCATGGATCACAACGTCTCCACTACCACCAACGACATCAACGCTTCCGGCGAGATGGCGCGTGTGCAGATGCAGACGCTGATGAAAAACGCCGAAGATTTCGGTGTGCCGTTGTATGGTCTGAACCACAAATGGCAGGGTATCGTGCACGTGATGGGTCCGGAAATCGGCCTGACCCTGCCGGGCACCACCATCGTTTGTGGTGACTCCCACACCGCAACCCACGGCGCGTTTGGCGCACTGGCGTTCGGTATCGGTACTTCCGAAGTGGAACACGTGCTGGCCACCCAGACGCTGAAACAGAACCGGGCGAAAACGATGAAAATCGAAGTCACCGGCAAAGTGGGTCCGGGTGTGACGGCGAAAGATATCGTGCTGGCGATCATCGGTAAAACCGGCACTGCGGGTGGTACCGGTTATGTCGTCGAATTCTGTGGTACTGCCATTCAGGCACTGACCATGGAAGAGCGTATGACCGTCTGTAACATGGCGATCGAACTGGGTGCCAAAGCCGGTATGGTTGCGCCGGATCAGACCACCTTCGATTACCTGCAAGGTCGTCCGTTTGCACCGAAAGGCGCCGACTGGGATGCAGCGGTTGAATACTGGTCCACCCTGAAAACCGACGTCGGTGCCCAATTCGATGCTGAACTGGTATTGGATGGCGCAGCGATCGAACCACAAGTGACTTGGGGTACCAACCCGGGCCAGGTGATCAGCATCAATACTCCGATCCCGGCACCGGAAGATTTCGCAGATCCAGTTGCCCGCAGTTCTGCACAGAAAGCGCTGGAGTACATGGATCTGACTGCTGGTCAGAAACTGTCTGATGTGAAGATCGATAAAGCCTTTATCGGTTCTTGCACCAACGGCCGTATCGAAGATATCCGGGCTGCGGCTGCGGTAGCGAAAGGCCGTAAAGTAGCGCCGGGTGTTCAGGCGCTGGTAGTGCCTGGTTCACAACAAGTGAAAGCGCAGGCGGAAGCGGAAGGTCTGGACAAGATCCTGACCGAAGCCGGTTTTGAATGGCGTCTGCCGGGTTGTTCCATGTGTCTGGCGATGAACAACGACCGTCTGGAACCGGGCGAACGTTGTGCAGCGACCAGCAACCGTAACTTCGAAGGCCGTCAGGGCCGTGGTGGTCGTACCCACCTGGTCAGCCCTGCAATGGCTGCCGCTGCGGCGATTGCCGGTCATTTCGTTGACGTTCGTGAACTGTAAGGAGCACTGCCATGCAAGAGTTTAAACAACACACTGGTCTGGCCGTGCCATTAGACAGCGCCAACGTGGACACCGACCAGATCATTCCGAAGCAGTTTTTACAACGCGTTTCCAAACTGGGTTTTGGTCAGAATCTGTTTCACGACTGGCGTTTCCTGGATGATGCCGGCACTCAGCCAAATCCGGAATTCGTACTGAACTTCCCGCGCTACAAGGGTGCATCCATCCTGCTGGCGCGTGAAAACTTCGGTAACGGTTCCAGCCGTGAACACGCACCGTGGGCACTGGCAGACTACGGCCTGAAAGCTGTGATCGCACCGAGTTTTGCCGACATTTTCTACGGCAACTCGCTGAACAACGGCCTGCTGGTCGTGCGTCTGAAAGATGACGAAGTGGATGCGCTGTTCAAGCTGGTGGAAGCGAACGAAGGCCAGACCATTACTGTGGATCTGGAAGCGAAAGAAGTACGCGCCGCGGATTACTGCTTCAAGTTTGAAATCGATGACTTCCGTCGTTACTGCATCATGAACGGTCTGGACAACATCGGCCTGACACTGCAGCACGCGGATGCGATTGATGCGTATGAAGCAAAACAGCCTGCCTGGTTGTAATTGATCATTGCATAACTAGTGATGCCTGAAGGGAAGCCATTGTGCTTCCCTTTTCTTTTCTCTTTCTTTTTCCTGTCTTTTTTCCTCTCTTTTTTCGCTGCAACAATTCTCCTGCTGACATCGTCTTGCATATCTTCTCAATTCCCACTTGAGAAGAAGAAGCATTCTCTTTATATTTATTGAGAATAATTATCAATACTAAACAAACTCTCAATCGGAAGAGACTCATCATGCAGCAGCAATCAAAACAGATCCTGACCCGTACTCTCCTCGCTTCCTCATTATCTTTAGCGCTCTTTGGCCAAACTGTACTGGCTGGAGAAACCGTAAATGAACTGGGTCAGGTTGAAGTCACAGCAGATAAAGAAAAAGCGGTAACCGCCAAGCAGCTGGAACAAAAACAGGCGGCCTCATTGCAGGAAGTCTTCAAAGACCAGACCGATTTTAATGTCGGTGGCGGTTCGCTGCCTGCAGCGCAGAAACTGTATGCCCGTGGTCTGGAAGATACCCTGATGAATGTTTCTATCGATGGCGCACAACAGACCGGCTATCTGTTCCACCATCAGGGGCGCGTAGGGATTGATCCCGATATCATCAAAGCCGTTGAAGCGGATGCCGGCACTGGCGCGGCAACAGCTGGCCCGGGCGCACTGGCAGGTTCCGTCAACTTTGAAACCAAAGATGCGACTGACATCCTCCGTAAAGATGAAAAAGCCGGCGCGATAGTAAAAAGTACCTATCACAGCAACGGCCAAGGATTTAAAAACACCGGTACGGCGTTCGGCCGGATCGGTGAGCAGAGCGGCATTCTGGTCAGTGCCTCGCAGTTGGATACTGACAGTTACAAAGACGGCAATGGCGATACCGTCAAAAACACCGACATCAAACAGGAAGATTTTTTCACCAAGCTGAGCGGTGATCTCAATGAAAAACACTACGCCAGCCTGAGCCATGAAAACCGGGTGGATGAAGGTAACCGCAACCTGCGCGCGCACATGATCGCCTCCGACTGGAATCCGGAAACCGAGCAGAAAAACGCCCGGGCGACCACCACGTTCAACCATAAATACCAGTCCGGTAATCCGCTGTTTAATACCAAAACCACGATTTATCACACCGATGCCAGCCTGGACATTACCAATGATGGTTCCCAGAGTGGTGCCGGTGTCGAGACGTGGGGCAGCGATCTGCGCAACACCATGAACCTGGACAAAGCCGATATCACCATCGGTACCGACTACCATCATGACCGCGCTTACCAGACCGGTAGCGGCACGGCCGGCGATGAAGATCTGACCGTGTTGGGGCTCTATCTGCAGAGCGATTACCATTTTGCGCCTGACTGGCTGTTGTCTGCCGGAGCCCGCTTTGATCGCTATGACTACAACGACAACATCGGCCAGAACTTCAGCAGTGAAGGCCTCAGTCCGAATGTGGGTCTGACCTGGTTTGTCACCGATGAGGTGAATCTGTTTGCCCGTCACTCCCGTGCCTTGCGGGGCGTTGGCACGAAAGAAGCCTATGTCATGTCCCGCACCACCAATGACAGCGATATTGATCCGGAACGCGCCCATACCACAGAATTTGGTACGGAATACGAACACGGCAATCTGCACGCCAAGGTACAGGGCTTCACCCAGCGGATCGAAAATTTCATTCCTAACTCGACCGGCACCCGTGACAATGCAGGCACGGTTGCGGTCTGGGGCTATTCGGCCGATGCCGGCTATCGCTGGGGACAACTGGATAGCCGGGTCGGAGTGACGTTAAGCCGTCCGACCCTGAATGGCGAGCCGCTGAGTGACAGTAACATGTCACTGGGTACCTCGACCGGCCGCACCTGGACAACCGGGCTCGATTATCACTTTACCGAACAACGCGTGGATATCGGCTGGACTGGCCGGGCCACAGAACGCCTGACCGAGGTGCCGGCCGGTTCAAAAGAAAAACCGGGTTATGCCGTACATGACGTCTATGTCAGCTGGACACCCGTCGCCAATACCGATTTTGACCTGAAATTCGCGGTCATTAACCTGTTTGATAAACAGTATCTGGATCAGGCCAGCTACGGCTACACCGCCCGCTACAACATGTGGGCCGGTGTGCCGGAAGCAGGCCGCGACTTCCGCCTGACAGCCGCCATGCGTTTCTAAACAATACCCCCGGAGCAATCCGGGGATTATCGCCATGGCATCCGGAACCATGACATCTGATTGATTTCCCTGCTCACTCTGGCAACATGAGCCACAACATGATGTCGTAACGGGAGTGAAATCATGACACCAACCCCACCGGTTAAGCACCTGTGGCGCAACTTCTGGATGCTGCTAAAGCCATTCTGGGCTTCCAAAGAAGGAAAAACGAAAGGTCTGATGCTGCTGGTTGTAGTGCTGGCACTGACAGCCGGTTCAGTCTATCTGCAGAAAGTGCTGAACAGCTGGCATAACCAGTTCTATAACTCCATTCAGGGTTATGACTTCCCCGAATTCAAAAGTCTGCTGCTGACGTTCTGCTGGCTGGCAGCCATCTGGGTGCTGGTCGGAGTCCACCGGACTTACTTCAACCAGATGCTGCAGATTGTCTGGCGCCGCTGGCTGACGCAGAACCGCATCGTCCACTGGCTGGCGGATAACAACTTTTACCGGTTGCAACTGACCGACCGGCAAACCGATAACCCCGATCAGCGTATTGCGGAAGACATCAACGAGTTTGTCGGATCGACACTGTCACTTTCCATTGGTTATCTGCGTGAACTCGCCACCCTGTTCACCTTTCTCGGTGTGTTATGGACCCTCTCCAAACCCTCCGAGCTGACCATCGGTAACACCACCTTTCAGCTGGCGCAGGGCTATATGGTCTGGGCGGCACTGGCATATGCCATTTTCGGTACGGTGCTGACCTTCTGGATTGGTCGTCCGCTTGTGCGGCTTAACTTTAACCAGCAACGCTATGAAGCGGATTTTCGTTTCTCGCTGGTGCGGATGCGGGAAAACGCGGAATCCATCGCGCTGTATCAGGGCGCGCAGGAGGAAGGCGGTTATCTGCGTGGCCGCTTCCTGCAGGTAGTCGACAACTTCTATGCGCTGATGAAGCGACAGAAGATACTGGGTTTCTTTACCCTCGGTTTTAACCAGACCGCCGTGATCTTCCCGGTGGTACTGGGCGCCCCGCTCTATTTCGCCAAACAGATCACGCTGGGCGATCTGATGCAGACCCTGTCTGCCTTCGGCATTGTTCAGGGATCGATGTCGGTGCTGGTTGACAGCTATACCGATCTGGCCCGCTGGAAATCCGTGGTGGATCGTCTTGCCACCTTTGAACAGGGTTTACAGCATGCAGAACAACTGCCACGGCTGGAACCGGAGCGAGCCGGTGAAGCCCTGCGACTGCAGCAGGTCAGCATTGAACATCCGGACGGTTTTGCCCTGATGAATGACGCCAACTGGCAACTGAAACAAGGCGACTCGTTGCTGATCCAGGGGCCATCCGGTTGCGGCAAATCGACCCTGCTGCGCACGCTGGCCGGCTTATGGCCGTTTGCCAGCGGCAAGGTGACTTATCCGGCTGGCAGCCAGACCCTGTTCCTGTCGCAAAAACCTTATCTGCCACTGGGCAGTCTGCGTCAGGCGCTGAGCTATCCGTTGCCGGAAGTCAGTAATACCGAAGCGATTAAAGCGCTGCAGATGGTCGGGCTGGAAAAACTGGCACAGCGGCTGGATGATGTGGAATTGTGGGGACAGATGCTGAGCCTCGGTGAGCAACAACGCGTCGCGTTCGCCCGTATTCTGCTGGTGAAACCGGATGTGCTGTTCCTGGATGAAGCCACATCGGCACTGGATGAACAGAGTGAAGCCCAGCTTTACCGTTTACTGCGCGACGAACTGCCGCAGACCATTATGGTCAGTGTCGGTCACCGCAGCACCCTGCATCCGTTCCACGAGAAGAAACTGTTATGGCAGGAAAACGGACAATGGCAGTTCGCCTGAGCCTGCTGCTTGGTTTCACGCTGGCAGTACTGCACGGTGCTGCCAGCGCGCAGCAACAGGCATTTTCCCGTGAAACCCGGCAGTTGCATTACGTGTGGCAATACGAGGATGCCGCGACGCAGGCCTTCACGCTGAGGCTGCCGGACAGCCAGATACTGCCGGTCTGGACGACATGGCACGCCGGACGGGCGCAGGAATTTGTGCTGTCACAATTAATCCGAAATGCCCGGCAACGGTATCCCGGTGTTACCTTTAATCTTCGCAGAACCGCTGATGGTGATATCGTTGATTATCAAAGCTTCGATGAGCGGCAAATCGAGCAGATAAAAACCTGGCTGCCGCAGCAGCAGGAGATATTGTTTAACGCCTGGCTGGCACAGCATTATTACAAACGGCACGGCGATGACAGCAGTCATCTGATCCGCCCGGATCACACCCGCATTGCCGCAGACAGCAGCACCGGTCTACGGGAGCTCGCTCGGACCCTGCAACGCGTTATCATTGCCTCCGCTCCGCCAACGCTGAAACAGCGTTACCAGCAGGATGAACGGGCGCTGGTCGTGGCCGGTCTGCTGAATTTTGTTCAGTCCATCCCCTATGACCCGCTGCAGTCGGCCGATGGACTACGCGGTGTGGCCTTTCTGATGCCGGAACAGGTGCTGACCCAGAACCGGGGCGATTGTGACAGCAAAAGCGTGCTGATGATGGCCTTGCTGAAGGCGCTTTATCCCGAGCTGACGCAGGCCATCGTGTACATTCCGGAACACGCGTTTCTGGCGGTCGCATTACCACCACCGACCGGGAATGAACAAACGCTGCAAATCGGTGACACCCTTTTCCTGCCGCTGGAAGTAGCCGGACCGGCAGAGATCCCGCCCGGTGTCACCGGGGAAAAAAGCCGGCTGGCAATCCTGAATCAGCAGTATCAGTACGATCTGCTGCCGGGTGCCGCCCGGCGTGACAATGAACCTTAACCACATTTTATGGAGTACCGCATGCGTCCTTTATGGTCATGTTTTCTGGCGGCCGCGTTACTGAGCGCATCCGCATTTTCTCAGGCGGCAGAACAGAAGCCGGTCTTAACCGTCTATACCTATGATTCGTTTGCCGGTGAGTGGGGCCCCGGCGCCAAAATCAAGCTCGCCTTTGAAGCGGAATGCAACTGCACCCTGAAATGGGTTGCGCTGGAAGATGGGGTGGCCATCCTGAACCGGCTGAAACTGGAAGGGGCACACAGCAAGGCCGACGTGGCGCTGGGCATGGACGAAACCATGTTGGCGGATGCACGCAACAGCAACCTGTTTGTTCCGCATAACACCGACCTGAACAGCCTGACCTTGCCGGGTGGCTGGCAGGATACGACGTTCCTGCCGTTCGATTATGGCTATTTCGCGTTTGTGTACGACAGCAGCAAACTGAAACAGCCGCCGCAAAGCCTGAAAGAACTGGTGGCACGGGATGATCTGAAAATCATTTATGAAGATCCGCGGACCAGCACACCGGGACAAGGTTTGCTGATGTGGGTCAAACAGGTGTATGGCGACACCGCACCGGCGGCCTGGGAACAGCTGGCCAGGAAAACCGTCACCGTCACCAAAGGCTGGAGCGAAGCCTATGGCATGTTCCTGAAAGGACAGGCGGATCTGGTGCTGTCGTATACCACTTCACCCGCTTATCACCGTCTGGCCGAGGACAAGCAGCAATACCGTGCCGCCCTGTTCAGTGAAGGTCATCTGCGGCAGGTGGAAGTAGCCGCGCAACTGAAAACTGCGCCGCAGCCTGAGCTGGCGCAGCGCTTTATGCAGTTCATCTTACATGAGCATTTTCAGAATCAGATCCCGGAAGGCAACTGGATGTATCCGGTCACCAACGTGAAACTGCCGGATGGGTTTAACCAGAATGAGACCCCGGCACAGACGCTGCAGCCGGATCCCGCACAGATCGCCGCTCAGCGTAAAGCCTGGGTGAAAGAGTGGCTGCAGGCCGTCAGCCGCTGATGCCACGTCGTTTCTGGTGGTGGCCGGGCGGTCTGGTGGCCGCCCTGATTTTATCGGCCACGCTTGGTCCGCTGGCGGCCTTATTAAGCCAGCCCGGTACCGCGACTATTCTGCTCTGGCAGGACAGCTATCTGACGCATGTGGCCTGGTTCAGTCTCAAACAGGCGGCCCTGTCCACCCTGTTCAGTCTGTTGCTGGCCGTTCCGCTGGCGCGGGCGCTGTTCCATCGTCAGTTTCCCGGCAAAACGCTGTTGCTGCATCTGTTCGGGCTGTCACAGGTGCTGCCGGTCATCATTGCGCTGTTCGGCCTGGTGGCCGTACACGGTGCGCAGGGATGGCTGACCGCTCTCGCGCAAGCCGCCGGTCTTCCTCTGCCGGATTATCTGTTTGGCTTATCCGGCATTCTGCTGGCGCATGTGTTTTTTAACATGCCGCTCGCCACCCGCTGGCTGGTGCAGTCACTGGAACAGATCCCGCACGATTACTGGCGACAAGCCGCCCAGCTGGGTTTACCGGAGTGGCAGCGTTTCCGCTTACTGGAATGGTCGGCGATGCGCCGGTTGCTGCCGGGGTTGGCAAGCCTGATCTTCATGCTCTGTTTTACCAGCTTCACCATCGTGATGGCGTTGGGTGGCGGCCCGCAGGCCACCACGCTGGAAGTGGCCATCTATCAGGCGCTGCGTTTTGATTTTGATCTGGCTTCGGCCGGACAACTCGCCTGCTGGCAATTACTGCTGGGCGGCCTGGTGGTTGCCGGCTATGGCTGGCTGAAGCCGGCTGCCGCCTCACTGGCATCCGCGACCGGGCAAAGCTGTCCGCATTATCAACCACGTCACTGGCTCCCCGATCTGCTCGCTTTAATCGCCGGACTGTCCCTGTTTCTGCCGCCACTGGCGGCCATTGTCTGGTATGGCCTGCAGGCCCTGTTCAGTCTGGTCTGGCAACAGTCCCTGCTGCTACAGACCACGCTGCAGTCGTTGCGGATCGCCGTCAGCGCCGGGCTTTTATCCCTCCTGCTAAGCACCGGATTGCTGCTGAGCAGCCGGCACCTGAGCATTCGCTGCCATGCTCCGCGTCTGGGCGGATTGCTTGCCGGCACCGGTTCACTGATCCTGCTGATCCCGACCTCGGTGCTCAGTACCGGCCTGTTTATCCTGCTGCAGGGAGAAATGAACCTGTTTGCGCACGGATTCTGGCTGGTCATGCTGCTGAACGCGCTGGCGGCCCTGCCCTATACCTTGCGTGCACTGCAGCAGCCGATGCAGGATCTGCTGCTCCGTTATGACCGGCTGGCTGACAGTCTGGGGCTGCAAGGGGTGTCCCGTCTGCGCTGGCTGGAGTGGCCGCTGCTCTGCCGTCCGGCTGGCCGCGCGCTGGCGCTGGGCATGATCTTCTCGCTGGGCGATCTGGCCGCAATCGCAATGTTTGGTAGCGATGAATTACAAACCCTGCCCTGGCTGCTGTATCAGCAACTGGGGCATTATCAGATGGATGCGGCCTCGGCGACCGCGCTGGTGTTACTGGTACTCTGTCTCACCCTGCTCTGGCTGACCGAGTGGCTGGCCAGCCGGAATGAACACCGGGAACCCCCGTCTTTACTGGAGTAAGCATGTTATTGGTTGAAAAGTTGCAGACCCGTCGTCAGGGGCGCACGTTCGAGTTCTCTCTGCAGTTGCAACCCGGCGAAATCGGCCTGTTACTGGGACGTTCCGGCAGCGGCAAATCGACGCTGTTGGAGTTACTGGCCGGTTTTCTGCCAGCCAGCAGCGGTGTACTGTCCGCAGATGGCCAGAACATTGCGCACCTGCCGCCGGCACAGCGTCCGTTTACCATGCTGTTTCAGCAAAATAATCTGTTTGAACACCTGACCGTCTACCAGAATATCGCGCTTGGTCTGCGTCCGGATCTGAAACTGTCCTTGCAGGAACAGCAGACGCTGCAGCTGGCGGCGGAACGGTTACAGATCGCCGATCTGCTCACGCGCCGCCCCGGTTCACTGTCCGGCGGACAGCAGCAGCGCGTCGCCCTGGCCCGTTGTCTGGTACGCCGCAAACCCTATCTGCTGCTGGATGAACCTTTTTCGGCGCTGGATCCGGCGCTGCGTCAGGAGATGATGCAGGAAGTCCGGCAACTGGCGACCGAACAGCACATTGGCGTGCTGCTGGTATCACATCAGCCACAGGAAGCGAAGGATCAGGCCGACTGGCTCGGCTTTATTGATGATGGCCAGCTGAAATTCACGGCGCCGGTGAGCACATTGCAGCAGCCACCGACAGCCGAATTTGCTGCCTATCTGGGGATGTCGTCACTCGGCTAAAAATGCCCCCGGACAAGACCGGGGGCTGAGAGGCCAGCGTTTACAGATTCTCTTCGGCAAACGAAGCCAGGCGGCTGCGCACGACGCCATTCAGGAAGATATTGGCGCTGCCTTCAAAATCCTTGAAACGTTCCACGATGTAGGTCAGACCGGACGTGACCGGTGTCAGATAGTTGGAATCAATCTGTGCCAGGTTACCGGAACAGACAATCTTGGTGCCCTCCCCGCAGCGGGTGATGATGGTTTTCAGCTGGGAGGCGGTCAGGTTCTGGCATTCATCCAGCAGGACGAGGGTATTCTGGAAACTGCGGCCACGCATGAAGTTGACCGATTTAAACTGAATATTGGCCTGCTCCATGATGTATTGCAGCGAACTTTCCCGGCTTTCATCATGCTTGTGCAGTACTTCCAGCGTATCGGTTATCGCCGCCAGCCAGGGCAGCATTTTCTCTTCCTCGGTACCCGGCAGGAAGCCGATACTTTCCGCGATTTCCGGGGTATTGCGGGTGACAATGATGCGCTCGTAAATTCCCCGCTCGATGACCAGTTCCAGCGCGGCAGCCATGGCCAGCAAGGTCTTGCCGCAACCGGCCGGGCCGGTCAGGATCACCAGATCCAGCGTCGGGTCCAGCAGGGCGTCCAGCGCCATCCCCTGATAAATGTTCTTCGGATGCACGCCCCAGGCATGCCGGTTCATCAGCCGCTCATAGCCAATGTCCTTGATCAGCAGCGCCCCTTCTTCCCGCTTATGCACCCGGCCGGCAAAGGTTTCCGCCTCATCAATCAGATACTGGTTGATGTGGGTACCCTGTAACACCTTCTCATCAAGACGATGGAACACATCCCGGCCATGCGATTCGGTTTCGCACTGCCCGACTTTGTCCCAGAACGCGCCTTCTATTTTCTGAAAACCTTTCGCCAGCAAGCGGATATCATCGATCAGCTGGTCGGTGCGGTAATCCTCCACCTTCGCCAGCCCGGCCCCTTTGGCCTTCAGCCGCATATTGATATCTTTGGTCACCAGCACGACGAGGCGATCTTTACGGACATTCTGCAGATAAAGCGCCAGATTGATGATGCGGTTGTCAGCCTCCTTGTTGGTGAAGACCTCTTCCCCTCCGGGTAAATGATGATCGGCGACAATGGAAATCAGCCCGCTGCACCCGGAACTGCCGGTTTTTTCTTTTAAACAAATGCCGCTGCTGATCTGCTCGGGGGTAGCATCACGGAACAGATCTTCCAGCGTACGAATCGCCACCCGCGCTTCGCGGCTGACATCTTTCTGACGATCTTTAATGTTGTCGAGCTCTTCGAGTACTGTCATCGGGATGACAATATCGTGTTCCTGAAAGGAGTAGACGGAGAGGGGTTCGTGTAGCAGCACGTTGGTGTCAAGGATGAATAACTTACGTTCATCGCTATCCATAGGCAGCCTCCTTTGGCCTGATGCGCCGATGACAAATACATGTCAATGACAACACACTTCAATGAATCAACCTATATAACTATATGATAAACATTATATTTTTATTAAACAAAATTATTCTTTTTTGTGGGGTGTGATACACCGTTTGATCTAACTATTACTTAGATTACTCAAGCAATCAAATGAAGAGCGACAAATGAAGCTTGAAATATCTTGCACCACATCAACGTGTCGCTAAACCACTATCGCACAACCGATAATCCATGCCAATTTGAAGGTGATGCCACTGGCGGATGTCTGATACAAGGCTGTTCAATTTTTGACTAATCAGCAAATTTATCGAATACTATTCTTATAGTAATTTTGTATAAAAAAGTGAGCCTGAAAATGCACAGAATTTTAGCAGAACATACCGTCAGTATGACTGAGCTGCGCAAAAATCCGGCGCAGTATTTTACTGATGAACCCATCGCCGTTTTATCAAACAATAAACCAGCAGGGTATATGCTCAGTGCCAGCCTGTTCGAAGCCATGGTTGATCTGTTAGAAAAACAGCAGGCAAACCGGCAATTCGTTGCAAAATTCCGTCCGACCGCAGAGCAACTGAAAGCCATTGCATTACATGGACAAGAGCTCATCGGACAGGTAACAGACGAAACCGAACCATCTAATTAAGCCACTGCCGCTCAAACCCAACGACAGTGGCTTATGGTCAACGCTGCCAGGAGACATCCGGCTTATTTCACGGAGTGAAGCCCGATCATGTTGCCTTCGGTATCCACGATCAGCGAGATAAAACCATACTCGCCAATCGACATTTTATTGCGGTGGATCTGTCCGCCCAGTGCGACCACCCGGCTTTCCTCCACGCCACAATCTTCACAGCTGAAATAGACCATGGTACCGCCACAACCGGATGGCACACCTTCCATTTTTGTCAGCGCACCGCCAGCCCCCCAGCGATCCATCTCCGCCGGAAAACTTAACATCTCACTCGGTGAATCCGGTGCCGTTAATGCCTCCAGCTGAATCTGAAAGACAGACTCGTAAAACATTCTGGCGCGTTCAAGATCCTGAACATAGATTTCAAACCAACAGACAGGATTGTTCTTCATCACTCCCCCTTCAACAAGGCTGATAACCGAATAAACATAGTCAGGAATGCGTGCTGGTGCCATTGCCTGCCCTGCCGTACCAAATTATTTTTTCACCAGATTTTACTGATGCTTCCCCACACACATTCAGACAATCCCACAATTATCTTTAGTCATTCCGCCGATAACACGCATGCCGGCTGTTTTTAAGATAAGCAGACGGAAATGGGTAAAAAGGTGGGAAACATGGAACAGCAACGACTGGTGATTCAGATAAAAAATGCGGAATTTGAGGTTGCCCTGTATGACAATCCTTCGACGGAAAAGCTGGTTTCGGCCTTGCCGCTGTCGATCTCGATGAGCAAATGGGGTGGTGAATATTACGGTACCCTGCCAGTGCCGATCCCGGCGCATGGCAAAAAAACCGAGCTGTTTGAGGAAGGTGAAGTGGCCTTATGGCCCGATGGTAACGGTTTTTGTATCTTCTTCGGCCCGACGCCGGTGAGTACGGATGCGCGTCCGAAAATGGCGTCACCCGGTATCGCGTTTGGCAAAATCACCTCGGATTTCTCCGCGCTGCATCAGCTCGGTGATTCGCTGCGTGAGGTGAAGCTGTTCCTGCGTCAGTAGTCCTGGCGCATAAAAAAGCCTGCGGTACGGCTGCAGGCTTTTTATTACAGAGACAACGGCTCAGGCATAAGCCGGGGCAAATTCACCCATCTTCTCCAGATCTGGTTTGTTCTGTACCCAGTATGGCGACAATGAACGCAGACGCTCGATCACCGGTGGCAGTTTTTCCAGCACATAGTCGATCTCTTTCTGGCGGGTATAACGCGACAGTGAGAAGCGGACACTACCATGTGCCGCGGTATACGGAATATTCATTGCCCGCATCACATGCGAAGGTTCCAGTGAACCGGAGGTACAGGCGCTACCGCTGGAGGCGGCAATGCCCAGCTGATTCAGCATCAGCAGGATCGCTTCCCCTTCGATATATTCAAACGCGATATTCAGTGTATTCGGCGTGCGGCTATCAACATCACCGGTGACGATAGAGCACGGTACTTTTTCCAGCAATCCGGCCTGCAGTTCATCGCGCAGTTCTGCCAGATGCGACATCATCGGCATATGTACTTCCGCCAGTTCACACGCCATACCGAGGCCGACAATCCCGGCCGCATTTTCGGTACCGGCACGACGACCGCGCTCCTGATGACCACCGCGCAACAGCGGACGGAAACGGGTGCCACGTTTGACATACAGCGCGCCCACGCCTTTCGGGGCATGCAGTTTGTGACCGGAAAATGACAACAGATCGATGTCGCTGCTGGCCAGATGGATCGGGAATTTGCCGACCGCCTGCACCCCGTCGGTATGAAACAGAATGCCCTTCTCTTTCGCCATGGTGGCCATGGTTTGTACCGGGAAGACGGTGCCGGTTTCATTATTCGCCCACATCACCGTCACCAGCGCGACATTGTCGCTGAGCAGTGACTGGTAATGCGCCAGATCCAGACGCCCCTGCCCGTCGACCGGCAGACGATGAATGGTGTAACCACGCCGTTCCAGATGTTCGCACACTTCCAGAATCGCCGGATGTTCCACCACGGAGGTGATGATCTCTTTGCGCTCTGGCAGCGCTTCCACGGCTGACAGAATCGCGGTGCTGTTGGCTTCGGTCGCACAGGAGGTAAAAATGATTTCGCTGTCGTGTGCGGCGCCCAGTAAGGCAGCTACCTGTTCACGGGCACGTTCAATGCCCTTGCGCACCGGTTCACCGAAGCCATGAATCGAGGACGGGTTGCCATAATTCTCCGTCATAAACGGCATCATCGCTTCCAGCACCATAGGGTCGAGACGGGTAGTCGCGTTGTTATCCAGATAGATCGCTTTCATGTTCCGTCTCCTTAAACCAGCGCGGTTTCAGCCTGAGTGATACTGACCACCTGAATGTAGCGGCCCATTTTTTCCATCAGGGTCTGCTGGATCCAGGCAATCGTCATGTCGGTCATCATGCAGCCTAAACAGCTGCCTGACAGCGCCACTTCCACTTTGCTTTCCGTCACACTGATCAGGGTGACATCACCGCCATCGGCCTGCAGACGCGGACGCATATCTTCCAGTACCGCAGCCACGGTACGCCAGTTTTCATCTTTCTTCGCCAGATCGACATGCGGTGCGACCTTGCTACGCTCCATGCTGGTGGTGGCAATACGCGCTTCGTTACAAGGCTGACTGGCCAGCACTTTCTGCAATGCCTGTTCAATCTTTTCATGACAGGCGCCGCAACCGCCGCCCGCTTTGGTGTAGTTGATCACATCGGCAATGGAGGTCAGACCGTTCTCTTTGACTGCTTTGATGATTTTGACTTCATCCACGGCAAAGCATTTACAGATCAGCGCGCCTTCTTCATGGTCGTCATGCCATTCTTCACCACGGAAATTGGCAATGGCGGCTTGCAGGGCTTCCTGCCCCATCACCGAACAGTGCATTTTTTCCGGTGGCAAACCATCCAGATAATCGGCGATGTCCTGGTTGCTGATCTTCAGCGCATCATCCAGTGATTTACCGATCACCATCTCGGTCAGGGCAGAAGAGGACGCAATAGCGCTGCCGCAGCCGAAGGTCTGGAAACCGGCATCTTCGATAATTTCGCTCTCTGCGTTGACCTGCAACATCAGACGTAACGCATCACCGCAGCTGATAGAGCCCACATCACCGACGGCGTTGGCATCGGCAATGACTTTGGCATTGCGCGGATTAAAGAAGTGATCCTTAACCTTTTCTGAATAGTTCCACATGACTCGTCTCCTTTGCACGTATTTTTTAATTTACACTGGCGGTTGAAGGGCAGTTCGTTGATTGCGCCGGACTGCAACTACCGTGACTACAGTGACAATCGGCAGGCTGCGGCTGAATGTTGAAGCCGGGTTGCCCCTGTCGTTCTGCCAGTGAGATCTGACAATCTTTTAATAGCGGCCACTGACGGCGATCCGCCAGAAACACCAGACCGCTCTGACGATACAAGACGTCGTCAGGCTGTTGCGTGGCAGTCCAGCCCATATCGACCTTGATCCCCGAGCAGGGATCACCTTTGGCAATCAGACGCAAACCGATACATTCCTGCGCCAGTTGTTGTTGCAGACGTTGTAACTGCGTCAGTGCATTCTCTTCGATTTGAATCATGGCATTTCTCCCTGTGACCGTGATCACAAAGCTGCAAGTGAAGTGCCACATATAAAATCTTTATTTTTCAAATGGATGATGAGAGAAAGAAGCTGTTTTGTCTGACAACGCAGCAGGCTTTGTCGGCTTTTGTCGCAGTTAAGACAGGATGTCTGATCCGGACATAACAGACGACATTGCCTCCTGGATGGTACAATCCGCTTTCTTGTCCGGCGGGACTGATCAACGGAGAACAGGGTGGCAACAGCAGCAACAAAACAGGTCGCGATCATCGGGGGTGGTCCAGCAGGGCTCATCGCGGCAGAAATACTCAGTCAGCACAACATCCGGGTTGATCTGTTTGATGCCATGCCTTCCGTGGGGCGCAAGTTTCTGCAGGCCGGCAAAGGCGGCATGAACCTGACCCATTCCGAAGCGTTTGAGCCGTTTGTGAACCGTTACCGGCAGCGCCAGCAGGAAATGCGGCCCCTGCTGCAGGCTTTCGGCGCCAGTGAATTACGCCAATGGGCACATGAGCTCGGTTTTGAAACCTTTGTCGGCAGTTCCGGCCGGGTGTTTCCGACCGATATGCGTGCCGCGCCCCTGCTGCGGACGTGGTTACAACGTTTACGCGAAGCGGGTGTGAAGTTTCATGTGCGTCATCGCTGGACCGGTTGGGATGAGCAGCAACGCCTGGTTTTCTCTGCCCCGGAAGGTGACATCAGCGTACAGGCGGATGCCGTCCTGCTGGCGTTAGGCGGCGGCAGCTGGTCGCGACTCGGTTCGGATGGTGCCTGGGTACCGTTGCTGCAGCAAAAAGGCATCGCGGTGGCCCCGCTGAAAGCGGCGAATTGTGGGTTTGAGTGCGACTGGTCGGCCGATTTTCGCAGTCGTTTTGCCGGTACGCCGATGAAAACCGTGGTTGCCAGCCTGACCGACCGTGACGGTAACCGGACCGAGCGACAGGGCGAGTTTGTCATCACCGAACGTGGTATTGAAGGCAGTCTGATCTACGTGTTTGCCGCCGAATTGCGCGATCAGCTGGCACAGAATGGCAAAAGCACGCTGACGCTGGATCTGCTGCCGCATAAAACCGCGGAGCGCATCGAGCAGGAACTGCGTTCCCGTGGCTCAAAATCCCTCTCCACACAGCTGAAAAGCAAGGTCGGCATTGATGGGGTCAAAGCCAGTCTGCTGCGTGAGTGTCTCACCAAAGAAACCTTCACCAATGACCGTCTGCTGGCACAGGCTATCAAACAGTTTCCGCTGCGGGTCTTGCGTACCACGCCCATGGATGAAGCCATCAGCACGGCCGGTGGCGTCTGTTTTTCTGAGCTGAATGCACAGCTGATGCTGAAAGATCTACCGGGTGTGTTCTGTGCCGGTGAAATGCTGGACTGGGAAGCACCGACCGGCGGTTATCTGCTGACCGGCTGTTTTTCCAGTGGTGTTGCCGCAGGTCACGGCATCCTGCAGTGGCTGCATACGCCAGCATAGACAAGATAAAAAAGCCCGGATCACTCCGGGCGAAAACGCAGTCGGGTGTTGCCACCCAAGATTGCAAAGGACTCTTTTAATTACGCCGGCATGGCAGCGTGTGAATGACAGTTTTTCGGGCAGACACGGGAACAGGCGCCGCAGCCGATACAGTCGTCCGCATTCGCGACTGTCATCACCATCATGGCATCGTCTTCCTCATCATCCAGATCGTCATCCAGCACATCAGCACGATCAACCAGATTAAACACATCGCGGGAACAGACTTTGTAGCAACGGCCACAACCGATACAGGTATGGGCATCAACCGCCGTCACAAACTCCGGTGTCCATGCCGCGCCGCCACGAGTAAGACCGGTAATGAATCCACTCATATTTCCTCTCCTCTGAGCTAGGTTTTTGTATTGATATTGATAGTTATTCGTCCCAGCCCGCGTCTTCCAGCGCATCCGCCAGACAGTCTGCAGAGACTGTCTTCTGCGGTTTATGCGGGACCCGTTGTGGCCATTGCTCCTGCAACGCCTGGATAAGGCTGCCGATGGTGACACCGGGTTCGACCCGGATGGCACGGATACCATGAGCCATTAACTGCCGGAATACCGCTTCGCCGACCGCGTTGCAGTACACGGCAAAACAGCCATCTATCACTTCGATCCGGGTCGATACTTTGGCCGGAACATGCCCTTCAATGACCTGGAATTCAGCGGCCTGCAGCAATTCATAACCATCCGGTTCCACCCCATAAACCAGCAGACTCTCGCAGGAGCCGAAATGCTGATTCACTGTTTTCATATCCGAACTGGCAAAAGCGACTTTAAGATGTGGCACATGGGCTTCACTGACGCGCAAATGTCTTTGCAGATGACTCATGCCAATACCTCCTCTGTACGGAATGCATCCTGAGCAAAAGCTTGTTTCAGCGGTGAGTGATACACCGGACGCCCATGGCAGGCCTGTTGCTGATAGTTGGCGATTTCAAACAGATTATCGCGGATACCGGCATAACCCTGACGGACACGACGAAACTCACCAAAACGATCGAAAATCGGGAAACCAATGCGCATCAGTGGCAGTTTCAGCTCGTCGGCCATCACCGCGCCATGCGAGTTGGCCAGCAGCAGATCACAGCCTTTTTCTTCCACCTGTTGCTGCAGATCTTCCAGATCCCCAATCAGTACCTTATCGACGGACAAACCAGCCAGACAGGGCTGGTTCACCGGTGCCACTACCGATACCGGCGTCATGCCCACCGCGTCGGCAAACGCCATCCACGCCACCAGCAGATCGGCTTCCGCCCCGATCGCAAACCGGGTGTCATTGACCCAGGTATGGGTATCGATCATGGTGTCGGTCACCTGCCCGCGCTGACGCTCAATCCATTCCGGGACCTGACGATCAGCGACCTGCTGCAGGGTATGAATAAAACGATCCACCTCGGCCAGGGTCATCAGATGCGGGAAATAGACGCTCTCCACGCCACTGCGGGAGTTGAGCAGTTGTCCGGCGCGTTGCATCGACGCCCCCACCACCAGCGTCAGGCTGCTTTGCCCCAGCTGGCGCAGCAGATTGACATCTGCCCCGCCCTGGCTGACGGAAAGATAATCCTGCTTCACCAGATGACCATCCATCGAGCGGGAAAGATCCGGCACCAGGATCGGCTGTAAGCCGAATGCCTCGACATACTGACGGATCAGCTCAATATCGCCCGGTGTCAGCATGTGACTGAGCAATAAATTGATGCGTTTCTTGCGGATGCTGCGCAGCTTCTGCTCCGGCACCAGTTGCGAGATCAGATTTTCCACCAGCGCGCTGTAGCCATTCTCCAGCGAGCCATAGAAATCGGGCGTGTTTACCGTGACGATCTCGTTGCGTTCATATTTCGGATATTGCTTGCGGAACTCTTTCAGCGCACGGTTCATGTCCGAGCCCTGCGCTTCCGATAAGCCGGAGCTCATCAACACTACCAGCCGCGGATTACTTTTCTCGCACAGATGCGCCAGCGCCTGAATGATGTTGTCGTCAGATCCCATCACCGTGGTGATCGGATCCATCGCCGTCGATTGCAGCGGGATCGGTTCGTTGAAATGCTGAATAAAGAAAATCTTGGCGAAGGCACTGCAACCCTGCGCGCCGTGGATCAACGGAATACAGCGTTCGATACCCAGACTGGCCAGAATCGCACCCAGCGGTTGTCCACTTTTGATCGGTTGGGTCGCCAGTGGTTTATGTGTTTTGATGACTTGAGCCATAGGGGGGTCTCCTGCGTTATTGCCACGGCGCGCGTTGTTTGACCTGCGTCCAGATCGGACTTTCCAGTGAGCGGCAGATCTGACGTGCCAGCTCGACCATGCCGTCATAACCGGCATAGGCATGTTCACGTTCCTGATTGATATCGAGGAATGGCAGCCGTGCCTTGTACGCGGTGAACATGTTGCGGCCACCGGCGATCATCAGATCAGCCCGGTACTGGTACGCGACATCCAGCAGATTGCGGGCGTTGCCGTCTTCCAGCATCAGCGCGTTATCCCCCATCAGTTCACGGATACGGGCTTTGTCTTCTTCGGTCGATTTACGGGTGCCGCTGGCCACTACTTCCATGCCCAGATCCTGCAGGGCAGCGACCACCGACCACGACTTCACGCCACCGGTATACAGCAGCACCCGCTTGCCTTTGAGACGGGCACGGAACGGCGCCAACTGTGCTTCGGTCTCGGCCTCTTTACAGGCAATCAGCGCTTTAGTACGGGCGATCAAATCAGGATCGCCCAGCATTTCGGCGACGGTCAGCAGGGATTTGGAGGTATCGGTGACACCGTAAAAACTGCCTTCAAACCACGGCGTGCCGTATTTGGTTTCCAGTTTGCGCGCCACGTTGATCAGCGCGCGGGAGCAGACCAACATGTTCAGTTCCGCCCGGTGCATGGTCTGCACCTCATGGAAACGGGCATCGCCGGCCAGCGTGCAGAGAATGCGTACCCCCAGCTCATCAAACAGCGGCTGCACATTCCAGAACTCGCCGGCAATGTTGAATTCGCCAATCAGGGCAATGTCGTGTCCCTGCTCAGCCGGAATGGCGCAGTCAGCCGGCCATGGAGCAGGCTCTGCCGTACCGACCACCCGATCCACCATAACCTCACCGGCGATGCGGTTACCCAGATTCTTGCTGCCGTAAAAGCCGGCGGCGTCCACTGGGATCACCGGCACCCCGACCTTGCTTTCCGCGGCTTTGCAGATGGCAATAATGTCGTCACCTTCCATCGCCGGCACGCAGGTGTTGTAGACAAACACCGCCGCGGGCTGGTAACGATCGACAATATGTTTCACCGAGTGATAGAGGCGGCGTTCACCGCGCCCCATGATCACGTCCTGTTCATTTAAATCGGTGGTAAACCCCAACCGGTACAGCGCCGGACCGGAACTGCGGGCTCCCCGGTTATCCCATGAACTGCCGGTACAACCAATCGGACCATGCACCAGATGCGCCACATCGGCGATCGGTAACAGCGTGATTTGCGCACCATCAAACGCACAGCCACCGGCGGTTGCCCCCGGTTTCGGCGCACTGCAGCCGGATTTGGCTTTACTGTTATGGCCACAGGCGGGCTCATCCATCAATGCCGCTATTTCGTTGCCTTTCATCGCTCCCTCCTGAAATGTGCGCGGGCTCTCATTTTTGAGTGGTGCAAGGAGCAGTCCATGTTTAACTTATTGATTTAAATGATTTTGTTATTGTCGCTTTCACAACAAACACGACAGGACGCTATCACCCCTGCGGATTTCACCCCCCAGCCAAATCCGCAAGGGTAATAGCTTTTGATATCGCGGTGGTTCGTGACGCCTGAGCATTCACTCCAGCTCGGATAACTCATCGTTAAAACGCTTGCCCAGATCGTCCTTGCGTCCCAGCGCTTTCGCCAGCCAGGGCGGCAGTTGCCCCTGCATCAGCTCCTGCAAGGCATCCAGTTGGGTACTGATTCGGTTGTCTTTCTTGATTTTGACCGGATGAATACCATGACGAATGATGCGCGCCGCCGCCGGGCCGCCAATCGCTTCACAGAACAGCAGATGACAGCTGTGCAGCAGGCGGGCGCGGGTTTCGTTATCTTCCAGCGATTCATCCGCCACAAAATGTCGGATGTCGATCAGCTGTGAGCCGTTGCCGGTGACCTGATAGATAAAGAACAGATGGCAATTGCCGAAGTGACCATTCACATGCAGACCATCATTCGAGGAAAACGCGACCCGCAGGGCATCCGCTTCCGCCACGGCTGGTTTCGGATCCAGATGTACCGGCAGTTCACCCTGCAGACATTCCAGCAGTACCTGCCAGCGTGCGTTGCTGAATCCGGCCAATTCGGCCGGCGCCTGAGACTGCAGGGTCTCGACCGTGAGTTTTTCCAGTTGCGCCGTGCTCAGCGGGCCATTCAGCGCGCCGCTGATCCAGTCAAACAGGATCCCTTGCTCCACTTCCGGTACGGCCTGTGCCAACGCGATAAGACGCCAGTAAACCTGACTTTCCAACAGTGCTTTCATCACCGCCTCCTGTGATCAGAATTAATCGTCTTCGCCGGCGCGTTTCAGACGCAGCGTGACCGGCAGTGAGGGTTTTCCCTGCGGCGCCAGGAAATAGGCTTCACCGTTATCCAGTTCAACGCGGCCGCCCCAGTTGTCATCGGCTTCAAATTCAAGCTGTGCAACTTTTGCTTCCAGATCGCGCTTGGCGATGTAGCAGTACAAACCATCGTCGTGCTGACGGAACATGATGTTAGGCATATGACAATTCCTTCCTTTGCAACCACTTGAATTTCTTATGATCGATATGATTGAGATAAATAAGCCCGGAACGTTGCAAGAACGGCTCCGGGCTTCGGGTGGAGCAGGCTTCCGGCCCGCTCCCGATAACAACGACGATTAACGAACCAGATCGAAGTTGTAATCTGTTTTGCCCAGTTCCATGGTTTCGCTGTCCAGTTTTTCCATCACAGCGTTCACCAGTGTGGTCAGCATGTACATGGCGCCTTCGTAACCGAGGGTGGTCATGCGATGCAGGTGATGACGGTCGAAAATCGGGAAGCCCAGACGGATCAGTGGGACTTCAAACGCTTTGCCCTTCGCCAGGGTGTCGCGCTGAATGAACTTGCCGTAGGAGTTACCAATCATGAAGTCCGGTTTGTTGGTGAACATCAGTGAACGGAAGTGCCACAAATCGTTACCGACATAGACTTCGCTGCCCTGGCCGTAAGGTGAATCCGCCAGCATTTTCTCAATGGCTTTTTTCCATTTTTTGCTGCCGTTGTTGCATAGGATCACGGTTGGTTCACAGCCCAGTTCGAGCAGGAATTTAACCAGACCTTCGACGAAATCAGGGTCACCGTAGACACCGAATTTCTTGCCGTGCAGCCAGGTGTGAGAGTCGGTGATCATGTCGACCAGACGACCGCGTTCCAGCTCCAGTGACGCCGGGATCGCTTTGCCAGTCAGTGCCGAGACTTTCATCAGGAAGTCGTCAGTCCATTCCAGACCCATCGGGATGTTCAGCTCGGTGCCAGGCTGGCCCCAGGATTCTTTCACCACTTTCTTGGTTTTCACCAGGTGCCATGGTTGCAGCATCAGCGTATCAATGGCGTTTGGCGCATCTTTCATTTCGGCCTGAGTGGTACCACCGGCATACATGCGGTACTGACCATCCGATGGAGTGTCCAGCACTTCTGACGGATCAGACAGCATGGAGAATGGCACACCCATTTCGGTCAGCATGCGCTTGATCACGCGGTAGTTACCCAGATAGGTTTCAAAACCGGTCACGATGTTCAGTTTACCGTTGCTGCCTACGGTGTAGTCGCCGCCGGCAGTGAAGGTATTGGCAAAGCCTTCGAACATGTTGTCCCAACCGGTGATGTGGCTACCGACGAAACTAGGAGTATGGGCATACGGCACCGGGAAATCTTGCGGAATAAAGCCGTCTTTTTTCGCGTTGTTGGTGAATGCCTGCAGGTCGTCACCGATAACTTCCGCCATACAGGTGGTCGATACCGCAATCATTTCCGGTTTGTAGAGCGCCAGCGCGTTCTGCAGACCATCGTTCATGTTGGCGTGACCGCCGAATACGGCTGCATCTTCGGTCATGGAGTCAGACACACAAGCCACAGGCTCACGGAAATGACGGTTGAAGTAAGTACGGAAGTAAGCCACACAACCCTGTGAACCATGCACATACGGCAGGGTTTTCTCAAAACCCAGGGAGCACAGCACCGCACCCAGTGGCTGACAGGCTTTCGCCGGATCAATGGTCAGCGCTTCACGTTTGAAGTTCAGATCTTTGTATTCTTCGGTGGTGGTCCACTCGAACACTTCACGTACTTTTTCCGCATCGTGCGCTTCTTCGAAGTTGGCACGTTTACCTGCAAACAGGTTTTGATATTCGTCCTGTTCGAACAGCGGATAACAGGATTTGATGTTCTCTACATTCTGACTCATAACATTCTCCTTCCCGCGCCACTCATCTGTGAACTAACGGGGTAATGGAATCAACTACCGGGGCCATTACGCGCTTTTCTTCCATGGCGCAGTCTGTTTCGACCAGCACGGGTTGTTCAGTGTCATATCCATGTCACGGGCGAAGATCGCGAAACCGTCATAACCGTGGTAAGGGCCTGAATAATCCCAGGAGTGCATCTGACGGAACGGAATACCCATTTTCTGGAAAATGAATTTTTCTTTGATACCGGAACCGATCAGGTCAGGTTTCACCGCCTTCACGAATTCTTCGAATTCATAACCAGTCACGTCGTCAAACAGCAGCGTGGCTTCTGGCAACTCTTTCAGCGTACGGTCGTAGTCATCGTTGTGCGCGAATTCATAACCGGCACCAACAATTTCCATACCCAGATCTTCATAAGCACCAATCACGTGACGTGGACGCAGACCACCGACGTACAGCATGACTTTCTTGCCTTCCAGACGCGGTTTGTATTTCGCGATAACAGCTGCAGTCTGCGCTTCGTATTTGGCGATCACTTCTTCCGCTTTTTTCTGGATGGTTTCGTCAAACTGGGCCGCGATTTTACGCAGTGATTCGGCAATTTTGGTCGGGCCGAAGAAGTTGTATTCCATCCACGGGATGTCGTACTTCTCTTCCATATGACGCGAGATGTAGTTCATGGAACGGTAGCAGTGCACCAGGTTCAGTTTTACCTTCGGTGTGTTTTCCATTTCCGCCAGGGTACCGTCACCAGACCACTGAGCTACTACGCGCAGACCGATCTCTTCCAGCAGAATACGGGAAGACCAGGCGTCACCACCGATGTTATAGTCACCGATGATCGCGACGTCGTAAGGTGTACCTTCGAATTCGGTTTCATCACGGTTACCAAGGATCCAGTCACGAACTACGTCGTTCGCAATATGGTGACCAAGAGACTGAGACACACCGCGGAAACCTTCACAGCGTACAGGCACGACGGTTTTACCGGTTTTCGCTTTCGCCTGTTTGGCCACGGATTCGATATCGTCACCGATCAGACCAACCGGACATTCTGACTGTACGGTGATGCCTTTAGACAGCGGGAACAGCGTTTCCATTTCTTCGAGAATTTTCGCCAGCTTTTTATCGCCACCGAATACGATGTCTTTTTCCTGGAAGTCAGAGGTGAAGTTCATGGTGCCGAAGCTGTTTACACCAGTCAGACCAGTGTAGTAGTTACGACGACCAGCACGAGAGTACTGACCACAACCGACAGGACCATGCGACAGATGGATCATGTCTTTGATTGGGCCGAACACTACCCCTTTGGAACCGGCGTAAGCACAACCACGGATGGTCATAACGCCCGGCAGAGACTTACGGTTAGAAGTAATACATTTGCTGGCTTTTTCCAGCGACGGGTCGTTAACAGTCAGATGTTTTTTACGATCCTTACGCGCTTTTTCCGGATAGGCTTCGAGCACTTCCTGAATTAACGCCAGATTCTCTTCGCGAGTTCTGTTAGTCATAGCAGTAATTCCTTGAATGGGCGGACAATCCGGGCTGGCAGCATCCCTGCCAGCCGCCGGGTAAGACTTAAACGGTGGCTGCTTCTTCTGCAGCGGTCTTACCGATGATGGACTCGTCTTCAACGTCCATGATGCCGAATTCCATCAGCAGTGCTTCCAGCTCATCCATGGTGACCGGAGTCGGTACCACCAGCAGTTTGTTATCAACTACTTTACGAGCCAGCGCGCGGTATTCATCAGCCTGTTGGCATTTCGGATCGTATTCAATAACGGTCATACGACGGATTTCAGCGCGTTGAACGATGTTGTCGCGTGGTACGAAGTGAATCATCTGGGTACCCAGTTTTTCTGCCAGGGCGATGATCAGTTCATCTTCACGGTCAGTTTTACGGGAGTTACAGATCAGACCACCCAGACGTACAGAACCGGATTTCGCGTATTTCACGATCCCTTTGGAGATGTTGTTCGCCGCGTACATTGCCATCATTTCACCGGAGCAAACGATGTAGATTTCCTGCGCTTTGTTTTCGCGGATTGGCATAGCGAAACCACCGCAAACTACGTCACCCAGTACGTCGTAGAATACGAAGTCCAGATCTTCTTCGTACGCGCCTTCTTCTTCCAGGAAGTTGATAGCAGTGATAACACCACGACCAGCACAGCCTACTCCTGGCTCTGGACCACCAGACTCAGCACAACGCACTCCGCCGTAACCGATCTGCAGTACATCTTCCAGTTCCAAATCTTCGACTGAGCCTACTTCCGCCGCCATTTCCATGATGGTGTTCTGCGCTTTTGCGTGCAGGATCAAACGGGTAGAATCCGCTTTCGGGTCACAACCGATGATCATCACTTTTTTGCCCATTTCTGCTAAGGCAGATACCAGGTTCTGAGTAGTGGTAGATTTACCGATACCACCTTTACCGTAGATTGCACATTGACGTAAGGCCATGTCGTTTCTCCTCTGAATGACGTTGACGTATTACTATGTGCACGGTACGTACCAATCCGGATAAATATCGCAAGGTATTGAAAATAAAGGATTATCTTTAAAATCGTGATTTGTGTCGCAGAAACGATCGATACAAACTCGGACTTTTTGTATGGAAATAGACAAGGGAATGTCAGCTTTGTGAAGTGGTTCAAACTTATGGGCCAGGCTGAATGCCATAACGCGATCCAGCTCAACATTGTCTTTTTCTCCTCCCTGTAACTCCTCCCCTGCGCCGAAATCATAAGGATGAGGCTGAATTCGCCATCAGAGGCAGACTAGTACGACACCCAATCTGCTTATTATTCAAGGATGGAACATGAAACGTCTCGCCTTGCCGTTGTTCTTACTGTTACCGCCTGCCGCATCGGCGCAGTGGCAGCTCGCCGGCGTCCCAGCCTTTACAGAAAATCCCGCCGGGATCTTCACCAGCGTCGCGACACTGAAAAAAGGGGCTTATCCGCTGCGTTTTAAAACGGACAATCAGTGCTGGCAACCCACCACCGCCCCGAAACTGAACCAGATGCTGTCGCTGCAACCCTGTGGCGCACAACCTGCCACCGATTGGCGTTTATATCGCGACGGCGACTATCAGATAAAAATCGACACCCGCAGTGGTACGCCGACGGTCATGCTCAGCGTCAAAGCCCCGGTTGTCAGTAACCCGACACCCCTGACGCAGACCTGCCCGCGCTCGGATGGCAAGCCGCTGAGTATTGATGTCAGTAAAACATTCAGGGATGGCGAAACCCTCCGGGATTATTACAGCGGCCAGACGGCTGTTGTCCGACAGGGTAAAGTGACTTTGCAACCCACTAAGGAAAGTGGTGGACTGCTGTTACTGGAATCGGTAGCGACCACCACCAAAGCCCCTTTCAGCTGGCATAACGCCACCGTCTATTTTGTGCTGACCGATCGCTTCGCCAATGGCAATCCGGCCAATGATCATAGCTATGGCCGGCAAAAGGACGGTCAGCAGGAAATTGCCACCTTCCACGGCGGCGATCTGGCCGGACTCACTGGTAAACTGGACTACCTGCAACAGCTCGGCGTCAATGCGCTCTGGATCAGCTCCCCGCTGGAGCAGATCCACGGCTGGATTGGCGGTGGCACTGCCGGTGATTTCCCGCATTATGCCTATCACGGTTACTACGCAGCTGACTGGACCAGACTCGACGCCAACATGGGCACAGAGCAGGAGCTGAAAACGCTGGTCAGCGAGGCACACAAGCGCGGTATCCGTATCCTGTTTGATGTGGTGATGAACCATGTCGGCTATGCGACACTGGCCGACATGCAGGAATTCCAGTTCGGCGCCTTACACCTGAATCAAGCGGAACAACAAAAAATACTCGGGAAACACTGGACTGACTGGAAACCCGGCAAAGGCGAAAACTGGCACAGCTTCAACAATTTCGTCAATTTCAGTGATGGTGCTGCCTGGGAAAAGTGGTGGGGTAAAAAATGGATCCGCAGTGGTATCGGTGATTACGATGCCCCCGGCTATGACGATATCACCATGACACTCGCCTTCCTGCCAGATATCAAAACCGAGTCCACCCAGGCCAGCGGATTACCGAACTTCTACCGGTATAAAAAAGACACCCGCGCCCGGGAAATCGCCGGATTTACCCCGCGCGATTACATCACGCACTGGCTGAGTCAGTGGGTACGCGACTATGGCATCGATGGTTTCCGTGTTGATACCGCCAAACACGTCGAAAAACCGGCCTGGGATCAGCTGAAAAAACAGGCTGCTGAAGCCTTGGCCGACTGGAAAAAAGCCCATTCGCAGGAAGCGCTGGATAATGCGCCGTTCTGGATGACCGGTGAAGCCTGGGGGCATGGCGTCATGAAAAGCGATTATTACCAGCACGGCTTCGACAGCATGATCAACTTCGATTTTCAGGATCAGGCGAAACAGGCGCTCGGTTGTTATGCCAGCATTGATAGCACCTATCAGCAGATGGCAGCAAAGCTCCGGGACATGAATGTGCTGAGTTATCTCTCGTCACATGACACCCGCCTGTTCTTCCATGACGATGCGAAAAACGACACCGCCAGACAGAAGCTGGCCGGCAGTCTGTTACTGCTGGCGCCCGGTGCCGTACAGATTTACTACGGTGATGAAAGTGGCCGTCCTTTTGGCGCCACCGGCTCAGATCCGCTCCAGGGCACCCGCTCGGATATGAACTGGTCAGAACTGAAAGGTGACAAGGCAGCCCTCCTCGCTCATTGGCAGAAACTCAGCCAGTTCCGCGCCCGTCATCCGGCGGTAGGCAACGGTCAGCAGACCACGCTGCCAGCCAGCGGCTATTACGCCTTCAGCCGTCAGTATCAGCAAGATAAGGTGATGGTGGTGTGGGCGGGAAATCCGAATACGCTTGTTAAACACATGTTAAATCGGTTACATTGAGTTGCCAGCAATTATATTGCGCACAATTAATGATTCATCTGCAAGGAGACAATGACATGGCAACTGTAACTCTGGCCGGTAATCCGGTAACTGTAACCAGCGACTTTCCGCAAGCTGGCTCTATCGCCAAACCTTTTTCTCTGGTGAGCAAAGAACTGGCTGATGTCACCCTGGCTTCTTTCGCCGGTAAACGCAAAGTACTGAACATTTTCCCAAGTGTGGACACTTCTGTGTGTGCCGCATCTGTGCGCCGCTTTAATGAAGTCGCCGCCGGTCTGGATAACACCGTTGTATTGTGTATTTCCGCCGATCTGCCATTTGCACAGGCACGTTTCTGTGGCGCGGAAGGTCTGGACAACGTGGTCACCTTGTCCACCCTGCGCGGCAGCGAGTTCAAACAGAATTACGGCGTAGAAGTGGCCGATGGCGTATTGGCAGGTCTGACTGCCCGCGCCGTGGTGGTACTGGATGAAGCAGATACCGTGCTGCATGCCGAACTGGTGGGTGAAATCACCAACGAACCCGACTACGACGCAGCACTGAAGGCACTGATTTAAAACAGATAACCTACTGGCACCATGATGCCGTGTCAGTAGGTATATTCTGGCTTGGTGTAAAACTAAAGTTCTTAATGATCACTTCCACTTCCTGACCATCGGTTGGTGCCAGCCCCTGCCGTAACCACAGATTGATATGAAGTGGCATCGTCACCTGCGGGATCGCTTTCCGGTAGTTTTTGGGCGCGAATTGCCAGCTAGCGATTTTGTCGCTGAGTGGCGGTTCGTCACTGCCATTGTCATTGAACATCTGAAAACATACCGTAGTACTATTCCAGCTATAACGCTGCACCGTATCCGTTCCGGTTGGCGCAACGGCAAACCGCTGAGTGCTCAGAGGTAGCGTGGATACGGCCGGATAGACCGTAAAATTCCCGAGTGGTGCCGCTGCATCTCCCCATCTGGCCATTTCAATGTCGATTTCATTCTGTCCATCCGGGCCTTGGTAATGAAATAAACCGAGAACGACATTTTCATTTAATTGATCTAACTGACCACTGACATGCCATTCATAATTACCAAAGCCTTTATTGGTCAGTTGATAAACTTCCGCGGCATACCAGGCCCCGTTCAGATAACTTATCTTTAAATGCAATTGTCCGAGTTCATCCACCCAGGCGTTATCCTCACTCCAGTTATTCGGTCCCGGCCCTGCCACCCCGCTTTTCACTTCCCATTGCTCACCGGCAAACGAGAGGGTTTTCGCCACTACGTTACCCGCCGAACAACACAACCCGGCAAGCAGCCCTAGCCATCCGTATTTCTTTGTTATCCGCATTATTATTGCCTCCGTGCATTGTTATGAAACATGAAATGACCCTGCCATTTCGTCAGAATATCGTGCTGATATGCGACCAGACATTATTCCGGGTGTAATGAAAACGCACCGATACCGACAGGCCCTCAATCACTTGTGCCGGCATGTGCTCCAGTGTTAACACCACTTTCAGTGCGGCCTTGTTATTCTCGAACGGGCCGGCCAGTTGCGCCGGCACCTTCTCGGTGATTTTAGTCGGTTCACTCACCGTGGCGGCGATGGTTTCACCATCCGGTAATGACACGGTTGCCTGTTGTCCGATAGCGGAGAATTGCACGTCAGAAGGCGTCAGATAAGCTACCACCACCGGTTGTGAACGAATGGCATACAACATTAACGCGTCGCCGCTACGCACCGTCATCCCCGGCTGTACCAGCACATCTTTGACTTCCCCATCCATCGGGGCCACAACCTGCAGCTCCGCTTGTCTGGCTTTCAGCAGTTGTAAACGTAGTTTGAGTTCGTTCAGATACTGCGCCGCGCTGCCGCTGATTTTATCCTGGTTCAGCGCGTACAGATTGCGGTTGCTTTCCAGCAGCAACAATTCGGCATTCATTTTCAGCTGACTGACATTGGCCCATTGTTCTAACTGCAACAATCCGTCCTGATTGAAATTCATGTATTTCTGATACAACGCGCTTTTTTCCTTCAGATCCGCATCGGCAATATCAATTTTCTGTTTCAGTAGTGTTTCCTGTTTTACCCAGTCATCGGTTAATGTTTTTTCCAATGACGAAATGTTATTTTCCAGTTGCTTTATTTCTGCCTGTAAAACCGGTTTATCCAGACTAATCAGCACATGACCCTGTTTCGCCGACTGTCCCTGTCTGATATTGACGGCAGAAATAACGGCATCCTGGCTGGCCTGAATATGTAATGGCTCCGTTGTCAAAATACCCGGCGATGCCACAACCACTTTATCTTTCGTGATATACCAGACGAAAATCAGCACCGGGCTGATAATTAAAAACAGAATCAGATACCAGCGGAAACGAAATGCAACCCGTTTTCCTGCGCCATAATTGATATTCACACCGCCGTGCTGTGCGGGATTTCTTTGTTTGTCGAGATGAAATTTGATTTTCATATCAGAAACGCTTTCCTCTTTTTAATACCCACCACGGCGCCATATTGCTTTCCTCATGACTACGCCGGATCTGTTCATTGAACACGGCAACGGCATTGATTATCCGCATGACAAAGCCATACAGCGGATAAAAAGGCAGCCATTTCAGATAATGAATATCCTTGTCGGGCCGCTCGGAAACGGCAAGCAGAAACACCAGAAAATGCAGCACGGTTAAAAACAGATAACACAAATACTGAATGGCAAATCCGGCAACGACCACCGGTGCCGGATAATTAATGAAAACCCACACGGTGTATAAAACAACCAGATAAGGCAGCAGGATATTCTGGACTACGCCATAGAGCACCGTGGAGATATAATTTTTCCAGCCCAGCAACCGGGGGGACAATCCCTGTTTATGTTTTCGCAGATAAAGAAAATAGAGGTCCCCATCCCACCTTATTCTTTGCATGAACAAAGATTTAAACGTAACCGGAACATCGGTGTATCCCATGGCATGCGTTGCAAAGGGGATTCTTAAACCGGGATGTCTGGCCATATATTGTTTAATACGCAGCGTCATATCCAGATCTTCACCCGAGTGCGTATCCCATCCGCCAATCTGGCGGACAAACCGGGTGCGAAAGGCACCAAAGGCACCGGAAATGCTGTTGATAATGTTCCATTCCGCCAGCCCGGTTTTAGCCCCATGCAACGAGATCATGTATTCCATGGCCTGCATACGGGAAACCAGACTCGCTTTGTCATTTCTAACCCGCAACGCGCCACCCACCGCCGGCACATCAGGGTCGGTAAACTCCTTTACCACCTGGCCGACCATATCATTATCAAATGACGTATCGGCATCCAAAGCAAAAAACAGCTCGCCTCTGGCAATACGTAACGCGGCATTGGAGGATGACACCCGCCCTCCGCGCTGCCATTTCGGCAGAATAATCAGATTCCGGCGCGGATAACGCGCCACAATATCCCGGCACTCCAGCGCAGCCTGATAAGTGTGCGTGTTCACACTGGCACCATCAACCACCGCAATAATCTCGATATGGCCGCTATAGAGCTGTTCACACAGTGTCAGGATCGTCTTTTTGATATCCTCACCTTCGCTGTAACAGGTAATGCCGCAGGTCACGACCGGCCGGTAATACGGTTTTTCCCGCTCATGGTGTTTACGCCAGAACCAGCGGCCGATACCCAGCAGTACCATCAGACTCAGCGGCACATCAAATATCAGAAACATTGGCAGAAATAAGGCGACCGCCGACAGATCCGACAATAAGGTATGTTTAAACTGCAGAAAAAAATGACCGATTATCAGCAGCTGATCACTCACGAAGTAAATTCCCCGAGCAACTGCTGTACCCAGATGGTCGCATTATCATCTAATGTCGGGTCCGGCAACGCGCGCAGTCTGAAATCAAGCCGCAGATGCTGTGTCGTCTGTTCTTCACTTAAGGCGATGAGTTTGCCGGTGATCACACTGACATGATTGGCCGGTGTATTCGGCAGGAAAAACAGCAGCATATCATCCCGGTAATGACAACAGACATCCGTCACCCGCAATACCGATTGCAGACGCTGCGTCAGGGCATCAATCCGGGTGATCGCTTCCGCCTCGCCCAATTGATAAATCACGGTGGCCAACTCGGTATACCGCAGCGCCACGACCAAGTGCGAATTCTGATGACGCAACGCCAGTTTGTTTTGCCACAGTAACAGCCAGTAAAAATGCTCTTCCGTAACGTGCGCGCCGATCCATTCCGGGATCAGATTTCGCTGGGCGCCATTGCGCATATACATCACACCGCTATCAGTCAGTTTGTAGTGCCGGATAGACCGCACGATCAACTGCTCCGGTGTCTGTTCATGCCCGGACTCCAGACAACGCACCTTGACCGCACCATCCACAAACAAGGCATGACAGCTGTGACAGCGGTAATTTTCCAGCGGGCGATCGTAATCCACCCCGATATGCCGTAACTGGCTGAGACAATTCGGGCAGGAAAGATGACCGCTATGTAAGAAGTCGGTCTGTGTGGCCACATGACCACAGGCGAAACAATGCAGGGCTGATTCCGCCGCCACATCAATGCTGCCGCATTCCGGACAGGCTTCGACATAATTCAGATGGCCGCTGTGACAAACAGAACAATAACGCACCCGATCCACCAGCGTGGCGCCTTCGATCAGGCCTTCCCGTTCCAGCGAGTGAAGCCAGGGAAACAATTCATTGTCCTGATCCACCCAGAGCGCCGCCAGCGGATAATCATACAGACGGGGGCTTTCCGGATGCGGTTTCGCCATCAGGGTTCGTCCCGGCCATAACCAGAGATACGTCAGTAAGCGTTCCGTCAGCCCTTTTTCCGGATCCACCTTTAATATCTGATAGCGCTGCTCAAACTGTTCTATCCTGATCAGGAGATCATCCGGCGGCAGACCATCCGATAAATACGGGGATAACGGACTTGGCTGCACAGTAAAAACCGGAAACGCAAACCAGTGGGGATGCTGTCTGATATGGATTAATAACGCATCCTGTTGTTGCGGATCTGCCGGATCAAGAATGAAGCAGGCCGTTCCATGGATGACATCAGGTAATGAAGTGTACTGAAGTACCGGCAGTGGATGACGCAGAATATTATTTGACGCCTGTGACCCTATCAGTAATAACTTCATCTATATCCAATACCAAGACAATAAGTTGAATGATCCGGCGAATATACCAATAAAAATCATTTGATATACATAAAATATGTAATCAAATGTAATAAGGTGCGCCACGCCAAATTTTATTATCATTGAACAAGTTATCCGTCATAAGAAGGATCAGGTCATGCTCTATCTCTACTCTCCCGAGCAACAGGATCATTATCACCGCCTGCTGCAGGAAGCCCTGCCTGACTGGTCAGTAGCCAGCTGGCCGCAGGAGGTTAATACCGAAGCCGTCACCCATGTTGTAACCTGGAAACCGCCGGTCAATTTCTTCAGCCGTTTCCCCAATCTGCAGGTCATTTTCACACTGGGCGCCGGGGTAGATAAGTTTCTGCAGCGGGACGATATACCGGACCACGTGACGATCATCCGGCTGACCGATGCCGGGATGGCACAGCAGATGACGGAATACGCCCTGTATGGTCTGCTGCATTATCAGCGGCAGATGGATATTTATCGCCGGCAGCAACAGGCGGGAATCTGGCAACCACAACCAACCCGGCTGGCCAGAAACACCCGCGTGACCGTGCTCGGATTAGGTCAGCTGGGTATGCAGGTGGCACAGAATCTGGCACAACTGGGCTACCCGGTCAGCGGCTGGAGCCGGCAACCGAGAACCATCGACAACGTCCGCTGTGTGCATGGCTGTGCCGCGCTGGATGATCTGCTTAAAGAAACCGATGTCTTGTTCAGCGTATTGCCTTCCACCACTGAAACACAGCATCTGCTGAATGCGCAGCGCCTGGCATTACTGCCCAAAGATGCCGCGCTGATCAACGCCGGGCGCGGTACGCTGATCGATCAGGACGCCCTGCTTGATTTACTGAATCAGCAGCACCTGCGTTTTGTCCTGCTGGATGTCTTTGCCGAAGAACCGTTACCGGCCACGCATTCGTTCTGGCAGCATCCATCGGTGCTGATCACGCCGCATGTCGCCGCCGATACCATCCCTGAAGAGGCCGTAGC
This sequence comes from Tolumonas osonensis, assembly GCF_014202415.1. Taxonomy (GTDB): domain Bacteria; phylum Pseudomonadota; class Gammaproteobacteria; order Enterobacterales; family Aeromonadaceae; genus Tolumonas; species Tolumonas osonensis. The sequence continues at coordinate 126,409 of NZ_JACHGR010000001.1, forward strand.
CCAGATTGCCGCCAATATGCAGGCACTGGCCAGCGGACACCCGGTACAGGGTATGGTCGATCGGCACCGGGGCTACTGATCCAGCAGGAAAACAGCATCGCGCCTGTGATAATCTTACGGCGCAATTCCCTATTTAAATCCGGTGGAGAACAAGCGATGGAAAACCAGTGGGCACTTTGCCATGTAGACAGTTCCTTTGATGCATCCTTGCTGGGTAATAAAGGCAGTCAGTGGCATTGGTTTCATCAACGGGATGATCTGATCGAATATCTGCTGAATGACTATATCTATCTGCTGGCAGATACCGGAGAACTCGATGAGTATCAGACCGAAAATGCCCGTGAACGCTTTGAACTGCTGATTGAACAAAGCCGTAATGATCAGGAACTGACAGAGCAGCTCAATGATCTGACCGTCAATCTGCGACGCATTGTCTGGTTCGGTACACTGGCACAACTGGCGGAAATCGATGACGAGTTTGCCAACGCGCTGCGCAGTTATTTCTGGTACGACTACGGCGATAACGAAGACGATCCGGAAGCAGCGGTGCCGGAAGAGCTGTGGCCTGAGTTTACCGATGTGATTGATGAGTTTCTGATTGAAGGTGAATACTGCTGATATCAGTACTGATACTCTGAATGAAGCCCGGGACACACTGTCCGGGCTTTTTTTCAGGCAAGAATTAACGGATAGCGCCGGTGGCCAGATTAACGGTACCGTTCTTCCACACAGGAATATTCGGCAGGAACGCACCGACATCGACCGATGCTTTCACCGCATACGGTACTTCCTGCTGCAGCGGATTGCTCAGCAGCGCATTGGCCAGCGACAGTCCATTCATCAGATCAGCCACCGCTTCGATTTCCACATCCTGTTCGCCGTGAGCCGGAATGGTCGGTTGATTCTGCGCGTTACCTGACACCACCTGCTGATCAGCCAGCGCAACGGTATAGTTCACGCCATGGATCGGCAGCGGGATCGAGTTCGGATTCTGTACATGCAGACCGATCAGAAAACGCATATTCAGTCCCTGCCCCGGCAGCACCTTCACTGAATTCACCGCCACGGTGGGTGCTTCCAGTTTGGGTTGCAATGCAGCACATCCTGCCAGTGTTAACGCAATTCCGGCCAACACATATCGGCACCACTTCAACATACAACTACTCCTGTGATTACAACTTGGTTCTGTTTAAAAATCAGTTATCCGACTCGCTGATATTTATCACGCCAGCGCTTTTGCGATCAGCGTTTTCTGTTCATCCGGTAACGGCAGACTTAATGCCGCCTGATGGCCGGCCTCCGACATTTTACGCCATGTTTTCTGCAGAATATCAATCAGTTTGGCTTCATCATGCACTTTGGCAAACTCCGCAAAATAATACTGCAGGAAAACCAGACAAATCACATCTTCCAGCATCTGGCTTTCTTCATCGCTTTTCAGCTTTTCTTTTTTCAGTAGCGCCGCCACCCGCTCACACATTGCAGCATCATAACCTTCTGCCAGCATGATTTCGCCAGCCCGCGCGGCATGCCGTAATTTCAGCTCGCTGCGCCACTGCAGATACCCCTTCCGATCCATCGGGTAATGATCGCGGGGTAACAGCCAGCGCTCAATATGCTGACTGCGGGCCGCCAGTTGCAACGCCTCCGACGCCTGAGGACAAAAGCGCAGCAGCGCATCACTCATCCGCCGGGCATACAGCACCTCATATGCCACCGGAATACCATTTTCATCCTGTTCCTGACGGGGATCGTTTGCATTCGCCTGATCAAATGCTGCAATCGTACGGGTAAAGCGCAAATCAGAGATCATTTCTGCAGACATAACATTCTTCTCATATAGCGATAACATTCTTTTAAATAGTAACGCATCCCGCTGCGTTCACCTATTACCGTATCCAGCAGCAATTCATGTGTTCGGGGGATTTTTCGCTGCCATGACCGTCGTTTTATGGCATAGTGTTGCGCCATTATTGGTCGTGGCCCTTTCTAAGGAAAACCCCGGGATGAAACGCAAAATCCTTCTGACTGACTGCCCTGATGCTCAGGGTTTGATCGCAAAAATTACCTATATTTGCTACAAGCATCAGCTGAACATTATTAAAAACGATGAATTTGTCGATCACACCGAAGGTCGTTTTTTCATGCGTACCGAGCTGGAAGGTCGTTTCAATGATGAAACGCTGCTGGGCGATCTCGACGATACATTGCCTGTTGGCGCAAAACGCCGTTTAGTCCCGGCTGGGAAAAAACGCGTTGTCATCATGGTGACCAAGGAAGCCCACTGCCTGGGTGATATCCTGATGAAGTGTTATGAAGGAGCGCTGAATCTGGATGTGGTTGCGGTTATCGGCAACTATGATGTACTGGCGGATCTGACCGGCAAATTCAATATTCCGTTCCATCATGTCAGTCACGAAGGCTTAAGCCGTGAAGAACATGAAGCCAAGATGCGCGCCATCATTGATGAATACGCACCGGAATATGTGGTACTGGCCAAATACATGCGCGTACTGACACCCGGCTTTGTGGCGTCTTACCCGTATCGCATCATCAACATTCATCACTCCTTCCTGCCGGCCTTTATCGGAGCCCGCCCTTATCAGCAGGCGTTCGATCGCGGTGTGAAAATCATTGGCGCGACCGCCCATTTCGTCACCAACGATCTGGATGAAGGTCCGATCATCGAGCAGGGCGTGATCCGGGTTGACCACAATTTCTCCGCCGAAGACATGGCCAAAGCCGGTCGCGACGGTGAACGTTCCGTGCTGAATCAGGCATTAACCGCCGTGTCAGAAGAGCGTGTGTTTGTTTACGGCAACAAAACCGTGGTCTTCAAATAACCGTGATTCTGACGATCACCGCCTCTGAAGAAGTGGTGTTTCCCGGTCACAACAAAAACGGCGATATGAATTATCGCCGTTTTTGTTGCTGTCAGATAACCCGGGATCAATAAGGTACCGCGACACCATTTGCCGACAATTTACCGTTTACCATCCGGATTTTTGTTGAAATGTCTCCGGCCGCATTCTGTTCCAGATAACCGTCCGTCAGTAGATCCGGCAATACCTCCGGAGCGGAAGCAAACTGCTGTGCCAGCGTACGAGCGATCACTACCGAGACATCACCCTGCAGCAACGAACGCATCGATTCGATTTCATGCACCTGAGCAACATCAAACGGCCGGGTAGTCAATTGACCATGGACGCTGACCGGCTGACGATTCAGCTGCAGATTAAAGGGGTCCAGACGGAAGTGAACACCACTGCGGGTAATCAGATTCAGACCCGCTTTCCACTTCGCCGCGTTAGCCGCATCCAGTCCTGAGTTCATCAGTAATGCCTCAACACCTTCACGATTCACACCGCCCAGCGCAAAACCGGCTTTCAGATCACTCAGCAGATAATCATTCTGCCGGCTGGTATACGAGAGACGCTTGATATTGGAGTGACTGTTCACATCCACCACACTGAGCAGACCATCGCTGTTTTCACTGATATCCGTCAGCCAGTGCCACTGCTGTAACTGTAGTTGACGATCCGGCTGCCGTAATTCCAGCAGCCCGAGATTGAGTTTGGCCTGCGGCATCAGCCACAGACCATGATTGACGACCAGCTGGCTGTCCAGCGTCAGATCCGCCAGTTTACCCTGTTCCTCATTATCGTCGTTCCGCCATTCCATCCCCTGCCAGAATACAGAAAGGTCGATATGTTCTGTGTCGGCAAATCCGGCGCGTACCCGCAATGGTGAAACCAGCCAGGTTTGTTCATCACGGAACCAGCTCCACTGCGCCATATTCAGGCCAGCAACGATATTTCCGCTATAACTGTTAATGTTCCAGTAAATATCGTGCGGAATATTCAGCTTTTCGGGCAGATCGGCAAATGAACTGCGCTGCATGTTGATTTGGGCAGTCCCCTGAACAAAGCCAGGAACAATGGAATGCCGGATCTCAATATACAGATCAATGGTTCCCTGGCGCTGTAACCAGTTCTGCAGCCGGTTGTCCCCATTCAGTGAAGGCACCAGCGTCAGTAACGTGGCAGGTTCTGCTATCAGCAGATGTAATTCGGCTTTACGCGTGAAAAGATTTTTTTCCAGATCGAACCAGCTGGTTGCAATGCCCGGAACCTGGTCGGCACGGCTGACCCAGTCCCCCAGACGGCGATCAACCTGATAGCCTGTATACCAGGTCATAACCAGCGTCAGTAACAGCACACCAGTCAGCGGGAAAACGATCCATTTGATGAATTTATGCATGCACGCATCCTTTATAGTGCAGAACCGGACAGAGCGATATCCGGCTGCACCATAAAGGAAAGATATGACAAGGCTATGACATCAATAATAAAATCAGAACGTTATTTGTTTTGAAGCTTAAACTCTCCGAGCGGTATATTTTTGCCATTTGCGGTCAGTTGCCCGCTCTGTAATTGCAGGTTACTGCTCAGACCCTTATTGTCAGCCTTGATAAAACCATCCTGCTGCAATACAGAGATTTGCTGCCGCATCTCTGCCGGCAAAGCACGTACCGCATTCGTTTCAGCGGCAATGGTGAAATTACCCTGCAGCATGTATCTGAACGGATTCGGGGTATCGGCTGCGCTGGCACGAATCAGCTGTTCCACCTCAAATGGCAGCGATTCCAGGGTACCGCTTGCGGTCACCGCCGCGTTATTCAGCTTCATACTGGCCGGCGCCAGTTCCAGACGCATCGTTTTGGTCGTGATCTTATTGAGGCTTTTCATCATTTGCGTGAAATCAGGCTTTTCTGCCCTAGCCTGCAGGGCCAGCTCTTCCACACCCTGTTTATTCAGACCGGAAAAATTCAAACCCAGAGAAAGATCATTAATCGTGAACTGTTGCTGTGGAGTATGGATAGCAAAATCAGCCAACGAGACCCGTTGTTTCGTATTCAATACCGTGCCGGTTTCGGTCTCAGCTTCATCCATGACGGAATCAAAACGTAACTGTCCCATTTCGGCTTTACCGTCGGCATCAGACATCCGCATACCATTCAGCTGAGCATGCCCTTCCGGTGAGATCCAGATACCAGAAAAATTACGCAGCAAGGCAACCCCATCCAGTGGCAAAATCTCCATCTCACTCCGGACAGGCTGCTGGCTAGTGGCTTTGACCCCTTCCCAAGCATAGTTGAGCTCCAGTTCATCCTGCATGTTGCCATCCAGTGATATTTCCGCAGGGCCGACGTCGACACTATGCTCTGGCTGCGTAACCTGCCAGCGCTCCATACTGAGCCGCAGATCAAAATCCTGATTATAGGCTTTATAGGTCCATGCCATGGAAACAGGCAAAGAAGGAGGAACCGCCTTTCGCTGCACCAGTTCATAAGGTGTCCCGCGGGACATATCCAGCGTCGCTTCCCCTTTTACAATAAACGGGAACATTTTATTGGAAACATTAATATATAACTCGAAAGGCTTCTGTCTCTCTTCTGTCTGCGGTTCAGCCATCTGTTCCTGTACCCGCTGCAAGGATTCAGGATCGCCGCTGTTCACCGGCTCCATTTTCGCGTTTTCCTGCATTTGTTCACTCAGTACTACGATGTGTAATACACCGCCCCGGGAAAACGGAAAAGACAATTGCGGATACCAGCTGGCCCGCATGACATGGCTCTGGTTGATACTCTCAACACCAGCCTGGACATATTCATCCAGTTTTTGTGCGGTATACCAACTGGAAGCCGCAGCAGCTATGCCTCCGGCAACTGCAATGCTGACTAACGAAAGTACAAGTTTTGAACTCATGAAGTGCTCCCTCTTTTTATTTTTCCTGGATTCCGGTTTCTCTGTCGTAAGGTAACAGTTGTCACAGCAGCGGACTGAACAGATAGAATACATTTTCCAGCATACGCTGTATCCATGACCGCTCACGCCATTCTGTCAGGCGAAGTCGTTTTCCCTGCTGAATATAACTTTGTTGCAACTCTTTCAGCATAGCTGCAAATGAACAATCATCTACCAGTAAAGTGGCCTCAAAGTTGAGCCAAAGGCTACGGCGATCAAGATTCACTGTGCCAATCAAAGCAATCTGATCATCAACCAGCACACTTTTGGTATGTAACAATCCTTTCCGGAAACGGTAGATCTCCACACCGGCCGCCAGCAATTCTTCCAGAAATGCGTTACAGGCAAAACTCACCATCCGGGAATCATTGCGTTCCGGAATAATCAGCTGAACCGCAACCCCGCGAGCTGCCGCCGACTGTAATGCCGCGACCAGCGGATCATCCGGGACAAAATAGGGACTGGTCAGAACCAGGTTGTGTTCGGCCTGATAAATGGCCTGCAGCAGGATTTGCTGGATACAATCGCCGCCGACAAAAGGTCCAGATGGTATCAGTTGAATATTATGGCCATCTACGTGCAGGCTCTCGGGCTCATAACGCCGGGAATCCAGTAACCGCTCCCCGGTTTCCATTTCCCAGTCCCGCACGAACAACGACCACACCACCGAAACGACAGGCCCCGTCACCCGGACCATGATGTCTATCCATTGTCCGACACCACTGGATTGCTTGAACAATTCCGGATCGACCAGGTTCATAGAACCGGTGTAGGCGATCTGTTCATCAATCACCACCAGTTTACGGTGCATGCGCAGATCCTGCCGGTGCAACGGCACCCGCCATGGTTTTACAGGTAACACCTCCACAATTCTGACGCCGGTATCATGAAAACGCCTTGGCCAGCCCGTATCAAACAATGCCGCACTGCCCACCGAATCCAGAAGAATCCGGCAGTCAACCCCCCGGGCTGCCGCCTGAATAAGCGCTTCTGCGACCTGATCTGCCCGGCCGCCCTCCTGCCAGATATAAAATTCCAGGTAACAGGAGATCTTCGCCTGCCGGATATCCACAAGCAATTGATCCAGGATCGTTTCCGGTTCGGACAACAAAGTGATGTTATTCCCGCCGAGTAAAGGCATACCAAGGCGGGACTGAATCAGGGCAACCAGCGGCGCCGCCTTGGCAGAAGGCGTAACCGGATAATGCGGAAAGCCAGCGACCAGCTTCTGCAGCCAGGTAACATAGGGACGGTACATGGCTTTCGCCAGTTTGGCTCTGCGTCGCCCTAAACGGACCTCGCCCACAATCAGGTATGCCGAGATCCCCACTACCGGCACCGCCAGAATGAGCGCCAGCCAGGCCAGAGACACACCGATAGGACGCCGTTTCATAATGACCCGGAGCACAACGACCACGACCAGCAGGGCATAAAAACCAAACACCAGAAAACCCAACACGTTATACAACACATCCAGCAAGGTCATCTGTGGCCGCATTTGACTATCCTCAATTTTCATGCGCTGGCATGATACGCAACGAATGATATGATGCTCCCGCACACAGCTATTTGATAAGGCGGTATCATGTTGCATGCTCTTCTTTTGACTCTGTCCCTTAGCGGTCAGACCAGTGGTCCAATCGACATCACAGAACAAGAACTAACCCAATATGTAAATCAAAAAGCTAAATATCAACAGCAATATGGCCTACCCGGCTTGTTTGATGTTGATCTGAATATCGATACCATGCAGGTTCGTCTCGGCCGGCAAAAAGCCGGGATGGCACAAGTCCTGAGTAATGGTCGCTTTACTCTTAGTTTACCCGGTAAACCGGCTATAGATGGAACTATCCGTGCTGATTTTGAAGCCAAACCGAGATATCAGCAGCAAAGCGGTGCGGTCTATCTGGATAATTTCACCCTGACCAGCTATTCCATTCAACCATCGGCAGTACAACAACAATTTGCTCCGTTTGTGAGCTATCTGGTACAGGGCTTACAGAGTCGTTTAGAGCAACAGCCAGCGTATCAGCTTAATACGCAGGACAAGGATCAACTCTGGCTGAAACAGCATGTTACCCGGTTCGAACTCATGCCTGGCAAACTGCGACTCCATACTGACTAAACAGGGATCAAAGGAATGAATTTACCCCATCATCTGTCAATTCCGTTTCTTCTGTGCTGGCTCGTGCTGTCAGCCCTGCTACTGACCGGCTGTCAGAGTACGATCCCCGAGTCGTCTCATTACTCATCTAGTCTGAGCGATCCGGCCTATGCACGTTCAGCCTTGTATGAGCAATATCAGGAATGGAAAGGTGTTCCCTACCGGGATGGTGGGGAAAGCCGCAGAGGGGTCGATTGTTCCGGTTTTATCCAGCTGACTTTCCGGGAACAATTTGCTATCCGACTGCCACGGGATACCGGCAGTCAGGCACAACTCGGGCGGTCCATTTCCGCCCGTCAGCTACGCCCGGGGGATCTGGTGTTCTTCCATATCGGCAAGCAGACCCGCCATGTCGGGGTGGTGGTGGAAAAAAACAAATTCCTGCATGCCTCAACCAGCAAAGGCGTTATGATCTCCGATCTGAATCAGCCTTACTGGCAACGCTCCTACTGGCAGGCACGCCGCCTGTCGCAATAACGCTCCCCATAATGGCAGACGTCATAACTTCATATCTGCTGTTTACTGACCATAAAAAAAGCCGCTCTGATGAGCGGCCTCTTATTAGCATGGTACGAATTAACCGATAAACACACGTGCGTTACGGAACATACGCAGCCATGGGCTGTTTTCACCCCATTCGTCAGGATGCCATGAGTTGGCAACGGTACGCATCACACGTTCCGGATGTGGCATCATGATCGTTACGCGGCCATCTTTGGTAGTCAGACCGGTGATACCTGCTGGCGAACCGTTCGGGTTGAACGGATAACGTTCAGTCGCCACACCATAGTGATCAACAAAACGTACCGCCACAGTGCCACTGTTCTGAATCGCAGACAGATGGTCGGCATCACGCACTTCCACACGACCTTCACCGTGAGATACCGCGATCGGCATACGGGAACCGGCCATACCCTGGAAGAACACAGATGGAGACTGCTGAACTTCAACCAGGCTGAAGCGCGCTTCAAAACGCTCGGATTCGTTGCGCACGAAACGTGGCCACAAGTCAGCACCCGGGATCAGATCACGCAGGTTAGACATCATCTGACAACCGTTACAGATCCCCAGCGCAAAGGTGTCGTTGCGGTGGAAGAAGCTCTGGAACGCATCACGGGCACGGTTGTTAAACAGTACCGATTTCGCCCAGCCTTCACCAGCGCCCAGTACGTCACCGTACGAGAAACCGCCACAGGCAGCCAGACCCTGGAATTCAGCCAGATCCAGACGACCTTCCAGAATATCGCTCATGTGGACGTCGATGGCGCTGAAACCGGCACGGTCAAACGCCGCAGCCATTTCGCTCTGCGAGTTCACACCCTGCTCACGCAGGATAGCCACTTTCGGATAAGCGCGTTTGGCAATAAACGGTGCCGCGACGTCCTGATTCAGATCGAAAGTCAGATTCACATTCAGACCTGGATCTTTTACATCCTGCTTCGCCTGGTGTTCACTGTCAGCACAAGCCGGGTTATCACGCATGCGCTGCATCAGATGGGTGGTTTCCGCCCAGATCTTACGGAAGTGAACACGCGGTTCAGACATCACGATCTGATCATTACGGGTGAAGCACAGAGTATCTTTCTGGTTCAGGGTACCGATGACGAAAGCATTCGCTGCCAGACCATGACCCGCCAGGGTATTCATTACCGCTTCTTTGTCTTCACGACGAACCTGAATGACCGCACCCAGCTCTTCGTTGAACAGCACCGCCAGGTCATCGGACGCCAACTGATCCAGCTGGACGCTGATACCGGTCTTACCGGCAAACGCCATTTCCGCCAGGGTCACAAACAGACCACCGTCAGAACGGTCGTGATAAGCCAGCAGCTTGCGATCAGCCACCAGCGTCTGCATCGCGTTGAAGAAGCCTTTCAGCTGAGAAGGACAATCCACATCCGGCGCTTTGTCACCCAGTTGTTTGTAAACCTGAGCCAGACAGGAAGCACCCAGACGGTTTTTACCGTTACCCAGATCGATAAAGATCAGGTCGGTTTCACCTTTGTCGGTGCGCAGCTGTGGCGTCACGGTATTACGCACGTCATCCACACGGGCAAAGGCAGTAATGATCAGGGACAGTGGTGCAATCACCTCTCTCTGCTCATCACCCTGCTGCCAGCGGGTCTTCATCGACATGGAGTCTTTACCAACCGGTACTGTCAGTTCCAGCTCAGGACACAGTTCTTCACCCACCGCTTTCACTGCGGCATACAAACCGGCATCTTCACCCGGGTGACCGGCAGCAGCCATCCAGTTTGCAGACAGCTTAACGCGTTTCAGTTCACCAATTTGTGCAGAAGCGATGTTGGTCAGGGACTCGGCAACCGCCATACGGCCAGAAGCGGCATGGTCCAGCAACGCCAGCGGAGAACGCTCACCCATGGACATCGCTTCACCGGCATAGGTGTCGTAAGAAGCAGCTGTTACCGCGCAATCCGCTACCGGGATCTGCCAAGGGCCAACCATCTGATCACGGGCAACCAGACCGGTTACGGTACGGTCACCGATGGTGATCAGGAAGGTTTTTTCTGCCACGGTCGGCAGACGCAGAATACGTTCAGCCGCATCCTGTACCGTCACACCGGAGAGATCCAGTGCTTTACCCTGTGCCTGCTGAGTAGTCACATCGCGATGCATTTTAGGGGCTTTGCCCAGCAATACATCCAGCGGCATATCGATCGGGTTGTTGTCGAAATGGCTATCGTGCAATGTCAGATGCTGTGCTTCGGTGGCTTCACCAATCACGGCATACTGTGCGCGCTCACGACGGCACAACTCTTCAAACAGCGGCAGCTGATCAGCAGCCACAGCCAGAACATAACGTTCCTGTGATTCGTTACACCAGATTTCCAGCGGCGTCATTCCCGGTTCATCATTCGGGATAGCGCGCAGCGAGAAGTTACCGCCGCGGCCACCATCATTAACCAGTTCAGGCATCGCATTGGACAAACCGCCTGCACCCACGTCATGGATGAACAGGATCGGGTTGTGCTCACCCATCTGCCAGCAGCGATCGATCACTTCCTGACAACGGCGTTCCATTTCAGGGTTTTCACGTTGCACCGAAGCGAAATCCAGATCTTCCGCAGACTGACCAGAGGTCATGGAAGATGCCGCACCGCCACCCAGACCGATATTCATCGCCGGGCCGCCCAGTACCACCAGTTTTGCACCGACAGAAATTTCGCCTTTCTGCACGTGCTCGCCACGAATGTTACCTAAACCACCCGCCAGCATGATTGGCTTGTGATAGCCACGGATCTCTTCACCATTATGGCTAGGTACTTTTTCTTCATAGGTACGGAAGTAACCCAGAATGTTCGGACGACCAAATTCGTTGTTGAACGCCGCACTACCCAACGGACCATCAATCATGATGTCCAGCGCACTGACGATACGGCTTGGTTTACCAAAATCGGTTTCCCATGGCTGATGATGACCCGGGATTTGCAGGTTAGACACGGTGAAACCGCTCAGGCCCGCTTTTGGCTTGGAACCACGACCGGTTGCGCCCTCATCACGGATTTCACCACCGGAACCGGTAGCAGCACCCGGGAACGGCGAAATCGCGGTTGGATGGTTATGCGTTTCCACTTTCATCAGAATGTGGATCGGTTCCTGATGATACTGATATTCACCGGTTTCAGGGCTCGGGAAGAAGCGACCTGCTTCGCTGCCCACCATGACTGCCGCGTTATCTTTATAGGCGGACAATACATAGTCGCTATGTTGCTCAAAGGTGTTTTTGATCATCTTGAACAGGGATTTATCCTGTTTCTGACCATCAATCGTCCAGTCAGCATTGAAAATCTTGTGACGGCAGTGCTCGGAGTTGGCCTGCGCGAACATATAGAGTTCGATATCGTTCGGGTTGCGACCCAGTTTCTGGAAACTGGCCAGCAGATAGTCGATTTCATCTTCTGCCAGCGCCAGACCCAGTTCAATGTTGGCTTTCACCAGCGCTTCACGACCACCACTCAGTACATCAATTGATGTCAGCGGACGTGGTTCGTGGTGCGCAAACAGTGCGGTCGCTGCATTCAAATCAGCGAACACCGTTTCCATCATCCGGTCATGCAACAGCGCAGCAATGGTTTGTTGCTGTTCAGCCGTCAACGCATCTGCCGTAATGTAATAGGCAATACCACGTTCCAGACGATTGATTTGTTTCAAACCACAGTTGTGTGCAATGTCGGTAGCTTTCGATGACCAGGGGGAGATGGTACCAGGGCGGGGAGTAACCAGAACTAACAAACCTGTCGGTGTATGTTCTGCGATAGTCGGGCCATAGGTTAACAATTTTTCCAGTATTACCCGTTCCGCCTCCGAGAGGGGAGCCGAGACATCGGCAAAGTGCATATATTCGGCATAGACATCATGCACAGGTAAGGATTTTTCAGCAAATGCATCCTTCAATTTGCTGATACGAAACTCGGATAGCGCAGGCGCACCTCGTAAGATTTCCATGTTGCCAGTTCTCTCACTAAGTAATAGAGGGGGGAAATTGCAGTGTGCGTATTATAGGAAGGCGGGGGGGGAGCTGTCGACCGAAAAGCAGCATTCTGTCACGGAACAATGTGATTTAATGCTGGATCGCGCTTTAAACCATGTAACAAGGCGCGCTTTTTTCTTTTCTTTGCCATATCGGATGTGTTATCACTAATCTGATAATAACAAGACAACGATAATAGAGGGGGAAGCCCTATGTTAACCAGAAGAAGAATTCGTTTACGTAAGACTCCAACGCTTCATAACGGCGTCAGACGCCTTGTGGCCCGGATAGCCCGGCACCGTAAAAACCTGCACCGTCACCGTTCTTTTTTTCTGATCAGCGAACAACTCTGATCCAGAGTGTGCCGTTTGTGATGTTCACAAACGGCACATCCGCCAAACTACTCAGGACTTAGAAGGCAATACAACTCCCGCAGGATCCTGCAGCAGCGCCACCAGCTCATCTTCACCCCAGACCGGAATACCCAGCTGCTGAGCCTTTTCCAGCTTGGAACCCGCCGCTTCGCCCGCTATCACCAAATCTGTTTTGGCTGATACTGAGCCAGCCACTTTCGCACCCAGCGTCTGCAAAGCCTGCTTGGCGGCATCCCGGTTCAGTTGTGACAATGTCCCGGTCAGTACCAGCGTCTTTCCATTGAGCGGCAATGTATCTGCAGCCACCTTTTCTACCGGTTTCCAGCTGATACCTGCCCCACCCTCACTGATCGGCGCCAGCAGACGCTGAATGACTTCCAGATTATGTTCCTGACGAAAGAAGTAATAGATATGTTTTGCCATCACTTCACCGACGTCCGATACTTTTAACAAGGTTTCCACGGACGCGTCCTGCAGCGCCGGCAAATCCGCAAAATGCTGCGCCAGCGTCTGCGCCGTTGTTTCCCCGACCTCGCGGATCCCCAGTGCAAACAGGAACCGGGCAAAGGTGGTTTCGCGCGCATTTTGCAATGCTATCAGCAGCTTATCTGCCGACTTCTCACCCATTCGCTCTAGCCCCAGCAGTTGTGCTTTGGTCAGCGCGAACAGATCCGCCGGCGTATGAACCAGTTCATGATCCACCAGCTGTTCAATCAGTTTATCGCCAATGCCATCCACATCCATGGCCCGGCGGGACACAAAATGTTTCAGTGCCTCTTTTCGCTGTGCTGCACAATAAAGCCCCCCGGAACAGCGGGCAACCGCTTCTCCCGGTAAACGTTCCACCTGTGAATCACAGACGGGGCAACGTTCGGGAAAATCAATCTCCCGGCAGGCAGTATCCCGTCGATCCAAGACCACATTGACGATCTGCGGAATGACATCCCCGGCACGGCGCACCACGACCCAGTCGCCGATTTTGACACCCAGTCGGGCAATTTCATCGGCATTATGCAAGGTCGCATTAGACACGGTTACACCGCCTACCTGTACCGGTTCTAGCCGGGCGACAGGGGTAATGGCGCCGGTACGACCAACCTGAAACTCGACATCATTCAGACGCGTCAGCTCTTCCTGAGCCGGGAATTTATGGGCTACCGCCCAGCGGGGCGCTCTGGAAACAAATCCCAGTTGCTGCTGCTGAGCAATCGCATCGACCTTGAAAACGACACCATCAATTTCAAACGGGAGCGCATCGCGTTTAGCCAGAATGTCGTCGTGATAATCCTGACAACCACCCATGCCCACGACCTGACGAATTTCATCACACACCGGCAAACCGAACTGTTTCAGATATTGCATCCGGGCGTAGTGCGAATCTGGCAGAGCAGTTTCTTCATCCACGACGCCAATGCCATAGGCATAAAAAGCCAGCGGACGCTGCGCGGTAATTGCCGGATCAAGCTGACGCAGGCTGCCTGCTGCGGCGTTACGCGGATTGGCAAACACCTTATCGCCTTTCACCAGCGCCTGTTTGTTCCAGCGTTCGAAACCGGCTTTTGGCATGAACACTTCACCGCGGACTTCAATACGGGCCGGAACATGCTCCCCACCCAGTCGTAGCGGTATCACCCGAATAGTCCGGACATTCTGTGTGATATCTTCACCAGTGACACCATCACCCCGGGTTGCAGCGCGGACCAGTTCACCCTGTTCATACAGAATACTGACCGCCAATCCGTCCAGTTTCGGTTCACAACAGAAAGTAACCGCCTCATTGGTAAATAATCGTTCCTGTACCCGTCGGCCGAATGCGTTCAGATCGTCTGCATTGAATACGTTATCCAGGGATAACATGGGCTGCTCATGATGAACGGTTCCGAAGGTTGCCAGCGCGATACCGCTCACCCGTTGTGTCGGGGAATTTGCATCCCGCCACTGCGGATGCGCCGCTTCAAGCGCCCGCAGTTCTTTCATCAGGCGATCATATTCTGCATCCGGTACAGAGGGCTCATCGTACAGGTAATACTCGGTGTCATAGCGCTCAAGTAATTGTTGTAACGCCCGCATACGCGACTGGATTTCATTCATACTGGTTCGTCTCAAATTCACAGACAACTTAAAATCACAGAAAAAAAATGCGGCCAAGGCCGCACTCATATATAAATCAATTGGTTATCTTATTGATGATCGTAGGCTTTCAGCTCATCACGGCATTGCGTCAGATAATATTCACTCAACGGCTGACGAGATGCATCCAGTAAAATGCCATCGACCTCACTGGCCAACTTATCTGCTGCTTTCAGCATCAGATCAAAATGTGCCAACCCCCGGCCAGCCGCCGGCAATTGCATGAACAAAGACACACCCGGCGTCATCATACGATCCATTTTGCTTGGCTCGAACGTCCCCGGTTTGATCATATTGATGAGACTGAATAACACATCACCCTCACCATCCATCTCCAGATGACGATGATAAATATCCATTTCACCAAAACGGAATCCCAGAATACGCAGCGCGTGTTTCAGATCGCGACCGTAAATATATGAACCGTCACGGGCAGAAATGTTGATGACATAGACATCTTTCCAGTTGCCCTTGACCGGCTCCTGCTGCGATTCAAGTTCAGGTTCAGCCACGACTGCAGTGGCAATGTCTTCCTGTTCAGCCAACTCATCATCACCGGCAGAAAACTGGGGTACCGAGGAAATAACCGGTTCAGCATCCCGTACCGGCGCGCCATTACGTGGCACGACTCTGACCTTCCCGACACCATCCGCATCAAATCCGTCAACATCCCGGGCATCACCATTTCGTTTTGTCGGCGCAGATTTGGACACCGCATTTTTTTGCTGTGCCCGTTTATTTTTCTGATTTGTCCATAAACCATGGATCACCAACGCCGCAATTGCCAGTGCGCCTACAATAACCAGTACTATTCGCAAATCCTGCATTTGTCGTTGCTCTATATGTAATTGGTTGTCGAACGTATCTTTATCAGTGCCCGGTAACTGCAATTTCCCGCAGTCCGGCGGAACATGTCATCGCATAAAAATCACTGACAAGAAACCATGTCAATCAATCCAGAAATCCCTTCCGGGACAGATTGAGCTGTTTTCTCTGTTCGGTTTGATTATACCTCAGTCATTATAAACGATAAGTTCTTGTTCCTGATTCACATTATCCGTTTTGCAGTGCAGGCTGACAACGCTTATTAACAGATTTCAATAAAATCTGTTATCTCATACGCTACCAAAGTAGCAGGCTATCTGTAATAGTCGCAATCAGTATCACAGCAGGGAAAATAATAATGGTAAATATTCAGCCACTCAGTGCTTTTGGGTATCTGCTTCGGGGTCTGCATCTGATGACACAGCCCGGAATACGACGTTATGTATGGTTTCCTTTATTAATCAACATATTACTCTTCTCTATCGGTTTTTATCTGCTTTTTCAGCGCTTTGATATCGCCATGAATGCATTAACCGCCTGGTTACCTGACTGGCTGGACTGGCTCACCTTTCTGCTCTGGCCATTGGCGGTATTAATCATCCTGTTCGTCTCCAGCTTTATTTTCGGTATGGTAACCAACTGGCTGGCAGCGCCGTTTAACGGCATGCTGGCAGCACGGGTTGAACAATATCTGGTCTCTGATATGCACCGGGTTGATGAACGCCCCTTATGGCAGGAGGTTCATCACGCATTCCGCCGTGAATGGCAGAAACTCAAATACTGGCTGCCGCGAATGCTGCTTTGTGCCGTGCTGTTTTTCGTCCCGGTAGCCGGACAATTTCTGGCGCCCTGGATATGGTTGCTGTTTTCAGCCTGGATGATGGCTATCCAGTACTGTGATTATCCGTATGACAATCACCAGGTCTCCTTTCCCGATATGCGCCGGCAACTGGCCCGCCAGCGCTGGCGTAATCTGTCCTTCGGCGGTCTGGTCATGTTGCTGGGATCTATTCCGCTGCTGAATTTATTTCTGATGCCAATGGCAATCTGCGCCAGTACCGCAATGTGGGTCGACGATCAGAACCACAAATGAAAAAACGGGGACATAAGTCCCCGTTTCTATTTTAGTGTCCGCGACAATACTAATTGTCTAGCTATGTTGCCCAATCAGGCTGGTCATCACCGCCGTATTAGCCATGTCCGCATCATCATCGAACTGATAGATGTCGTCACGAAACTGCAACTGTCCCTGCTTATCAACCCAGCTACGCCAGTAAACCGTGTAAACCGGCACTGGATCTGGCACGGACAACCATTTGGTCGTATCTTCCTTCAGCATCTGCTCCAGCTTGGTGATGTTCCATTTTGAGCCTTTCAATAACAAACGGGCAAAATCATCAGCCTCCTCCACCCGGACACAACCAGAACTCAGCGCTCTCAAATCACGGTTGAAATAAGCGGGAGAAGAAGTGGAATGCAGATAAATCGCATCATTGTTCGGCAAATAAAACTTATACCGGCCAAGCGCATTGTGATCACCCGGTTTCTGTCGCAAACGATAAGGGAAGTTTTCTTCTGTACCATCCCACACCATAGCCTCCGGCGCCACGGTCATCCCCTGCGAATCAACCAGTTCAAACTGCCCTTTATCCAGAAAATGTTTGTCTTTTTGCAACTTGGGCACTAAATCCTTCTGCAGGATACTTTCCGGTACATGCCAGGCCGGATTCACCACAACGCTGGATATCTCACTGGACAATATAGGGGTCTGGCGTTGTGTCTGACCTACGATAACCCGACTGGAGAATATCTCCTGCTGTTTATCCAGAACCCGTAAACGAAACTCCGGTATATTGACCAGAACATACCGGCGGGAAGAGATATTTTGCGGCAAATCACTGCGTAAAATACTACGGGCCAGAATCACCGCGCGCACCTGTGGCGGCAAACGCAGCCATTTCAGAGTCCGGTGTCCAATAACGCCGTCCGCTTCCAGCCCGTGTCGTTGCTGAAAGTGTTTCACCGCCTGAACCGTCACTGCATCATAATCAGGCTGCCCCATCTGCTCGTCAGTCAACGCGCCGGATTGCAAATCACCGTTGCGTAACAGCACATTCCTGAACAACGGCAATACCGTATTTTGTTCACCCGGTTTTACTTTCACTGAAGGTAGTTCCGGCCACGGCGCTTTTCTGGATTCACTGAGCAGGGACAGTAATACGCGGCGACTGTCCAGATAACTCATCGTGTGCGGACGTAATTTATTGATATAGGTTTCAGCGTCGGTACGATGCAGTAACAAGACATATTCATGTCGGCTAAGCGCCGGGGCAGACGGATTAAATTTTTTCAGATGAAATCGTTCCCGTGAATCCCAGTCCAGCGCGTGCCATTCACGGCGGAACTGCCGCAGCAGCGTATAGATCCGGTAATATGTCTCCGGTTCCTGCGCCAGTTCAGGTCGTCTGATTAATTGCAGCCAGATATCAGCGAAAACCGGGTGAATTCCTGTCATTGCAACTTCCATCAGCTGCTGGGTCAGCTCTGACCGGATAGCAGCGGATGGTAATGGCAATACAGTCGTTACCTCATGATGAGTATCCAATGGCACAGCATCGCCATGACGGGTATTTACCGCAAAACACTGACTGTTCCATGCCAGCAGAAGCACTACTGCAGCAGGCACAAATTTGCCACGCATCTACTTCCTCCTAATCCCTGTCGTCATATCAGCCATATAACAGGGTTGCGCAATAAGCTTATTGTTCTGAATTACATTAATTATGCCTAAAACAAGGCCGGGAGATCTGGTTATTTTTAACAGTAGCGGAATATCATTTTCCGCTGAATAAGCTATATCTTGTTATTACATATGGTTATAACAAAACAGCATTTCCTATCCTTGCATTTAAGATTAACCTACATGCAACAAAGACCTACCCCGCAGGAGCGAACATGAGCAAAATCTATGCAGATAACTCACTGACCATTGGTAACACTCCGCTGGTTCGCCTGAACCGCGTAAGTAAAGGCAATGTATTAGCTAAAGTTGAAAGCCGTAATCCGAGCTTCAGCGTAAAATGCCGTATCGGCGCAAACCTGATTTGGGATGCAGAGAAAAAAGGCATTCTGAAACCAGGCAAAGAAATTATCGAACCAACCAGCGGCAACACGGGTATCGCTCTGGCATTTGTTGCCGCCTCCCGCGGTTATGGTATTACACTGACCATGCCTGCCACCATGAGCCTTGAACGTCGTAAACTGCTGAAGGCACTGGGGGCAAATCTGGTACTGACCGAAGGCCCGCTGGGGATGAAAGGTGCGATTGCCAAGGCAGAAGAGCTGGTGAACTCGGATCCGGAAAAATACGTTCTGCTGCAACAGTTTGAAAACCCGGCCAACCCTGAAATTCATGAAAAAACCACCGGTCCGGAAATCTGGAATGATACCGATGGTCAGGTTGATGTCGTGGTAGCGGGTGTTGGCACCGGCGGTACCATTACCGGTATCTCCCGTTATATCAAGAAAACTCAGGGTAAACAGATTATCAGTGTGGCGGTAGAACCTGCCGAATCACCGGTGATCAGCCAGAAACTGGCCGGTGAAGAGATCAAACCAGGTCCGCATAAAATTCAGGGTATCGGCGCCGGTTTCATTCCCGGCAACCTCGATTTGTCCCTGCTCGATCGCGTGGAAAAAGTATCCAGTGACGATGCGATTGCCATGGCCCGTCGCCTGATGGAAGAAGAAGGTATTCTGGCAGGTATCAGTTCCGGCGCTGCGGTTGTTGCCGCAAACCGTCTGGCAGAACTGCCTGAGTTCGCAGATAAGACAATCGTCGTCATTCTGCCAAGTTCCGGTGAACGTTACCTGTCGAGCGTATTGTTCCAGGGTATTTTCACTGAACAGGAACTGCAGTCCTGAGTTTCGCTCCGGTTGCCTTACATTAAAAGCACGCTGCGGCGTGCTTTTTTTATTCTATTCTCCCCTACTTTTACTCAACTAGCGGTCTTTTCTTAGGCTGAAAAGCAAAAGAGTAACTCTTTGGTTAACGAAGCAGCTGGATCCGTACTACAACTCGTTATTTTATCAATAACATCTCGGTAACATTATGCAAAAAGTCGCGTTTTAATATGCAAAATCGTTTATCTCAGCAGCAGGTCGATGGTATCCTTAGCTCGCTCGACAATATGGATTTATTTAATTTGGGGTGAACAAATGTACGAGAAGTCTGTACTGATTACTGCTGAAAACGGTCTGCACACACGTCCTGCAGCTCAATTCGTTAAAGAAGCAAAAGAATTTCAAAGCGAAGTAACCGTGATCAGCGGTGGTAAAACTGCCAGCGCCAAGAGCCTGTTCAAACTGCAAACTCTGGGTCTGACCAAAGGCACTACCATCACTATCCGCGCTGAAGGCAGTGATGAGCAGAAAGCTGTTGATAAACTGGTTGCACTGATGGACGAGCTGGAATAATCCGGCTCTTTCTGTTTTTGCACTTTTTTTATCCCTATTAACACAACATAGGTACGGCTATGATCTCTGGTATCCTGGCATCACCTGGCGTTGCATATGCCAAGGCCCTGGTGCTGAAAGAACAACACATTGTTATCAATCAGGCTCCTATCTCCTCCTCTCAGGTTGATAGCGAAGTAGCTCGTTTTTACGAAGCCCGCACTAAGTCTGCGCACCAATTGGAAGCCATCAAAGAAATGGCGGGTAAGACTTTCGGTGAAGAGAAAGAGGCTATTTTCGAAGGTCATATCATGCTGCTCGAGGACGAAGAACTCGAACAGGATATCCTGACCCTGATCCGTGATGAAATGTTTAGTGCGGACCGCGCTATTCATCAGGCTATCGAGCAATATGCTTCCATGATGGCTGAACTGGATGACCCATACCTGCGTGAACGTGCAACCGACTTCCGTGACATCGGCAGCCGTCTGATTAAAAACGTTCTGGGTATGGAAATTGTTAACCTGAGCACTATCGATGAAGAAGTGATTCTGGTTGCTAACGATCTGACTCCATCAGAGACTGCCCAGATCAACCTGAACTACGTACGTGGTTTCGTAACCGATATCGGCGGCCGTACCTCTCATACCTCTATCATGGCGCGTTCACTGGAACTGCCAGCGATTGTTGGTACTAACGATATTACCAAGCAAGTACAAAGCGGTGATTTCCTGATCCTGGACGCGATCCACAATCAGGTACATATCAATCCGTCAGAAGAAGTACTGGCACAAACCAAAGCGGCTCAGGCTAAATTCCTGGCTGAGAAAGCTGAACTGGCTAAACTGCGTGAACTGCCAGCGACCACTCCTGATGGTCACCAGGTAGAAGTCTGTTCTAACATTGGCACCGTGAAAGATATGGATGGTGCACACCGTAATGGTGCGGAAGGTGTTGGTCTGTACCGTACCGAATTCCTCTTCATGGATCGTGATGCACTGCCATCAGAAGAAGAACAGTTCCAGGCTTACAAAGAAGTGGCTGAAGCCATGCCTGATAAGCCAATCATTGTCCGCACCATGGATATCGGTGGCGACAAAGAACTGCCTTACATGAAGTTTCCGAAAGAGATGAACCCGTTCCTGGGCTGGCGTGCTGTGCGTATCTTCTTCGATCGCAAAGACATCATGCATACCCAGCTGCGTGCGATTCTGCGTGCATCCAAATTCGGTAAACTGCGCATCATGTTCCCGATGATTATCGGCGTTGAAGAATTCCGTTCACTGAAAGCTGAACTGGAAGAGCTGAAAGCGGATCTGCGCGCTCAGGGCATTCCGTTCGATGAAAGCATCGAAGTCGGTATCATGGTGGAAACACCTGCTGCAGCGGTCATGGCTCGTCATCTGGCGAAAGAAGCAGACTTCTTCAGTATCGGTACCAACGATCTGACCCAGTACACTCTGGCGGTTGACCGTGGTAACGAGATGATTTCCCGTCTGTATAACCCGCTGTCACCTGCGGTACTGAACCTGATCAAACAGGTTATTGACGCTTCTCATGCCGAAGGTAAATGGACCGGTATGTGTGGTGAACTGGCCGGTGACGAACGCGCTACCGTGCTGCTGCTGGGTATGGGTCTGGATGAGTTCTCAATGAGTGCTATCTCTATCCCACGCGTGAAGCAACTGGTTCGTAACACCAGCTTCGCTGATGCGAAAGCACTGGCAGATCGCGCACTGGCAGCGGCAACAGCTGCTGAAGTTGAAGCGATTGTGGACGACTACTTTGTGAAGAACGAAGCCGTCTGATAGAATCGTATTGATCAACATTATAATTCAGGAGCTAACCCATGGGCTTTTTTGATTTTCTGAAGAAGATGGTCTCTTCTGACAACAGCGCAGCTGATACCGCTGGTATCGAAATTTTTGCGCCGCTGTCTGGTGAGATTGTACCGATTGAAGATGTACCGGATGTGGTTTTCGCTGAGAAAATCGTTGGTGACGGTATTGCTATCAAGCCAACCGGCAACAAAATGGTTGCTCCGTGTGATGGCGTGATTGGTAAAATCTTCGAAACTAACCACGCATTCTCTCTGGAATCTGATACCGGTATCGAACTGTTTGTTCACTTCGGTATTGATACTGTTGAGCTGAAAGGCCAGGGCTTTACCCGCATCGCGCAGGAAGGCCAACAGGTCAAGAAAGGCGACACTATCATTGAGTTCGATCTGGCATTCCTGCAAAGCAATGCAAAATCAACTCTGACTCCAGTTGTTATTTCTAACATGGATGACGTGAAATCACTGACCAAACTGTCTGGTCCTGTGACTCTGGGTGAAACCCCGGTACTGCGCATCAAGAAATAAGAACCCTTCGGGTTACCAGAAAAGCCGGCTGAAAATGCCGGCTTTTTTTATTCGTTCAATTCCCGCTTGTTGATATTCTCTGCCCGCTGTTTGCAGTATTTGCAGATACAAAAAAACCCTCCAGGGAGGGTTTTGATAACACGAAAAGATAAAACTTACGCCATCAGAAACTCACGCAGCTTCGCAAAATCTGCCGGCATGAAAGCAGACAGCAGCGGCAGATCTGCACGATCAGCCAGCGCTTTCGGCAATGGCAGTTCGATATTCAGGATCTCTTCCACGCTTTCTTTGAATTTTGCCGGATGTGCTGTACACAGGAAAATACCGACTTCATCAGCAGCCAGCTGAGATTGCAGTACATCCCACGCGATCACGCCGTGTGGCTCGCACAGATAGCCTGCTGCATACAGTTTTTTCAGGCTAGCGCGGGTTTCTTCATCAGTACGGGCCGCATAACCCAGTTCTTTCAGATCCCAGCCTTTCACCTTGAACAGCTCTTCAACACGAGGCCAGTTGTTAGGGCGGCTGACATCCATTGCATTCGACAGCGTCGGCACGGTTTCTTTAGGAGCCCAGGTACCTTCTGCCAGATAACGTGGCACCGTATCGTTGGCATTAGTTGCCACGATGAAGCGCTTAACTGGCAGTCCCAGCGCCTTGGCAATCAGACCTGCAGTCAGGTTACCGAAGTTGCCGGACGGAACAGCAATCACCGCCTGTTCACGCTGTGCTTTTGGCAACTGGGCGATTGCTTCAAAGTAGTAGCAGATCTGTGCAGCCAGACGGCTGATATTGATGGAGTTTGCAGAGTTCAGACCGATCGTTTTTTTCAGCTCTTCATCATCAAATGCATTTTTTACCATCGCCTGACAGTCATCAAAGGTGCCTTTAATGGCGATAGTGCGGATGTTACCACCCAGTGTGCAGAACAGTTTTTCCTGCAGCGGGCTGATCTTGCCTTCCGGATACAGAATGACAACTTCGATATTCGGCAAACCATAGAAAGCATGCGCTACGGCGGCACCGGTATCACCGGAAGTCGCTGTCAGGATGGTGATCTTCTCGCCATTGCTGAAGGCGGTCAGACATTGCGCCATGAAGCGGCCACCAAAGTCTTTGAATGCCAGCGTTGGGCCGTGGAACAGTTCCAGCGCATAGGTGTTATCAGCAACTTTTGCCAGCGGAGCCGGGAAAGAGAACGCCGTCGCCACCATCTCCTGCAGTTTTTCCGAAGACAGTTCATCACCGATCAAATGCTTCAGGATAGCCACAGAACGTTCAACCAGCGGTTTATCCAGCAGCGCATCCACATCGGCTAACGGTGCGATCTGCTCTGGGAAGAACAGACCCTGACCGCGGCCCAGCCCCTGTTTTACGGCCTGAGCAAAGCTGACCTGTTCTGAATGATCCTTGATGTTGTAAAGCTTCATAGTCCTTGTCCTGTAATTTGAGTTCCCTGGCGATCGATTTTGCACACATGGCAGAAACCATCTTCATTCTGGATGAAGTTGGCTTCCAGCCAATCTTTCATGCGTAACGCCTGTTGTTTATCTGTCATTGCAATAAAGACGGTTGGGCCTGAACCGGAGATGCCGGTCGCCAGCGCGCCTGACATGGCTGCATGCTGACGTACTTCGTTGAATTTCGGAATCAATGCCTGACGATATGGCTCAGCAATAACGTCTTTCAGCATTGCTGAAGCCAGTTTCTCCTGACCGGTGTGGCTGGCATGCACAAACGCAGCCAGACGACGGCCATAGGTCAGACAATCGCTGCGGCGGTACTGCGCAGGCAGAATAGCGCGCGCTTCCGCAGTGGAAATGCTGATGCCCGGATAGCAGGCAACCCAGTACCAGTTATCAAAGGTCGGCACTGACTGGCTGATCACGCCTTCTTCTTCGATCATCAGCTGCAGGCCGCCCAGATAGCATGGCGCCACGTTATCATAATGGACAGAACCGGAAATCTGACCTTCCAGCTCGCCCATCAGCAGTAATGCTTCGTTCTGATCCAGCGCATAATCATGGAAGGCATTCAGTGCGGCTAATGCGGCCACAATACTGGAAGCACTGGAGCCCAGTCCTGAACCGATAGGCAGATTTTTTTCCAGTACCATGCGCAGCGGTTTAACGCTTAAACCACGTTTTTTCAGTGCGGCGGCATAACCCAGATAGCAATCGTAAACGATGTTCTTTTCTGCTTCTGCCGGCAATTTATGCGAAAAACGGCCTTTGCAGCTTAGCGCAAACGGGGCGTCGTGATCGGCCACTTCAACCCGGTCTCCCAGCAGCGCACCATCGATAGGTGCCAGAGCGGCACCTAATACGTCAAAACCAACGCTAACGTTACCAATAGAGGCCGGAGCATATGCTACTACGGTCATGGAGTTATACCTCTTGCTTCCAGTTCAGAGTACGCAGCACATCCGCGAATACGCCGGCTGCGGTCACTTCAGTGCCCGCACCGTAACCGCGCAAGACCAAAGGAATCGGTTGATAATAAGTGGAGAAGAACGCCAGCGCGTTTTCACCATCTTTCACTTTGTATAACGGATCGTTTTCGTCCACTTCTTTGATCGCAACTTTGCACTGACCGTTTTCGATGCTGCCAACATAACGCAGCACTTTACCTTCGGCTTTCGCCGCGGCAACGCGCTCACGGAACCAGGCATCGGCTTCCGGCAGACGCTTGATAAACTCTTCGGTAGAACCTGTTGCATCGAATCCCGGTGGCAGAGCCTGTTCAACGACGACATCGCTCAGCTCCAGCGGCATACCGGCCTCACGGGCCAGAATCAGCAGCTTACGGGCCACGTCCATACCACTTAAATCATCACGCGGATCCGGTTCGGTGAAACCGTTGCCTTTGGCAGTCAGAGTGGCTTCGGAGAAACTACAGCCTTCATCCAGCTTACCGAAAATGAATGACAGCGAACCGGACAGAATACCGTTAAAGGCCTGTAGTTTATCACCAGCCTTGATCAGATTCTGCAGGTTTTCGATAACCGGCAGACCTGCACCCACGTTGGTTTCATACAGGAATTTACGACGGGTAACCTGAGCGGTACGACGCAGTTCACGGTAGTACTGGATGGAACTGGTGTTGGCTTTTTTGTTCGGTGTGACCACATGGAAACCGGCGGCCAGGAAGTCGGCATACTGATTCGAGATATTCTCGTCAGAAGTACAATCCACAATCACCGGGTTGATCAGATGGCTGTCATCCACTAACTGCTTGATTGCCTGCAGATTAAAACGTTCTGTCGCTTTTTCGAGAGCTTCCTGCCAGTTGTTCAGATCCAGTCCGTCCTTCGACAGCGCCATCTTGCGGGAGTTAGCCAGGCCAACCACGCGCAGACCGATACCCTGCTTGCTCAGCACCGCCTGCTGGCGACGAATTTGCTGCAGCAAGGCACCGCCAACACCACCCAGACCAACCAGGATGATATCGATGAATTGCTGAGTGCCAAACAGGTTCTGGTGACAGGCTTTGATCGCTTCAGTCACTTTCTTGTTGCCCACAACCGCAGAGATAGAACGTTCGCTGGACCCCTGAGAGATCGCAACGATGTTGATGGCAGCCTGAGCCAGCGATGTGAAGAAGCGGGCTGCGATCCCTTTCATGGTACGCATGCCATCACCGACCAGTGACAGAATCGCCAGATCATGACGGATTTCGATCTCTTCCAGCAGACCGGCTTGCAGTTCCAGTTCAAACTCCTGATTCAGCACTTTCAGTGCTTTCTCGGCATCATAAGTATGGATACAGAAGCTGATGCTGTATTCGGAAGAAGCCTGGGTGATCAGTACTACGGATACACCGGCACGGGAAACTGCAGTAAACATACGACCAGCCATGCCAACCATGCCCTTCATGCCAGGACCACTGACGTTGATCATAGAGATACCGGACAGATCAGAGATCCCTTTCACCGGATATTGATCGTCGCCGTGATCAGCGCTGATCAACGTGCCCTCACCCTGTGGGTTGAAGGTATTTTTGATCAGGCATGGAATATGGAAACGGGCGATAGGAGCGATAGTACGTGGATGAAGAACCTTGGCACCGAAGTAAGAAAGTTCCATCGCTTCTTTATAAGACATGCGTTTCAGCAGTACCGCATCCGGCACCAGACGCGGGTCGCAGCTGTAAACGCCGTCCACGTCAGTCCAGATTTCACAGCAGTCTGCGTTGACACAAGCTGCCAGCACTGCGGCAGAATAGTCAGAACCGTTACGGCCCAGCAGTACCAGTTCACCTTTAGCGTTACCACCGGTGAACCCCGCCATCAGATACACATGACCTTCATTGACCGGCTGCGCAGCAAAACGGGCACGGGAAGCATCGATATCGACGTGAGATTCAAGGAAACTGCCTTCAGCCAGCAGCATTTCAACCGGGTTGATCAACGTGACTTTTTCACCACGCGCCAGTAACAGTTGTTCCATGCAAGCAATGGATAAGGCTTCGCCACGGCTCAGAATCAGCGCCTGTACACTGTCAGGGCACTGGTTCAGCAACTGGATACCCTGCATTTTGCTGCGGATGGTGCCCAGTTCCTGCTGCAGACGCTGCATTAACTGTTCGTCAGCCAGATTGGCATAACGCGCTTTCAGTCCGGTGATCAGACGGGTGAAAATACCTTCGATTTCCGCCAGCGTCGCGCTGGCATCCTCACCTTTGCTGGTCTGAGCAACCAGTGCTACCAGCAGGTTAGTCACCTTGGCCGGTGCGGATAACACCAATGCCACCTGAACCTGTTGCTGATTGTTCACAACGATATCGGAGACCCGTAGGAATCTTTCCGCATCGGCCAGTGAAGAACCACCAAACTTAAGTACACGCATATACCTCTCCCTGTAACGAAAAAGCCCGTACCTGGTTAGGGGACGGGCTTCGTGAATTTTTTCTGTTATTCGTGCATCAGCCCGCGCCAGTACCACCAATTGTGGTGCCGGTAATGATAATAATTGTGCGGGTAGCAATAATAGACAGCATAATCGGACTTCGGATAAAAAGTGACATAGCAATACCGGATCAGGTGCATGGCTGTCAACAAAATTCTGTCACAATCCATTCTTTCAGGCTATTCACAATCGCTGAAACGCCTATTTGTTCTGCGTCGCGGCATGTATTGTTAATAACATTGAAAAAACAGATCTACTGTCATATGAATGCAGCAAATATGTTAAAATCAGAACAATTTCATTTACCACAGAGAATTTCCATGCAAACACCACAGATCTTGATCGTTGAGGACGAGCTCGTTACGCGGAATACGCTGAAAAGTATTTTTGAAGCGGAAGGCTATCATGTTCTGGAAGCCAGCAATGGTGATGAAATGCACCATACACTGGCAAACCAGCGAGTCGATCTGGTGATCATGGATATTAATCTGCCAGGCAAGAATGGTTTATTACTGGCCCGCGAAATTCGTGAAAAAGGCGAAATGGGGCTGATATTCCTGACCGGCCGGGATAACGATGTGGATCGTATTCTGGGTCTGGAAATCGGTGCCGATGACTACATCACCAAACCATTCAATCCGCGCGAGCTGACTATCCGTGCCCGTAACCTGCTGGGCCGTACCCTGCGTGGCGAACCAGCGGAAGAACCGGTCGCCGGAAATGTCACTGCCTATCGTTTCAATGGCTGGACGCTGGATATCAACAGCCGCTCGCTGATCAATCCGTCCAATGTAGCTTATCGTCTGCCTCGTTCCGAGTTCCGTGCCTTGCTGCACTTCTGTGAACATCCGGGACAGATCCAGACCCGGGCCGACCTGCTGCTGAAAATGACCGGTCGCGAACTGAAGCCTCATGATCGTACTGTGGATGTCACCATTCGTCGTATTCGCAAGCATTTCGAGGATTACCCAGACACACCGGAACTGATCACCACCATCCATGGTGAGGGGTATCGTTTTTGTGCTGATCTCGAGCAAGAAACCAACGCTTAGTTAAATTTTGTTAAGCAAACAAACAAAAAGGCCAACCTGTGTTGGCCTTTTTGTTTTCTGCGCGCTAGATTGGCACAAATTAAGGTATATATGTACCCGTATGCGGATTGAATCGTGTACAACGGGGTTTGCCTAAGAGTGAAAGAACGACGGGAGCCGACATCATGAAGTACTGGTATCTGGCTTACTGCCGCCCGAAAGAAGAAGAGCGGGCAAAGCTGCATTTGCATAATCAGGGGATAGACAGTTATTACCCGCTGGTCCTGACGCGTAAAATCATCCGCGGAAAAATCACGGAAAAAATCGAACCGATGTTTCCGCGCTATCTGTTTATCCATATGGATATCGACGAGTTCTCGCCAATCAAGATCCGTTCTACCCGTGGTATTCATCATATCATCGGTCATGGTTCTCACTGGGATAAAGTGCCTGCAGAACTGGTCTACCAGCTGATGCGCAATGAAGACGATGACGAGTGCCGGAAGGTGGCCAGCCGTTTACCCAAACCTGGTCAGAAAGTCATCATCGACGAAGGTCCATTCAGTGGTCTGCAAGCCATCTATCAGGAACCGGACGGTGAACAACGTTCATTGCTGCTGATCTCCATGCTGAATCAGGACATTCATGGCAGTTTTGCCAACAACTGTTTCCGTTGCGTCACAGACTGACATCCGGATTAGTTCACACCCAGCCATTCAGCAGGCGATATTCTTCCAGCACATAGGTATCCGTCATGCCACTGATAAAATCGAGTAATAATCTGACCCGGTAATACCATTCCTGTTCGGCAAGACGCTGAAAAAAGGGATCCGCTATTTCCGTGGCGCGCTGATATGCAGCTACGTGCCGGCGGGACAAGCGGTGACACAGACGCAACGCATGCTGATAGCGGTGATGCCCTTCGCCATTAATTAATTGCCGGAACACCGGCGCCGGCAACATCAATAACTCGCTGTATGTCTGCAGAACACCCCGGACGGCGGCATAACCGGACAGTTCCAGTTTTTCCACTTCCCGCTGACCAAAAATCGATTGCCGGGCCAGCTGTTTCAGCACATTCAATACGGTAATCGCCGGATGTTCGCGTTCCAGCAGATGCCCGACAAAACGACCGGCCAGAATATCCGCCTTATGCTGTAAATAGGATTCCGCTGCCAGTTGCACCCAGTCATTGGTCAATAAATAACGCAACCGGGGAAAGAATCCCTGTTCATCCTGCAAGGCATCATCCAGCAAAGGTTGCAGGTAAGTTCTGGTACCATCATCAATCTGCCGGGTCAGAAATCGCAATACGTCATCAATGGTCAGCAGATGACGATCCACTGCATCATCCACATCGGCAATGCTGTATGAAATATCATCGGCTGCTTCCATGATGAAGACCAGCGGATGACGGACACCGGCGGGCAGTTGCAGTACCTCGCGGATGCGGTTGATCAGCGGACGCTCACTGATGAAAACGCCTATCTTGCCGTCCAGCGCGATCACGGATTCAT
This sequence comes from Tolumonas osonensis, assembly GCF_014202415.1. Lineage (GTDB taxonomy): Bacteria > Pseudomonadota > Gammaproteobacteria > Enterobacterales > Aeromonadaceae > Tolumonas > Tolumonas osonensis. Next base: position 156,476 of record NZ_JACHGR010000001.1, read on the forward strand.
CAATGACCCGGGGATATTTAATAATGCAGGCCAGCTGACTCAGCGTCAGGTTCAGCCGTTGCAGTGAGTGTACCAGACGCAGACTCTGTGCATTTCCGTCAAAACTGCAAAGATCCGGCGCCAGCACTTTCTGCCATTGCTCGCTGGGCGCCGCGGCCAGTGAAGCAACGAACAGGCTATCCAGTTCATCATGCAGCCATTCCCGCAGCACAGCTTCACCAAAATGACCAAACGGCGGGTTGCCGACGTCGTGCAGCAAGCAGGACATTTCGATCAGATTGGTAACGGCCTGTTCTGGCCAGGCGGAGGATTTCATTTGCCGGATCGCAAAGATAATCTGACGACCGGCCTGCTGAACTTCCAGCGAATGCGTCAGCCGGCTGCGGACCGAGGCTTTGACATCCAGCGGAAACACTTGTGTTTTCTGCTGCAACCGCCGGACCGGCGCACTCTGCACGATCCGGGTTCGATCCAGTTCCGTCGCCGCCAGTAAAGACTGCGGTTCTGCCAGATAATAACGTTCAGGCTGAAGCAAATGCTGATAATGCAACATGAACCGGTTCCTTCAGTAATGACGGTTATCCCTGCAGACCATCCACCTGCGAGCGTTGCAGTTGCAACCATTCACGCAGGCGGTCCAGATCGCCCTGATACTCCGCACTGATGCTATCCACCCAGTCGTGAATATTTTCCTGCCATGCCGGCAAATCAGGCGATTGAGCCTGTTGTGCCAGCTGATAAATACGTTTCAGACCAATCGCCCCGGCAGCACTTTTTATCTTGTGCGCTTCTTCCACAGTCCCCTGCTTATCCTTCGCCATCAGCGCACTGTTAAGAATACTCAGATATTCCGGCATTGACTGTTCAAACAGATCGATCGCAGAGAGCATCACATCACAACCCACGACACTGGTAAAATCCTGCAAAAATACAATATCCAGCACGTGTTTTTCCTGTGTATCAACGACCGGCGCAATCGGCAATGCACAACCCACAAACAGCTCATTCAGTGTCTTGCGCAGATTGCCCAGTGCCAGCGGTTTACCAATCACCGACTGCATACCATGCTGCTGATACTGCCGCGGATCATTGACTAGGTTGGCCGTCAGTGCGACCAGTGGCGGCAACTGCTCAGGATAACGCCGGTGCAGTTCATCAGCGACATCAAACCCGGTCATATCCGGCAACTGAATATCCAGCAAAACCAGGTCATAACGTTCCGGTTTGAATTTTTCCAGTGCTTCAGTACCGCACATCGCGACATCGACCTGATGTCCGAGTTTATTAAGCATAGCGGTTGCGACCGTGACATTCAGGGCAATATCTTCCACCAGCAGAATACGCAGTGCCGGCAACTCCTGCGCCAGTAGCTCTTCTGTTTCGTCGATCAGGTCATCGGGCAACGCAACCACATCCAGTTCAATCGTGAAACAGGAGCCATGCCCCAGCTCACTGTCCACATGAATCGTGCCGTCCATCGCATCCACCAGCTGCTTGGTGATAGCCAGACCGATGCCGGTACCTACCGCCCGTTTGGTGCCGGGGACCTGATAGTACATCGCAAAAATATTTTCCTGCTCATGTTCAGGAATACCGATCCCGGTGTCTTCGATATCAAAGCGCAGATGCACTTTGTTCTCCGCCGATGGCGATACCTGTACGCCGAACGTGATCCCGCCTTCGGCTGTGAATTTGACCGCATTGCTCAGCACATTCCACAGGATCTGACGCAGACGGGTACCATCGGCAATGATCCAGTGCGGTACATCACCATCAATATCAAAATGCAGATACAGCCCCTTGGCTTCCACCATGAGCGCACTCAGGGTCTGTAAATCCGAGAGCAATAGCCGCAGATCGATTTTACTGTTTGCGATCTTCAGTTTACGGCGCTCGATCTTGTCCAGATCGATAATGTCGTTAAAGATATTACCCAGCGTGACCGCACTCAGATGAATCGTATTCAGATACTGACGCTGCATATCATCCAGCGGTGTATCCAGCAGAATGTGGCTTAATCCTACGACTCCATTTAACGGGGTTCGCAGTTCATGACTGATGGTGGAAATAAAGGTCGTTTTGTCCTGACTGGCTTTTTCCAGTTCGTCCTGGTAGCGCTTATGTTCGGTAATATCACGGCCAAAACCAACTAGCCCCAGCCGTTCTCCGTTGTCAGCAAAGAAAGGGACCTGGCGCATTTCAAAACAGGCGCGGCGGCCGTCCGGATAAGGAAACCACAGCTCATAGGTAATCGGCTGATTCTTTTCGAAAACTTCCCGATCCCGGCTGATGATTTGCTCCGCCATCTGCGGTTCGTAAACACCATATGGCGTGCGACCAATAATGTCGCTGCGGCTGCGGCCAAGCAAGGTTTCCAGTGCCCGGTTACAGCTTAAAAACTCTTCCCGTTCATTACGGTAAAAAACCAGATCGGGGGAGCTGTCGAGAAAAGAACGCAGCAAGGCACTCTGCTCTTCCAGCTCTTTTTGCGCCTTTTCGCGCTGGATGGCCTCTGCTTCCAGCTCACTCAGCACCCGTAACCGGGCTGCTTCCGCCCGCCGGGTTTCTTCAATCTGATTATTCATCTGGCTGATGTTGCTACGCAGACGCTGGTTCAGCGCCTGATCACGCTCCCGCATCACCTGCAGCTTATGCACCATATCAGTCAGACGACGCCGGGAATCCTCCAGCTCATCAATCACCGCCGTCAGGAAATAGGCGGCCCAGGGGGTCACCAGTAGACCAAAGAAAACGGAACGCACCAGATCGACAACATCCACCACACCGCGTAACAGCAGTGTTATGGTGCCCTGAATGACGACCGCGATAGAAATAATGCAGAAGGCCAGCAGCAGACTGAACCGGATGATACCGATGCGGGTGATCCAGTCTACGTACAGCTGTACCCAGGTTTTGATTTGACGCATTGCCCTGTCCTGTGGCGAAAAAACCAAGCAGGATCAGCATAGCGGGTTATCAGGGAGCTTCCTAGCCCGGAAACCGAAAGGGTTGACCTAATGCACTACCCTGCGGACCCAATTGTTCCAAATGACGGTAAATATCCAGCATGACACCCCAGCGACGCTCGCACCACTCCGGTGCCAGCAGGGTTGGTCGTCGGGCGGTTGCCGTCACCCGGTGATAAACCACTTCCGGTGGTGTATGCCGGATCATGTTCGCCGCTATCTCGGCATATTCTTGCTGCGACAAGGTCGGTAAACGTCCGGCACGCCAGGCTTTGGCCATGGTACTGCCTTCCACCACATGCAGCGGATGCAGTTTGATGCCATCAGTCCCGGTCGCCACCACCTGCTGCAAGGTGGCTAAGCACTCATCCTTGCCCTCGCCCGGTAATCCCACAATCAGATGCGTACAGATCTTCAGATTTCTGGCTCTGGCCCGTTCAACGGCATCGGCGTAAGCGCTGTAATCATGACCGCGGTTGATACGCTTCAGGGTATCCGCATGCGCACTTTGCAAACCCAGTTCCAGCCAGATTTCAAATCCCTGCTGCTGATAACTGCTCAGCAGGTCGAGCACTGCGTCAGGAACACAGTCCGGACGTGTTCCCACGCAGAGTCCGACCATGTCCGCAACCTGCAGTGCTTCTTCATACATTTTTTGCAGATAGGCCACTTCGGCATAGGTACTGGTATAGGCCTGAAAATAGGCCAGATAGCGCCGGGCCCGGGCGATTTCATCCTTGCGGGCTGCCAGCTGTTCGCAGATCGATAGCTGCTGACTATGCTCATCCGCAAATGAAGCCACGTTGCAGAAAGTACAGCCACCCTTCCCCAGTGTGCCGTCCCGGTTCGGGCAGGTGAACGCACCATGCAATGTCAGTTTATGGATCTTCTCACCGTAACGATGCTGCAGATCCTGACCAAAGGTATTCACCAAAAGATGTATATGCATGACGACTCCCGAAATTAAGCGGCGCTATTGTAAGGGAAAAGCACCGCTGCCGCATCGTGGTGACTCGTCACATTGCATGGATCTTGCTATGATCAGTGACAATATTTATTTGCCATAGCCGCATGGCGGACTCTTCGAGGTAGTGATGAAAATAGGAATCATCGGCGCAATGGAGCCGGAAATTGCCATTTTACGGGACCAGATCAACAACCGTGAAACACTGACTATCGCCGGTTGCGAATTTTATCGCGGTGAGCTGGCTGGTCATGACGTGATCCTGACCCGTTCCGGTATCGGCAAAGTTGCCGCCAGTATCGCCACTACCATTCTGCTGGATCGCTTTGAGCCGGACTGTGTGATCAATACTGGTTCCGCCGGCGGTTTTGATCCGGAACTGCGGGTCGGCGACGTCGTGATTTCCGATGAAGTCCGTCACCATGACGTGAACGTGACCGCGTTTGGCTATGAACCTGGCCAGTTGCCGCAACAACCGGCTGCCTTCATTTCTGACAGCAAGCTGATTGACGTGGCCAGACAGGTCATGCATCAGTTGCCGGAGCTGCAAAGCCGCATCGGTCTGATCTGTACCGGTGATCAGTTCATGTGCGATCCGGAGCATATCGAGCAGGTACGCCAGACCTTCCCGGATATGATGGCAGCAGAGATGGAAGCGGCTGCTATTGCGCAGGTTTGTCACCAGTTCAAGGTGCCGTTTGTCGTGATCCGCTCACTGTCGGATATCGCTGGTACCGAGTCGCCAAGTACCTTTGAAGAGTACCTGGAAATCGCGGCGAAAAACTCCTCCGCCATGATCGTGGCGATGTTAAAGCAACTCTGATAATCCCCGGGCCGGCAGCCAATGCCGGCCCGGATTGTATTTGCTGGACGGTTCACCTATGTCAATCCGGTTCCCACGTTTACTATCCTGGCTGTTATTGTGGCTGCCAATGTCCGCACTGGCGACACCGCAACGGATTGTCAGCCTGACACCCCACATCACCGAGATGCTCTATGCCATTGGCGCCGGCGCGCAGGTTGTCGCCACTGATCAGGCCAGTGACTATCCGGAAGAAGTGAAAAAACTACCCAAAGTGGCGAATTATCAGAGCCTGAATAGTGAAAGCCTGCTGATGGCAAAACCGGATCTGGTGATTGCCTGGGGCTCGACACAGGCGCTGATGCAGCAACAGATAACGGCACTGGGTATTCCGCTATTGTTGCTTGAATCGCAGCAACTGGATGACTTACCGAAAGAACTGCGCTTGCTGGGCGAACGAACCGGCCATGCTGCACAGGCAGAGCAGCTTGCCGCGCAGATAGCGGACAAATTCGACTTCTACCGCCGGCAAAACCAGCAACGCCCTAAAATCAAAGTTTTCTATCAGCTCTGGTACCCGCCATTGACCACGGTGGCCAACGGTTCCTATATCCAGGAAATCATGACCTTGTGCGGCGCCGAAAACCCGTTTGCTGACAGTAAGGCCCCTTATCCGCAGCTCAGCGAAGAATCCGTCCTGGCAGCAGATCCTCAAATCATCTTTGCCACCCAGCATGGCAGTGATCTGAAACACTGGCTGAAATGGCCACAACTGACTGCGGTTAAACAACAGCATTTATACCTGTTGAAGGCAGACTGGTTACACCGGTTATCTCCCCGGCTCTTGCTGGGCATTGAACAGATGTGTCACAAGATCGATGATGTGGTGAAAACACAGAAATAATCAAAACTGCCGATTGAGCCGCGTTAACATAATATTTACAATCGCAGCCCTGAAAACCATTAGCAGCCGAGAGCATTATGCAGCCTTCGTTTATTGATAATTTGATCTTCTTTTTCGATCTGCTGGGAACCGTGGTCTTTGCGTTTTCCGGTGTGCTGGTCGCCGGCCGGCTGAAAATGGATATCATCGGCGTATTGGTTTTGGCTGCAGTGACCTCCATCGGCGGCGGTACCATCCGTGATCTGCTGATTGGCGCCACACCGGTCTTCTGGATCAAGGACTCGCATTATCTGCTGACCATCGCCCTGACCGCTATCGCGGGTATGGGGATTGCCCGGATACAGCATCGTTTCCCCTGGTATCTGTTACCACTGTTGGATGCGGTCGGTCTTGCCCTGTTCGTGGTGATCGGGGCACAAAAAGCCCTGAGCTACGGCACTTCTGGTGTCATCGCCGTCATCATGGGCTGTATTACCGGTGTTGCCGGTGGTGTGGTACGCGATATTCTGGCCGGAGAAATTCCGATGGTATTGCGTAAAGAGGTCTATGTGACTGCCTGCATCCTGAGCGGCTCAATCTACGTCATTTTGCTGAATCTTGGACTGGGTCATGTTGCCGCCATGTTTGCCAGCATGCTGAGCCTGCTGTGTGTGCGGGTGCCGGCCATTTTCCTGCATTTATCACTGCCGACCTTCCATCTTGGTAAAGACGAATAATCAGGCGGCGGAGAGCTAAAACAACGAACTTTTCCTAAATTTTGCATAACAAAAAGGCCCGTCTCATCGAGACGGGCCTTTTTATTTGGTGGAGCTACGCGGGATCGAACCGCGGACCTCTTGCATGCCATGCAAGCGCTCTCCCAGCTGAGCTATAACCCCGAAATTCGGTATGTCTCTGATAATGAAATCAGAATTTGGTGGAGCTACGCGGGATCGAACCGCGGACCTCTTGCATGCCATGCAAGCGCTCTCCCAGCTGAGCTATAACCCCACAATGCTGGATGCAACCGTATAACGGAAGCGAGACGAATAATAGGGATAGCCTGTTACGCTGTCAATAACAATTCCGTCACGGGTAAACCAAGTGGTGAACAAATCACCAAAAGAAAACGGCCTCATCGCGAGGCCGTTGTTATCTTTGTCGTAATCAGTCAGTACTGAGCATGATCAGGCGTGCAGTGAGCGATCACCACGGGCAATGCCACACACACCGCTGCGTACGACTTCCACAATGTCCGTCACCTGAGCCAATGTATGCAAGAAGGCATCCAGCTTATCGCTGCTGCCGACCAACTGCACGGTGTACAATTCAGGTGTGACATCCACGATCTGACCACGGTAGATCTCGGACATACGCATCACTTCATCACGGGAAGCACCGGCGCAGCGGGTTTTCACCAGCATCACCTCACGCTCGATATGCGCGCCTTCGGTGATATCCGATACCTTCAGTACATCGACCAGTTTGTGCAATTGCTTGGTGATCTGTTCGATCACCTGAATTTCACCAGTGGTAACGATGGTCATACGGGACAAAGTAGCATCTTCTGTTGGCGCTACAGTTAATGACTCAATGTTATAAGCACGCTGTGAAAACAGACCGACGACACGACTCAAAGCGCCAGCTTCGTTTTCCAGCAGGACAGAAATGATATGTCGCATCAGGTACGCTCCGTTTTACTCAGCCACATTTCGTTCATCGCACCGAACTTGATCTGCATCGGATAAACGTGTTCATCCGGATCAACGGCGATATCCATAAACACCAGGCGATCTTTCAATGCAAAGCACTGTTCCAGCGCGCTCTCCAGATCATCAGGATGATCAACACGGATCCCGACATGACCATAGGACTCGGCCAGTTTGACGAAATCAGGCAGTGAGTCCATGTAGGAATGGCTTTGGCGGCCACCATAGAACATCTTCTGCCACTGTTTCACCATCCCGAGCGAACGGTTGTTCAGGGCAATGATTTTCACCGGAATACCGTATTGCAGGCAGGTAGACAGTTCCTGAATGTTCATCTGGATAGAGCCGTCGCCGGTTACACAGCAGACAACCTGATCCGGACAAGCCAGTTTCGCGCCCACCGCGGCAGGGAAACCAAAGCCCATGGTGCCGAGACCACCTGAGTTGATCCACTGACGAGGACGGTTAAACGGATAATACAGTGCCGCGAACATCTGATGCTGACCAACGTCAGATGCGATGATCGCTTTGCCTTCTGTGACCTTGTACAGCGCTTCAATCACCTGCTGAGGCTTGATCACCGCGGCTTCTTTCTGGTAACTCAGACAACGGCGGGCACGCCAGCCATCAATCTGTTCCCACCAGTCAGCCAGGCCATCATTGTCCGTATCCAGCTGCATTTCGCTAATCGCATCCAGCATCTGTTCCAGAACCGTATCCACCGCGCCAACAATCGGTACGTCAACCGGCACGGTCTTCGCGATCGAGGTTGGATCGATATCAATATGGATGATTTTGGCATCCGGACAGAACTTGGCGACATTGTTGGTCACGCGATCATCAAAACGCGCACCCACCGCCAGGATCAAATCAGCATGATGCATGGCATTATTGGATTCATACGTACCATGCATACCCAGCATGCCAAGGAACTGATGATGAGAACAAGGGAATGAACCCAGGCCCATCAGCGTTGACGTTACCGGCAGACTGAACAGTTCAGCGATACGCATGATCTGCTCGCCGGCATTGGCGGCAATCGCACCGCCACCGATATACATCACCGGTTTGCGGGCATCGGCCAATAGCTTGGCGGCACGTTTGATCTGACCTTTATGACCTGATTTGGTCGGATTATAAGAGCGCAGGCTCACTGACTCAGGATATTCGTAAGGAACCTTGATTGCCGGATTCTGCACATCCTTCGGCAGATCAACGACCACTGGACCCGGGCGACCGGATGCGGCGATATAAAATGCCTTTTTGATCGCTAAAGGAATATCAGCGGCTTCTTTACACAGGAAGCTGTGTTTCACTACCGGACGGGAGATCCCGATCATATCGGTTTCCTGAAACGCATCGTTACCGATCAGACTGGTTGGCACCTGACCAGACAGGACTACCAGTGGAATAGAGTCCATATAGGCCGTTGCAATACCAGTGATACAGTTCGTTGCTCCCGGACCGGAAGTGACCAGTACTGCACCCACTTTACCGGTTGCGCGTGCATAACCATCCGCCATATGAACCGCTGCCTGCTCATGACGAACCAGAATATGCTCGATTTTGCTGTTCTCGAAAAGGGCATCATAAATATCGAGCACAGACCCGCCGGGATATCCGAAAATATGTTCGATCCCTTCGTCTTCGAGCGCTCGTACTACCATTTCCGCGCCTGATAACATCTCCATGCTAAGCCCTCCCAGGCTTCTCTCGATTACGTGAAGTTTGCTCGCGCTGCCGCCTGAAGCGGACTTTGTGCCACGCTGTTCATCCTTAACAGGTAACTAACGGGCTGCGGAGGCTCCCGGTAGCTTGTCACTTGTCCTGCGCTACGACCCGCCTGACAGTACAATCAGCTACCTATCCGGGTGGAAAAGATCATCCGCTTGCCGCAATAGGGGTTCTATCCTAACGATTCTTTGCCGTTACGCCAACAGGCAACATACCTTAAGAACAGTTTCACTATATCGCCAAGTCAGCCCGAGCGATCAGAGAGGACTCAAAAACGAGGGGCAAGTCATGAAAAAAACGCTCAGACCTGCATGATCTGGCCATTCGATAAATCCATTCCCATACCCAGTTCATGGATACGTTCCATCACTGTTTCCGGGAAAAGAACCTGACGCCACAATCTTTCTGCCAGCACAGATACAGGCTCCTGACGTCCTTTTGCCAGCCAGACAGCAATTGCGGCGGCCACATCCGGATAGTAAACCTGACCATTATTTTCCGAGCTCAGCCATTGACGGACCAGTCCCGGATCGAGCTGTTGCATGACATGAGCCAGTCCCAGCAGTTCCAGTGTCATCGCATTTGATGCCTGCTCAAACTGCCCCTGCAACGGTTTCAACAGTAGCCGTTTACCCAGCGTCAGCGCTTCCGAAGCCAGTTCAAATCCGGCATTACAGATCACGCCATGACAACCACATAACGCTTTTACAAAGCTCTCCCTGCCAGGCGGCATAAAACGCAGATTATTCTGCTCAACCGGCACCGTAAATTGCGGGTGAAAACAGATAAAATGTCTGGATTTAAAGCGGGATAACAGCTCAAAAATGGCATGAGGAGATTCAAAGGGCAGATACACCAGAATATCCCCGCTTTCCTTGGTGGGCTGCAATGTTTCAATGACCGGTGGCAGAATAGGAAAACCAAAGTGATACCAGTGCAGCCCAACGGCATGATGAACCGGCGCGAAATGACGCATCATAAGACGCCCGAACATATTGTTACCTTTTTGCGGGATCCCGTAATTGAACGAGGCCTGATGACTGATTCCCAGACTCGGTATTTTATTTTTTTTAGCGGCCCATGCGGTCACCGGCTCAAAATCACTGACCACAAAATCATAATCATGCAACGGCAACTGCTTGATATCACCTAACAATCGTAATAGCTGGCTGCGGCCGACCGTTGCCAGTAAATCAATGGAACCATCGCGGGTCACAAAGGTGAGACCCGGCAAGGACTTGTATTCACCGAATTCATCCATATCGAAATAGGCGTGTGCTTCCCTGCCGCTCAGCACATAATCCACCGCAACCTGTTCCCGTTGTAACGCCCGGGCAATCATCCGGCAACGGGAAATGTGTCCGTTTCCTGTACCTTGTACACCGTATAAAATTCGCATTCTTATCAACCTTTAAGGCAACACACACCACGCGGCGAATAAACCCAGCCCCGCCCCGGCAATCAGATCTGTCAGATAATGCACACCCAGCAACAAACGCGATGCGCCGATAAATCCGGCCCAGATGAACGCAAACCACAACATCATGGGATAAAACACCGCAATGGTTTCTGCCATCAGAAACGCGGCGGCAGTATGTCCTGAAGGTAGGCTGTAACGATCAGAAGGAGTAATAAAGACCGGCAGATTACGTGGCCGTTCACGTTTAAAACTGTTTTTGAGAACCCAGTACACAGGCAGTTCGACAGTGAAAGCCATCACTGCATACAGAAAAAAATCCTGTCCACGGACACCATCACACCAGGCGAGAGTAATACCCAATAACAGATAAAATGGGCCATCGCCGGTACGGGATATATAGCGGCTGATTTTTGCCTGAAACCGGTTATAACCGTGCAATAAGAAGAGCTGGCTGGTTTTTTGATCCCAACGCTGAATAAATTGCATATTCTTCTCCGCTTACAAGGTCTTTAAATACCAAATTAAAAGCAGAGCATGACAATTCGTTGAAAGAGGGATAACAGAATAGTGACAGAAGAGAGATCCGGCATTTATCGACGATAAATGCCGGTTATATCAGATTATTCAGCCGTTACAGCAGACTGTTCAGGCACACGCCACAACAGGCTGACAACCAGTGCCGCCAGGGTTGGCAATAACCATGCGAGTCCCATATCAAACAATGGCAGAAAATTCATTGCACTCAGGTCAAAACCTGCCGCCTTGATACCATCCAGAGAGCCGAATAACAGCGCAACACTCAGTACCAGACGGAAAGCAACGCCCTGGTTGAAAAACCAGCTGCGCATAAAGGTAAGGGCAACCAGCGCGACCGCAACCGGATAAATAGCCACCAGCACAGGAATAGAGATCACCAGCAGTTGTTTCAGACCCACATTCGCCACAATCGCACATAACACGGCAATCACGACGGCACACTGTTTATAGCTGAACCGTGGCCATAGGGTATGGAAGAAGTCAGCACAGGCAGAGGTCAGACCGACAGAGGTTGTCAGACAAGCCAGACCAACGATGCCGGCCAGGACGACCGAGCCCATTGGGCCGAACAGTTGTGCGACATAGGCAGCAACCAGTTCACCCCCATTCTGCGGATTTGCAAGAACACCACCCGCAGTGCCACCAAGTCGGAACAAAGCGATATAGACCAGCGCCAGTCCAGCGGCAGCAATCACACTGGCCACAGCCAGATAACGGGTTTGCTGTGAAACATTATCGACACCGCGGGATTTCAGTACATCAATAATCAGCATGCCAAACATCAACGCGCCGAAGGTATCCATGGTGTTATAACCTTCCAGCAGTCCCTTCACCATCGGATATCGCATATAGTCAGGCGAAACCGCCGGCACGCCGCCCTGAGGGGCAATCAGTACCGCGATACCCAGCACTGCCAGCAATAAAGCCAGTACCGGAGTCAGTACCTTGCCAACCGCATCCAACAGTTTACCCTGATTCAGTGAAAGGAATAATGTGAGCCCAAAATAAGCCGCACTGAACAGCGTCAGGAATAACTGACTATCCAATGAACCAATAAACGGTTTTACCGCCATTTCATAGGTCACCAGACCGGTACGCGGTGTCGCGAATGCAGGGCCAATGATGATATAGGTTGCGATAGCGATTGATGTACCGACCCAGGCCGGCAACATCCGGGTCATGGTCAGCAAACCACCACCGGCATAGGCAATTGCAAGCAGAGTCGCCAGCGGTAAACCGACCGCGGTGATCAGAAATCCCACCATCGCGAATCCCATGTTTTCGCCAGCAAGATATCCCGCCATCGGAGGGAAAATGATATTACCTGCCCCCAGAAAGAAGGCAAAAGTCATAAAGCCGAGACCAAGCAAGTCGGCTCGCGTCATGGTTTGTTTCAAAATTAACTCCAATTACACCGGATTGTCAGCTCTGACTTCCTGTCAGATAACAAACCTTGCCGGAGCGCATGAACCATCCATGGCAGCGAACAACACAAAGGCCTGAAAAGGGATGCAAGCATACGTGAGCTTTCAGACTGAATAAAGCTCAAAATGCAGAAAAATAACCACATCAGAGCCATTAATGCCCTGAATCCGATATTTTATGCTAATAAGACGTGGAATTAAGAAAATAACTTATCTCTGTGTAAAAGCCAGCTTGATAGCCAAAGCAGCAAATACACTGCCGGCAACCCGGTTCATCATCACCTCTGCCTTAGGACTCTGACTAAACCAGTTGCCGACTTTTCCGGCCAGGAGACTGATCAGACCAAATACCAGCAAGGTACAAACTATAAACACAGCCCCCAGCTCCAGCAGTTGCAAGGTCAGATGACCACGCGACGGGTCGGTAAACTGGGGTAAAAATGCCAGAAAAAAGATGGAAACCTTGGGATTCGTGATGTTCATGAAAATACCGCGTCGGTAAAGCGTCATTTTATCCAGAGAAGAGGCGTTCAATGTGCCCAGTCCACTGGCGCCAGCCCGGAATGCACCCCAGGCCAGATAGAGCAGATAAGCGGCACCGCAAAGTTTGAGGATGGTAAACGCCAGCAGAGACTGCTGAAAAATGACAGCCACGCCCAGTGCAACCGCGGACGTATGCACCAACAGCCCGGTACACAATCCCAGCGTGACCAGGAAGCCGGACACCGTTCCCCGCAGCATGGACTGTGTCAGGACGAAGATATTGTCCGGCCCGGGAGCCAGACAAAGCAGCAGGGAGGTAGTAAGGAATAACAGGAAAACATCCGGACTCAGCATCACTCTCTCCGTAAAATCAGAAAACCGGGTCCGATTCTAGCACTATTTTTACTCTTCGGGCGCAAAACACCCGTCCCGTTCGACACACTCATCACAACTGGGAGAACGGCAGACATAATTGCCACCGGTAGCACAAAGCTGACGGTAGAAGAATTTCTTCCAGCGCATGTTCTGCGTGTTCAGCGCCGCCAGCTCAGGAAAACAGCATTGCATCAGCTCGCGCAGACTCTGTCTCGAATCCAGCCCCAGATCCTGCCAGAGATGATTGTAGCCCATACTGGCCACAGCAATGATCCGGGCCATCGGTGCGGCATCCGGCAGCAGATAAGCGGACAACCACTGCTCCAGCTCCTGACACTCCGGCTCACGCATCGCCAGCAGTTCGGCAAGTAACTGCTGACGTTGTTGCTGCAGCAGCCCCATCACCACCGATGGCACATTACAGGTGATTAACAGTTGCTGAAACTGATCCGCATCCAGCCCCATATACCTGGGTAACTGACTGCTTCCGGTCTGAAATCGCCAGACCAGCTGTGTCAGCCATTCCTGCGCAGAACCGGATGGCTCAGCCGTCAACACTGAGACCTGTAACGGCATATCACACCGGATGGCCTGGTTCATAATGAATCGCTCCTTCTACCGGGCAGATCTGGATACAGCGCGGTCCGGCAATATGTCCTTTACACTCATTACAGCGTTTGGCAGAAATGGTGAAGATTCGGTCCTGCTCGCGGACAGCCCGTTTCGGACACACCTCAACACAACTGAAACAGCCCACGCATTTGTCTGTAATAGAACAGCTCATTATGCCACTCCGCGAACATGTAGCTTCACGTCATGTTTGTCTTTCGGCTGTAGCTGCCACCACGCCGTTAATGCTTCCCGGATAGGCTGCCAGGCGTAATCCACGACTGGTTGTACCCCTGCCGCTTCCAGCTTCTGCCACGGACCAAGCCCTAAACGGGAGCAGAATACCGCATCCATGTCCGCCAGCAGATTGAGCGTGTCCGCCATCACATCATCATGGTCATCACACTCGGTCTGCCCCTGACAATACTGCGCCACATGACGTTCCCCCACCAGCGTGACGCCTTCGCCACTGATGCTGTAAATATGGAATCGCTTCGCATGACCGAAATGCTGATCAATGACCTGTCCCTGTTGCGTTGCAACTGCGACCAGACGGGCATCTTCGTCGTCTGAAGCGCCGGCGCTGGCAATCGCGGCCTGAACCCGGGTTCGTTGCTGCATGACAGCGGAATAGTCCTGTTGTTGTGCCGGCAATGCAGACAGGTTGAATTCCTGACTGCGATCCTCGCCCAGCATACCGACTGCATCCGCGCGGCATTGCTGGCAATGCGCCATCTGCGGCATAAAGGCGCCGCTGCGTTCGCGCACCTGCGTTACCTCTTCCGCGGTCGGTTCACGTTGACCATTCAGACCATAATAGGTGCCATGTTCGGGTTTGGAGATCAGCGGCATAATATTATGCAGGAAGGCGCCCATATCCCGGATCGCATGGCTGACTTCGGCCAGATGCAGATCATTCACCCCCGGGATCAACACCGAGTTAATCTTCACCAGCACGCCGTTTTCCATCAGTTTTCGCATGCCTTCGATCTGCTGATCGATCAGGATCTGCGCGCCTTCCTTACCGCGGTAACGGACGCCATCGAAATAGATCCAGTCGTAGATCCCGGCAGAGACATGCGCATCAATCGCATTCATAGTGATGGTGACATGATCCACGCCCAACTCGACCAGCGAATCGACCGATTGCGGCAAAGCGAGACCATTGGTGGAAACACACAGTTTCACATCAGGCAATGCCGAACGTAATCCTTCCAGCGTATCAAACGTGCGGGTCTGGTTTGCCAGCGGATCGCCCGGACCGGCAATACCGATCACCGACAATTGCGGAATAGCGGCCGCGACCGCTTTTGCCTTCTGTAGCGCCTGTTCTACATTCAGTAATTCAGAGACCACACCGGGACGGGATTCATTGGCACAATCATATTTACGGTTACAGTAATGACACTGCACATTACAGGCCGGTGCTACCGCCAGATGCATGCGGGCATATTTATGATGAGCACTGGGTGAATAACAGGGATGATGCGCCACTTTCTCAGCCTGTGCCATAGAGAAATCCGTCGCGCTGTGTGTTCCCCCGCAACCATTGCCTTTGCTCTGGCTGCCACATTTTTGTCGCATTACCGCAGTATTGTTTGTCATGGTGTATCTGCCTTATTTCACCCAGTCTTTACCGGGAATAATGCAAACATCACTCCGGAATAAACAATAAACTCAACTTATTGAAAAATAAGAATTTTATGTTTGACGGAATAGCTACAAGATACGACAGAGATGTCACACAGAGACAACAATGTGACAAAGTGCACATAAATTAGTGAAAACATCAAATTTGCTAACCCGGTTTAGCCCTAATTTCGGGGCATTTGCTCAGATCTATTGTGTTAGATCAGGAAAATACCGAAAAATCTATTCTGACATCATCAAATGTCATTATTCCCTGTATAATGCGCGCCACAAAAAGTGTTATCGCTATTTTTATATCCCTGAACTGTTGGAGTTATCCTTCCATGAAAAAAACCAAGATCGTATGTACTATCGGTCCTAAGTCTGAACCGAAAGAAGTAATGGCCAAAATGGTTGCCGCTGGCATGAACGTTATGCGTCTGAACTTCTCTCACGGTGACTTTGAAGAGCACGGTGGTCGTATCAAGACTGTTCGTGAAATCTGCGCTGAAACCGGTAAGAAAGTCGCAATCCTGCTGGATACCAAAGGCCCTGAAATCCGTACTATCAAACTGGAAGGCGGTAACGACGTATCTCTGGTTGCAGGCCAGACCTTCACTTTCACTACCGACGTAACTGTAGTTGGTAACAACGAGCGCGTAGCAGTAACCTACCCAGGTTTCGCGAAAGACCTGAAAGCAGGTAACACTGTCCTGGTTGACGACGGTCTGATCGGCATGGAAGTTATTTCTACTACTGACACCGAAGTAGTATGTAAAGTAATGAACAACGGCGACCTGGGTGAAAACAAAGGTGTTAACCTGCCAGGCGTATCTATTCAACTGCCAGCACTGGCTGAAAAAGACAAAGCTGACCTGGTCTTCGGTTGCGAACAAGGCGTTGACTTCATCGCTGCTTCTTTCATCCGTAAGAAAGAAGACGTTCTGGCTATCCGTGAACACCTGAAAGCGCACGGTGGCGAAAACATCCAGATCATCTCTAAAATCGAAAACCAGGAAGGCCTGGACAACTTCGACGAAATCCTGGAAGTTTCTGACGGTATCATGGTTGCCCGTGGTGACCTGGGTGTAGAAATCCCTGTTGAAGAAGTTATCTTCGCTCAGAAGATGATGATCCAGAAATGTAACAAAGCGCGTAAACCAGTTATCACTGCAACTCAGATGCTGGATTCCATGATCAAAAACCCACGTCCAACCCGCGCTGAAGCTGGTGACGTTGCGAACGCGATCCTGGACGGTACCGATGCAGTTATGCTGTCAGGCGAGTCAGCTAAAGGTAAATTCCCGCTGAACGCTGTTTCTATCATGGCAACCATCTGTGAACGTACTGACCGCGTAATGCCTTCCGATCTGACTATCGAAAATGCTAACGATCGTAAGAGCATCACCGAAGCGGTATGTAAAGGTGCGGTAGAAACTACCGAGAAACTGGAAGCGCCACTGATCGTGGTTGCTACCGAAGGTGGTAAATCTGCACGCGCAGTTCGTAAATACTTCCCTAAAGCGAACATCCTGGCGCTGACTTCTAACGCTAAAACTGCACAGCAACTGGTTCTGAGCAAAGGCGTGACTCCGGTTCTGGTTGATAAACTGGACTCTACCGATGCGTTCTACGTACAGGGTAAAGAACTGGCTCTGCAGTCTGGTCTGGCAGCTAAAGGCGACATCGTAGTGATGGTTTCTGGCGCGCTGGTACCAAGCGGCACTACCAACACTGCATCTGTTCACGTTCTGTAATTTTTCAGACCGTAGCAGAAAAAGACAAACGCCGGTTCCTTTGGAGCCGGCGTTTTTTTATGCCGGATTTTAGGCTTTTTTGTGCGTGAGTTCGCGTTTTGCTATATCCTCTCGCTGGTTTGGTGCAAGCTGATACGGCTTGCCAACATTGACACAACCAATAACTAACGGTGAACACAGCATATGCAGAAACAGCGAATTCTCCACGGTCTGTTATCCGGATGCCTTCTTCTGCTCAGCACAGCCCTCTTTGCTGCCGAACAGTCTGAGCTGCCAACCCGTGCCAGTCTGGACAGTAAACTGACCAGCCTGAATAAGCGCGATACCCTGACTGTTGCAGAAAAAGCACAGAAGGAAGACATCGAACAGACAATTTCATTGCTGGATTCGATCGAAAAAGAAAAGATCAAAGTCAAGGATCAAGAACGATCACTTACCCGGACGCCAGCCAAATTAAAAGAATACGTCCGCTTATTAGAACAAATACAAAAAAATGACGCACAGGATACAGAACGATTAAAAACAGAACTCCGCGGACTGTCACAGACACAGCTGGACAGCCGTCTGACCGACTTGTTGAGTCAGTTACAAAATGCCCAGAATGAACTGGGAAACGCCAACAGTCAGTTAACTTTCCTGCAAACCCTGCCGGAGCGGGCTCAGACAACAATGAGTCAGGATTACCAGCGCATGCAGGATATCCGCAACCGGCTGAGTGGCCTGAGCACTAAACAGAGTAGCGAAATCACCCCGTCTCTGCGAATCAGACTCAACACCGAGCTGGCCTTGCTACAACTGCAACAGGAACAGCGCCAGAAAGATCTGGACAACAACACCAATCAGCAGGATCTGTATAACAAACAACGTGACTACCTGACTGCACAGATTGCGCAGTTGAATAACTGGATCCAACTGCTCCAGCAGCAAGTCAGTGATAAGCGTCTGACTCTGACGGAAAAAACCGTTGAAGAAAGCAGCGCTACCGGAACCGATAGTACACAAACGCTACCTCCGGTACTGCAGAAAGAACAGAAAATCAATCTGCAGTTAAGTCAGCAGCTGATTGATGCCACTCAGGGCGTTAACACGCTGGTCCAGGAAAACATCAAAGTCAAAAACTGGCTGGATCGCACCACCCAGACCGAGCAGAATCTGAATGAGCAGATCTCGGTACTGAAAGGCAGTCTGTTGCTGTCTAAAATTCTGTATCAGCAGCGGCAGATGTTACCGGATTCCGATCTGATTCGCGGTTCAGCAGAACAGATCGCCGATCTGCGTCTGGCACAGTTCGATGTTAACCAGCAGCGTGATCAGCTGTATCAGCGTAATGACTATATTGCGAAACTGCTGGAGAAAAACAAAGACAACGCTTTGACCGCCGAACAGATGACGATGCTGAATGAAACACTGGATGGTCGTCGTGAACTGTTGGAGCAGTTGAACAAGCAGCTGGGTCAGCAACTGAATCTGGCGATTAACCTGCAACTCAATCAGCAACAGCTGGAACGGGTCAGTAAATCACTGCAATCAACGTTGCAACAGCAGATTTTCTGGGTCAGCAGTAATAAACAGATGGATATAGCCTGGCTAACTGCGTTGCCGGGTGCATTGATGGCCCAGTGGCAAGCCGTCAGCCTGAGCGTCAATTTGAAATCATGGCTGCTGGATTCACTCAAAGTCTTGCCTGCCATCTTCATCATGCTGATCATCGCAGGCGTTATGATCTGGCGTCGTCAGTCCATTCAGCTCAAATTCGAAAAACTGGCGAAAGAAGTCGGTCAGTTACGCAGCGATACGCACAGCCATACTCCGAAAGCGATTCTACTGGTATTCCTGCGCACCATTCCGGGTGCCCTGTTTATCATGAGTGCCGGCCTGGCACTGGTATTCAGCGGACTGTCATCTCCGCTGATCATCTGGGAACTGTCTTTCCGTATGGCGCTGGCTTATATGGCTTTCGGCTCTATGCGTCGCATGCTGAAACCGGAAGGACTGGCACAGAAACATTTTGGCCATGACATTTATACCGTTGCGCACCTGCGTAAAGCCTTGCGTAATATCTGGTATACCCTGCTGCCGCTGATTTTTATCGCAACCCTGGGGGAACTGGATCCATCCCGTCTGGCCAATGATGTGGTAGGACAAATCATTTGTCTGGTCAGCCTGCTGCTGCTTTCTTTCGAGCTGTTTACGACGGTTCGCAAGCGTCCGAATAATCAGCAGACCGGCCTGTGGCGCACCATTACCGCACTGGCGTTTGGTGTGGTTCCCCTAGTCCTGATTGGTTTGCTGGTCTTCGGTTACTACTACACTGCGCTGAAGCTGAGCGCCCGTCTGATCGACAGTTTCTATCTGGTTTCAGTCTGGGTTCTGCTTTACGAAACCGCATTGCGTGGCCTCTCGGTAGCGGCCCGTCGTCTGGCCTACCGCCGGGCGCTGGCAAAACGCCAGCACCAGCAACGGAATGACAATGCGGAAGGCACTGAAATCGATGATAAACCGATCACGCTGGAACAGATTAACGAACAGACCTTGCGTCTGGTCAATGTTGCCCTGACCCTGGTATTCGCCGGCGCCTTCTACTGGCTGTGGTCAGATCTGGTCGCGGTCATCGCCTATCTGGATAGTATTACGCTGTGGCATCACACCGTGGGTACGGATGGTGGCGCCATACTGGAAGCGGTCAGTCTGCGTGATTTCCTGGCGGGTATCCTGATTGCGATGGTGACCTATATTCTGACCCGCAACTTGCCTGGCTTGCTGGAAGTGCTGGTATTGTCCCGTCTGCAACTGGCGCAAGGCACTTCGTATGCGGTCACCACCATCCTCTCTTATCTGCTGACAGCAACAGGTACCATCGCCACACTTTCTACCATTGGTATGGAGTGGAATAAGTTGCAATGGCTGGTCGCGGCCTTGTCTGTGGGTCTGGGGTTCGGCTTACAGGAAATCTTCGCTAACTTTGTCTCGGGTCTGATCATCCTGTTCGAACGCCCGGTTCGGATCGGCGATACTATTACGGTTTCCGGTTTCTCCGGTACGGTTAATAAAATCCGGATCCGTGCGACCACCATCACCGACTTTGACCGCAAGGAAGTCATTATTCCTAACCGCGCGTTTGTAACAGAACGACTGATCAACTGGTCACTGACCGATACCGTTACCCGTGTCGTCCTGCGGGTGGGGGTTTCTTATGGTTCAGATCTGGAACTGACCCGCAAGCTGTTGCTGCAGGCAGCCCATGAAAACCCTCGCGTCATGAAAGAACCGGAACCAACTGTTTTCTTCCTTGCCTTCGGCGCCAGCACACTGGATCACGAAATGCGTTTCTTCGTTCGCGAGCTGGGGGATCGTAACCCGGCCCTGGATGAGCTGAACCGCCGTATCGACCAGCTGTTTGCTGCAAACGGCATCAATATCGCGTTCAATCAGGTCGAAGTCACGCTGAAAAATGCGCGGGGGGATGTGGTCAACATCGATCCGGTAACCGCAGGTACTGTTGCCGGTGCTGCGGCTGCTGCGACACTGGAAAACATTGCAGCCGCACAAGCTGCCGCATTGGCGGCACAGCAAGCGAAGGATCAGGAACAGAAATAAAATTGCAGGAACAAGGGATTTAAAATCCCTTACCTCCGGAAACAAAAAGCCCGCTGCAATTCAGCGGGCTTTTCTTTTACAAGAGACGATCAGGCTCTCATTACGGCGCCAGACGATCAATATGCCAGTGGTCACCCTCACGCTGATACAGAAAACGATCGTGTAAACGATGCGCCCCGCCCTGCCAGAACTCGATGCTGTCAAAACGAATACGGTAACCACCCCAGAAACTCGGCAGCGGAATTTCGCCATTGGCAAACTTGGCCTTCATTTCCATGAACTTGCTTTCCAGCATACTGCGTGCAGAAATACGGCTGGATTGCTGACTCACCCAGGCTGCGATCTGGCTGTCTTTCGGACGGGAATGAAAATACTTCACCACTTCCAGCGTAGAAAGCGACTCCGCTACGCCCGTCACATGCACCTGACGCTCCAGCGTATGCCAAGGGAACAGCAAGCTGACATGATTGTTCTGTTTGATCTGCTGCGCTTTGCGGCTACCCAGATTGGTATAGAACACAAACCCGTCCGCATCATAATGTTTCAGTAACACCATACGCTGAAAGGGTTGTCCGTTGGCATCCACCGTGGCCACACTCATCGCTGTCGGATCAGATAACCTTGCTTCACAAGCCTGACGTAACCATTTTTCAAACAAAACGATCGGATCATTCGGTAAATCTTCACGGTGCAAACCACCTTTCAAATACTCGCGCCGTAAATCAGCAATATCCATTTTTGTCTTCTTCCGTTCACCACCAATGTCAACATTGTGCGCTGCATGACTGCCGAGCACAAGTCTGTGATATTGGCTGCAAAGCAGTAATGCTGCTTGTTTCCGTGGCAGTGACCTTCTATGATCTTCAGATTCACACTATTCAGGTTTTATCCATGCGTACCTATGCTCTTACCCCGCTGGAGTGCACTTCAGTACAGGCGATTCTGTCTGCGGTATTAAACGAACAATCTCCGGTCGACCGTGCCATTGCACTGGAATTCAAAACTGAACGCATGCCGGAAACCGCACAGCTCCATATCATTGATGCTGTCGGCGATATGCTGCGCCGTCTTAATCTGCTGGCGTTCCTCGCCGATGTGCCACTGGCGCAGGCCGGGATCGCGGTACAGTCACTGATTTGCCAGTGGCATCTGCTGCACAATCGTCAGTTACCGAATCTTCGCGTCGCGGATCAGTGTGACCAAAAGGTATTTGAAACCCGTCGTGAACTGGCCCGCCAGCAACCCGCGTTATGGGATGGTTGTCCGGAGTGGCTGGAAGATCTGGGGCAGCAACAGCTTGGTCTGCAGTGGCCAGCTGAGCGTGCGGCACTGACACAGGCGGCAAAACGTTATATCCGCGTCAACACGCTGAAATGTAATGAAACCCAGCTGCAACACCGTTTGCAGCAGGAACATATTGATACCCGCGCGGTCGAAGGCGTTCCCGGCGCACTGGAAGTTACCTCCAATGGTTCGCTGTTCCGCACTCAGGCCTTCAAGGATGGCTGGTTTGAACAACAGGATGCCGGTTCCCAGCTGATTGCGCCGTTCCTTGGCGTGGAACCGGGTATGCGGGTCATTGACGCCTGTGCCGGTGCTGGCGGCAAGACACTGCATCTGGCAGCGCTGATGGCAGGAAAAGGCCGTCTGCTGGCTATGGATGTGGAACAGTGGAAACTGGATAACCTGCGTCTGCGAGCCCGCCGTGCAGGCGCACACAATATCGAGCCTCGCCTGATTGAAAGCAGTAAAACTATCAAGCGTCTGAAGGAAAGCGCCGATCGCTTGCTGCTGGATGTCCCCTGCTCCGGTCTGGGCGTGGTAAAACGCAACCCGGATACCAAATGGCGTGATACGGCGGAACGTTTACCTGTGTTACTGGAACTGCAGGCCGATATTCTGCGTCGTTACAGTAAAATGGTGAAAATTGGCGGACAGCTGGTCTATGCCACCTGCAGTCTGCTGCCGGCAGAAAACCAGGATCAGGTTGCCAGATTCATCAATGAATGTGATGGTCAGTTCACGCTGCTACGGGAACAGAGCATCAGCCCGGCACAAACCGGTTTTGATGGTTTCTATATGGCGCTGTTGCAGCGTAACTGATTGGCTTAAGTTTCAAGACAGGCGCAGTTTATGCGCCTTTTTTATTTGTACGGTAAGTTACAGATGAAAAAAAACCGCATCAGCAAGCTGTGCGGTTTTTTATGGTCAGTCTCTGTCAGCGCAGATTAACGATCACGACGGAATTTGCCGCCATCACGTTCGCTGCGGTGATGAGAACGTTCACCACGGTCATTACCACGGTTATCACGATCACCCTGACTACGGCTGCGGAACGGACGGTCACCACGGCCTTCGCCACGGAAATCACGGCCTTCACCGCGTGGCGGACGACGATCACCGAATGACGGACGTGCACGACGTGACTGCTCCGGCAGTTCGCCAGTGAACAGTTCGATATCCAGCGGACGCTGACAAACACGTGCTTTTTTCAGCGTGCTCATCACTTCTGACGGCATACCTTCCGGCAAATCAACGATGGTGAAATCGTTATAGATTTCGATATGACCGATGAATTTGCTGTCGATACCGGCTTCGTTGGCAATCGCGCCCACGATCTGACCTGGTTTCACACCGTGTTCGTGACCAACATGCACTTTATAACGTGCGGTCGGGCCTTCCGGTGCCCGGGAACGGCGTTCACTACGTTCCGGACGATCACCGCGTTCAAAACGATCGTTGCGCTCGAAACGGTCATTGCGTTCACGGCGGTTATTACGATCATCCATACGCTGCATCGGTTCTGGCTCATTTTCATTCATGAACAGAGGCTCGTCGCCCTGAACCATTTTGGCCAGTGCCGCACACAGATCCAGCGGATCCGTGTTTTCATCTTCCAGGAACTCGTTGATGATCTGCTGGAACGGCACCAGATCGTCTTCAGCTTCCAGAGCTTCACGGATCTGTTGCTTGAAGCGCTCCAGACGATGTTTGTTAATGTCTTTTGCGGTCGGCATCTGCATTGGCTCGATTGGCTGACGGGTCGCCTGCTCGATGATCCGCAGCATGCGGCGTTCACGCGGAGCCACAAACAGGATCGCGTCACCGGTACGGCCAGCACGACCGGTACGGCCAATACGGTGTACATAAGACTCTGTATCGTAAGGAATATCGTAGTTCACAACGTGAGTGATACGTTCTACGTCCAGACCACGTGCAACCACGTCGGTCGCGATCAGAATGTCCAGCTGACCGGCTTTCAGTTTTTCTACAGTACGCTCACGCAGTTTCTGCGGGATATCGCCATGCAGCGCTTCACAGGCATGACCACGCGCAGACAGTTTGCTCGCCAGTTCTTCAGCAGCAGTTTTGGTGCGCACGAATACCAGCAGCGCATCGTAAGGTTCCACTTCCAGCATACGGGTCATCGCATCCAGCTTGTGCAGGCCGGAAACCAGCCAGTAACGCTGACGGATGTTGGCCGCAGTACTGGTTTTTGACGCGATCTTGATTTCTACCGGTGATTGCAGATGACGATGCGCAATACGGCGGATCTGTTCCGGCATGGTGGCAGAGAACAACGCGATCTGACGATCCAGCGGACACTGTTCAATCACCCACTCAACGTCGTCAATGAAGCCCATGCGCAGCATTTCGTCCGCTTCGTCCAGCACCAGTGTTTTCAGTGCAGACAGATCCAGCTTGCCACGACGCATCATGTCCATAACACGGCCTGGCGTACCCACTACTACCTGGGCACCGCGGCGCAGCGCACGGATTTGTGAATCATAAGAAGAACCGCCGTAGATTGGCAGTACATGGAAATCAGGAATAAATTGCGCGTAACTCTGGCACGCTTCAGCAACCTGAATCGCCAGTTCACGCGTTGGAGCCAGGATCAGCACCTGGGTATCCATCTGAGTCAAATTCAGACGTGACAGAATTGGCAATGCGAATGCGCCGGTCTTACCGGTACCAGTCTGCGCCTGACCCAGCAGGTCACGACCTTCCAGCAATGGCGGAATCGCAGCAGCCTGAATTGGTGATGGATTTTCGTAGCCAACAGCACTGATGGCTTTCAGAATAGGCGCAGCTAACCCCAGCTCGCTAAAGCTTGGCAAATTTTCAATATCAGTCATATTTATTTCACTACTCTACAAGGAATGGGCACTTAGCGAGGGAGACGCTGCTGGCCCGACAATCAAAAGGGTGGCGATTATACACATTTTGCAGACTAAGTCGCCAAAAATGTGATACTTATCGCAGCATTTTAAGAAGTTTTCGCACAGGTGGGCTTACACTGTCTCTGACTCAACGCTGATTATTATACAACCAATTTATAATTTATGCCCGAAACTATTGGTTTACGGTTCGTTTTTTCTGCGAAAGCACCGCTAACGTCAGACGGCTGGTACACAATAACCGCTCCCGCTCATCCTGCAGATTGATCTGCCAGACCTGCGTGGTCGCCCCGAGATGAACCGGGCGGGCAATACCGGTCACGATGCCATCGCGTTTTGCCCGCAAATGATTGGCATTAATATCCAGACCGACACAGCAATGGGTACGGGGCACACACATATTGCCAGCCACGGAGCCCAGCGTTTCCGCCAGCACCACAGACGCACCGCCATGCAGTAACCCCATCGGCTGATGGGTACGACTATCTACCGGCATGATCGCCTGCAGATAGTCGTCGCCGATAACGGTGTATTCGATACCAAGATGAGCGACCAGTGTATTTGCAGAACCTGCATTTAAACTCGCCAGCGTAAAATCCCGTTGCCAAATCACCGTTATTACCTCGTTGTCTGTTAAATCACAATAATGCCAGTAACGCCTGCACCGGATGTTTCAGCTTATTGCCATCGATCCGTTTTACCTGGCTACGGCAGGAATAACCGGTTGCCAGTGCAGATGCTGTCGGTACTTTGGCCAGTGCCGGCTGCCAGCTGTTTTTATAGATCTGGCGGGAATCCTCCAGATGCTTGCTGTCATGGCCATAGGTACCGGCCATACCGCAACAGCCCACCGCCACCGGCTGCAATTTGGCACCCAGACGGGCAAAGACTTTCGCCCAGTCGCCGTTGCTGGTCGGCTCTGCCGTTTTCTCGGTACAGTGTCCCATCAGGTAGAAGGTTTCATCACCGGCGTCTTTTTGCGGCAGGGAATCCAGTACGGACAACAACCACTCCTGCGGCAGCTGCACCTTGAAATCACCACGGGCATCGCCCAACGCACGCACATATTCATCACGGTAGCAGAGCACCATCGCCGGATCCGGGCCAACCATCGGCACGTTCAGCTTGTGTAGACGATTGAGGAACTGGGCACTGTCTGCCGCGGTACGGGCAAAACTGCGCAGGAATCCTTTGATATGCTGCGGTTTGCCATTAGGTTTGAATGGCAGCAGCAACGGACGATAACCCAGTTTTTCGATCAGCAGGATCAGATCCCGCACCACGTCGGCGTCATAGAACGAGGTAAACGGATCCTGCACCACCAGCACCACTTTACTGCGGGCTTCCGGCGACATGACTTCCAGCTTTTCCAGATTGAACAGTAATGCCTCGCGGCCAGCCAGTTGCTGTTTCAGTGTCGGCTGACTCAGGATCGGCGCATCCACCATCCCGATGGTTTTTTCCGTCAGTTTCTGTACCCACTGTTTTTTCAGAAAAAAGTTCACCGCACCCGGCGCTTTTGCCATTAACGGCGCATAGGATTCGACGGTCGCGATAAAATAGTCCTTGGCCGGACGCAGATAACGCTGGTGATACAACTGAATAAACCGGGAACGGAACGCCGGCACATCCACCTTGATCGGACACTGACTGGAGCAGGCTTTACAAGCCAGACAGCTCTGCATCGCATCCATCACTTCATGCGAGAAGTCATATTCGCCGCGGCGTTTGGCAAAGGTATTCAGCGCTTTGTCGACCAGATCCTTCCAGCGGAAAACACCGTGTTCGACTGCGGCTTCTTCACTCAGCACATCCACACCCTGCGCTTCCAGCTGACGCAGCCATTCGCGCATCAGACCGGCACGGCCTTTAGGCGATTCACGGCGATCGCCGCTTAATTTAAAGGAAGGACACATCGGTGAGCTGGTTTCAAAGGTAAAGCACAGACCGTTCCCGTTACATTCCAGCGCCTCTTTGAACGAGTCACGGATCCGCACCGGGATCTGACGATCATACGCGCCACGCTTGGTCGCATCGACCGAAACCAGCGGGTCATTCGAATTCAGCGGGGTACAGATTTTACCTGGGTTCAGACGGTTATCCGGATCAAACGCCCCCTTGATGCGGCGTAGCTCGGTGAACAGGTCACCAAAGAATTCCGGACCGTATTCGGAACGGAAACCACGACCGTGTTCCCCCCACATCAGGCCACCGTATTTCGCGGTCAGTTTCACAACCTGATCGGAGATCTTGCGCAGTGTCACTTCCTGCTCAGGATCGCACATATCCAATGCCGGACGCACGTGCAACACACCCGCATCCACATGACCGAACATGCCGTAAGTCAGTTGATGGTCGTCCAGCAGTGCGCGGAATTCCATAATAAAATCAGCCAGTTTTTCCGGCGGTACGGCGGTATCTTCGGTAAAGGCGACCGGTTTTTTCCGGCCCGGCGCGTTACCCAGCAGACCAACTGCTTTTTTACGCATGGCGTAAACCGCTTCAATACTGCCCAGATCTTCTGTGATCTGATAGCCAATGATGCCGGCCTGACCCGCCGCCATCAGCGCATCCAGTTTCTTGCACAACGCCTGCATCTTAGGCTGTTGTTCTGACGCTTCCGCACCGGCATATTCGACGATGTTCAGACCCATCATTTCTTTGTTGGGTACATCGGTGATCAGGTTTTTCACGGAATGCCACACGATGTCAGAACGCGCCAGATCCAGTACGCGGGAATCAACGGTTTCCACAGACAGCGCTTCGGCTTCTACCATCAGCGGTGCGTTACGCAAGGCCGATTCAAAGCTGTCATATTTGATATTGACCAGTGCGCGGTAGGTCGGAATTGGCGTCAGATCAAGCAGGATCTCGGTAATAAAGGCCAGTGTGCCTTCAGAACCACACAACAGACGACTCAGATCCAGGGTTTCTGTCGCCGGATCGTAGACGTGGGTCAAATCGTAACCGGTCAGGAAACGGTTCAGTTGCGGGAAGGTCGCCTCGATATCGGCGCGTTTGCCACGGGCGATATCCCACACCAGACGGTAGATTTCCCCTTCGCGATCCTGCTGCGCCAGTTTTGCCTGCAGCGCGTCCCCGCATACCGGTAATGCTTCAATCACCGCGCCATCCATCAGTACGGCACGTACGCCCAGCACATGATCAGATGTCTTGCCGTATTTCAGGGAACCCTGACCGGACGCGTCAGTATTGACCATCCCGCCGATGGTGGCGCGGTTACTGGTAGACAGTTCCGGCGAGAAGAACAGGTTATGCGGCTTCAGCGCCACGTTCAGCTTATCCTTGACCAGACCAGCCTGCACTTTCACCCGGCGGGCCGCCACATCCAGCTCCAGCACCGATGTCATATATAAGGAGAGATCCACCATGATGCCATCGCTTAGCGACTGACCGTTGGTGCCGGTACCCCCGCCGCGTGGCGAAAAGGTGATCTGGCGATAGACAGGCTGTGCCGCCAGTTTCAGCATCAGGGCAATATCTTCTGTCGTTTTCGGGTGTACCACCGCTTGCGGCAACCACTGATACACACTGTTATCAGTCGCTACAGCCAGACGGCTGGAATAGGAAGAATCGATATCGCCACTGAAACCGGCACGCGCTAATGCGTCCAGAAAAGCAATATAAGGTTGTTTCAGGCTGTCTTGGGGTGTCAGTCTCGGGATCATGCTGCGTTCCTGATCATGGTGCTGATATTCAAAAAATTGAGTATCCAAGCGACGAGAGTGGATATATATGCATATTACACCATTCCATGGTGCAAGCGGAAAGCGAAATGGTACGCAAGGCCGCGCACACGATCAATGAATAGCGTAACTAAAAAGCGAAACTATTTAGTTAATACGGGATAAATAAGGGAAAGAGATCAGGATCACGGTTCATTTTGGCACAAAAACAGAGATTGCCAGCTGGCTCACAAATCCATAACAGGAAGAGCTCGCACGTTTGCAGGGCTGTCACTAGTTAGATATGGTTAATCCAAGAAAAGTTCCCAAGAAATTAAAAAAAACTTTTCAGAGACTCACCAAGCCTGGGGTTAATCAGGCATCCCTCATAACAAGGAAAGATGACGATGAAAAAACTGAACGTATTAGTACCTAGCGTACTGGCTCTGTTCGTAGCCTCAGCAGCGCACGCGGGTGCAACTTTCGACACTCCACAAGGTAAACTGAATATCGGTGGCGATGTTGAATACGATCTGACCGCACAGAACTTCGGTGATACCGATTCAGGTAGCGCATCTAACTCTGTATCTGATGTACAGAAAGCCAGCGGCCGTATCATTTTTGACGTGAACGGTGAACGTGTGCTGTCTAACGGCAACTTCGCTGGTTTCAAAATCAACCCAGCCTACAGCACCAACGGCGACTATCTGGATGGTGAAGATTCCTGGTTCTCTTTCGGCGTGAAAAACGACTGGGCATTCAAAATGGGTCACTATGAAGCTTACGACCTGTCTCCTGCCGGCCAGGATACCTATGTAGTAGGTTACGGTGACAACCTGTACCGCGCTAAAGACGCTCGTGGCCGTGCCGGCTCAGGCAGCCAGGCAATGTTCAGCAAAGAAGCTGGCCAGTGGCACATGGAAGTTTCTACCCTGTTCGGTGATGACAACGGCATGTACGACAACATGGGTCTTGAGAAAAACAAAGACCCATTGCTGGCTCGTCCAGTTGTTGCCTGGACTGGTGACACTGTGACTGTAGCAGTTGGTGCAGAACTGAACCTGATCACCGACGCGTATGTTGACGCTGCTGGCGAAGATATCTCTGACTGGACTGGTTACGGTGCAACTGCCACTGTTAAAGCAAACGACGACCTGAGCTTCTCTCTGCGTGGCGCATACCGTGCAGCAGACGAAGGTGATGACTACAGCGTTGGCCCTGGCATGCAATACAAAAACTTCTATGCTGCCTACCTGTATGGCCAAAACGAAGACTCAGCATCTGACACCGATACCGAGTACAACGTAGTTTACGCTTCTTACAAGATCCCTGCGGTTATGGGTATCGACAACTTCGACATGTACCTGGGCGCTTCCTGGGGTGATGAGAAAGTTGGCGATCAAGAAGCAACCGAACAATACGGTGGCCGTGTACGCTTCAAATACTACTTCTAATCTGCCTGTGCAGATGGCGTAAGCCAGAAGTAAATGCCTATTGGACCCTCGCTTCGGCGGGGGTTTTTTGTTTTTGGCGCCAAAGGCAGATCTGATTGCAACCGTCGCTTAAACTTCTGATAATCATTTATTCCCCCTCAACGACCGCAGAAACCATCATCATGCTATTTTCACGTATGTTCCGCCTGATCCTGCCCGTGATGTTGTTCTGTACCGGGCCAAGTCATGCCAGTACCGACAACGCGGCGCAACAGGCCCGACAGACCTGTCAGACCATGGTGGCTTACCGCATGGGTTCGCTGCTGGATATTCAGGTAACCGAGGTGAAACCGCTGACCGTTGCCCACAAATGGCTGGTGACTGGCGAAGTGAAAAAACAGAAACCGGCAGTTACCTTTGCCTGTCTGATATCCGTCAACAACAGCAAGGCTGAACTGGAGAAACTTGAGCTGTTTCAGGTTCAGGAGCAGCAAAAATAGATTCATGCCCGCTGTTTCTGCTCAGGTTATTTTTAATTCATCTGAATGAATGAACTATAATTAGAGCAACGATCCGGATGCGCCGCCCGATGACGGCAGGAATAGTCCATGAGTGCATCTACCTCTTTGCGTCGCAGCCTGTTGCTGCTGTTACTCTTTGCTATCGCTATTGCGGGTACAGTCTGGTATTACCGGCAACCGGCAGATTTATCGTCAGACCTGCTTTACGGCAATGGCCGGCTGGAAGCCACCGAAGTCGATGTGGCAACCAAAATCGCCGGCAGAGTCGCCTCGGTTTATGCGGATGAAGGCGATCATCTGCAACAGCATCAGAAAATAGCGGAACTGGAAGTCAACGATATCCGGGCACAGTTACGCGCTGCAGAAGCGCAAATTCTCCAGGCACAGCAAAGCAAACAGGAAGCCCTTGCCGGCGTAGCCAGTGCGCAAAGCCAGTACAATCTGGCGAAAGTGACGCTGGAGCGATCCGAAAAGCTGATGAGTAAAAATTTCATCAGTAAAGATCAGCTGGATCAGGTGCGCAGTGCGTTACAGGTTGCCAAAGCCAATTTCAATGCGGCACAGACCCGGGTCAGCGCGGCCGACGCAACCGAAGCGGCCGCCAACGCCAGCGCGGATGTCATTCGCAGCACGTTGCAGGACGCCACCCTGACCGCGCCCATCTCCGGGCGGGTACTCTATCGGCTGGCCGAACCGGGTGAAGTGCTGGCTGCCGGCAGTAAGGTGGTGACCTTGCTGGATCTGTCGGATGTGTATATGTCGGTTTACCTCTCTGCGGCCGAGTCTGGTCAGGTCATGTTGGGCACTCCGGCGCGTATCATGCTGGATGCACTGCCGGAACCGATCCCGGCGAAAGTGGTCTATGTCGCTCCCCGCGCACAATTCACGCCCAAAGAGGTAGAAACCCGCAATGAGCGGGAAAAGCTCATGTTCCGCATCAAGGTCAGGGTCGATCCTGACTGGCTGCTGGCCCACGCTGCCCTGGCTAAACCGGGGATGCCGGGCGTGGCTTACATCAAATTGTCTGCTGATACGGAATGGCCGGCCCAATTACCGGTGAGGTAATCCGTCATGGTTGCAAAAACGGTCGCTCAGCTTTCTGCCGTGACGCTGAAATACGGCACAGTGAAGGCACTGGATGAGGTCAGTGTTACCATTCCTGTCGGAGGGATGGTCGGGCTGATTGGCCCGGATGGTGTCGGCAAATCCTCACTGCTGGCGCTGATCGCTGGCGCCCGTAAAATTCAGCAGGGACAGATCAGCGTACTGGATACCGATATCGGCAGCCGTCATTTACGCGAAACCCTGCTGCCCCGCATCGCCTACATGCCACAAGGGCTCGGCCGCAATCTCTACCCGACCCTGTCGGTGACCGAAAATGTCGATTTCTTTGCCCGTCTGTTTGGTCTGGACAGCCGTTCCCGGACTGTGCGGATCCACGAACTGCTGACCGCCACCGGACTGGCCGCCTTTCATGATCGTCCGGCGGCGAAACTCTCCGGCGGCATGAAGCAGAAACTGGGGCTCTGCTGCGCACTGATTCACGATCCGGATCTGCTGATTCTGGATGAACCCACTACTGGGGTTGATCCCCTCTCCCGCCGTCAGTTCTGGGAACTGATCCTGCGTATCCGGACCCGTCATCCGGCGATGACGGTCGTGGTGGCTACCGCCTACATGGAGGAAGCGGAGCATTTTGACTGGCTGATTGCGATGGATGCCGGAAAGATCATCGGTACCGGCTCCCCGTCCGAACTAAAACGGCAAACGGAGAGCCAGACACTGGAAGAGGCCTTCATCCGTTTGCTACCCGCAGAACGTCAGCAAGGCCACCGGGCACTGGTAATTCCGCCCAGAGCGCAGGATCATGCGCAGCTCGCCATTGAAGCCAATGGGCTCACCCAGCGTTTCGGTGATTTCACGGCCGTAAATCAGGTCAGTTTTGCCATTGAGAAAGGCGAGATTTTCGGTTTTCTCGGCTCCAATGGCTGCGGCAAAACCACCACCATGAAAATGCTGACCGGTCTGCTGCCTCCGACCGAAGGTTCGGCCCGTCTGTTTGGTAACCCGGTGGATACCCGCGATATGACGACCCGCCGTCAGGTGGGCTATATGTCTCAGGCGTTCTCGCTGTATGGCGAATTGACGGTATTACAGAATCTGGAACTGCATGCGCGGTTGTTTCATCTGCCGGAGGAGAAAATCCCGGACAGGGTGGAAAACCTGCTCCGCCGCTTTGAACTGAAACCGTATGTCAATCAGCCGTCTGTGGGACTGCCGCTCGGGATCCGCCAGCGCTTATCCCTGGCAGTGGCGGTCGTACACGAGCCCCGGCTACTGATTCTGGATGAACCCACCTCCGGGGTGGATCCGATCGCCCGCGATCAGTTCTGGGAATTACTGGTGGAATTGTCCCGGCAGCAGGGAGTGACCATCTTTATTTCCACCCATTTCATGAATGAGGCGGAACGCTGCGACCGGATATCCCTGATGCATGCCGGCCAGGTGCTGGCCAGTGATACTCCGGATGCCTTGCGGGCCGGAAAACAGTCGGAGAGCCTGGAAGCGGCTTTCATCGCCTATCTGGAAGAAGCGACCGCGAATGAAGAATCCCCGGCGGCGGAAAACGCGGCTCCGGTGATCAACGAAAATCACCGCGCCCCCCGGCAGGCCTTCAGTCTGCGCCGCCTGCTGGCTTATGCCTACCGGGAGGCGCTCGAATTAAAACGTGACACGATCCGGCTGGCATTTGCCCTGCTGGGATCGGTCATCATGATGTCGGTGCTGGGGTACGGCATATCAATGGATGTGGAGGACCTGCGCTTTGCGGTGCTGGATCAGGATCAATCACCGGAGTCGCGTGATTATATTCAGAATTTTGCGGGCTCCCGCTATTTCCTGCTGCAGCCACCGATTGCCACCGCGCAGGAAATGGAACAGCGCATGCACAGCGGTGAACTGTCGCTGGCCATCGAGATCCCGCCCGGGTTTGGACGGGATCTGCATCTGGCCCGTCAGCCGGAAATAGCGGCCTGGATCGATGGCGCGTTACCCTATCGCGGCGAAATGACGCTCGGTTATGTACAGGGATTACATCAGCAGTATCTGCTTGATCTGATCACGACAACCACCGGTACAGAACCGCAGTTACTTCCCACGGACATGCTCCTGCGCTACCGCTATAACCAGGATTTCCGCAGTATTTACGCCATGGTACCTGCCGTGATCCCGCTGCTGCTGGTCTTTATTCCTGCCATTCTGATGGCCTTGGGGGTGGTGCGTGAAAAAGAGCTCGGTTCCATCACCAATCTGTATGTCACCCCCGTTACCCGGCTTGAATTTCTGCTGGGCAAGCAGTTGCCCTACATTGTGGTGTCCATGATGAGTTATGTCCTGCTGGTCCTCCAGGCGGTCTGGATGTTTGACGTGCCAATCAAGGGCAGTCTGGCCACGCTGACATTCAGCGCGCTGATCTTTGTCACCGTTACGACCGGCGTGGGTCTGCTGATGTCGACCTTTACCCGCACACAGATCGCCGCGCTGTTCGGCACCGCCATACTGACCATGTTACCAACCGTCCAGTTTTCCGGCCTGACCACGCCGGTCGACTCGCTGAGCGGGATGGCTTACAGCATTGGACAGGGCTCACCGGCGACGTACTTTTTGATCATCAGCCGGGGCGTATTTACCAAAGCGCTCGGTTTTTATGATCTGCTCGGTCCGTTGTTAAAGCTTGCCGCATTTATTCCCGTGCTGACACTGCTGTCGCTGCTGTTGCTGCCCAAACAGGAAAGGTAGGCCATGATGAATAACCATCTCAGTAATATCTGGCGGCTGGGCATCAAAGAACTACGTAGTCTGTGGGCGGATCGGGTGCTATTGGTACTGATCGTCTGGGCATTCACCGGCGGTATTTACAGTGCCGCAAAGGGGGTATCTCAGGAACTTAACCACTCCCCGGTGGCGATTGTGGACGAGGATCACTCCCCGCTGTCGGCACGTCTGGCGCGCGCCCTGACCCCGCCCTATTTTAATCCGCCGGAAAATATCGCTCTGCATCAGATGGACCCGGCCATGGATCAGGGACACTATACGTTTGCCATTGTGATACCGGCCCATTTCCAGCGGGATCTGAATGCTGGTCACCGTCCGGCCATTCAAATCAATATTGATGCCACGGTCATGAGTCAGTCGTTTATCGGCGCCAGTTATATTCAGCAGATTTTTGCGGCGGAACTGAATGAATATCTGACCGGAAAACGGGATAGTGCCTCGCTTCCGATCAAACTGGTCACCCGGGTGCGTTTCAATCCCAATCTCACCGGCTACTGGTTCGGCGGGGTGATGGAAACCATCAACAACATCAACATGCTGACCATCATTCTGGTCGGGGCCGCCTTTATCCGGGAACGGGAACATGGCACGCTGGAACATCTGCTGGTCATGCCGCTGACACCGTTTGAGATCATGATGGCCAAGATCTGGGCCAACAATCTGGCAGTACTGCTCGGCACTATTGTGGCACTGACGGTAATTGTGCAGGGTGTGCTGGCCGTACCGATTGCCGGTTCCCTGCCGCTGTTTCTGTTCTGTGCGGTGTTTTATCTCTTTTCTGCCGCCTCCATCGGCATTTTTCTCGGCACGATTGCCCGCTCCATGCCGCAGTTAGGTTTGCTCATCATTCTGACCATTGTCCCGCTGGAAATGCTCTCCGGCGGTGTCACCCCACGAGAAAGCATGCCGGAGCTGGTACAGCAGATCATGCTGGCGGCACCCAGTACCTATTTTGTCCGGCTGGCGCAGGCCATTCTTTACCGCGGCGCCGGTCTGGATATCATCTGGCCGGATTTACTGGCCATGATCGCGGTAGGTTCTGTTTTCTTTTTGGTCGCACTGGCCCGGTTTCGCCGTGCGGTTACTCAGACACAACTCTGAGGAGAATGAATATGCCTGTCTCTCCGCTGACTGATCCCCGCAGTGAAGCTACGCGGCAACGGCTGATTGATACCGGGCTGGAGCTGTTCGGTCGTTATGGATTTGATGGCGTGACCACCCGCCAGCTGGCAGAGGCTGCACAGGTTAACCAGGCCGCTATTCCGTATCATTTTGGCGGGAAAGAAGGGGTTTATCTTGCTGTTGCGAAACAAATCGCAGCTAATGTTGGTCCACAGATCTGTGACTTGCAGAAACAGGCAGAATCGCGACTCAGTGCTGAATCGCCGCAGTCGCTGTTACTGGATATAACCTTGAAACTGGCGGAGATTGCCTTCGCGCCGGAACATCAGAAGAGCTGGTTTATCCTTCTGACCCGGGAACAATTTCATCCGACCGCAGCATCTGAAATTTTATATACCGGATTTATGCAGCCGGCGCATGACATGATAGGAAAACTGATTGCCCGGATCACGTCGGACGACGCCGAGTCAGAGGATAATATCCTGCTGGCACATGCCTACCTCGGCCAGCTGATTGGCTTTGCGATAGGGAAAGCAACGCTGAGCCGCCGCCTTAACTGGCCGCTGGAATTCACTCCCGCAGAATGGCAACAGATAAAGGCAACCATCGCCCGATTCAGTCAGGCGACGATTGCCGGGATGACGTTTAATTATGCTGACAGCAAGGCGAATCCGGCTGCGCCAGTTCGTTGAGGATCGGGCAATCTGGATTGTCATCGCCCTGACAACGGCTGACCAGCGTTTCCAGCCCAGCCTTCATCTGGGTCAGTTCGGCAATTTTCTGCTCCAGCACGGCAATATGTTCCTGTGCCAGCTGTTTTACCTTGCTGCTGGGACGTTGTTCGTCATGCCAGAGCGACAGCAGTTCACCAATTTGCGGCAGGGAGAACCCCAGCTCCCGGGCCTGGCGGATAAAACGCAGTTGCTGTACGTCCTGTTCCTGATAATGCCGGTAACCGGCATCACTGCGTATCGCCGGTGGCAGCAAACCCAGACTCTCATAATGACGGATCATTTTGGCGGTCAGGCCGCTGCGTTTTGCCATTTCACCAATCGTGATAAACATATCAGACATCTTGCTGTTCCTTATTCACTGACCATGCCGGGCGCCAGCGTGTCAGCCACAACGCATTGGTCACCACACTCACCGAACTGAACGCCATGGCGGCGCCGGCCAGTACCGGATCCAGAAAACCCAGTACAGCCAGTGGCAGAGCCACGACGTTATAAATAAAGGCCCAGAACAGATTCTGCCGGATTTTGCGGCTGGTCAGCCGTGCAATCGTCAGCGCATCGGCG
This sequence comes from Tolumonas osonensis, assembly GCF_014202415.1. Classification (GTDB taxonomy): domain Bacteria; phylum Pseudomonadota; class Gammaproteobacteria; order Enterobacterales; family Aeromonadaceae; genus Tolumonas; species Tolumonas osonensis. The sequence continues at coordinate 193,440 of NZ_JACHGR010000001.1, forward strand.
ACAGCCCGCGGATCGTTACGCATCAGCGTCATCGCCGCACTGGCCATAGCGACATCCGTCCCCGAGCCCATGGCAATACCGAGATCGGATTCAGCCAGTGCTGGCGCATCATTAATGCCATCACCGACCATTGCGACCGTAAAACCCTGTTTGCGCCAGTGAACAACCGCTTCTGCTTTTTGCTCCGGCAATACCTGCGCTGCCATCTCATCAATACCCAGTAACCGGGCCATCTGTTCCACGCTTTGCTGATGATCGCCGCTGAGCAGCGCTACTTTGACGCCTTGCTGTTGCAGGGTTTTGATTGCCGCAGCCGCTTCCGGCTTCGCTGGATCCTGAAACGCAAACCAGGCGACAACATTACCATTTTCAATTAACCAAGAGACGGTACGTCCCTGTTGATATTGTTGTTCCACACCAGCCTGTAATGAGGCATCCGGTGTCACATCAAAGCGGAGCAGCCCCTGTGCACCGACCAGCGCATAATCCCTATCCTGCCATGTGCCCTGCACCCCGATACCGGCTACGGTACTGATTTCTGATAACAGCGGTAAGGCCAGTCCCTGTTGCTGCGCAGCCTGCTGCAGTGCAATACCCAGCGGATGCGCACTGCCCTGCTGCAAAGCAGCGGCGATGAGCAGCGCCTGTTCATCAGTGATGCTGCGGACCTGCTGCGCACTCAGGGCCGGGTGGCCGATGGTCAGCGTGCCGGTTTTATCAAACACCACCATGTCGACTTTTTCGGCTTTTTCCAGCACTTCCGCATCCCGGATCAGAATGCCGTGCCGGGCAGCGGTGCCGGTTCCGGCCATAATGGCGGCCGGAGTTGCCAGACCTAACGCACACGGACAAGCGATCACCAGCACTGACACGGCATGAATCAATGCCGCTTCGCCCTGACCGGTGACCAGATACCAGCCGGTGATGGTCAGCAAGGCCAGTACCAGCACCACCGGCACAAATACCGCACTGATTTGGTCAACTTTTTGCTGGATAGGCGGTTTGGCCATCTGCGCCAGTTCGACCCGGGCGATGATCCGCGCCAGCAGGGTGTCCTCACCTAAAGCTGCGGTTCGCAGCCACAACAGACCTTCGCCGTTCATGGCGCCGGTACTGACTTTGTCACCCGCCTCTTTACTGACCGGCAGGCTCTCGCCAGTCAGCAGCGATTCATCCAGATGACTGGAACCATCAATGATCTCGCCATCCACCGGTATCCGTTCACCGGCACGCACCCGGACCCGATCACCCAGCCTGATCATGGCCAGAGGCAACCACTGTTCCACGCCATCACGTTCAACCCAGGCCTGGTCAGGTCTGAGTGCTTGCAAGGCCCGGATCGCTTCGCTGGTCTGACGTTTGGCGCGCTGCTCCAGCCACTTGCCAAACCAGACCAGCGTGATCACGGTCGCCGAGGATTCGAAATAGAGATGCGCGTGATGCGCCTGCAACAGCCACTGATAGAGCGATAAGCCATAAGCCGCAGTCGTACCCAGCGCCACCAGCACATCCATATTGCTGCTGCCGACCCGTAAGGCCGCCCAGGCGCCGCGGTAGAAACGCCAGCCCAGACCAAATTGCACGATCGACGCCAGCACAAACTGCCAGAACACCGGCAACTGGAACGATGCCCCCCACAAGCCGGCGATCATCGGCAGCAACAGCGGGACGGTACACAGCGCACCCACGATCAGCCAGTCACGATCGGTATCACGCTTCGGCTGCGCCTGTTCCGCGGCACTGGCGTTCAGATCCGGCACAATCCCTTCATAGCCGGCTTTGGCGATCGCCTGCAGCAGTTGCGCATCGGCCACATCCGACAATACCTGCAGCCGGGCCTTTTCGCTGGCCAGATTGACCACCGCGGAAATCACGCCGGGTTCACGGTTCAAAACCTTTTCCAGCCGCTGCTGACAGGCGGCGCAGTGCATCCCCTTGATCTGCAGAGTGACGGTGCGTTGCGGCACGGTAAAGCCGGCTTTTTCCACAGCCGAAATGAAGGCGGCCGGCGCGATTTTAACGTCACTTTCTATCTGCGCCTTTTCAGTGGCCAGATTCACACTGACGTGACGGACGCCTTCTACCTTGCCTAATACTTTTTCCAGACGCGTCGCACAGGCGGCGCAGTGCATCCCCTTGATCTGCAGAGTGACGGTGCGTTGCGGCACGGTAAAGCCGGCTTTTTCCACAGCCGAAATGAAGGCGGCCGGCGCGATTTTAACGTCACTTTCTATCTGCGCCTTTTCAGTGGCCAGATTCACACTGACGTGACGGACGCCTTCTACCTTGCCTAATACTTTTTCCAGACGCGTCGCACAGGCAGCGCAGTACATCCCCTGAATCGGCAACATCAGCCGTTCTGTTTTCTGTCCGGTCATGATTGTGTTCCTGTTTTGTTCGCTATAGTAATAGCTTCCTCCTTGACATCATGGCAAGGTCAAGCCGAATATTTAAACAATTATTCTGTTAACAAAGCTTGACCTTCCAATAGCGGCAAGGTGCAGACTGATAGCAAATCACTGAGGAGAGTTCTGATGACAACACTGCACGTACCCGATATGACCTGCCAGCATTGCGTGGCGACGATCACCAGATTAATTCAGCAGGCCGACCCGCAGGCACAGCTCCAGATTGATTTAGGCCAGCATAAAGTGGCCGTGGATGGAAAGCTGAACAGCGCCGAACTGATCGGCTTACTGGAAGATGCCGGTTATACCCCGACTGAGCTGTAGTCGCTGGATGAAATCCCCTCTTGTGGCAAGAGGGGACTGAATATCACATCAGAGCTGGCGCGCGAACGCTTCCATCTCTGCCAGTTCCCGTTTCAGCTGATTCGCCAGGATCGGGAAACGACGGTAGGTTTTCGGATCGGCACTGTCAGCCTCGATATGGAAACTGGCCGCAATACGTTCCCGTTTCCACTGATTACGACAGTACAGACCGAAGTAACGCTTGATCCAGGCGACCAGCTGTTCTTTGGAATACATCTGCGCGTATTCACCACGCAATAACACCTGCAACACCCCTTTCGGCGTGACATTCTGGGTCTGATTAATCCGACGGATGGCATCCATCACCGGATACGGCATCAGATCGGCTTCATCGGTCTGCTCGACCGGACGCAATTCCGCCGTCGGTGCCTGATTCACGATCGCTTCCATCGCGGCCAATGCCAGACGCGGCAAGTCCGGGCTGTCCTGCAGCGGGATACCCTGCTCCATGATGTAGCGGTTGATCTGCAGTACGCGGGATTTGCTGACCCCGCCAATCGGTGACAGCACACCGGAGGTATCGCCATCCATGGTGCAGTAACCGACGCTCGCTTCCGACAGATTGGAAGTCGCCATCAGCAGTTTGTTCTGACGGTTGGCAATCAGCCAAATTCCCGGAGAACGCACCCGCGCCTGAATATTCTGCAGTGCCAGATCATCGCGTTCCCAGGTCATCGGATCGCCTGGCGTCAGATCGTTAACCAGCTTCAGATAACCAGCCACCAGCTCGGCAATCGACCAGTCATAATGCAGCGCGCCCATTTCATCGGACAGACCGGCCGCGGCACTGCGGGTGACATTACCGCTGTGCGCCGAGCCCTGATAGACCGTGGTCAGCACATGCGGCATCACATCATCATGGATCCAGGCTAGCAGCGGTTTATCCCCACGCAGAGCAACATTGATCCGGCCCTGCGCCAGCGTCTGACAATACGCTTCTTCACCTAACGTCAGCACCGCCTGCACCTGCGCAAACCAGACCAGTGTGCCGCACAGCGCAGAATCGGCACCACCACTCAGGCTCAGCGCATAACCGCTGGTATAGGTTTTCCGCTGCCAGTCCCAAAGACCGAGCGCAATGGCGCGACAAGCCGCCGCATGCGGATCTTCATCGGCAAACGTCGTTTGTGGCGATAATTCACGATGGTAGTCTTCTTCTTGCCAGTCAAACGGCACAATCACAATACCGCGCTGTTCCGCCGGCTGCAGACGCTGACTGCTGATCATGCGTTGTGAACGGTTAAGGCCGATATCCACAGTGGCAGATTGCACCCGCCATGGCGCAAAGCTCAGGCGATCAGAACTCATCACCAGCTCGCCATTGCTGGCGATCATCGCATCCCCGTCATACACCGCACGCCCGGCTTCACAGCCCAGCAGGTTGGTATAGACATACACGGCGCCGTAAGCCCGGGAGCCTTCACAGACAAACTGACGACGGATCTTCTGTTTACCCAAGGCAAAATGGCTGGCGGAAGGATTCATGATCACGTCAACCTGACGTTCATACAGACTGCGCCCCGGACGTGATGCGACCCAGGAGTCTTCACAGATCTCAAAACCGAGACGAATGCCTTCGACCTCAAATACAATATCGCCGACTGGCACATGCTGACCTGCCAGCTCCAGCGTCATCACCTCACCGGCTGGCCAGGGAGTAAACCAGCGTGGTTCATAGTGAATACCGTTACGTGCCAGATGCTGCTTACAGACCACGCCGTGGATTTGATACTGGCTCAGCAGTGCCACCGCATTAAAGACCTGTCCGCCAGTGATCAGCAGCGGAAAACCGACCGCCACCATCATCGACGGCGGCAAGGTCTCTGCCAGCTGACTCAGATAGGCCGGTATTCCCGCCACCCAGTCGGCGGAAAAAAACATATCTTCACAACCGTAACCGGTCAGCACCAGCTCCGGTAACAGGAGGACATCAGCCTGCTGTTGTTCCGCTTCAGCGACGGCGGCACGGATTAAGGCCAGATTTCCGTCCAGATCCAACGGAGTGGTATTAATACTGGCGGTAGCGATTGTCAGTGTTTGACGCATGATTCGTTATACTCCCTGTCCGGCGCTGAGCAAAATATGCTCTCGAACGCCGGCATCAACTGCAAAAACGTCCATTAAATAGGTCAGAAATGCCCGGTCGTGACACATGGTTTTTCCGGGGCTATCCGATATTTTAGCCACTGGCTGGCCACCAAGGCTGACCATTTTCATCACCACATTCAGTGGCTGGTTCACCTCAAAGTCGGCCATCAGCCAGGTACCGATACCAAACGAAGTTTGTATCCGGCCTTTAAAGTGCTTATAAATTTGTACCGCCCGGGCAAAATCGAGCCCGTCGGAGAACACCAGCGTTTTACGAATAGGATCAACCCGCAGTTCTTCCAGACGGCGGATGATTTTCTCACCCCAGAGGATAGGATCGCCACTGTCATGACGAAAACCATCATACAGTTTGGCGAAATAGCGATCCAAATCGCGGCAGAAAGCATCGACACCGATCACATCGGTTAACGCGACACCAAGATCGCCCCGGTATTCCCGCACCCAGTTTTCCAGCGCCGCCTTCTGACTGTCCACCAGACGGTAATTCAACCCCTGATGGGTCTGCAGCCATTCGTGGGCCATGGTGCCCAGAAACGGCAGATGCAGCTCCTGTGCCAGATGAATATTGCTGGTACCGCCGAACTGTTGCGGTAACGCCTGCTTCAGCATATCCGTCACAATATACTGCGCCCGGTAGCTGAAACGACGGCGGGTACCAAAATCAAAGAAGCGGAAATCACTCAGGTCAACGCTGTCACCGAATTGTTCCAACTGCTGAATTTTATGCCGGGTACTTTTGCGGATTTGCTCTTCATCCACGTCTGGATACCGCACTTTATTGCGGATCTCGCTGACAGTAGCCATCACCGGAATTTCAAACGGAGAGACATGCAGCTGCGGCCCCTGCACCTTAATCGCCAGACTTCCCTGGTCGATGCTGACATTCAGTTGCGCCATATTGAAGCGGAACAGGCGCAGAAAAGCGAGGTAATCATCTTTCAGGTAAGGAGCCCGGCTGCGCAGATAGGTGAGCTGATCTTCGGTCACCCGCAGATCCGCCAGGGCATCCAGTTGCTCGCGGATTTCAGCTGCATACAGCGTCAGATCTTCATCGGTACGGCAGCGGAATTCCCAGACACCCTCTGCATTCGGTAACTGATGCAGATAGGCTTGTTGCATGGTGAGTTTATAAAAATCGGTGTCGATCAGGCTTTGTACACAGAGGGTGTCGGGCATACAGCAGCTCCCATTTTCACGCGGATTGAGCGCTTAAATACAATTTCAGTTTATCAGTACCGGTCATCTTCATTTTCAGCACACTATTTTCAGCACACTGAATTGGTTCCTGTAAGATACCAATGAGAGAAAGGTATTGCAGAGGAACCAATATGTCAATTATTATTTCCGCGTATGAAAACAGATAAGGTTTACCGATGTCCCGAATAGCTGTGATGGGTTCTGCGTTTAATCCACCCACGCTTGGCCATAAAGATGTCATTGAACAGGCGTTAAAACAGTGTGATCAGGTCTGGCTGGTACCGGCCTTTCGTCATGCCTGGGGAAAAAGCATGGCGCCTTATGAATATCGCTGCCAGATGGTGAAACTCTTTACCCAGGATCTGGCGGATCCCCGTGTCACTATGCATGCCATCGAACACAATATTGCCCGCGACAAACCGATCTACAGTTTTGATCTGCTGGAAACACTGCAAGCACAGCTCCGGCCAGAAGATCAGCTGTTTCTGGTGATCGGTCCGGATAATGCTGCCGCTTTTGATAAATTCTACCGGGCTGATGACATTCGCCGCCGCTGGCAATTGCTGGTCGTGAAAGAGCGGATTTCGGTTCGCAGCACCAAAATCCGGGCGGCACTACAGCATCACCAGCCGGTTTCGGCCATGACCACCCCGGGCGTCGCCGCTTTTTTAGCAACCCATCCCATCTACGGTGAAGCCAGCTCATGATCAGTACGATAGATACCGTATTACTGCGGATTGCCGGTCACGAATTACAGGTGCTGCTCTGGCAACGACCGGCGGACAGCCGTGCCTGGCCCGGAGCCTGGGCATTGCCCGGTGGCTGGGTGTCAGAAGATCGCGATCAGTCGCTGGAACAGGCGACCTGCCGCATTCTGGAACAAAAAGCGGGTTTAAAACCGGATTACATTGAACAGGTTGCTACCATCGGCAACCGTCAGCGCGATCCGAATGGCTGGTCAATGACGGTATTGCATCTGGCACTAATCCGGTTCAGCGCTTCTGAATCGACGCATCAGGATACCCGCTGGGTCGCGGTGGATGCCGTGCGCGATCAGTCACTGCCTCTGGCGTTTGACCATGCGAAATTGCTGGAAAAGGCGCTGGAACGGCTGAGTACCAAGGCCCGTTACAGCACGTTGCCACTCTATCTGGCGGAAACAGAGCTGAAACTGCCGGAGTTACAGCGTATCTATGAGATCGTGCTCGGTAATCCGTTACATAAACGCGCCTTCCGCGAACGGATTCTGAGTGCCGGCGTACTGGAAGATACCGGCGTCCGTATTCAGGGACGAGGCTCCCCGGCGACCATTTACCGCTATCAGCCTGACTGCGCCGTACGGCTGTTTGACCGCATGATGCAGGGCGCGATGGGTGAAGCCATTGATGAATAAACAAAAAATCCCGCTCAGTGGCGGGATTTTTTAATATCTAAATCAGATCATGCAACCGTGATACGGGCAAATTTACGCTTGCCTACCTGCCATACAGCCGTACCGGCAGTGACCAGCAATTTACCATCCGCCACGACCTCACCATCACGTTTCACCGCGTTCTGTTTGATCATACGCAGTGCTTCCGAGGTGGTTTCTACCAGCGCGGCTTCCTTCAGCAGGTTACCGACGGCAATACCTTCTGCCGGAGCAGCAACGGTAACTTCCGGCATTTCATCCGGGATCGCGTTTTTAGAGAACCGCTGAGTGAAATCGTTATGCGCTGCTTCCGCTGCCGCTTCATCGTGATAACGGGCAATGATCTCTTTGGCCAGCCAGATTTTCACATCACGTGGGTTCAGTTTGTTCGCGGCAATGTCGGCCTTGAACTGGGTGATTTCTGCCAGCGGACGAGTAGACAGCAGCTCGTAGTAGCTCCACATCAGCTCATCCGAGATCGACATGATCTTGCCGAACATATCATTCGGCGCATCATGTACCCCGATGTAGTTACCGGCGGATTTGGACATCTTTTTCACGCCATCCAGACCCACCAGCAGCGGCATCATCAGCACACACTGTGTCGGCTGACCGGCATCTTTCTGCAGCTCACGACCCATCAGCAGGTTGAATTTCTGATCAGTACCGCCCAGCTCGACGTCGGCTTTCAGTGCGACCGAGTCATAACCCTGCAGCAATGGGTACAGGAATTCATGGATCGCAATCGACTGGCCATTGGCATAACGTTTTTTGAAATCGTCACGTTCCAGCATACGGGCCACAGTCTGTTTCGCCGCCAGCTTGATCATGCCGGTCGCACCCAGCTCTTTCAGCCAGGTCGAGTTGTATTCGATACGGGTACGGGCCGGATCCAGAATTTTGAACGCTTGCTCCGCATAGGTCTGCGCGTTGATTTTGATCGCTTCTTCCGACAACGGCGGACGGGTTGCGTTCTTACCGGATGGGTCACCAACCAGCGCGGTGAAATCACCAATCAGCAGGATGACTTCATGTCCCAGATCCTGGAAAGTGCGCAGTTTGTTCAGAATAACCGTATGACCGAGGTGAATATCCGGTGCTGTCGGGTCCATGCCCAGTTTGATACGCAGTGGACGACCTTCTTTTAATTTCGCAATCAGCTCTTCTTCTACCAGGATCTCTTCAGCACCGCGCTTGATTTCAGCTAATGCGGTTTCCAACTCGGACATGCTTTTACTCCAATACATTCAGCAAATGGGGCACAGTTTACGAAATGGCTGCCCACATGAAAAGCAAGTAAACTGCCGGTAACTCATTTCATGATGCAAGAACAGGTATATGACGCTCTATATTGGTCTGATGTCCGGTACCAGCATGGATGGTATTGATGCCGCGCTGGTGAATTTTGATCCACAGCGTGATCGGCCGGAACTGGTGGCAACGCATGCCAGAAGCTGGCCGGAAGATCTGGTTCAGCAGCTGCACGCGATCTGCGCCCCCGGCGAAAACGAAATCGACCGCATGGGCTGGCTGGATCAGAAGGTGGCGGAAGAGTTTGCCGCCGCCGTGGCCGACTTGCTGACGCAGGCTGGTATCCGCCACGATCAGGTCTGCGCTATCGGCTCGCACGGACAAACCATCCGTCACCGCCCAGAGCTGGGCTTCACACTGCAAATCGGCAACGGTGCCCGACTGGCGGCCCTGACCGGTATTGATGTGATCTGTGATTTTCGCATGAAAGATATTGCCCTCGGCGGACAGGGCGCCCCGCTGGTACCGGCATTTCATCAGGCGGTCTTCGGCAAAGAGAACGAAACCCGTTTTATTCTCAATATCGGCGGTATCAGTAATGTCTCGGCCTTACCCGGCCATGCCGATCAGGTCTTCGGATTCGATACCGGCCCCGGCAATACCCTGCTGGATGCCTGGTTCCGGCGTCATCACCACGGCAGTTATGATGCCGGCGGACAGTGGGCCGGCGGCGGGCAGATCCATCAGCCGCTGCTGACCCGACTGCTGAGCCATCCCTACTTTGCCCAGCCCTACCCCAAGAGCACCGGACGAGAAACCTTTACCCTGGACTGGCTGTTGCAGCAACTGGCGGTCTGTCCGCAAGTCAGCCCGCAGGATGTACAGCGCACCTTGCTGGAGTTCACGGCGCTGACGATTAGTGATGCTTTACGACCTTTGGCCGATACCGCACGGCTTTATCTCTGCGGAGGCGGTGCGCACAATCCGCTGCTATGTGAGCGGATCGCAGCATTAATGCCAGGCTGGCAGGTGACATCAACCCAAGCACTGGGCATGCATCCGGATTGGGTGGAGGCGATCGCGTTTGCCTGGCTGGCGCACTGTTTCTGCGAACATCGCCCCGGAAATCTGCCAGCCGTCACCGGTGCGACCAGGCAGGGTATTCTCGGCGCATTTTATCCGGCAAAATAATAAATAAACATCATCTATAATTATTTTACGGTGCACTATTGAGAGGCAATCAGACCTGAGCGTAGAATGAGACGCCGCAGCTTGTGACAGAACTCACAAGCTGACGCTTATAAGTAACACTGGGAATATAATTTTATCTGAGGATACCAAGATGAAAAAAGCGCTGATTCTGGCTGGTTTAGTAGCTGTTGCTCTGACTGCATGTGGTAAAAAAGAAGAAGCTGCTGCTCCTGCACCAGCTGCACAGCCAGCGGCTGAAGCTCCAGCTGCTGCAGCTCCTGCTGCTGAAGCAACCTCTGCTGCTGCACCGGCTGCTGAAGCAACTTCTGCCGCTGCAGAAACCAAGTAATTCCTGCATGACCTGTCAGGCTATAGGTCTGACAGGTCTCTTCTGAACGTGATTACACCGAGAAGCTGGAACCGCAACCACAGGTTGTCGTCGCATTCGGGTTGGTCACAGTAAAGCGCGAACCTTCCAGTCCGTCGATATAATCCACCACACCGCCGACCAGATACTGCAAGCTCATTCCATCGACCACCATCGTGACACCGTCTTTTTCTACCACGGTATCGCCGTCGTTGATCTTCTCATCAAATGTGAAGCCGTACTGGAAGCCGGAACAGCCGCCACCGGTAATGTAGACCCGCAGTTTCAGCTCTGGATTTTCCTCTTCGGTGATCAACGTTTTTACTTTCGCCGCCGCCGCATCGGTCATCTCAATGGGAAACTGCACTGCTACGTCACTCATAACTACCTCTCACGGCCTGCGGCCAAACACAACGCTGTAAACTTATCGGTTAATGCGCAAATTATGTAATACCTGACTAAACAGTTCAAGTATTACTCAATCTCATGATTCCATAATGTATCACTGGTAGATCTTTTCTGCTTTATCTGCTTTTGCGTTATAGTCGTTTGATTATTTCACAGCGAAATACGGACTGATATTCCATGGCTAACAGCACACAACGTTCGGAACAACTCTTTACCGCCGCTCAGCAATCGATTCCGGGAGGGGTAAATTCTCCTGTCCGCGCCTTTAACGGAGTAGGCGGTACGCCGCGTTTTATCGCCAGAGCGGATGGGGCTTATCTATATGATGTCGATGGCAACCGCTATATCGACTATGTCGGCTCTTGGGGGCCAATGCTGTTGGGCCATAATCATCCGGCCATCAAGGCTGCCGTACTGGCGGCGGTGGAAAATGGTTTAAGTTACGGCGCACCAACAGAAAGCGAAGTGCTGATGGCCGAAACAATCCGTCAGATCATGCCAAATATGGAAATGGTTCGCATGGTGAACTCCGGGACAGAAGCCACCATGAGTGCCATTCGTCTGGCGCGGGGGTATACCGGCCGTGACAAGATCGTGAAATTCGAAGGTTGCTACCACGGTCATGCGGACTGTCTGCTGGTCAAGGCCGGCTCCGGCGCCTTGACCCTGGGCCAGCCAAACTCACCAGGTGTCCCGGCTGATTTTGCCAAACACACCCTGACTTGCACCTATAACGATCTTGCTTCGGTTGAAGCCACATTTGCCAGTTATGGCAGTGATATCGCCTGTATCATCGTGGAGCCGGTCGCCGGCAACATGAACTGTATTCCGCCGGTTCCCGGTTTCCTCGAAGGTCTGCGTGCGATCTGTGATCAATACGGCGCGCTGTTGATCATCGACGAAGTCATGACCGGTTTCCGGGTCAGTCTGCAGGGGGCTCAGGGTTACTACGGTATTACGCCGGATCTGACCACACTTGGCAAGGTCATCGGCGGCGGCATGCCGGTCGGTGCCTTTGGTGGTAAGAAAGAGATCATGGCGCATATCGCACCGACGGGACCGGTTTATCAGGCGGGTACCTTGTCCGGGAATCCGGTGGCGATGGCAGCCGGACTTGCGATGTTGCACGCAATTCAGCAGCCCGGTATTTATGAGCAACTGGCAGAAAAAACCAGACAAGTCGCCGAAGGTTTAAAAGCCGCAGCCGCAAAACATGGTATTTCGCTGGCAGTTAACTATGTCGGCGCCATGTTCGGGTTCTTCTTTACTGCAGAGCCGGAAATTACCCGCTTTGAACAGGTCAGCAGTTGTGATATCGATGCGTTTAAACGCTTCTATCATCTGATGCTGCAGGAAGGTGTTTATCTGGCGCCTTCTGCTTATGAAGCCGGTTTCCTCTCGCTGGCACACAGCGATTCGGATATTGCAGAAACGCTGGCGGCCGCAGAACGCTGTTTTGCACAGATGAAATAAGCTTTCGCTGCTCAAGCAATAAAGGCGTGGATAACCACGTCTTTATTGTTCCGCTTCACCACACCTGCCTGACCTTATAAATCCCGCCTAACACCATATATTCATGTTCGCCATTTAATCCACGTGGCAGCAAGGTATCAAAACAGACGATTTTGCTCAGTGGCACCTGCAGTTCGACGACTTTCGGGCCAAACCGGTAGGCTTCATCCACATCGCTGCTACAGGAGCTGAGATTATTCAGTACCAGCACCGGTTGCTGTGCCAGCTGATAACAGGGGGATTCACTGCTGCCCCGGTACAGCGTTAAATGTTGCTGCTCCGGATACAGATGCGCCAGCTGATACTGACAAAAGCAGTACAACAGATCCAGTTGTCCTGACAGATCATTGGTCTGATACGTCGCCCGCACACAGGCCCGCATATAGCGCAGATACGCGTCAGAATCCTGAGGCGGGATCAGTTCATGATGATAAATGGTTCTTAAGCCGAAACGGGATTCCACCCATTGTCGCCAGGCGGCACCGGCATCACTGTCCGAATCAAACAACCAGCCGAGCAGCAATTTCCGGTAATTGCTTTGTGGCCGGGGCACCGGCTCGGCATCCGGCTGCGGAGTGAGTTTGGCGTCAGGCAACCGGAAACGGACGGCCATATAATCATTGAATATACTCACCCGTTGCCGAGCGTCGCGACAGGCAACCAACCGATCAAATAATTCCGGATAAAAGGTATCAATGCCATCCAGTTGCAGGGAAGCCGGATATTGCTGATAGGCCAAGCTGGCCAGCACCGGCGCCGGAATGTTGCAGCGGTTAAGCGGCAGCGTCAGTTGCGCCAGCAGACTACGTTCATCCGGCAGAGGTTGCATCAGGCCACTCCGGTGTCAGCTCTGCACTGGCGGGTTGCAGATGATAAAGGCGCTCTGCCAGACCACAGATCTCATCATGCCAGTAGAGATGTTGCAGCCAGTCAGACCGTATCCCCCGGTAACCGTAATAGGCGCCGGCCAGTTGCCCGGCCACCGCGGCGGTGGTATCGGCGTCATCACCCAGATTGGCGGCAGCCAGAATGCAATCGGCATAACAGTGCGTATGCCAAAAACACCATAATGCCGCTTCCAGACTCTCTAGCACATAGCCGGTACCTTTCAGGTCGCGGTAGTTCTTATCGATAAATTCAAATGTCTGCAGTGTCGCAATTGCGTCAGTTTGTGCCGGATAAGACACAGACAACACGCTCGCTTTATTGCCGCCCTGCAGCAGATTCAGCAGTTGTGCTGCCAGCCAGCCACAGGCATCGACACAGAGCGGTGCCGCATGCGTGGTGCGGGAACTCTGTCTGGCAAAGTGGATGGCCTGTTCCGGGGTCTGTAAATAAGCGATCGGAATCGGCGCCAGTCGCATGATGGAACCATTGCCGGAAGTCCAGCTGGCGGTCATGCCGGAGAACGGGTTACCGTTTTTCTGAAAACGGCGTAATGCAGCGGAAACGGTGGTTCCGATATCAAAACAATTACCGATGCTGCTGAGATAGCCGTTATCGTACCAGTCACAATAACGGTTCATCTGATCCGCAGCGTCAAATCCGCCACGCGCCAGCAGACTGTGCGCAATGCAAAGCGCCATGGACGTATCATCGGTCCAGTAGCCTTTCTGCAGACAGAAATGACCACCTCCGACCATGTCGGTCAGTGGTTTAAATGAGCCCCGGGGCCGGAACTCCAGTGTGGTACCGACCGCATCGCCGACGGCCAGGCCGACCAGACACCCCAGCGCACGATCTAAGTTGCTGTTCATGCATCCTCCGGATAACACGCGTTTAACCGGAAGCCCATGCAAGGATTACACCGTGGTTTCTGCCGGAAAACAGCGCTGCAGATAATGCCGTAATTGTGGCAACTCCAGCGGACGGGAATAGTGATAGCCCTGAATTTCATCCACCCCGATGGCGATCACGATCTCCCGTTCAGCCGCCGACTCAACCCCTTCTGCTACGACAGTCAGCCCCAGATCATGCGCCAGTTCCGTAATATGCTGCACCAGTTGCAACTGGCGAGTATCAAGATGGATCTGCTGAATGAATGACTTATCAAGTTTGAGTTTATCCACCGGTAACTCCTTCAGATAAGCCAGCGAGGAATAGCCAGTACCAAAATCATCCAGCGCGATACGGATGCCCGCTTCACGTAACGAGGTCAGGATCTGCTGACTGACGGAAAAATCATGCAGCGCGATCGTTTCTGTCAGCTCCAGAACCAGTTGCTGCGGCCGTAACGGCCCCTGCCGGAACAGCTGAACAACCCGGTCTGACAGCGCCAGAGAAAACATGGATTCGGATAAATTCACGGCGACCGACAAACGCGGCAGAATGGAAGACGGCAGAGAAGACAGATCCATGATGACCTGTCGGAAAATCCAGTCCCCCAACACGTCACCCAGTCCATGCTCCTCCGCAATTTCAATGACTTCCGGTGGCGATACAAAACCGAATGAGGCATGTTTCCAGCGCAATAACACCTCGATGCCCAGCGAATGAGGATCATCAACAACATGGATCGGTTGATAGCAGAGATACAGGCCCGCCGGACTACCCGCCTGGAGTTCAGCTCTCAGTTGTGTCGCCAGTTCGCGCCGGCGCTGGAATGTACTTTGCATCTGAATATTAAAATGCTGCACAGACACCGCACTGTTTTTCTTGGCTGCGGCAAGCGCCAGTTCGGCGAACTGAAATAGTTCAACCGGGGAGGTACATTGCTCCGGGAAGGTACTGATCCCGCAACAAAGCCGCATCCGGTGAGCCGGATCATATTCTTTTAGTACGACCTCCAGCGCTTGCATGATTTCCGGCAACAGCGTGGTGACCTGCTGCCTGGGCAATAGCAGGGCAAACTCACTGCTGCCAGTCCGGGCAATTAATGCCGTTTTTCCTGCTTTCTGACGCAAAATATCACTGAGACGCCGGAGTAACTGATCGCCGTTCTGATAGCCAAAAAGATTATTTACTTCATGAAACCGCAGCACATTCAACAAACAAAGGCTCACTGACGTCTGCCGGATACTGCTCTGGTGACAACGTTCTTTCAGGAGTTGCGGCAAACGGGCCCGGTTTGTCAGTCCCGTCAGGGAGTCATGCAAAGATAAAAACCAGTGTTGCCGGGCTTCACGGAATAATAGATAACTCATCAGCAGGCTCAGCAGAGACAGCACGGCCAGCCCCCAGGAAATATCTCTGACGGATAAATCGATAGCTTCCATACCCCGGGTAGCACCCCGACCGGTAAAATTCAGAACCATCAGCTTGCGGATTTCCGGTAGCAGCGCCAGGGAGTGTCGTTCCCACTCCGCAAGGATGGCAGACTCCGGTGGTGGCAAGGCAGTAATCACCGGCTCATACTGTTGAAGGACGCCGAAGGTGCGCTGAATCAGTGCCTGTGCCCCGAAATTCTCTCTGACCAGCTTGCTTTCCGTACCATTCAGAAACACATCCATGCGGTTCCAGGCCAGATCATAGGCCAGGGTCAGTTGTTCTGCCGAGCTTCGGCCGGCACGATAAAGTTGTAATTCAGTACAGAATTTCTGATATTCCAGCTCCAGTTGCGCCAGCGACCAGGCACTCAGGGTCGTATGGGTGGCGATGCGCTGCGACACATTCTGAAAAGATGAAAGTGCACCGACCATCCCGCTGGCCATACCGATAATGAGCAGACCTAATATGATGAATTTGGAGTAGAAACTCATTCATTGCCCACACTGACAGACCGCAATTGCCATATCATGGCACTGTGATATGAAGGCTTATCCAGCTCCGGATGCTGACTCAAAGGATATACAACCCAGATCGGGCCTTTATTTCTGCGGGTCAGTAGCTTGCCATCCTGCGTTAAAGCCAGCAGCACATCGTATTGATAGGCATCAGCGACTGACAACGAGGTGAAATAGTTATTCAGTGCGGTAGCATTGAGCGTGGCCACATCCTGTAAGTCCAGACGATCCAGCAGGTCGCGCAACAACACCCCGCTATACGTATGCGAACCCTCTGTCCAGGGTGTCGTGGTGGTGATGTGTCTCTGGGGCAATGCCTGCAACTGGGCCAGCGTAAAATTCGTTGTCTGTTTCCCCTTCACGGTCAGGAGGACCGGCGAAACAGCCTCCGACGGGGACGACGGTAGCCTTTTCTCCTGCGCCCAGCCGGAGACCGCCACTAACATTCCCAGAAAAAAAACGACCGCTGCCCTGCTTCTGCATCCCATCACATTCCTCGCTTATGCCGATAAAAGCATCAGTAAACGAGTGGCATTCGCAAAAAGATCACATCACTGCGGGTTATTTATTCATCATTCAAGGTGAGACACGGATTCACGCCGGATCAGCGTCGGTTCCAGTGAGATCAGCCGGGGGGCATCATCCGCGCCCTGAATCCGGTCCAATAAGATATCAACCGCCTGCCGGCAGAGCTCTTCCTGCGGCTGATGAATGGTGGTCAGTGGCGGCGTCAGATAGCGGGCTAGTTCGATATCATCGTAACCGATAACCGAGATATCCTGCGGTACCCGTAATCCGGCACGATAGAGCGCCTGATACACGCCGACGGCCGAGACATCGTTACCGGCAAACACTGCGGTCGGCGGTTCCGGCAACGCCAGCAACTGCTGCATACCAGAAATACCACCGGCAAACTCGAAATCACCGGTGACGACATAGTCCTGCCGGTAAGGGAGCCCCGCCTCTGTTAATGCCCGGCGGTAACCCTCCTGCCGGGATTGGGCCGGCAGCTTATCGATCGGACCGGAAATCAGTCCGATCCGGCGATGTCCCTGTTCAATCAGATGCCGGGTCGCCAGATAGCCGCCTAATGCCGAATTGTCCTGTATCCGATCGGCCTGGCTGTTTAGCGGGCCCCAGTCCATCACCACCGTTGGTACCGCCGGATGACGTCCGAAAACCTCCGCAGACGCAGAACGCCCTTCGGTACACATCAGCAGCAAACCGTCGATCCGTTTCTGCAGCAGCACTTCCAGATTATGGCGAAGACGTTCCGGATCGCCTTCGGTATTACACAATACCAGGGTATAACCGCGCTGATAGCAGATACGCTCTACCCCGGCGACGACTTCGGCAAAGAACGGGTTGTTTGACGTGGTCACCATCATCCCCAGTGTCCGGGTCTGATTGATTTTCAGACTGCGGGCCAGGGCAGACGGTGAATAATTGAGTTCGGCCACCGCTTTCAGAATGCGCTCCCGGATTTCGTCACTAACAAAACGGGTGCTGTTCACCACATGGGAAACCGTGGAGGTTGAAACACCCGCTAGCCGGGCGACATCTTTCATGGTGGCCAAAATTGCTAACTCCTTGCTGCCAGAAACGCATCCACCTCGGATCTTACCGGAATCGAAGGTTGTGCGCCGGAACGGGTAACAGAAATCGCTGCCGCCGCATGGGCAAAGCGGATGGCTTCGCGCAGCGATTTTCCTTCCAGTTCTGCCGTCACCAGCGCGCCGTTAAAGGTATCGCCGGCCGCCGTGGTATCCACCGCCTGCACCCGGAATCCCGGAATCAGCTCGCCTTTGCCCTGTTCACTCAGCCAGACGCCCTTCGCGCCCAAGGTAATTAGTACCGTGGTAATGCCATAGGCATGCAAAACATCCGCCGCTTTCTGTGCATCCTGCTCGGTATCGACGACGACGCCCGTCAGCGCCTGCGCTTCGGTTTCATTCGGCGTGATCACATCAACCAGACGCAGCAGCGATTCCGGCAATGCCTGTGCCGGCGCCGGATTCAGGATCACTTTCGTACCGGCGATTCTGGCTGCCTGCGCCGCCGCTTCCACCGTATTCAGCGGACTTTCCAGCTGCATTAATAACACATCAGCATCCGTGATCAACGACAGATGCGGTTGCAGACGGGCCGGTGTCAGTTCCGCATTCGCGCCGGCGGAAATACCGATGCAGTTTTCACCATCCGCCGACACCCAGATCATGGCCACACCGGTCGTGGTGCCATCAATAGCCATGACAGCCCGGGTATCAATCCCATCTGCCGCAAACTGCTCCCGCATGCGGGCACCGATATCATCGCTGCCGACACAGGCGATAAACGCAATATCAGCACCGGTACGGCCGGCGGCGACCGCCTGATTAGCCCCCTTGCCACCATAAGCAATGTGATAACCGCTTCCGACAAGCGTTTCACCTGGTTTCGGAAAACGGGGGACAGATAATACGTGGTCGGCATTCACACTGCCGAGAACGACCAGTTTTTTACTCATCTTCTGCTCCGGCAAAAAAGTACCCGCACAACGGCGGGTACTGGCTAGACATTATTTGGATACGACTTTCAGCGGTACCGGAATATTGGCTGGTACGGTTTCACCTTTCAGCACTTTCGCGGCAGTTTCCACGCCAATGGCACCAATCTGATCCGGCTGCTGCGCAATGGTAGCGGCCATCATGCCTTTCTCTACCGCTTTCACGCCGTCATCGGTACCGTCAAAGCCGACCACCAGCACCTTGTCTTTGCCGGCTGCCTGCAGAGCACGCACTGCACCCAGTGCCATTTCGTCGTTCTGGGCAAACACCGCCTGCACATCACCGTTGCCTGACAGCAGGTTTTCCATGACGTTCAGACCTTTGGTGCGATCAAAATCGGCTGGCTGACTGGCCAGGATGTCGAAACTGTGCGCATCCGCTGCCTGTTTGAATCCGGCGCCACGATCACGGGCGGCAGAAGTACCGGCAATCCCTTCCAGCTGAATGATTTTGGCTTTTTCACCCAGTTTCTGCGCGATGAAATCCCCGGCCATTTTGCCGCCAGCGATATTGTCAGACGCGATATGGCTCACCACCGTACCTTTATTGGCGCCGCGGTCCAGAGTCAGCACCGGCAAATTCGCCTTGTTTGCCATGGCAATGGCATTACCGACCGCATCGGAATCGGTTGGGTTGATCAGCAGTACTTTCACCCCGCGAACCGTCAGATCTTCCACATTAGCCAGCTCTTTCGCCGGGTCATTCTGTGAATCCAGTACCAGCAGGTCGTAACCCAGCTCTTTGGCCTTGGTTTCCGCGCCGTCTTTTAATGTCACAAAGAACGGATTATTCAGTGTGGAAACCACCAGTGCCATCGTATCTTTCGCCATCGCAGAGACAGATACTGAACTACTCAACACCACAGCAGAAACCAGAGTTGCTAACTTTTTCATATTCATAGCTTATTTCCTCGATTCAGGGGTTATTTACCGCTCTTGTGATCGATCAGTACTGCCAGCAGAATGACGGTCGCCTTGACGATCATCTGGTAGTACGAAGACACATCGAGCAGGTTCAGAGCGTTATTTAGGAAGCCGATGATGAAGGCACCGATCAGGGTTCCGGAGATCCGGCCTTTACCACCAGCGAGACTGGTACCGCCCAGAACAACGGCAGCGATAGCATCCAGTTCATAGCCTGAGCCGGCAGTGGGCTGTGCGGAGGACAGACGGGAGGTCACGATGATCCCAGCCAGCGCAGACAGGAAGCCACAAGCGGCATAGACAATGATTTTGATCCGGTCAACATTGATACCGGAGAGGCTGGTCGCGGCTTCGTTACCGCCCAGCGCGTAAATATAGCGACCAATACGGGTGTGGTTCAGCAGATACCAGGCGGCAGCGAATACCACCACCATCAGCCAGACCGGCACCGGAATACCGAACATATAGCCGGTACCAAACCAGGCAAAGGCATCGGAGGCATCAGAGAAACCAGTGCTGATCGGGCGGCCATCGGTAAATACCAGTGTCGCGCCACGCAGCAGTGTCATGGTGACCAGGGTGGCAATAAAGGCCTGCACCCGCCCTTTGGCGATGATCACACCACTGACCCCGCCCAGCAGGGCACCCGCGATTAATACCGCCGGTACAGTGATGAATATAGATAACTCATGACCCAGCATGGCGGCGGCAAATGCCCCGCACAAAGCCAGTACCGAACCCACCGACAGGTCAATCCCTGCCGTCAGGATCACCAGCGTCATGCCGACCGCCATAATGGCATTGACCGAGGTCTGACGCAGAATATTCAGTAAGTTATCGACCGTAAAAAAGTTGGGGTTTAATACAGACACCACCACGATCAGTATCAGCAGCGCGATCAGGGCTTTTTGTTCTAACCACCACTGTTTGCTGAACCAGCGGGATGTTTCAGACGTAGTTTTAGCGTTCATGGCTTGGGTACTCATGCTGCTTGTTGTCCTTCCGTTTTACCAACGGCACAGGCCATCAGTCGTTCCTGGGTCGCATCAGCGCGATCAAATTCACCGCAAATCTTTCCTTCATGCATGACCAGTATCCGGTCACTCATGCCTAACACTTCCGGCATTTCAGAGGAGACCAGAATGATGCTTAAGCCTTCCTGTTTGAATTGGTTGATCAACTGATAAATCTCTTTTTTGGCACCGACATCGACGCCGCGGGTCGGTTCATCCAGAATCAGCACCTTAGGCCGGGTCATCAGTCCGCGGGCAATGGCTACCTTCTGCTGATTGCCGCCAGACAACAGACGAATTGGCTGCTGCATGCCGGGGGTTTTGATGTTGAACAGCCGGATAAAATCCGTCACCGCCTGCTGCTCCGCTTCGTGTTTTAAGCCCCAGATCGAGCTGAAATAGTTGAGCGCGGTCAGGGTCATGTTTTCTTTCACCGACATCCCCAGTACCAGACCGTCACCTTTACGATCTTCGGAGATATACACGATGCCGTTATCCAGTGCCTGCTGGGTAGAGCGGATATCGATCACCTCACCATCCAGCACCAGTTCACCTTCGGTTTTGGCATAGGCACCGTAAATCAGCTTCATCAGTTCGGTGCGTCCAGCGCCCATCAGGCCACAGACCCCCAGGATTTCGCTGCGATACAGCGAAAAAGAGGCCTCTTTTACCCCGGCGCCCGAGAAATCGTTGACCTGCAGACGCAGTTCACCACGGGGAATGGTCAGTCGCGGATACTGTTCTTCCAGGCGACGCCCCACCATCATTTCGATCAGGGCGTCCTCATCCAGCGAGGCGACACTACGCTCGGCAATGAACTGACCATCACGCAGCACCGTGACATCGTCACAAATCTCAAAGATCTCTTTCAGACGATGCGAGATGTAGACAATACCGCGCCCTTCGGCCCGCAATTCCCGGATCACCGAGAACAAGGCTTCTGTTTCGGTATCGGTCAGCGCATCGGTCGGTTCATCCATGATGATGACGCGGGAGGAAAAACTGAGTGCCTTGGCAATTTCCACCATCTGCTGGGTACCGATGGAAAGCTCGCCTACCAGCTTGCGGCTGGAATGCGGCACTTTCAGACGCGCCAGTAACTTGTCGGCTTCGTCATACATCTTTTTCCAGTCGATGCGGCCAAATGGCGTGACAAATTCCCGACCCAAAAAGATGTTTTCCGCGATGGTTAATCCCGGGATCAGGTTCAGCTCCTGATGAATGATACTGATCCCCGCTTCCTGCGACTGTTTCGGACCAGTGAAACTGACATCCTGATCCAGATAATGAATTGACCCTGCATCCTTGCTGTAAATTCCGGTTAACACTTTCATCAGTGTCGACTTGCCGGCACCGTTTTCTCCCAGCAATGCCATCACCCGTCCGGGATAGACACTGAGTGACGCGCCGGACAAGGCTTTCACACCGGGAAATTGCTTATCAATGTTCTGCATCTGTAGCAAGGGCTGCATACTGCCTCCTAGAACACGACGCCGGATACAAAAATCACATTGGCATACGGAGTACATTCACCGGTACGCACCACCGCTTTGCTGCTGTGAGTCAGCTGTTTGAACTCTTCATGGCTGACATAATCAAACGAGACCGGTTTACCCTGGGTTTCGGCAATATGTTTCAGATGCGCCAGCAATTCGGTTTGTAACGCCGGGCTCACCTCGGCGAACTCTTTCGCCATGATCACCCGTTCAATCTGCATCTCTTCGGTAACGGCCCGGACGACATCCATAAAACGCGGAACGCCCTGACTGACCGCCAGATCGATTCGTTCCGGGGCGGACGGGATCGGTAAACCGGCATCCCCAATCGTAAGCTGATCGGTATGTCCCATGGTGGCAATCACATGAGACAGCGGGGCATTCAGCAAAGCATGTTTTTTCATGATCTGGATTCTCCAGATGAGTTAAGACGGAAGTTAAAGCAGTAAAGTCATCTGCTGTATAAACAGTCTTAGCCAGAACAAAATGCTTTGCCAGAATCCTGATTTAGAATTGTGATCGCCATCGAAACGTTTCGATGACAAGATAAACAAGAGGGAGCCCGCCTGCTGAAAACGGGCTCAGATGAGCAGAAAAACAACTCAACCGGTCTGCTGTTGCAAAAAAGCATCCACCTCCTGCCGGGTCGGAACGGATGGCTGAGCACCGGCCCGGGTGACCGAAATCGCCGCTGCGGCATGCGCAAAACGGATCGCCTCCCGAATTGCCCGCCCCTCCAGCCAGCGGGTCACCAGCGCACCATTGAAGGTATCACCGGCAGCGGTCGTATCCACCGCCTTGACCGTAAATCCGGGGATCAGTTCCCCCACCCCGTTTTCACTGAGCCAGACGCCACGGGCTCCCAGCGTGATCAGCACGACCTTGATACCCAGGGCATGTAGGGCATCGGCAGCGCGCTGGGCATCCTGATCCGTGGTCACCTTGATCCCGGTCAGGATCTCGGCCTCGGTTTCATTCGGCGTGATCACATCCACCAGTTTCAGCAAGGCGGTGGGTAACGCCGTCGCCGGTGCCGGATTCAGCACCACCAGCGTGCCGTGGGCTTTGGCGTGCCGGGCGGCGGCTTCGACAGCGGTCAAAGGAGTTTCCAGTTGCACCAGCAGGATCTGTGCATCCGCAATCAGCGGCAGATATGGATCCAGACGCTCAACCGTTAACGCCGCGTTAGCCCCGGCAGCAATGCCAATACAGTTTTCACCACTATCAGCTACCCAGATCAGCGCGACGCCGGTTTTCATCCCCGCAATGGTCATGACCGCCTGGGTATCAATACCGTCCGTTTCAAACTGCGACATCATCTGCCGCCCCGGATCATCATCGCCGACACAGGCAATAAAGGTCACATCCGCGCCCGAGCGCCCGGCGGCAACCGCCTGATTCGCGCCTTTTCCACCAAAAACGACCTGATAATCCTGGCCTTTCAGGGTCTCGCCCGGAAGCGGAAAGCGCGGCACAGAAAGAATATGATCCGCGTTCACACTGCCCATCACGATCAGTTTCCTGTTCATAGCCGCTCCTTAGAACACCACCCCGGAAACGAAGATGACATTGGCATACGGCGTACATTCACCGGTTCGGACCACGGCTCGACTCAGGTGTGTCATCTCCTTGAACTCATCATGGCCCACATAATCAAAACTGATTGAGCGGCCCTGTTCCTGCGCCACATGCTCCAGGTGGGCAACCAGCTCGATATGCAGTGCCGGACTGGTCTCAGCGAATTCGTGAGTCAGAATAACGCGCTCGATCTGCATCTCCGCGGTTACTGCCAGTACCACATCCATAAATTTAGGTACACCCCGGCTTACCGCCAGATCAATCCGTTCCGGTGCCCCCGGGATCGGTAACCCGGCATCACAAATCACTAATTGATCGGTATGCCCCATGGTGGCAATCACGTGAGACAAAGGCGCATTCAGCAAGACATGTTTTTTCATAAGAGGCTCCCCTGAAAGAGCGCTGTGCTCTTTCACTAAGGGTAGCAAAGGATTTCTTTTTAATGCGTAAAATCGGAAAATCGCATCACAGACAAAGAATGAAACCAATCAGGATCATTATCCGATGCTTAATTACTGGCAGGAACAGTTGGAAAACTGGCTGGAACAACACCATACCGAAACCGATGGTGCGCATGATATCGCCCATTTTCGCCGGGTTTGGAAAACCGCCCGGACACTGAACCAGGCGGAAGGCGCTCAGGGCGATGAGCTGGTCTTGCTGGCGGCAGCCTATCTGCATGACATTGTCAGCTTGCCGAAAAATCACCCTGACCGGCATTTAAGTTCGCGGCTAGCGGCCAAAGAAGCGGCCGTGATTTTGCTGGAACTAGGATTTCCCGCAGCGAAGATCAATGCTGTCGGCCATGCTATCGAAGCACACAGTTTTTCAGCGAATTTACCGGCAGAAACGCTGGAAGCCAGATTACTGCAGGACGCAGATCGGATGGAGGCACTCGGTGCCATCGGACTGGCCCGCGTGTTTTATACCTCGGGCCGCATGGAGCGGGAAATGTTTGATCCCTACGATCCGCTCGCCAAACATCGTCCGCTGGATGATATGCAATACGCGCTCGATCATTTCTTCGTAAAACTTTATAAAGTCGCGGACAGCATGCAAACCGGGGCCGGACGGGAAATGGCAAAACAGCGCCGGAAATATCTGGAAGGCTATGTGAAGCAATTATTAAAAGAATTGTAATTTCACCAATAAAAAAACCTGCCGAAGCAGGTTTTTTTATTCCGGTTTCAATAATCTTGAATAAAAAGACTTATTTACCCGGTAAATGACGTAAGGGTATTACGTCAGCATCAGTTAGCGAACAGTTACGTTCACTGCTGATGGGCCACGCTGGCCTTCTTCGATTTCAAAAGAAACAGCCTGACCTTCAGCCAGAGTTTTGAAACCTGTTGATGCGATAGCAGAAAAGTGAACGAACACGTCTTTGCCACCGTTGTCCTGAGACAGGAAGCCAAAACCTTTAGTTTCGTTGAACCATTTAACTGAACCAGTTACTTTAGACATAACATTTTCCTAAGAAATAAATTGGTGCCACAAAGGCAATAATGGCCAGATTTATCTGTCGATACTTATGGGGCACTGAGAAAATATTATTACAACGGCGCAATCGGTAAGAATGGGCAGGGGTCTTAACTTCAATCAAAATGTCTTTCATAAATAGGTCTGATGTACAGGCCGATGAAGATTAGAACATACCCGGTTATTAATAGCGAGCTAATTCAACCGTTATTTTGAATAATTTTTAAACACACAAAATACAAATACCGTCACAGCCCAAAAAAGCCCGTACATCCTAAAACGTACAGGCTCTTAAATCGCTATTTATGCTTTCGGTGCTGAAGAGCGGATCAGGTAGTCAAAGGCACCCAGAGAGGCTTTCGCGCCCTCGCCCATCGCAATGATGATCTGCTTGTACGGCACAATGGTCACGTCACCGGCGGCGAAGACACCCTCCATCGAAGTATTGCCATGCGCACCAACCATGATCTCGCCGCGATTACTCAGCTCCACTTCACTGCCTTTCAGCCAGTCGGTATTCGGCAGCAGACCAATCTGCACGAAGATCCCTTCCAGTTCAATCTTGTGACTTTCATTGGTCGCCCGGTCGGTATAGGTCAGTCCGCTCACTTTATTACCATCCCCCACTACTTCGGTGGACAGTACTTCGGTGATAATGGTGACATTCGGCAGACTGCGCAGTTTGTTCTGCAATACTGCGTCCGCCCGCAACTTGCTGTCAAACTCCAGCAGGGTGACATGAGCCACGATACCCGCCAGGTCGATCGCCGCTTCCACACCGGAGTTACCGCCACCAATCACCGCCACGCGTTTCCCTTTAAACAGCGGACCGTCGCAGTGCGGGCAGTAAGCCACGCCTTTGTTGCGGTACTCTTTCTCGCCCGGAACATTCATTTCACGCCAGCGGGCGCCGGTCGCCAGAATCACGGATTTACTTTTCAGTACTGCGCCGCTTTGCAGAGTAATTTCGACAAATTCAGACCCCCGCTCCAGCTTCGCGGCACGCTGCAGGTTCATGATATCCACGTCATATTCTTTGACATGCTGTTCCAGCGCGACCGCCAGTTTCGGGCCTTCCGTTTCTTTAACAGAAATGAAGTTTTCGATACTCATGGTGTCCAGCACCTGACCACCGAAACGTTCCGCCACCACACCGGTGCGGATGCCTTTACGCGCCGCATAGATCGCCGCCGCAGAACCCGCCGGGCCACCGCCGACCACCAACACATCAAACGGCGCTTTTTCATTGATTTTGGCCGCTTCGCGTTCAACCGCACCGGTATCCAGCTTGGCAACAATTTCTTCTAATCCCATCCGGCCTTGGCCAAACACTTCACCGTTCAGGAACACGGTAGGTACCGCCATGATCTGACGGGCATTGACTTCATCCTGGAACAGAGAGCCGTCGATCATGACGTGACGAATTCTTGGGTTGATCACCGCCATCAGATTTAATGCCTGCACCACATCCGGGCAGTTCTGACAGCTTAAGGAGATATAAGTTTCAAACAGGTAGTCTCCCGGCAGATCGCGGATCTGAGCCAGGACATCTTCGGATGTTTTTGGCGGATAACCGCCCGCCTGCAACAGTGCCAGCACTAACGAGGTAAATTCATGGCCCATCGGCAAACCAGCAAAGCTGATCCCCATATTTTCACCGGCCCGAGTCACCTGGAAAGAGGGCTTGCGCAGTGTGGCATCATTCGAATAACGCACCGCAATTTTTTCAGACTGTTCGGCAATATCAGTAATCAGTGACTCTAATTCGCGAGACTTGTCACTACCATCGACAGAGACGATGATCTCGATTGAATGAGTCAGGTTGGCTAAGTAGCCTTTTAATTGTGTTTTTAAATTAGCGTCTAACATGGTTCAGTCTCATCTCGTGAATAAAGCCGGATAAAAAATTGCCGGGCTAACCCGGCAATCTGTAACGCAGGATTAGATTTTACCAACCAGATCCAGAGACGGAGCCAGAGTCGCTGCGCCCGGAGTCCATTTCGCTGGGCAAACTTCACCCGGATGAGAAGCAACATACTGAGCCGCCTGCACTTTACGCAGCAGTTCTTTGGCGTCACGACCGATACCGTTGTCGTGAATTTCACACAGTTTGATCTGACCTTCCGGGTTGATCAGGAAGGTACCACGCAGTGCCAGACCTTCTTCTTCAATCATGACTTCGAAGTTACGGGTCAGCACACCAGTCGGGTCACCAATCAGTGGGTACTGGATTTTCTTGATGGTTTCTGAAGTGTCATGCCATGCTTTGTGAGTGAAGTGGGTATCAGTCGATACACCGTAAACTTCCACGCCCAGTTTCTGGAATTCAGCGTAGTTGTCAGCCAGGTCGCCCAGCTCGGTCGGACATACGAAAGTGAAATCAGCCGGGTAGAAGAATACAACTGACCATTTGCCTCTCAGGTCTTCGCTGGTAACCGGAACAAATTTGCCATTGTGATAAGCGGTAGCAGCAAACGGTTTAACTTCAGTGTTAATCAAAGACATGTGTAGCTCCTTCGTTGAGTTATCTGGTTAGGTTCGAGTGCGTCGCATCCCGATGGAATTAATACTGAACGAAAATGACAGTTACAGCTAATAGTTGTGAACTATTTGTTTAATAGGTTTTACCTATGTAACAAAAAACAGACTCCCACGGTCATAGGAGTCTGTCGCCCTCATCAAACTGATTTTGAATTCAGTTGTTTATCGTATTGGCAGTCTCGGGTACGACATCGGCGGTGGTGTCACCGGCAAAGTATTCCCGGGTCAGGTGCAGAATCACCGGACTCAGCAACAACAACGAGATCAGGTTAGGAATCGCCATCAGACCATTTAAGGTATCGGCCACCAGCCAGGCGAAATCCAGTTGAGATATCGCACCGAACGGTACCGCGACCACCCAGACAATACGGAACGGCAGAACCGCTTTGGTGCCAACCAGATAGATCCAGCATTTCTCGCCGTAGTAGCTCCAGCCCAGAATAGTGGTAAAAGCAAAAATCACCAGCGCAATCGTCAGGATCACACCGCCGATACCCGGCATAGCCGCTTCAAACGCCGCAGCCGACAACGCCGCGCCACTCTGGCCACTGGTCCAGACTCCGGACGTGATGATCGCCAGACCGGTAATAGAGCATACGATCAGCGTATCAATGAACGTGCCCATCATGCCAATCAGACCGGAACGGACGGCACTTTTCGTGGTACCGGCTGCCTGTGCAATCCCGGCCGTACCCAGACCGGCTTCGTTAGAAAAGACACCACGGGCGACACCGTAGCGGATGGACATCAGTACCACGGAGCCGGCAAAACCACCGGTTGCCGCGACCGGCGTAAAGGCATAGGTAAAGATCAGTTCAAACGCGTGTGGAATTTCAGCCGCATTCACCATCAGCACCACCACCCCACAGATCACATAGGCCACACACATAAACGGAACCAGTGCTTCCGCCACCTTACCGATACGCTTCACACCGCCGAGTGTCACCATGGCGACAATGATGGTGGTCACGACACCGGTCAGCCAGGTAGGAACCTGCAAGGTGCTTTCCAGCGCCAGTGCCATACTGTTGACCTGCACCATGTTGCCGATACCAAAGCCGGCCAGCCCGCCAAAGACAGCAAAGGCCGAACCCAGCCAGACCCAGCGCTTGCCGAGACCATTTTTGATGGCATACATCGGGCCGCCGATATATTCACCACTTTTATCTTTTTCGCGATAATGTACCGCCAGCACGACTTCGGAATATTTGGTTGCCATACCGACCAGCGCGGTACACCACATCCAGAACAGCGCACCAGGACCGCCCATAAAAATAGCGGTAGCCACACCGGCGATATTACCGGTACCCACCGTTGCGGCCAGACAGGTCATCAGTGCCTGAAACGGGCTGATCTCACCACTCTCGTCGTCCCCTTTGGTGCGACCCTGCCACAACAGCGCAAACCCGGCACCAATCTTACGCAGCGGGATAAATCTAAGCAGAAACATCAGGAACAGGCCGGTGCCCAGGATCATCACCAGCATCGGCGCGCCCCAGACAATCCCATTCAGGCCATTAAACGTATTCAGTAGGTATTCCATATGATTAATCTCCATTGATTAAGGGATTTCACTTCACCTGCTCATTGTTTTTTACTCGTCGATGGTACTGCTTTTCAGAAATGAATTTTTATTATTGGCACATTCAAAGTGAATTCAGTCAGCCATCAAAGAGCGCTGACTGAATACATACATAAATCAGGCCACTTGTGCTTTGGCCAGTTCCACATAGATATCACGCAGACGCAGCGCCACCGGACCCGGTTTGCCGTCACCGATCTGCTTGCCATCAATACTGACCACCGGCCAGACAAAGGTGGTGGCCGAGCTGATAAAGGCTTCTTTGGCATGATAGGCTTCATCGGGAGTAAACAGACGTTCTTCCACCTTGATGCCATCACGGGCCGCCAATTCCAGCAGGGCTTTGCGGGTAATGCCGTGCAGGATGTCATGACTTAACGGCCGAGTGACCACGGTATTGTCCGCCAGCACGATGTAGGCGTTGCTGGAACTGCCCTCGGTGATAAAACCGTTCTCGACCAGGAAGGCGTCATCCGCACCATTGGCGTGGGCATACTCTTTCGCCAGACACGGTGCCAGCAGCCCCACGGTTTTGATATCACGGCGATGCCAGCGGATATCCGGCATGGTCACCACTTTAATGCCGGTTTTGACTTTCGGGCTGTCAATCACCGGGCGGGACTGTGTGAACAGCACCAGCGTCGGTTTCACTTCGGCAGAAGGAAAAGCAAAATCGCGATCACCGGCATTACCACGGCTGATCTGCAGATAAATGCCGCCTTCCACCAGATGGTTTTTCTGGATCAGCGCTTCGTGGATCGCTTTCAGCTGTGCCGGCGCTACCGGCATCGTCAGCGACAATTCACGGCAAGAACGCTGCAGACGTTCCAGATGACCGTCAAATTCCACCAGCTTGCCATTCAGCACGGCGGTGACTTCATACACGGCATCGGCAAACAGGAAACCCCGATCAAACACCGAAACTTTTGCTTCTTTTTCATCAACATACTGACCATCAACATAGACAATGCGACTCATGTCCGACTCCTCAAAATTAAATTCAATTTAGCCCCACAATGCCGCATCGGGTGCATGCATCTGGTTGTCTGAATAATCAAATCCGGCAGCACGATCTTTTTGCAGCAGCAACGGTCCATCCAGATCGACGATCTGCGCGCCTTGCGCCACCACAAACGCCGGCGCCATCGCCAGTGACGTGGCCAGCATACAGCCCACCATGAGCTTCATACCGGCCGCTTCCGCCTGCTTGCGCAGTTCCAGTGCTTCGGTCAGACCGCCGGTTTTATCCAGTTTGATGTTGATCATGTCATAGCGACCAATCAGCTCACTTAATGTCGAACTATCATGGCATGACTCATCCGCACAAATCGGGATAGGACGCGGCAGGGAGGCCAGAATGGCATCCTCCCCCGCTGGCAGTGGTTGTTCAATCATCTCCACTCCCAGCTTCTGTAATTCCGGGATCAGCTCACGGTAAATCTGCTCATTCCAGCCTTCATTGGCATCCACAATGATCCGGGCAGCAGGTGAACCGGTACGCACCGCCGCAACCCGCGCCAGATCACCGGCGCCAGCCAGTTTCAGCTTCAACAATGGGCGAAATGCGTTTTCTTCGGCCGCCTGCTGCATATTGGCCGGTGTATCCAGCGACAGCGTATACGCGGTCAGCAGCGCCTGCGGTGCTGGTTGGTTGATCCGCTGCCAGATCCGTTGCCGGTGCTGTTTACTCTCCAGATCCCAGAAGGCGCAATCGACTGCGTTACGGGCGGCACCAGCCGGTAGCGCCGCCTGCAGCCCCTGACGATCCAGCCCGTCCCGCAGTGCCGGCATCAGCGACTCGATCTGCGCGATCACGTCCGGTACCGACTCGCCATAACGGGCATACGGTACACACTCGCCGCGTCCGGTCACGCCCTGTTCGGTCAGCTCAACCACCACCACCTCGGCGGCAGTCTTACTGCCACGCGAGATGGTGAATGAGCCACGGATCGGCCAGCTTTCACTAAAAACCCGGATCTCCATACTCATTCCACCCTGCCGAATTACAGTTGATCCACGATACGACCTACACCCTGACGGAACGGATCCACCGTTGGCAGACCATATTTCTCTTCGATATCCGCCATCAGGCACATCGCTTCTTTTTCAGATAGTTTTGCGGTGTTCACGGAAATACCGACAAAGCGGGCCTTCGGATTGGTCAGTTTCGCCATCGCCAGATTCAGTGCCATGCACTCACCCAGGTCAACGATCGGGTAATCAACGCCACGCATGGTAGTACGGGTCGGTTCGTGACACAGCACCAGCGCATCCGCCTGTGCACCGTGAATGATACCGGTCGTTACACCTGCGAATGATGGATGGAACAGAGAGCCCTGACCTTCAATCACATCCCAGTGATCGGCATCGTTCGCTGGCGCCAGCACTTCTACCGCACCCGCCACGAAATCGGACACTACCGCATCGATACTGACACCGGCGCCGCTGATCAGGATGCCGGTCTGACCGGTCGCACGGAACGTTGCCTTCATGCCACGCGCCAGCATCTCTTTTTCAACAGCCAGCGCAGTGTACATTTTGCCGCAGGAGCAATCGGTGCCCACAGGCAGCAGACGCTTGCCGGCACGTTTGCGGCCATTGGCGACCGGGAAAGCCTGGGTCGGATGACGCACGTCAAACAGTTTACGTCCCAGTCTATCGGCCAATATTTTTAATTCCGGCACATCATTCAGACGGTTATGCAGACCCGCCGCCAGATCCATACCGGCTTCCAGCGCTTCAGTCAGAATGGAAATCCATTTGTCGGAGATGATACCGCCGCGGTTGGCGACCCCAATCACCAGCGTTCTCGCACCGGCCGCTTTCGCCGCAGCAATATCCATATCCGGCAGATCACAATCTGCATGACACTCTTCCATGCGATATTGGCCGACACAATATTCCGGATGCCATTGTTTGATACCGATCGCTACCTTGGCAGCCAGAACATCATGCGCATCACCTAAAAACAGCAGATAAGGTTTTTTAATTTCCATATTTATCATCCTCACAGAGAAATATTACTAACTGACAAAGCGATGCCTGACCGGCAAATATATTGCTGGCTTAAAACAAAACCGCACATCGTTGTGAAAATAATAAATACAGCAAAATAAGATTGTCAATAAAAGAGAAAATACAGAATATAAAACCAATAATAAAATACAAACACAGAGCATTAAACCAGTCATCAATTAAAAATAAAAATAAAACACTAGCAATCATAAAAAATTATTAATGAATTGGATTTTTATCATGCAACAAAAAACAAAATGAATATCATCATATTGATTTTATTGGATTTATTTCAAAATAAGACTTATTTTATTTTTCATTAATTTTTGAATCAAAAAAGTGCAATTTAATTATTAATGGTCACTAAAATGATGCAAAATCGAATTAAAAAGCCTGTTAAAATAATCCGTTATTACGGAAAAACACTGAAAACACGATAAAAACAAAATATTCATCTGCAAAACAATCTGTTTTCCCCAAACAGAATAATATTCAATTTTATTTAATCGCCACAACAGAACAAAACTCCACATCAACCGCACAACCTGGTTTTTTTGACAAGATAAGTGCAACTCTGTAAGCATGTATGACCATAGCAAGGGCAATTGACCGCCGGATGACGGATCAGGATGATAAAAATGTTAACAGCAAGAGCGGAAATAGATCTGAATGCGTTACAGCATAACTTTGCGAAAATGAAGCAATGCTGTCCGAAAAGCAAAATCATCGCAGTCGTAAAAGGCAATGCCTACGGCCATGACGCCATCCTGGTCGCGAAAACCCTGTCCGGGGCAGATGCCTTTGCCGTGGCCCGGATTGAAGAAGCCGTGGCTTTGCGTCAGGCCGGGATCACACGTCCCATCGTCTTACTGGAAGGGTGTTTTTGTGCCGAAGACCTGGTGATTGCCGCGCAATATCAATTCCAGCCCGTGATTCATCATGCCGGACAACTGGCGGATATCCTCGCCGCAACCCTGCCGCAGCCCGTCCGTGTCTGGCTGAAAGTGGATACCGGTATGCACCGTCTCGGTGTCTTCCCGGAACAGGTGGCGCATTATGTTGCCCAGCTGTCCCACTGTGCCAATGTCAGCGGGGATGTCGGTTTTGTCAGTCATTTCTACAGGGCTGATGAACTCAGCGCCCCGACCACGCACGAACAGCTGGCGTGCTTCATTCAGGCTACCGCGCCGCATCCCGGCGAGAAAAGTCTCTCCAACTCTGCGGGCGTACTCTACTGGTCGGATGCCCATTTCGACTGGGTACGTCCCGGTATTGCCCTTTACGGCATCTCGCCACGCGGTGACAGCAGCGGCATCGCTGAGGGTTTACAACCCGTGATGACACTGAAAAGCACACTGATATCCGTGCGGGAGCATAAAGCCGGCGAAAGCATTGGCTATGGCGGTAACTGGATCGCCGATCGGGATACCCGCATCGGTGTCATCGCTATGGGCTATGGAGATGGTTACCCCCGGACAGCCCCCAATGGTACGCCGGTCCTGGTCAATGGCCGCAAAGTCGCATTGGCCGGCCGGGTCTCGATGGACATGATGACCGTTGATCTTGGCCCGGAAAGTCAGGATCAGGCCGGTGATGAAGTGATCCTGTGGGGTAAGGGCCTGCCGGCCGAAGAGGTCGCCCGCCATATCGGCACCATAGCGTATGAACTGGTGATCAAAATCACCAACCGAGTCCGCCGGCAGATCATTTCTGCCGGACACAACGAATAACAGGGTGATGACGATGCTGACCCGGTTACAGCCTTCCCGGCTCTGGAATTTCTTCGCGCAGATCTGTCAGATCCCGCATCCATCAAAACAGGAAGCTGCACTACGGGACTGGATCACGGATCTGGCGATGACCCGGGATCTGGCAGTCTCCCAGGACAGCAAAGGGAATCTGCTGATCCGCAAACCCGCGTCAGCAGGCATGGAACAGGTTCAACCCGTGATCCTGCAGGCGCATCTGGACATGGTGCCGCAAGCCAATGCCGACAGGGCTCATGATTTTTCCTGCGATCCGATCCAGCCTTATATTGAAGGTGACTGGGTACGGGCTAAAGGTACCACGCTGGGCGCGGATAACGGTATTGGTGTCGCCGCCTGTCTGGCGGTATTGACTGATCCCACGGTAAAACATGGCCCGCTGGAAGTGTTGTTTACAGTGGATGAAGAAGCCGGCATGGGCGGCGCTTTTGCACTGCAGCCCGACTGGCTGGAAGGGAAAATACTGATCAATACCGATGCCGAGCAGGACGGCGATATCTACATGGGATGTGCCGGCGGACTGGAAGCCCGGCTGGATTTCACGCTTGATTTTGCCGCATTGCCGGAAGGCTATCAGACTTACCGCTTGCAGCTCGGCGGTTTACAGGGTGGTCATTCCGGTCTGGATATTCATGAAGAGCGCGGCAATGCCAATCAGTTATTGTGCCGGACACTCTTCCGGCTGCAACAGCATTTCCCGCTAAAAATCAGTGCGCTGAATGGCGGCACGCTGCGCAATGCGATCCCGCGCGAAGCCTGTGCCGTAGTTGCGCTACCACCCGGTCAGCAGGCGGAATTTATCGCCTCGTGTCATGCGGCAGCAGAATTATTGAGGCAGGAATACCAACATACTGACCCGGCAATACAACTCACCTGCACCCCCTGTCCACCGGTAGAACAGGCGCTGACTGACACAACGCAAAGCAATTTATTGGCAGGATTAACGGCAATTCCGAACGGGGTCATCCGGATGAGTCATGCCATAACAGGCGTGGTGGAAACGTCGACGAATCTGGGGGTAATCAGGACGGAGGAAAAACAACTGAGCGCCGTCTCGTTTGTGCGCTCACTGACCGATGAAGGCCGGGCACATCTGCATTCGGTTTTTGCCGCCGTCGCAGCACTGAGTCACGCCGAAGCCGTATTTTCCGGCGACTATTCCGGCTGGGCACCGGATCCGGATTCCGCAGCAATGCAGATCGTACAGCAACAGCATCAGCGTTTGTTCGGGCAGCAAGCCAATATCATGGTGATCCATGCCGGGCTGGAATGCGGGCTGTTCAAAAAAACTTACCCGCATCTGGACATGGTTTCGATCGGCCCGACCATCAAAGGCGCACATTCGCCGGATGAGCGGGTGTCGGTTTCATCGGTAGAACGTTTCTGGCAATTACTGACCGCCACCCTGGCCGCCATTCCGCAGCAGTAATGCGGATAAGGGATCAGCGAACTAACGCCAGTTCATTCGGACGCAAATCAAACAGCAGTACTTCAGCCTGCTCCCCGTTTTGCAGAGTGATCTGCTGTTCCTGCCGGATGCGCACACCATCCCCGGCTGACAAGCGTTCACCGTTTATTTCAATACTTCCCCGGGCAATATGCACATAGGCGTACCGATTTTCCGGCAACAAAAAGGTCTGCGATTCGTCGCCATCAAACAGGCCGGCATAAACCCGGGCATCCTGATATACCGACAGAGATCCTTCCGTGCCATCAGGAGAAATAATCAGCCGCAACTTGCCGCGCTTCTCTGCGTCAGAAAAATGTTGCTGCTGGTAGCGCGGTGCCACGCCCTTGCGATCCGGCACGATCCAGATCTGCAGAAAATGCACTAGCTCTTCACGGGAATGGTTGTATTCGCTGTGGCGGATACCGGAGCCGGCGCTCATCATCTGCACATCGCCCGGGCGGATCACCGAACCCGTTCCCATGGAATCTTTGTGCTCCAGCGCCCCTTCCAGCACATAGGAGAAGATTTCCATATCGCGGTGGCCATGTGTATCAAAACCTTTCCCCGGTTTCACCTGATCTTCGTTGATCACCAGCAGATCCGAAAATCCAAGCTGTTCAGGGTCATAATAACTACCGAAAGAAAAGGTATGCTGTGACAGTAACCAACCAAAATTGGCTGAACCGCGCTGGTTTGCAGATCTGAGTTCGAACATATCCATCACTCCGGCAAGAAGAAAAGTCAGGGGGGAAACCATGAAACCATCCCCCCCGAAAGAGAGCAGTTATCCGTTCCCGCAGCAGGCAATACAAGGCAGGGACGGCAACTGCTCTGACACAGGGTTACTGCTTGATCGCTTCCACAGCGATATCAATGGTGACGTCATCACCGACATTCGGCGCATATTTACCGGCGTTGAAATCCGTACGTTTGATGACGGTCGTCGCATTCGCGCCAATGGCATCTTTCTGCAGCATCGGATGTGGCATCGCCACAAATGAAGTCACGGTCAGTGTCACCGGTTTGGTCACGCCTTTGATCGTCAAATCACCCTGCACTTCCGTTGGCGCATCGCCTTTGAATACCACTTTGGTGGATTTGAAGGTGGCAGTCGGATATGTCGCTGTATCCAGGAAATCCGCGCCCTGAATGTGTCCGTTGAACACCTCAAAGCCAGTATCAACGGATTTGGTATCAATCACGATATCCACCGAACCGGTTTTGGCTTCTTTATCCAGCACGATGGTACCGCTGGTTTTATCGAAGCGGCTCAGCTGTTTTGACAAACCAAAATGGCTGTAAGAGAAACGCGGGAAAGTATGGGTACTGTCAATGACATACGTTTCCGGAGCGGCAAACGCCGGTGCAGAAATGGCAGTAGCCAGTGCCAGCACAGCAGATAATTTAACGAATTTATTCATGATGTAACTCCTGATTTGAATAGATGGTTAATCACTGCGGGTTGGCAGTAATAGTGAACTTGACCTGAATATCATTGGCAACAATGTCAAAGGTTGACCAGCTGCCTTCCCCAATCGCAAAATCACCGCGACGGATGGTGAAACTACCTGCAAAAATGCCTTTTCCGGCCTCTTCTTTGAAGGTTGACGGAACTACGACATCAATGGTCTTGCCTTTGATCGTCAGCTTGCCGCTGACCTCAAACTGGTTATCACCCAGCGCCTTGATAGCACCGGATTCAAAATGTGCCTGCGGAAAAGCGGCGGTGTTAAACCACTCTGTCTTGCTGACTTCATCATTCGCTTCGCTGCTGCCGGCATCAATACTGGCCAGCGCCACATCAAATACGGCTTTCCCTTCGGCCGGTTTGGCCGGGTCGAACTTCAGCGTGCTGGTGAACTCGTTGAATTTGCCATCCATCGACACGCCCATTTGCTGGTAACTGAAATTGATCGCGCTTTGCTTCACATCCACCTGGGTGTATTCCGCCGCCTGGGTTGCCAGTGGCAGCAATGCAGCAAGTACGCTCATACGAAATAAGGTCTTCATCATCTTTTGTCCTTCGCTGAACCTGGCAACATCCGGGTCAGGATGTCATCTTTGTCAATAAAATGGTGTTTGAACGCCGCGCCGATATGACCAACCAGTACGGCAATAAACAGATAATTCAAGCTGACATGCACGGTGAGCAGCAAATCGCCCAATTCCTTGTTTTTCTCCAATAAATCCGGGATTGGCAGTACGCCGAACCAGACAGTCTGAAATCCTTTCGCCGAGCTCATCAGCCAGCCGGAAAGCGGGATCAGAAACATCAGCATATACAGCATGTGGTGGCCGGCATGCGCCGCGACCTGCATCAGCCGAGGCATGGAAGCCGGTAATGCTGGCGGACGATGCGTCACCCGCCACGCCAGACGAATTAACGCCAGCAGAAACACCGTGACACCGATCCACTTATGCCAGGAATAAAGCTTGAGCTTCTCCGGCGATAACGGCAGAGCCTGCATGTAAAAACCCAGGCCCAGCATGCCGAAAAACAAAACAGCCATCAGCCAGTGCAGACTTTTTGCTGTAGTGGTGTAATGTGAACTCATGGTGCCATCTCCGTTTCGTCGGAAACGAATGTTATTAATTTGTGAATAAACTATACCCTCGCAGATTGATGCCAGATAGAGGGTTATTTCGAATTATCTATTGCTGGAATAGCAACAATGAACCGACTTGATGCCATGCACTTATTTGTGCGAATCGCAGAATTAGGCAGTTTTACCGCCGTTGCCGAACAGATGGGGCTGGCCCGCTCTGTCGTGACCCGTCAGATCGCTGCGCTGGAAGAACATCTCGGTGTCAAACTGATGGTGCGGAACACCCGCCGCCTTTCGCTGACCTCGGCGGGAGGCGCCTATCTGGAGAAATGCCGCGTTATTCTTGATCTGGTCGAAGCCGCCGAAGCCAGTGTCATAGAAGAGCGTCTGGCACCCCGGGGCAATATCCGCATCGGC
Source organism: Tolumonas osonensis (assembly GCF_014202415.1). Classification (GTDB taxonomy): domain Bacteria; phylum Pseudomonadota; class Gammaproteobacteria; order Enterobacterales; family Aeromonadaceae; genus Tolumonas; species Tolumonas osonensis. The sequence continues at coordinate 231,731 of NZ_JACHGR010000001.1, forward strand.
CTGCCGCTCAGTTACGGGCTGAAAAAGCTGTCGCCATTGTTACTCGAATTCTCACAACGCTATCCGGATATCAATCTGGAAATGGATTTTGATGATCATCAGATGAATCTGATTGAAGAAGGCATCGATCTCTCCATCCGTATTGCCGGACAGCTGGAGCCCGGCGATATCGTGCGCAAACTCAGCAGTTGCCGCTTACTGACAGTGGCCTCCCCCGGCTACCTGAAACAGCATGGCCGGCCAATGCACCCCTCAGAGCTGATTAATCATGAATGTCTTGGTTATACTCTGACGGCCGGAGGGATGAGCTGGGCATTTATGATCGATGGACGGCATGAAACGTTTTATATCCGCAGCCGCATCAAAGCCAACAACGGCGATGCGCTGACCGAAGCCGCCGCCAACGGGCTGGGTATTACGCTGCAACCCGATTTTATCGTGCAGGATTATTTAGCCTCCGGACGGGTGGAAACCCTGTTGGATGAGTTCACGCCGGCGGAATTAGGTATTTACGCGATTTTGCCGAGCAACCGCTATGTGCCGCACCGGGTGCGGGTACTGCTCGATTTTCTGGCCAATCAGCTGGATAAAAAAAAGCGCTGATCTCTCAGCGCTTTTTTCGCATCCAACTATACCCAAAGTAATTGGGGTTGCAGCTAGCCGACCAGTGAACTCATCCCCATGAGCATAGATAAACTATGTGATTGGGGTGAGTAAACGCAGTCAACGACACTGCAGCTTCAAGTACAAAGGGTATTACAGTGATTTGATGGTTTCCTGCTGTTCTTTCAGCTTGGTCAGCTGAGAGTGGTAATCAGCCAGTTTTTCACGCTCTTTGGCGATCACCGCTTCCGGTGCCTTGGCAACAAATGCTTCGTTACCCAGTTTGCCTTCGATACGGCCACACTCTTTTTCCAGCTTCTCGACTTCTTTCGCCAGACGCGCCAGCTCCACTTCCTTGTCGATCAGACCCGCCATCGGGATCATCAGCTCGGTATTCCCGATCAGTTTCTTCACCGACAACGGCTCAGCTTCACCTGCTGCCAGCACGGTGATGCTTTCCAGCTTCGCCAGTGACTTCAGGAACGCTTCGTTGTCTGCAGCACGTTTCGCATCAGTGGCATCCGCTTTCAGCAATACGGTCAACGGCACGCTTGGTGCCACATTCATTTCGGCACGGATGTTACGCACGCTGACAATGAACTGTTTCACCCATTCCTGATCGGCCAGTGCCACTTCATCCACTTTCGCCGCATCAAATGCAGGGTAAGCCTGCAGCATCAGCGTATCTTCGTTGATGCCTGCCAGCGGAGCCACTGATTTCCAGATAGACTCGGTCATGAACGGCATGATTGGATGTGCCAGACGCAGCAACGTTTCCAGCACCGTTACCAGCGTATGACGGGTGGCGCGCTGTTCGGCTTCGCTACCGTGCCACAGCACCGGCTTGGTCAGCTCCAGATACCAGTCACAGAACTGGTTCCAGATAAACTCGTACAGCACACCCGCTGCCTGGTCAAAGCGGTAGGTATCCATCGCATGACGCAGTTCCTGAATGGTCAGTTGCAGCTGAGAGGTGATCCAACGATCCGCCAGACTGAACTGCATCTCGCCACCGGCAAAACCGCAATCCTGCTCTTCGGTGTTCATCAGCACATAACGGCTGGCGTTCCACAGTTTGTTACAGAAGTTACGGTAACCATCCAGACGTTTCATGTCCCAGTTGATGTCACGACCGGTTGACGCCAGTGCCGCCAGCGTGAAACGCAGTGCATCGGTACCATGCGCTTCAATCCCTTCCGGGAACTGCTTCTCGGTACGCTTGCCGATCTTCTCGGCCAGTTGCGGCTGCATCATGTTGCCGGTGCGTTTTTCCAGCAGATCCGGCAGGGAAATACCGTCGATCATATCCAGCGGGTCAAGCACGTTGCCCTTGGATTTCGACATCTTCTGACCTTCTTCGTCACGGATCAGACCGGTCACATACACCGTCTTGAACGGTACCTGTGGCGTGCCATCTTCGTTTTTCACGAAGTGCATGGTCATCATGATCATGCGCGCAACCCAGAAGAAGATGATGTCAAAGCCGGTCACCAGCACATCGGTCGGATGGAACATGTCCAGCTCAGGTGTTTTTTCCGGCCAGCCCAGTGTGGAGAAGGTCCACAGTGCAGAACTGAACCAGGTATCCAGCACATCTTCGTCCTGACGCAGCGCCACATCTGCCGCCAGGCTGTAATTCGCACGGACTTCCGCTTCATTGCGGCCAACATAGACTTTACCGTTGACGTCATACCACGCCGGAATGCGGTGACCCCACCACAGCTGACGGGAAATACACCAGTCCTGAATATCACGCATCCAGGAGAAGTACATGTTTTCGTACTGTTTCGGTACGAACTGAATACGGCCATCTTCCACCGCTTCAATCGCCGGTTTCGCCAGTACGTCCGCACGCACATACCACTGGTCGGTCAGCATTGGTTCGATCGGTACACCGCCACGGTCGCCGTAAGGCTGCTGCAGCACGTGATCTTTGATCTCATCCATCAGGCCTTTCGCTTCGAGCGCAGCAATGATCGCTTTACGCGCGGCATAACGCTCCAGACCCGCAAATTCAGCCGGCATGGCAGCCGGATAAGCTTCGCTCGGGTTGCCTTTGCTGTCATACACTTCAGCTTCCGCACGAATATGTGCATCCAGCGTGAAGATGTTGATCATTGGCAGGTGATGACGTTTACCCACTTCATGGTCATTGAAATCGTGCGCCGGAGTGATCTTCACACAGCCGGTACCTTTTTCCATGTCCGCATGTTCGTCAGCGATGATCGGAATACGACGACCCACCAGTGGTAACTCGATGAATTTGCCAATCAGCGCCTTGTAACGCGGATCTTCCGGGTTCACTGCCACCGCAGTATCACCCAGCATGGTTTCCGGACGGGTAGTCGCCACGATCAGGTAATCTTTGCCTTCAGCCGTCTTCTCACCATCCGCCAGCGGATAGCGCAGATGCCACATGTTGCCTTTGACTTCTTTGTTCTCAACTTCCAGATCAGAGATCGCAGTGTGCAGTTTCGGATCCCAGTTCACCAGACGTTTACCGCGATAGATCAGATCCTGTTCATACAGACGTACGAACACTTCCTGTACCGCATGAGACAAAGCCGGGTCCATGGTGAATGCTTCACGGTCCCAGTCTACAGAAGCGCCTAAGCGACGCATCTGACGGGTGATGGTACCGCCGGATTCTTCTTTCCACTGCCAGATCTTGTCGATGAAGGCGTCACGGCCATAATCGTGACGGGTTTTATTTTCTTCCGCCGCGATCTTGCGTTCTACTACCATCTGGGTCGCGATACCGGCATGGTCAGTACCGACCTGCCACAGGGTATTTTTACCCAGCATACGCTGATAACGGATCAGCGCATCCATGATGGTCTGCTGGAACGCATGGCCCATGTGCAGGCTACCAGTGACGTTTGGCGGCGGGATCACGATGCAGTAATTGCCGTTGCTGGTGTCGCCACTTGGTTTGAAGTAGCCCTGGCTTTCCCAGTGCTGGTACATCGCCTGTTCAATGGCGTTCGGATTAAACGTCTTTTCCATCTGTCTTCATCTGTCTGATTATGGGAGTTGCGGTGCAGGCACCGTCTCCAGCGTGAAACCCAGCGCCCGATACTGCTTGTAACGTTCGCGCGCCTGTTGTTTTTGAATTTCGTCAGTAGGGACGAAATCAATGATCTGAGCAAAACGATGAGCAAAAGCCGGTACGGTCTCTGCCAGATTGATCAATATCAGCCGGCTGCGTTTTGGCAACCCCGTACCAATTTCGACCGGAGCCTGTGTCACCGTTGCTTCATCAGAAAGCCCGTGTGGCACAAAGCTGTGCGGATCCTGCTGCCACAGCATTTCGTCTAACTGTTCAGCCTGTGCCTGGGTCTGCGCCAGCATAAATACCGTCTGATTCTGACGAAAACGTGCTGTCGTCAGCTGGCAGGCTAATACCACTGCCGCCTGATTGATGCCATCCGCATCGGCAGCAGCAGGCGAATCGTCGGGTAGTATATAAAAAGTGACTTGCGGCATAAAGTAAAGGGGCGTTACCGCCCCATCCTGTTAGTCTTCGACATCAACACCGGCGCGGCTCAGCAGGAACTGCGTCAGCAAAGGAACCGGACGACCGGTCGAACCTTTCTCTTTACCCGATTTCCAGGCAGTACCGGCAATATCCAGATGCGCCCAGTTGTACTTCTTGGTAAAGCGGCTGAGAAACGCCCCGGCGGTAATGGCCCCGGCAGGACGACCACCGGTATTCACCATATCCGCGAACGGACTTTCGATTTGATCCTGATATTCATCCCACAGCGGCAGGCGCCAGGCTTTATCGCCCGACAATTCCGCTGCGTTCAGCAGCTCATGCGCCAGCGGATTATGATTCGACATCAGGCCGGTGGCATGGCTGCCCAGCGCAATCACACAGGCGCCGGTCAGCGTCGCAATATCAATCACCGATTCCGGTTCGAACCGTTCCACATAGGTCAGCACGTCACACAACACCAGACGCCCTTCCGCATCGGTATTCAGCACTTCGATGGTCTGACCGGACATCGACGTCAGAATATCGCCCGGACGATAGGCTTTGCCATCCGGCATATTCTCGGCACCCGCCAGCACACCAATCACATTGATCGGCGGCTTCAGTTCCGCCAGTGCAGTCATGGTACCTAATACCGACGCTGCCCCGCCCATGTCGTATTTCATCTCGTCCATGCCTTCGGCCGGTTTGATGGAAATACCACCGGAATCAAACGTCAGCCCTTTGCCCACCAGCACAATCGGCTTGGCATCCGGATGACCTTTATATTCCATGATCGACATCATGGCTTCATTGGATGAGCCTCTGGCCACCGCCAGATAGGCGTTCATGCTCAGCTCGGCCATCTGCTGTTCACCAATCACCCTGGTGGTGATATATGGGCAGCTATCAGCCAGACGACGCGCCTGCGACGCCAGATAAGCTGGCGTACAGATATTCGGCGGCATATTGGCCACGTCACGGCAGATCTTCATACCGTTGGAAACGGCCAGGCCATGCACAATTGCTTTCTCGCCAATCGCCAGTTCGCGACGGGTGGCGACATTAAACACCAGCTTTCGCAGCGGCCGGCGCAGTTCTGCCTTGTTGGTCTTGAATTGATCAAAAGTATAAAGACTGTTTTGCGCCGTTTCGACCGCTTGTCTTACCTTCCAGTAGGCATCCCGTCCTTTGACATGCAATTCTGTCAGAAAACAGACCGCTTCCATCGATCCGGTTTCATTCAGTGTACTGATGGTTTTCTGAATGATCTGTTTGAACTGACGTTCATCCAGCTCACGCTCTTTACCACAACCCACCAGCAGTACACGTTCGCTCAGCACCCCGGGTACCTGATGCAGCAACAACATCTGACCGGTTTTACCTTCCAGATCACCACGACGCAGCAGAGAACTCAGATAGCCATCACTGACGCGATCCAGCTGTTCCGCTACCGCAGATAAACGACGCGGTTCGAAGACACCCACCACAATACAGGCACTGCGTTGCTTCTCCGGGCTGCCACTTTTAACGCCGAATTCCATGAGGACTCCTTGCTACTAAAGACAAAGCCCACCGATTGGTCGATAATAGAGGCCGACCCACCTGTTCAGGATGAACAGGTTCGGTACGCAAAACATCATAAAATGGAATTAAGGCAACTATTTTTTAGCGATTCGCCAGTAATTACAAGTTTTCCCGAGGCCTGCGTGATAGTTTTCCGTTATATATTTAAAGAAACGCTCAAAACTCAGCTTTCAATCCTGCTGATCCTGATGCTGATTTTTACCAGTCAGCAATTTATCCGGATCCTGGCGAAAGCTGCGGATGGTTCTGTACCGACATCGCTGATCGGTCAGATGATGCTGCTCAATATTCCGTATATGGGATTATTGCTGCTGCCAATCAGCCTGTTTATCGCCATTTTGTTTGCGCATGGCCGTCTGTATGCAGACAGCGAAATCACCGTCTTGCGCGCAACTGGTGTCGGTCCTTCTTACATTATGAAGATCAGCATGGTGCTGGCATTGCTGACGACAGTAGTCGCTGCGGCGAATACCCTGTGGCTGGCGCCAACGGCGCGGGAAATGCAGTCGCAGCTGCTGGATGCCGCCAAGGCCGATCCGCTCTCCATTCCGCTGGAAAGCGGCCGCTTCTTGAGTCTGGATGGCGGGCAACTGACCGCCTATGTGGAAGATGTACAGGAAAGCGGGCGCAAATTGCAGCGCATCTTTCTGCTGCAACGCAGCCCGGATCCTGCTGAAGCAGCAATCATTGTGGCCGCAGAGGGACATCTGACGACAGATGCCCAAGGTACCCCCTGGGTCACGCTGAGTGATGGCAAACGCTATGCCGGTACACCACCGTCAACCAAATTCAGTATCGCCAACTTCAGCGAATACCGGGCACAGCTGCAACGTAAGGACATCGAACCGTCCAACCGCAAAGCAGCAGCCATCCCGTCAGCCCGGCTTTATCACGGCACCACCAACAAAGAAATCGCGGAATGGCAGTGGCGTATCGCCTTGCCGTTGTCGATCCCGGTGCTGACCCTGATCGCCGTTCCGCTGGCCAGCGTCAATCCGCGTCAGGGCCGCTATGCCAAACTGCTGCCGGCGGTCATGCTCTATCTGAGTTATTTCCTGTTACTGAGTGCCGGCCAGTCAGCCATTGAACGCGGACAACTGCCCGCGACGCCGGGGCTGTATATTATTCCTGCGATCTTCGCGTTGCTGTTTGCTATCCCGATGAATCTGAAAAACACCCGGCTCTGGCAACATCTGCGTCTTTACTGGCATAAGGAGAAATGCTGATGTTTGGTATTCTCGACCGCTATATCGGACGCACCGTGATCATGGCCATCCTGCTGTGTACCTTCATGCTGGTTGGTCTCTCCTCGCTGATTAAGTTTGTCGATCAGTTACAGAGTGTCGGTGAAGGTTCCTACACCACCTTGCATGCGGTGTTAAGGGTCGCCTACGCCATGCCGGGAGACATCGTGCTGTTTTTCCCGATGGCGGCATTGCTGGGCGGCGTGGTAGGTCTGGGTCAGATGGCCAGCAGCAGTGAACTGGTTGTCTTGCAGGCGGCAGGTCTGTCCCGGGCGAAAATTGTCATTTCGGCACTGAAAACCGTCATTCCGGTCATGATACTGGTCATGCTGCTCGGTGAATACGTGGCACCAATCGCTGAACAGAGAGCGCACGACATCAAAACCACGGCGGTCAGCGGCGGCAAGATTACCGCGTCAACCTATGGTATCTGGGTCAAGGAAGGACATGACTTTATCAGTATCGGCGCCTTGCTCCGCGATGGCAGCCTGCGTGATGTGACGCTCTACCGCTTTAATCCGGCAGGAGATTTACTGGAAATCATCCGCTCCGGCCAAGCGTTATACCAGAAGCAGGCCTGGCATCTGAAAAACATTGTGCACACCCGGTTGCAGGACACAAAGCAGATCCGCTCAGAACGCAAGACCGACTGGTTGTGGCAGACCAACCTGACCCCGGACAAACTGGGCGTGGTCTCCGTCTCGCCGGACGAGTTGTCCGCTCAAGGGCTGTATAACTACATCAATTACATGGAAAGCAATGGCCAGCAGGTCGATGATTACAAGCTGGAATTCTGGCGCAAACTGCTGGCACCGCTCAATGTCATCGCCATGCTGCTGCTGGCTGCATCCACTATTTTCGGTCCGTTACGTTCGGTCAGTATGGGCGCACGGTTGATTTCCGGCGTGATGATCGGGTTCAGCTTCTATGTGGTGAACCAGGTATTGGGGCCGTTCAGTCTGGTGTATCACGTGCCGCCCGTGCTCGGGGCCAGCGTACCCAGCCTGATCTTCATGAGCGTGGCCATCCATATGCTGCGCCGTCGCAACTAAACGATTTACCGGCATCTGCACATGCACGCGGATGCCGGTATCTTCTTGGTGCTTAATGTCCGGCAGTTGGTGACGTCACCACCACTTCACAGTTTGCCCAGTAATCCTGAAACGCCAGAAACTCACGGCGATCAAAAATCACCATCAGATTACCCAGTCCGAATGCCGACGTGCCAAGCCGTACCAGCGCCTGGCCAATGCTCAGTAAAGAAGCGTCGGTATTCTGTACCCGGATCTGAAACCGGCGCATACCCGGGGTTTGCCCTTCCCGGCACCAGAACCAGACAAAATAACTGCATAACACACCCGCTAGCCAGAGACTGAACCATATCTGATGCGCCAGCCAGCCGGCGGTAGTCAGGCCGTCACTCAGGGAAACCAGACCACTGAGCACCAGCAAATGACTCAGGCCATAGCCAAGATAACCGGCCACAGTCAGCAGCGGGATCACCAGCAAGGAATCAATAGCCCAGGCACCGAAACGACGACGGAAACCGGCACGCGGCGTTCTGGGAATAGTCGCCGCAGAAGAAGCCGATGATTTGACAGACGCAGAGCGTGAGCGGGAACGGGTTGTTTTACTCATAAATTCATACACACCAGAAATCAGGGAAAACCATTCTAACTGAGTCGCACGACGAGATGCGAATCATCCGTTCGGGCATTTATTCAGCATCTGAGACAGATCACGCGAAAAACAATTTGCGCTCACGAGCCAGCTTTGTATAATGCGAGCCCGTAAGATACACCGGATGATTTTTCAGAAAGTCAATATCTTACCTTGTGTGCCCAGGTGGCGAAATCGGTAGACGCAGCGGATTCAAAATCCGCCGGTGAATAACTGTGTCGGTTCGAGTCCGACCCTGGGCACCAACTAATTCAATAAGTTAAAGGCCACTTTTGTAGTGGCCTTTAATTTTTCTGCTATTTGTTAACTTATTAGTTTTAAATCTGCTTTACTTCTATTCTTCATCTCGTCATAAAAATTCTCATGAGGCCCGACACTCAGCAAATAGAGTTCAAATTTTGTCTCTTGCCATGAGTACCCCAAGAGAACCAGGTGACCATTCATCTTGAATTTATGTACCCACAGATATGATAGATCGCCCTTTTTTCTTTCACCGATTTCAGGGTTTTCAATCACTTTATCAATCTCGTCCTCAACAAGTGCCAGATCCTTTTCTGACAGTTTTTTTAGTTGTTTCTCAAACAAGTTCGACTGATAAATCTCAATTTCTTTTTGTTGTTCTGACATAGCGGGTTACTTGCCCCTCTTTGACTTGCTCTGCCGCTAACATCACATCCTTGATAAAACTGAATGGTAGATCCGGGTTATCTTCAACCATACGGCCAATCTTAGCCCAGTATTCAATCTGCTTTGGTAAGGAACGATGAGCCGCAGACGCATGAACTTTCACGTCAGCGACAAATTCATCGTCTAAACGCACCGTTTGAGCCATAGTTTTCCTCACTTCTCATATATTCAATTCAATGTTCTTTAGTTCAATGTTCTTCAATTCATCATTGAGTTCAGAAACATGCTCGAAGAAATAATATGCAACATTTTGTCGCGTTTCAAGACAATAAGTGGCTTTTCCTGATATCTTCCACCTAAATTCGTCACTCTTGGCTTATTTTTCCTTAACATTCAAGGAGGTTATTCTTCCTGAAACCCTTCCTGGCTCAACTCTGCCAGCTGTTTGACCCGCAGAAATAACTATCCCAGTGATCCGGAAAAAGCGTAAAATCCTTATTCTAAACTACCCACAACCTAGACTGATTCCGAGAACACCATGGCGCAATTTATTTACACCATGAATCGCGTGGGCAAAGTGGTTCCGCCCAAGCGTCATATTCTGAAAAATATTTCTCTCTCCTTCTTTCCCGGCGCCAAAATCGGCGTGCTGGGTCTGAACGGTGCCGGTAAATCAACCCTGCTGCGCATCATGGCCGGCCTGGATACCGAAATCGAAGGTGAAGCCCGCCCGCAACCTGGCATCAAGATCGGTTATCTGCCGCAGGAACCGAAACTGGATCCGGAGCAGACGGTCCGTGAAGCCGTTGAAGAAGCGATGGGTGACCTGAAGCGCGCCATGGCCCGTCTGGACGAAGTCTATGCCGCGTATGCCGATCCGGATGCCGACTTCGACAAGCTGGCCAAAGAACAGGGCGAGCTGGAAGCGATCATTCAGGCGCATGACGGCCACAACATGGAAAACCAGCTGGAACGCGCCGCCGATGCGCTGCGTCTGCCTGCGTGGGATGCCCAGATCAAACACCTCTCCGGTGGTGAGCGTCGCCGTGTCGCACTGTGCCGTCTGCTGCTGGAAAAACCGGACATGCTGCTGCTGGACGAACCGACCAACCACCTGGATGCCGAATCCGTGGCCTGGCTGGAACGCTTCCTGCACGACTACGAAGGCACCGTTGTAGCGATCACCCACGACCGTTACTTCCTCGACAACGTCGCAGGCTGGATCCTGGAGCTGGACCGCGGTGAAGGTATCCCGTGGGAAGGCAACTACTCCTCCTGGCTGGAACAGAAAGATGCCCGTCTGGCGCAGGAAGCCTCTACTGAAGCGGCCCGTCGTAAGTCGATCGAGAAAGAACTGGAGTGGGTTCGTCAGAATCCGAAAGGTCGTCAGGCGAAAAGCAAGGCGCGTCTGGCCCGCTTTGAAGAACTTAACTCACAGGATTACCAGAAACGCAACGAGACCAACGAGCTGTTTATTCCGCCGGGACCACGTCTGGGCGATAAAGTGATCGAAGTGGAAGGTCTGAGCAAATCCTACGGCGATCGCCAGCTGATCGACAACCTGTCATTCAGCATTCCGAAAGGGGCGATTGTCGGTATCATCGGTCCGAACGGCGCCGGTAAATCGACCCTGTTCCGCATGCTGAGCGGCATGGAGCAACCGGATGCCGGCACCATTACTCTGGGTGATACCGTGGTACTGGCGTCAGTGGATCAGTTCCGTGACAGCATGGATGACAAGAAGACCGTGTTCGATGAAGTGGCCAATGGCCAGGACATCCTGAAGATCGGCAACTTCGAGATCCCGAGCCGCGCCTATGTCGGTCGCTTCAACTTCAAAGGCACCGATCAGGGCAAACGGGTTGGCGAACTCTCCGGCGGTGAACGCGGCCGTCTGCATCTGGCCAAACTGCTGCAGGCCGGCGGCAACGTGCTGTTACTCGACGAACCGACCAACGACCTCGACGTGGAAACCCTGCGTGCGCTGGAAAACGCCCTGCTGGAATTCCCAGGCAGTGCGATGGTCATTTCGCACGATCGCTGGTTCCTCGACCGTATCGCCACGCACATCCTGGACTACAGCGACGAAGGGAACGTCCGCTTCTTCGAAGGCAACTTTACCGACTACGAAGAGTGGAAGAAGAAAACCCTGGGCGCCGATGCCGTGCAACCGCACCGCATCAAGTACAAGAAAATTGCTAAATAATTTAAACGAAAAAGGTCTGCAACAAAGGTTGCAGACCTCTCTGGGGTAACGATGATTACCTTTTTTGGCAGCGGTAACTGGATCCAGTCCATCTGAGCGTCCGGTAAGCCGTCAGACGTTGCGGCAAGCTTCCTCCGGTAAGAGTACCTTGCAAAATTTAGTCGTAGTGTCCGTTCCACCCGAACGAGATAAATAATACGCCATCCACATTAGAATGTGATTGCAAAAATTGCATTAAAAGCTAGTTTTTGCGCACGAATTCACCAATAATAAACACTTCTTTAATCAGTTGTTGCTGAATAATCGGAATTTATGAAATTAGACCGTTTAGACAAAAAAATTCTGAACCTGATGCAGCGCGATGCCCGCATCAGCAATCTGGATCTGGCCGAACAGGTAGGTTTATCCCCTTCCCCCTGCTCGCGCCGCATCAAGGCACTGGAAGAATCAGGGTTGATTCTGAAGCACGTCACGCTGCTGAATCCGGAAAAACTGAATCTGAAACTCACCGCCTATATCCATATCAACATGGATAAACACACCCCTGAGCGGCTGAACAACTTCAATCAGGCCGTATCAGAAATGCCGGAAGTCATGGAATGCGCCCTGATCACCGGTAACGACGCCGACTACCAGCTGAAAGTCGTCGTACCGGACATGGAATACTACCAGCATTTCCTGCTGGAAAAACTGACCCGCATCGACGGCGTCACCGGCGTCCGCTCCAGCTTCGTCCTGCAACAGGTCAAACAATTCACCTCCCTGCCGCTCGATCACCTGGAGTAAATAATCCAACAGGAAGGCAAAGGGAACAATGTTACCGACCCACCGCGCCAGGGAAGGCGCGGCGGAGCGCCCATGGATGGATTCACGACGTGTCAGGTGAAGTTGCTTCCTTTGCTTTGGCTGAACCGTCCCCTGTCCGGCCGAAGAGAACAACTTCAGAGACCCTCCGCGCCAGGGAAGGCGCGGCGGAGCCTCCATGGATGGATTCACGGCGTGTCGGGTGAAGTTGTTCTCTTTGGCCGGTTTTGCAATGAATGGATTAACGACTGCTGGCAGTATTATAAATATCTGAGTTTTCGCGTTTACCAACGGCAATCACACTGACAACCACTTCGTCATCAAACACCTGGTAAATCAACCGATAACCCGCTGACCGCAACTTGATTTTATACCGATCCGCATGACCACTCAGTTTGTCATTCGGAACACGAGGATTTTCCAGACGTTCAGTCAGTTTCTTTTTAAACTGCTCTCTGACCGGATAACCCAGCTTTTCCCACTCTTTCCAGGCCCTTTTCTCGAATTTCAGTTTATAGGTCATCGATGTTGATCTCGATAAACTCAGGATCACTCATTCGTTCATCAGCAATCCGGTTCAATTCCGCATCCTCGGCTAACTCCTGAAAATAGCCAAACAGTGCAGGCGGCACGATATAAAAAGCCGGTTCATTGCGATTCAGAATAGCAACCGGCTGACCTTCGCCTTCCATCGCCGTTCCCATCGGATTTTTCTTCAGCTCAGTAATGCTGGCCGCAACAGATGTCAGAATTTGATATGCCATATTCAATACTCCTATGCTTACGTATTTATTATAGCACCATTAAAAGCACCTTTAAAAACTCTATAATTCACACAGCGGACGAAGGACACAACTTCAGAGACCCTCCGCGCCAGGGAAGGCGCAGCGGAGCCCCCACGGATGGGTTCACTGCGTGTCGGCGAAGTTGCGTCCTTTGGCCGATCTCACAGAACATGACCAGTGAAGACTCAGATCATCCAGGCAGCCAAAGGGAACAATGTTACCGACCCTCCGCGCCAGGGAAGGCGCGGTGGAGCGCCCATGGATGGGTTCACAGCGTGTCAGTGGCGTTGCTCCCTTTGGCCGCCTTCGCAACAGACAGATTCACGACATGTCGGCTGAAAAAGATCCTACCGCCCCCGCTTTTGGTGTAAAATATCGCGCCGAATCTCGGAGACAGCCAGTTATCACCGGTTGTCCCTCCCTTCTGAATATTGACCGTGAACAAATTGAGGACAAAGTAGAGATGGAAAACGCTCGCCCAATCCGCCGCGCCCTGCTCAGCGTATCTGACAAGACCGGTATCGTGGAGTTCGCCCGTGCCCTGCAACAACGTGGTGTAGAACTGCTCTCCACCGGCGGAACTGCGCGCCTGCTCGCCGATGCCGGCTTACCTGTAACCGAAGTGTCCGATTACACCGGCTTCCCGGAAATGATGGATGGCCGCGTAAAAACCCTGCACCCGAAAGTTCACGGCGGCATTCTGGGCCGCCGCGGCACCGACGATGCCATCATGACACAGCATGACATCAAACCGATCGATCTGGTCGCCGTGAACCTCTACCCGTTTGCCGCCACCGTGGCCAAACCGGATTGTTCACTGGAAGACGCCATCGAAAACATCGACATCGGTGGCCCGACCATGGTGCGTTCTGCGGCGAAAAACCACAAAGACGTCACCATCGTGGTCAATGCGAAAGATTACGACCGCGTACTGGCTGAAATGGACGCCAACGCAGGTTCTCTGGCTTACGCTACCCGTTTCGATCTGGCGATTGCCGCGTTCGAACACACCGCTGCTTACGACGGCATGATCGCCAACTACTTCGGTACCAAAGTGCCAACCTATGGCGTACAGGACGAAGCCTCTGCCGACTCCAAATTCCCGCGCACCATCAACTTCCAGTTCATCAAGAAACAGGATATGCGCTACGGTGAAAACAGCCATCAGGCCGCTGCCTTCTACGTTGAAGCCGATGTGCAGGAAGCCTCTGTCTCTACCGCTACCCAGCTGCAGGGCAAAGCCCTCTCCTACAACAACATCGCCGACACCGACGCCGCGCTGGAATGCGTGAAAGAATTCGCGGAACCGGCCTGTGTGATCGTGAAACACGCCAACCCGTGTGGTGTGGCGCTGGGCAACGACATTCTGGAAGCCTACAACCGCGCTTACCAGACCGACCCGACCTCCGCGTTCGGCGGTATCATCGCTTTCAACCGTGAACTGGATGCCGCGACAGCCGAAGCCATCGTCAGCCGTCAGTTCGTTGAAGTGATCATCGCGCCGGTCGTCAGCGAAGAAGCCAAAGCCGTGGTCGCGAAAAAAGCCAACGTCCGCCTGCTTGAATGTGGCCAGTGGCAGGGCAAAACCGCCGGTTTTGACGTCAAACGCGTTAACGGCGGCCTGCTGGTACAAGACCGCGATCAGGGCATGGTCACCCTGGCCGACCTGAAAGTCGTTACCAAACGTCAGCCAACCGAACAGGAACTGAAAGATCTGCTGTTCTGCTGGAAAGTCGGCAAATTCGTCAAATCCAACGCCATTGTTTACGCCAAAGACAGCATGACCATCGGGGTCGGCGCCGGTCAGATGAGCCGCGTTTACTCCGCGAAAATCGCCGGTATCAAAGCTGCTGACGAAGGTCTGGAAGTCAAAGGTTCCGTCATGGCCTCCGACGCCTTCTTCCCGTTCCGCGACGGTATCGACGCTGCGGCCGAAGCCGGTATCACCTGTGTGATCCAGCCAGGCGGCTCCATGCGCGATCAGGAAGTGATCGACGCTGCCGACGAACATGGCATGGCAATGGTATTCACGAACATGCGTCATTTCCGCCATTAATCTTTTTCGTGCTGCCCTGGCAGGCAGAATGCTTCGTTGCTGGCCGGTATGTGCATCCTCATTGACCATCAGTCAACTGCGGTGCCCCTCCCGGCCAACGCCTCGCCTTCTATCCTGCCAGAACACCACTTAGTGCTTGGGTAGTTCATTTAAAGAATTATTGCTCCGGTCAAAAGGAAGCCAACTGCTTCACTTTGCGACCCTCTGCGCCATGGATGGCGCAGAGGGTCGCAAAGTGGAGTGGTTGGCTGACACGATACTGGAAAAATTGATTGATCCGGCAGAGTAGATCAATTGACTGATGCCCGCAGAATCCAACGAATGACATACACTGAAAAGCGACTTCTCAGTGCAGGAGAATACAGGATGAACATTTTAATTATCGGTAATGGCGGTCGTGAACATGCGCTGGCATGGAAAGCCGCTCAGTCACCGCTGGCTGACAAAATCTATGTCGCACCGGGCAACCCCGGTACCGCCCGCGAAGCCAAAGTAGAAAACGTCGCGATCAGTGCCACCGACATCCCGGCGCTGGTCAAATTTGCCCGCGAAAAAAACATCGGCCTGACCATCGTCGGCCCGGAAGCCCCGCTGGTGATCGGTGTGGTTGATAAATTCCGCGCCGAAGGTCTGAAAATTTTCGGCCCGACCGAAGCCGCTGCCCAGCTGGAAGGCTCCAAAGCCTTCACCAAGGATTTCCTGGCACGTCATCACATCCCGACCGCCGATTATCAGAACTTCACCGATATCGAACCGGCACTGGCCTACCTGAAAGAGAAAGGTGCACCGATCGTGATCAAGGCCGACGGTCTGGCTGCTGGTAAAGGCGTGATCGTAGCGATGACGCTGGACGAAGCCGAAGAAGCCGTCCGTGACATGCTCTCCGGTAATGCCTTCGGCGACGCTGGCAGCCGTGTGGTGATTGAAGAGTTCCTCGACGGTGAAGAAGCTTCCTTCATCGTCATGGTCGATGGCAAAAACGTGCTGCCAATGGCCACCAGCCAGGATCACAAACGCATCGGTGACGGCGATACCGGCCCGAACACCGGTGGTATGGGTGCCTACTCACCAGCCCCGGTTGTCACGCAAGATGTGCATGACAAAGTCATGCAGCAGGTGATCTGGCCAACCGTCAAAGGCATGGAAGCAGAAGGTAATCCGTATACCGGTTTCCTCTATGCCGGCCTGATGATCGACCCGCAGGGCAATCCGAAAGTGATCGAATTCAACTGCCGTTTCGGTGATCCGGAAACCCAGCCAATCATGCTGCGCATGCAGTCTGATCTGGTGGAACTGTGTCTCGCCGCCTGCGACGGCAAGCTGAACGAGAAAACCGCGCAGTACGATCCGCGCCCGGCAGTGGGTGTGGTGCTGGCGGCAGCCGGCTACCCGGCTGATGTGCAAAAAGGCGATGTGATTGCTGGCCTGTCAACCGCGGCAACCGATACCGCCAAGGTATTCCACGCTGGTACCGCAGAAAAAGACGGTCAGGTCATCACCGCTGGTGGCCGTGTGCTCTGTGCTACCGCACTGGGTGCGACGGTAGCCGAAGCGCAGCAGAATGCTTATACCCTGGCGGCCACGATCAGCTGGGACGGGATTTATTACCGTAAAGATATCGCCTGGCGCGCTATCGCCCGCGAGCAGCAGTAATCTGCAAGGTGCAGAATGGTGCAAACCGACCATTCTGCACCATTCTGGTTTGGCGGCTAAACAAAAAATAACATTATAAATCAACCGGCTATTCCGCTTTTCTGCAAAAATATCTCTTCCGTATCACAATTCTGTAATCTATTATCTGTTAGACTCAAAAGAGCGTGGACGCTTTTTATCTGAGCGTCTACACTTTAGTCTGTATCCGGTTCTGATGTCCGGATGCCTGCTCTCTCAACCTATAAACGGGAATACAGTCTAACTGTAAGGAAACTACATATGAAAAAACAATCCGGTTTTACCCTTATTGAATTGATGATCGTAGTGGCGATCGTGGCGATTCTGGCGGCAATTGCATTACCAGCTTATCAAAGCTATACACAGCGTTCCAAATTTACAGAAGTGACAACAGCCGCATCTGCTTTAAAAGTGCAGGTTCAGCTCTGTAATTTGGACAAAGGGGCTTTAACTGGTTGTGCTAATTCAACTTCAGGTGCAGGATGGACAATTGGTGCGGCAGCTGATTATAAGACTGACTACGTTAACGATATTGCTGTTGTTTCAGGTGCTATTACAGCAACAACAACAACAACTGGAACCAAACCGTTCGGGGCTACGGCTGTAACATATAAATTAACACCAACAGCAAATACTGCAGGAGCTTTGGTGTGGACAGCTGTGTGTTCAGATCCAGATCTTTGCTAAAAACTTAACCGTATATCATCAGCCAGTAATAATTTTACTGGCTGATGTCGTCTTTAGATTCCAGAGAAATCCACATGAACGTTCCCGCCAATGGTTTATTAATCAGTCTGATCCGGGCCGGACTCATTCAGCAGGACCAGTCCGAGCAGGTGCAGGAACGCGCCCGCTACGAAAAAAAAACCCTCGTCACCTATCTGATTGATAACGATATCATCAGCAGTGAACAACTGGCGGAGCTGTGTGAACTGGAGTATGGCATTCCACTGCTCGATCTCGATGCCTTTGAACTGGGCGAAATCCCGCACAAATACC
Organism: Tolumonas osonensis; assembly: GCF_014202415.1. Classification (GTDB taxonomy): domain Bacteria; phylum Pseudomonadota; class Gammaproteobacteria; order Enterobacterales; family Aeromonadaceae; genus Tolumonas; species Tolumonas osonensis. The sequence goes on from NZ_JACHGR010000001.1 coordinate 249,468, forward strand.
TCAATACGCCATTGATCGAAAAGCACCACGCGCTGCCGATCTATACCCAAGGCAACACCCTCTATATTGCCGTCTCGGATCCGACCAATATCACCGCACTGGAAGATTTCGGCTTTACCTTCAACCTGCACACCGAAGCGCTGCTGGTCGATGATCGCAAGCTGCACCGCGCCATTCAGCGCCTGACCGAACCGACCAGTGACGAATTTTCCAAATCGATCTCCGATGACCATATCAGTGATATTGAAATCGGTGATATCGATGACGCCCGGTTGCAGGAAACGGTCGACACCAACAGTGAAGACGACGCGCCGATCGTCAAATACATCAACAAGGTGCTACTCGATGCCGTCAGAAAGGGCGCCTCGGATCTGCACTTTGAACCCTATGAAAAGAAATACCGTATCCGCTTTCGTATCGACGGTATTCTGTATGAAATTGCCACGCCGCCGGTTAATCTGGCCAACCGCTTTTCTGCACGCCTGAAAGTCATGGCGCGGCTCGATATCGCCGAACGCCGCCTGCCGCAGGATGGCCGCATCAAGTTGCGCCTGGCCAAAAACAAATCGGTGGATCTGCGTGTCAGTACCCTGCCCACCATGTGGGGCGAAAAGGTGGTGCTGCGTATTCTCGACTCTTCCGCCGCTAACCTGGATATCGAAAAGCTCGGTTTTGATGAGCTCCAGAAACAGCTCTATCTCGATACCCTGGCCCGGCCGCAGGGCATGATCCTGGTCACCGGCCCGACCGGTTCCGGTAAAACCGTATCGCTCTATACCGGCCTGAATATTCTCAACACCAGCGAGCTCAATATCTCCACTGCCGAGGACCCGGTAGAAATCAACCTGCCCGGCATCAACCAGGTGCAGATCAACCCCAAATCCGGCCTCACCTTTGCCAGTGCGCTACGCTCCTTCCTGCGTCAGGATCCGGACGTGGTCATGGTCGGTGAGATCCGCGATCTGGAAACCGCCGAAATAGCGATTAAAGCGGCGCAGACCGGTCACCTGGTACTGTCAACACTGCATACCAACTCCGCCGCCGAAACCCTGACCCGCCTGCTCAATATGGGCGTACCGGCCTTTAACGTTGCTTCCTCTGTCACCCTGCTTATGGCACAGCGTCTGGCCCGTCGCCTCTGTCCGCACTGCAAGAAGCCGCACCATATTCCCGACAGTGAGTTACTGGGGATGGGCTATACTCAGGAAGAAGTCGCAGCCGGGATCACACTCTATCAGCCGGCTGGTTGCGTGGAGTGCTCAAACGGCTATAAAGGACGGGTCGGCATTTATGAAATGTTGCCGATGTCAGAAAACATTGCCAACCTGATCATGGAAGGCGGAAATTCACTGCAGATTGCCGAAATGGCCATCAGTGAAGGCATGGTGACCCTGTATCGCTCCGGTCTGGAAAAGGCAAGACTGGGCGTCACCAGCCTGGCCGAAGTCAACCGGGTAACCTGCCTGTAATTTAAGGATGAAGCATTATGGCTGTGGCTCAGCAACACACCGCCGCTGCAATGGCGAATAAACAGAAACCGAAAGTCACGCAGGCCTTTACCTGGAGTGGTGTTAACCGCCGTGGCCAGAAGGTCTCCGGCGAGCTGAAAGGCGAATCGCTGGCACAGGTTAAAGCCGAGCTGATCCGCCAAGGCGTGGCAGTGCAGAAAATCAGTCAGCGCCGCGAATCGCTGATGACCAGTTACACCCAGAAAATCAAGCCGATGGACATCGCGGTGCTGACCCGCCAGATCGCCACCATGCTGACTGCCGGGGTGCCGCTGGTACAGACATTGAAACTGCTCTCCGACAGTCATGAAAAGCGTCCGATGCGTGAAATGCTGGCTACTATCTGTGCCGACATCGAAACTGGGACGCCACCATCCAAAGCACTGCGCCAGTTCCCGCGCTATTTTGATGATCTCTACTGCGATCTGGTCGCCTCCGGTGAACAGTCCGGTGCGCTGGATACCATCTTTAACCGTATCGCCATCTACAAGGAAAAAGCCGAAGCACTGAAATCCAAAATCAAGAAGGCGCTGTTTTATCCGGCCACCGTGATCCTTGTGGCCATTGTGGTCACCGCGATTCTGTTGCTGTATGTAGTGCCGGAGTTCGATAAGATTTTCAAAAGTTTTGGTGCCGAACTGCCCGCCTTCACCCGCATGGTGATTAACCTGTCCCATATCGTGCAGGCCTACTGGTACTGGCTGTTAGGTGCCATTGTCGTGCTGTTGTTTATCTATGTCCGCGCCTACCGGCGCATGAAGTCGGTACGTGACGCTACCGACAAGTTCATCCTGAAACTGCCGATTGTCGGCAACATTTTGCAAAAAGCGGCGCTGGCGCGTTATGCCCGCACCCTCTCCACCACCTTCTCGGCCGGCCTGCCGCTGATTGATGGCCTGATTGCGGCCGCCGGCTCGTCCGGTAATGCGGTTTATCGTGACGCCATCATGAACGTACGCAGCGAAGTCATGGCCGGGATGCAGATGCACGTCGCCATGCGCACCACCAACGTGTTCCCGGAAATGGTGATCCAGATGATCATGATTGGCGAGGAATCCGGTTCGCTGGACGATATGCTGTCCAAAGTGGCCGGTATCTACGAACAGCAGGTGGATGACGCCGTCGATGCCCTTTCCAGCCTGATCGAACCGTTGATCATGGTAGTGCTGGGGATTCTGGTCGGTGGTCTGGTTATCGCCATGTACCTGCCCATCTTTAAGCTTGGTAGTGTTATTAGATAACTTAGTGGATTTTCATGGATCTGATTTTTATGCTCTATAGCCAGTATCACTGGCTATATTTTTGTTTGCTCGGTCTGTTCGCGTTACTGGTGGGCAGTTTTCTCAACGTGCTGATCCACCGTCTGCCCATCATGCTGGAACGCAGCTGGCAGCAGGAGTATCAGGATTATTTTGCACAGGGCGACAATCCGCCGCTGCCAGCCGAACCGTATAATCTGTTTTTGCCGCGTTCTGCCTGCCCGCATTGCGGCCATCAGATCACCGCGCTGGAAAATATCCCGCTGCTGAGTTGGCTGTTCCTGAAAGGCCGCTGCAGTGCCTGCCATCACCCGATCAGTGCCCGTTATCCGCTGGTTGAACTGCTATGTGCACTGGCTTCTCTGGCGGTCGCAGCTTACTACCCGCCGGGCTGGACGCTGGCCGGCGCGCTGCTGCTGACCTGGGTGCTGCTGGCACTCACCTTTATCGACTTCGATAAACTCCTGCTGCCGGATCAGCTGACCCTACCCCTGCTCTGGTTAGGCTTGCTGCTCAATATTTCCGGGCAGTATGTCTCGCTGACCGATGCCGTGATCGGCGCCGCCTCTGGCTACATGGTGCTGTGGTCCATTTACTGGGCCTTCAAGCTGCTCACCGGCAAGGAAGGCATGGGCTATGGCGATTTCAAACTGCTGGCTGCCCTCGGTGCCTGGCTTGGCTGGCAATCACTGCCGCTGATCCTGATCCTCTCCTCCTGTGTCGGCGCCGTGCTCGGCATCACGCTGGTGGTGATGAAACGTCAGCATCAGGAAAAACCGATGCCGTTCGGCCCTTATCTGGCGATTGCCGGCTGGATCGCCCTGCTCTGGGGTGAGCCGCTGACCCGCTGGTATCTGGGGTTACTCGGCTGATGTTTATTGTCGGACTCACCGGTGGCATCGGCAGCGGTAAATCCACCGTCGCCCGCGATTTCACCGCGCTGGGGGTACCCTGCATCGACGCTGACCAGACCGCCCGCGACGTGGTTGAGCCCGGTGAGCCGGCGCTGGCTGCTATCGTGCAGCATTTTGGCCGGGACATTCTGCAACCCGACGGCACGCTGGATCGTCGCCGTCTGCGGGAAAAAGTCTTTGCCGAACCGGCCGCCAGAGCGTGGCTGAACCAGCTGCTGCACCCGCTGATCCGCGAGCGCATGCTGCAGCAATGCCAGCAGGCGCAAGGCCCTTACTGCCTGCTGATGGTACCGCTGCTATTTGAAAATCAGCTGCAATCCTTGGTGCAGCGCACACTGGTCATTGATGTCGACGAGGCCACCCAGATCCGCCGCACCATGCAGCGCGATAACACCACTGAAGAACAAGTCAGGGCCATCATCTCCACGCAATGCCCGCGACAGCAGCGACTGGCACTGGCGGACGATGTGCTCAACAACAGTGATAATGTCACCCCGGAGCAACGCCGGCAGGCCGTAGCTGCCCTGCATCAGCACTATCTGCAACTGGCTGCTGCAACTGACAGCACCGCACCACCATCGCGATGATGTGGTATAATCGCCTCATCTTTGAGCAATAAGTGTGATCGTTAAGAAATGAGTCTGAAGGTTGACTGCCCGACTTGCGGCACCTCCACCGCGTGGAGCCCGCTTAATCCGTTTCGTCCTTTTTGCAGCGACCGCTGCCGTCTGATTGATTTGGGCGAGTGGTTCAGTGAAGACCGCGCTATCCCTGGTGATGAACCGACACCCACGGAAAATCCCGCCATGCTGCAACTCTCGGCAGAAGATCTGGCCCTGCTGGAGCAGGATTAATTTCCTGCTCTTGCCTTCAATGCCTCAATGATCGGCAGATTGGCCACCGGAAAATCCAGCTGACCCAGTTCATCCAGCGCGACCCAGCGGTTCTCCAGCCCTTCCAGACTCTGCGCGGTTCCGCCAAATACAGTGACCAGCCAGACATCCAGTTTCACCGCTTTGTCGCTGTAGGCATGTTCAATCACCAGCAGTGGTTCTGCGGCCTGCACGCTGATGCCAATCTCTTCCTGCAACTCTCTTTGCAGTGCCTGCTGCACCGTTTCGCCGGCCTCGACCTTGCCACCGGGAAACTCCCATTTGCCGCCCTGATGCTGATGTGCCGCCCGACGGCAGATAAAATAACCCAGCTGCGGATCATGGATAACACCGACAGCAACCCATATCTGTTTCATTGATGTACCTCTTGTAGCAAAAAAGTGCAGCAAATAAGGTGTAACAAAAAGGCGGCCGCAGCCGCCTTGTATCATCCTGTTAACCGGTTTTAAATCAGCTCAGCTGACCATGGCAATGCTTGTACTTTTTGCCTGAACCGCAAGGACAAGGATCGTTACGTCCGACCTTGGCGCCATCGCGGACAAACGGCTCAACAGCCTGCCCATCCACCTCAGCTTCCTTTTCCTCGGCCAGTGCGTTGCTTTCCTCATGACTGTAGGTACGAGTCTGGGCTGCCTCTGACTGACGGCGCTGCTCTTCAATCGCATCCACATCCGGTTCCTGCACCTGAACACGGCACAGCACGCTCACAACCTGCTGTTTCAGCGCTTCCAGCATCTGGGTAAACAGTTCAAACGCTTCACGCTTGTATTCCTGTTTCGGGTTCTTCTGCGCATAGCCACGCAGATGGATGCCCTGACGCAGGTGATCCATCGCTGCCAGATGCTCTTTCCACAGATTGTCCAGCGTCTGCAGCATCACTGATTTCTCGAACTGACGCAGCACGTCGTGGCCGGCCAGTTCTTCCTTATGCGCATAGCTGGCTTCGATTTCGGCCAGAACACGCTCACGGATTTTCTCTTCGTACAGCTTGTCGTCATCCTTGATCCACTGCGCAATTGGCAAATCGATCGCGAAATCGGTGCGTAAACGCTGTTCCAGACCGGCAATATCCCAGCTCTCATCCAGCGAGTGCGGCGCAATATACTGATCAACCACCCGGTTGATTACATCGCCGCGGATCAGATTGATGGTTTCAGAGATATCCGCGCTTTCCAGCAGTTCGTTGCGCTGTTCATACACCACTTTACGCTGGTCATTCGCCACATCGTCAAATTCCAGCAGGTTTTTACGGATGTCGAAGTTACGGCCTTCTACCTTGCGCTGCGCGTTTTCAATCGCCTTGCTGACCCACGGATGTTCAATGGCTTCGCCATGTTCCATACCGAGTTTCTTCATCATGCCACTGACACGATCCGACGCGAAAATACGCATCAGGCTGTCTTCCATCGACAGATAGAAACGGGACGATCCCGGATCACCCTGACGACCGGAACGGCCACGCAGCTGGTTATCGATACGGCGCGATTCATGGCGTTCAGTACCGATGATGTGCAGACCACCCGCCGCGATCACCGCGTCATGACGTACCTGCCACGCATTTTTGATGGCTGCAATCTGTTCTTCGGTCGGGTTTTCCAGCGCATCAATTTCTGCCTGCCAGCTACCACCCAGCACGATATCGGTACCACGACCCGCCATGTTGGTGGCGATGGTCACCGCGCCCGGACGACCAGCCTGTGCCACAATCTGCGCTTCCTGAGCGTGGAATTTGGCGTTCAGAACTTTGTGATCAATACCTTCTTTGGTCAGAATACTGGACAGCAGTTCCGAGTTTTCAATCGAGATGGTACCGACCAGCACCGGACGCTGTTCAGCGACACGGATCTTGATATCGTCAATGATCGCGTCATATTTTTCCTGCTCGGTCAGGTAGACCAGATCGCCCATGTCATCACGGATCATCGGCCGGTTGGTTGGCAACACCACGGTTTCCAGCGCATAGATCTGCTGGAATTCATAAGCTTCGGTATCGGCAGTACCGGTCATCCCCGCCAGTTTTTCATACAGACGGAAATAGTTCTGGAAGGTAATCGAGGCCAGTGTCTGGTTCTCATTGCGGATCTTCACACCCTCTTTGGCTTCAATCGCCTGGTGCAGACCTTCGGACCAGCGACGGCCAGCCATGGTACGGCCAGTGTGTTCATCAACAATGACCACTTCGCCATCTTTGACGATGTAATCCACGTTGCGCTCAAACAGGGTATTGGCACGCAGTGCCGCATTCACATGATGCAGCAGGGTGATATTGGTCACCGAGAACAGCGAATCATCTTCGCTCATCATGCCCTGTTGTTTCAGCCATTCTTCAACAAAAATCTGGCCATTTTCAGTCAGGTACGCCTGACGGGCTTTTTCATCCACGGTGTAGTGACCGTCACCCTGATACTCTTCAGAATCTTCTTTATCCTGTTTTTTCAGTGACGGGATCAGCGTGTTGATCTTGATATAGAGTTCAGAACTGTCTTCTGCCGCGCCGGAAATGATCAGTGGCGTACGGGCTTCATCGATCAGCACGGAGTCAACTTCGTCCACCAGCGCGTAGTAGAGCGGACGCTGCACACGCTGTTCGGCTGCAAACGCCATATTATCGCGCAGATAATCGAAACCGAATTCGTTGTTGGTACCATAGGTGATATCACAGGCATACGCGGCCTGTTTCTCTTCATGGCTCATGCCCGGCAGGTTACAGCCGACGGTCATGCCGAGGAACGCGAACAATGGACGGCTCCACTCCGCGTCACGGCGGGCCAGATAATCGTTCACGGTAACAATATGCACGCCACGGCCGGTCAATGCGTTCAGATAGGCAGGTAATGTTGCGGTTAGGGTTTTACCTTCACCGGTTTTCATTTCTGCGATCTGATTATTGTTCAGTACGATGCCTCCCATCATCTGCACATCGAAATGACGCATGGCAAATACGCGTTTTGACGCTTCACGGACAGTCGCAAACGCTTCTGGTAACAGGGAATCCAGTTCTTCACCTTTTTCCAGACGCTCACGGAATTCGACTGTCTTTGCCTGTAAATCGGCATCAGCCAGAGAGGCAAACTGCGGTTCAAGCTCGTTGATTTGTTTTACTATTTTTTTTAACGCTTTTACGGTGCGGTCATTACGACTACCAATGATCTTGGTAAATAGTTTGGTGATCATTATTACCCAACTCTCAGGCTATTGATTATTTTCTGTCCCGACGGACAGCGATTCGGAATCTGTAAGTTATGACACGATATATGGGGACAGGAAATCTGGGATTCAAGGAAAGAATGTCTGGAATACCCCATTTACGGCAGAAAAAGATTACCACAACGCAGCTTGTGCGTCTGCTATTGTCTCAGGCAGAAACAAGGAATCAGAAACAACAAAGCACCGGGCGGAGAACCGGTGCTTTGGGATATATTCAGCAGAAATCGCGTTTATGCTAAAACAAGTCGGGTTCCGAAGTAAGCGATCGGTGATTTGGCGGCTTCTTCTTCGAAGGTCACCATCTCCCAAGCTTCGGCATCCGCCAGCAACGCGCGCAGCAGTTTGTTATTCACTGCATGACCGGTTTTATAGGCGGTAAACTGACCGAGGATGCTGTGATTGCACATATACAGATCACCAATTGCATCCAGCAGCTTGTGTTTCACGAATTCGTCTTCGTAGCGCAGCCCTTCTTCGTTCAGTACACGGTAGTCATCCAGTACAACAGCGTTGTCCAGACTGCCACCCAGTGCCAGATTCTGAGAGTGCAGATATTCGATATCCTTCATGAAACCAAAGGTTCTTGCCCGGCTGATTTCCTTGGCAAATTTACTGCCGGAAAAATCAAAGACCAGATGCTGGTTCTGTTTATCAAACACCGGATGACGGAAGTCGATTTTTAAATCCATACGGAAACCGCGGTGGTAAGGCGCAAACTCGGCCCATTTGTCACCGTCTTCTACCCGTATTTTCTTTTTAATACGGATAAACTGTTTCGGTAAGGATTGTTCTTCGATACCACCAGACTGCAGCAGATAAATAAACGGATGCGCACTGCCATCCATTACTGGCACTTCCGGTGCATCAACTTCAACATACAGGTTATCGATACCCAGTGAAGCCAGCGCTGCGGACAAATGTTCAACGGTGGAAATACGCACACCCTGTTCGTTAACCAGTGCTGTACACAGCACGGTATCACGCACAAATTGTGCATCCGCCCGCAGTTCAACTTCAGGTTGCAGATCGGTTCTGACGTAGACGATACCCGTATTCACCGGCGCCGGACGGAATGTCAGCGACACTTTGCGGCCAGAGTGCAAACCCACTCCGGTGGCATGAACCGGTTGCTTGAGCGTACGTTGTCTAATCATAAATATCCTCACCACAGACTTTCTGAGGCCATAGCCCGTCCGTGCCACTGTAACACAGCTGCCACATTGACGCTAATTTTTGTGCAGCTGCGCACATTCTCTTCTTATTTTAGCTTATCCGGTATTAGTCAGCCTGCTTACGCAGGAAGGCTGGGATATCCAGATAATCCGGTTCGCTGCGTGGTTGCGGCTCAGCATTCACGGTCTGTTGCTGAATCATGCGATCTTCATAACGAGGAGCATGAGTCTCGTGAATCATTGGACGCATCGGACGCTCGATCGCCGCTTTCTGTGCGTTTTTAACCAGAGTGATATCTGGCTTGCGTTCGTTACCGATACCGGTCGCGACCACAGTCACACGCAGTTCATCTTCCAGCGCAGGGTCAATCACGGCACCCACCACCACAGTCGCGTTTTCAGAAGCAAACGCTTTAACCGCGTTACCCACGGTTTCGAATTCTTCCATGGTCACATCCAAACCTGCGGTGATGTTAACCAGAATACCTTTGGCGCCAGCCAGATCGATATCTTCCAGCAGCGGGCTGGAAATCGCTTTCTCTGCGGCTTCCTCGGCACGGTCATCGCCACGAGCAGAACCGGTACCCATCATGGCGGTACCCATTTCACGCATAACAGTACGTACGTCGGCGAAGTCCACGTTGATCAAACCAGGACGGGTGATCAGTTCAGCAATACCCTGTACCGCACCCAGCAATACATTGTTTGCCGCCTTGAAGGCATCCAGCAGACTGACGCCACGGCCCAGCACTTTCAGCAGTTTGTCATTCGGGATGGTGATTAATGAGTCAACTTGTTTTGACAGTTCATCAATCCCCTGCAACGCATAACTCATGCGTTTTTTCCCTTCGAAATTGAAAGGCTTGGTCACCACGGCAACTGTCAGAATGCCCAGTTCTTTCGCCACTTCCGCCACGATAGGCGCCGCACCGGTACCGGTACCGCCACCCATACCGGCCGCGATGAAGACCATGTCAGAACCCGCCAGCATCTGACGAATATCATCCCGATTCTCCAGTGCAGCTTCACGGCCCACATCCGGATTCGCACCGGCACCCAGACCCTTGGTGATGTTGGCACCAATCTGAATCGTGGTTTCAGCGCCGGAATTACGTAATGCCTGAGCATCCGTATTGATCGCTACGAAATGAACACCTTCGATGTTCTCACGTAACATGTGTTCAACAGCATTACCGCCACCACCACCGATGCCGATAACCTTAATCAGTGCATCATCACCCTGACTGCCAACCGGTTCAAATGTAAACATGATTATCTCTCCGCCATTGCTTCGCTTTCGCAAAAACTAGAATTCGCCTTTTAACCAGTTAGTGACACGTTTGAACCAACCAGTCACACTGGCTTTTTCACGTACATCCACCACGGTTTGTCCCTGATGCAATTTACCGTATTGCAATAGCCCGACTGCTGTTGCGTAAGCCGGAGCTTCCACATAATCAGTCAGACCCCGAATATTGGTCGGGTGGCCGATACGAACCTGGCACTGGAATACCTGTTCGGCACACTCGACGATCCCTTCAATTTCTGCTGCGCCACCGGTTAATACAACGCCGGCTGCCAGCTGATGTTTCACGCCCTGCGCTCTCAGTTCGGACTGAACCCGCATGATTTCATCATGCACCATACCAAGCAGCTCGGTATAACGGGGCTCAATCACTTCTGCCAGCGTCTGACGCTGTAAGCTACGCGCAGGACGACCGCCAACACTAGGTACTTCAATGGTGTCTTCTTTACTCACCAGACGACCTAATGCGCAGCCATAACGCATTTTAATGGCTTCCGCATCCACAGGCGGGGTACCAAACGCATAGGCAATATCGCTGGTCACAGCCTGGCCCGCGTAAGGAATCACCTTGCTGTAGCGTAATGCGCCGCCGGTAAAGATCGCGATATCCATCGTACCGCCACCAATATCAACAACACAGACCCCTAATTCTTTTTCATCATCGGTTAATACGGCATAACTGGATGCCAGTGCCGAGAAGATGATCTGATCCACTTTTAATCCGACCCGTTCCACACATTTTTCAATGTTGCGGGCCATGTCGTTATGGCAGGTGATCAGGTGCACTTTGGCCCCCATACGAACACCGGACAAGCCGATCGGATTTTTTATGCCTTCCTGATAATCAATCGAGTATTCCTGCGGAATGACGTGCAGCACCCGGTGCTCTTCCGGCAAACGGACTGATTTCGCTGTATGGATAACATTATCCACGTCTTCCTGCGTCACTTCTTCATCAGAAATAGGAACTATGCCCTTTTCATTCCGGCATTCAATATGTTTTCCGGAGATACCAAGAAAAACTGATGAAATATGGCATTGAGCCATCATTTCAGCTTCTTCTACCGCGCGCTGCAGGGATTTGACGACGGATTCCAGATCGTTGACGCCACCTTTATCCATGCCTTTGGCGGCATGGGTTCCCAGACCAACAATATTGACCTCTCCATCAGGCAGCACTTCACCAACCAGAACCGCAATTTTGGTTGTACCTATATCAAGTCCGACTATCAGATTTCTGTCTGGGGTTTTGGTCATCACCACTCCCTTCTTGTTGTTTCCAGCTGACGGCTACCCCAGTGTCATAACGAAGATCGATATAATCGATCAGTTCCCTATTTTCCAGCTGCGGATAAACATCAATAAATTGTTGTAATTTCACCAGCATTTCATTCCGGCCGAGGATCAATTTCAGCCCTGATGCCAGTTTTATCTCCCATGAGTGACGGTTAGTCATATGAACCGCCGCTACATGGTAGCCATTCAATGCGAGCACACGTTCAAACTGCTGGTACTGATCCCAGATTTTCCCGGCCATATTGTCCGGGCCGGACAGTTGCACCAGCGGTTTATTCAGTCTGTCTCGCGGCGCCTTGAAAATCGTGCCGCGGACACTGAGTAAACGATCATCCCCCCACAGTGCGCACGGGGTTTGCTCAACTATATAAACATACAGCAACGCGGGCCAGCGTTTACGCACAGAAGACTGATAAACCCACGGTAACTCTTCAACTTCCTTCTGCAGCTGATTCACATCCAGCGTGAAGAAGTTATTAGTCTCGGGATTAGTCGCCAGTACCTTACGGACCTCATCCGTATTGACATACTCCAGGTCACCCTGCAGCACTAATCCGCTAACCGGTATTTTATCTTCATCAAACAGCCAGCGGCGAATATCTGACGCCGTTGACCATAATCCGCAGACAACCGAAATAAAAAACACCAGCCCGAACAAGAATTCACCACGGGTACGGGTGGTTGTTTCCGTTGTCTGCCTGCGACCGCCGACCGGCGCTGAATCCTGTTCATCGGAGGTTAATCGCGCCTGTCGCACATCTTCACCTTAACCAATATTCATGTCCGGATTGACGCAGCATTATAGCTGTACGCCATGATCGGTCAAAACCACAAAGACTCAAAAAAGTCCAATTCATCAATTAGTATAGCTAAATTGTTGTTTTCATCTCATTTATATTCAGTTTCAGCTCTGCCAATTTGCGGCAGAGTTGTCCGACATTACCTGCGCCCTGGGTCAGAACGACATCACCGTCCTTCAGTACATCCGCCAGAACGGCCGGAACTTCGGCTGGTGTGGCAACAAAAATAGGATCCAGCGTACCCCGCTGCCGGATGGAACGGCACAAGCTGCGGCCGTCTGCACCAGGGATTGGATCTTCACCCGCGGCATAGACATCCAGCATGATCAGCACATCCACTTTTGCCAGCACCTCAGCGAAGTCATCGTATAAATCGCGGGTACGGGTATAACGGTGCGGCTGGAAAATCAGCACCAGCCGGCGTTCAGGCCACGCAGCGCGCGCAGCGGCCAGGGTCGCACGGACTTCCGTCGGATGATGGCCATAATCATCCACTAATAATACCTCGCCGGCACCGGTGTCAAATTCACCATATTGCTGGAAACGACGGCCAACACCGGCAAACTGGGCCAGTGCATCGACAATAGCGCCAGTAGAGATCTGATCTTCCCGGGCTACGGCAACTGCAGCGGCGGCATTCAGTGCATTGTGACGCCCTGGCAGATTGAGACGCAGCGGCAACACAGAACCATCCTGTAACCGCAACTGGAAACGACTCTGACTGCCTTCCTGAACAAATTCCTGTACCTGAATATCCGCATCTTCGCTATAGCCATAGGTGATCGTGGCGCGGCCAATTTCCGGTAGCAATCCCCGGATCACCGGATCATCGATACAGACGACCGCCAATCCGTAGAACGGCAGGTTATGCAGAAACTCCAGGAATGTCGCCCGCAGTTTGGTGAAATCACCGCCATACGTGTCCATATGGTCAGCTTCGATATTTGTCACGACCGCGACCAGCGGCTGCAAATGCAGGAAAGAGGCATCGCTTTCGTCTGCTTCCGCAATCAGATAGCGACTGGTCCCCAGACGCGCATTGGTTCCGGCACTATTCAGCAGTCCACCGATAACAAAGGTAGGATCGGCGCCGGCCTGGGCATAGACACTGGCAATCAGACTGGTAGTCGTTGTTTTGCCATGGGTACCGGCAATCGCAATGCCATGCCGGTAGCGCATCAGCTCCGCCAGCATTTCCGCACGACGTACTACCGGGATACGTAATTCATGGGCCGCCATGACTTCCGGGTTATCGGCATGGATGGCCGTAGAAACCACCACCACACTGGCACCCTGTACATTTTCGGCTTTATGGCCAATATGAATTTCAGCGCCTAATGATGCCAGATGCTCAGTCACCCGGTTATTCGCAATATCAGAACCACTGATCTGATAGCCTTCGTTAGCCAGAACTTCAGCAATACCACCCATCCCTGCACCACCGATACCAATAAAGTGGATTCGGCGTACCCGGCGCATTTCCGGAATCATGGTTCTTAATTTGGCTAACTCAACCTTTGTCATCTACGTTTTGTCTCTTAATTAAATTAGTGCTTTGCATTCACTTACCACACGATCAGTAGCATCAAGAATCGCTGCTGAACGGGAAAGCTGAGCCATTTTTTGTAACTGTCGCGGATCAGCCTGCCACTGTGCGAGCAAGGCCGCCAGTTTATCCGCTGTCATCTCTTTTTGTGGCAGCAGTACAGCGGCTCCTTGCCGGGTCAGGCTTTCCGCATTACGGGTCTGATGATCATCAACCGCGTGCGGCAATGGAATAAAGATGGCCGGGACGCCGGCGGCAGCCACTTCTGCCACGGTCAAGGCACCGGCACGGCAAATTAATACGTCCGCCCATTCATAGGCAGCCGCCATGTCAGTGATAAAATCCATCACGCTGACCGTCGTCACACCCAGTGACTGATAAAGTTCACTGACGGTAGCCATATTTCCCTTGCCACACTGATGGTGGACATCAATATTGTTCAGTTTCGCCAGCGCATGCGGCACGATCTGATTTAACGGTCTCGCCCCCAGGCTGCCACCGACAATCAGGACTTTCAGCGGATCGCCGCTCTGATAGCGTTTTGGCGCTGTCCGGGCCAGTTGCAGAAATTCCTCACGAACCGGATTACCCACTATCCGGGCACGCTCGCTGAGCGGAAAAGCGCCTTCAAATCCCATCAGAATGCGGGTGGCAATTTTAGACAACAGACGGTTCGTCAATCCGGCAGCAGCGTTCTGTTCATGCAGGACCAGCGGGATCCCCAGTAATTTGGCCGCAACACCACCCGGGCCGGCAGCATATCCGCCCATACCCAATACCACATCGGGTTTGAGACGTCGCAGGATCATCAGTGCCTGTAAAACCGCCTTGCAGATCTGAAACGGCGCCAGCAATTTGCGGATCAGTCCGTGGTTACGTAATCCGCGGATGTTAATGAACTCGATCGGAAAACCATGCGCCGGTACCAGGTCGGCTTCCATGCGATCCGGGGTGCCCAGCCAGTGAATCTGCCAGCCATCCGCCTGCAGACGATGCGCCACCGCCAGCCCCGGAAATACATGCCCACCGGTACCCCCGGCCATGATAACGATAGAACGACTCATGCAGCCTCCCGCTGGATGACCTGACTGGTATCCAGCCGGCGCTCAAAATCAATCCGCAATAAAATAGCCACGGCCACAGTAATGGCAATCAGACTAGAACCACCGTAACTGACTAACGGTAGTGTTAACCCTTTGGTCGGTAACATGCCCGCCGCCGCACCGACGTTAACCACGGTCTGAAAGCTAAACCAGATCCCAATACCGCAAGCCAGGTACCCTTCAAACAGCTTATTACGCAACAAGGCAGTCCGGCCAATATGTAATGCTTTCATGGCCAGCAGTAACTGCAGGAATAACACCACCAACACCCCGAAATAACCCAGCTCCTCACCCAGAATGGCAAATACGAAATCGGTATGCGCTTCCGGCAGATAGGATAATTTCTGGACCGAATTGCCTAGCCCCTGACCAAAAAAACCACCCCGGCCAAACGCCATTAATGATTGCGTCAGCTGATAGCCGCTGCCAAAAGGATCGGCCCAGGGATCAAGAAACGAGGTCACACGACGCATACGATAGGGCTCAAAAATAATCAGCCCGACCAGCGCCGAAATCCCGGCGGCGATGATGGCGATAAACTGAATGAGCTTGGCGCCGCCGATAAACAGCAGGCCGAAGGTACAGACAAACAGCACCACCACGGAACCCAGATCGGGTTGCGCCAGCAACATAATCGCCAGCAGAAACACCACGCCCAGCGGCTTCAGAAAGCCAATGAAATGTCCCCGGACCTCATCGCTGCGGCGAACCAGATAACTGGCGATAAAAACAATCAGGGCCAGTTTGGCCAGTTCTGCAGGCTGAATGTTGAAGAAACCGAACCCGATCCAGCGTTTGGCGCCGTTCACTGTACGGCCGACCGCAAGAACTGCAAACAGCAGCCCCAGTGCACCGACCAGCAGCTGGCCACTCCACTTCTTCCAGCGATCAACCGGCAGATACAGTGTTCCGACACCAATCATCAGACAAAGAATCAGGAAAATCAGATGCCGCTTGGTGAAATAAAACATGTCACCACCCGGTCCTTCTTTGATTGATGCCGAAGCAACCATCATCAGGCCTATGCCCATCAGAGAAAACATCAGCGCCAGCAGGCCACGATCATAAAAAGACGGTCTGGCAGGAACAAACCAGCGCCATACCGCCTGCATCATGGTCAGGAAGAACTGCTTCATAGTGCATTCACCAGATCGGCGAACCGCTGACCGCGTTGCTCAAAATTACGGAACTGATCCAGACTGGCACAGGCCGGAGCCAGCAACACCCAGTCACCGGGCTGAACTTCAGCCGCAACAGAACGAACCGCTGCATCCAGATCAGCCACTCGTTGGGTATTATCAGCCAGCTTCATCAGAATATCCGCGTCCTGACCAAAGCAAACCATCCGGTAAATCTGACCCGCTAATAGCGGCTGTAACGGGGAAAAATCCTGTCCTTTTCCCTGACCACCCGCCAGCAGCCACAGGCGGCCTTTGACACCTTCACTCACCCCGGCAACCGCTGCCAGCGTGGAACCAACATTGGTGGCTTTCGAATCGTTAATCCAGCGGACGCCATTGACCTCACGGACAAACTGGCAACGGTGAGGCAAACCCGCAAAGGAATGCAGAACCGCTAACTGCGCAGCCTGCGGAATGTTGACTGCATCAGCCAGCGCCATCGCCGCCAGCGCATTCATCTGGTTGTGTGCACCCACGATATTGAGTTCTGCAACCGCCAGTACCGGTTTGCCATCAACACTCAGCCACAAACCGTCATCCTGCTGAACACGGCCATAAGAGTCGCTGTTCAGACCAAAACTTTTCCAGTACGCCTGTTCTGGCGGAATGGTGGCGGCGTCATCACGGTTAATGACAATGTGGCTGGCATGATTAAAAATGCGCTGCTTTGCTTTCAGATAACCGGCCATACCATCATACCGATCCAGATGATCTTCACTCAGGTTCAGAATGGTGGCCGCGGCAGGTTGCAGTGATGAGGTGGTTTCCAGCTGAAAACTGGATAACTCCAGCACATATAAATCCGCCGGTTCCAGCAGTAAATCCAGCGCCGGAGTGCCGATGTTGCCGCCGACACCAACCCGGAACCCTGCCTGCTCTGCCATCAGACCAACCAGGGTGGTCACCGTGCTTTTACCGTTTGAACCGGTGATCGCGACCACCGGTGCTTTGGCTTCGCGGGCAAACAACTCGATATCACCGATAATCTCGACACCGGCAGCCTGCGCTGCCTGCAATGCCGGCGTTGCCAGCGCGATACCCGGACTGGCAACAATCAATGAGGCCGAACATAGAATTTCAGTGTCCAGCGGACCTGTAATCAGGCGGCAATCAGCCGGTAATGACTCTTTTCCCGGTGGATTGTCACGGGTATCCATAACCAGAGGTGTAATACCACGCTGACGGAAATACGTCACACAGGAAAGACCTGTTTTACCCAGACCGATGATTACAACCTGTTTCATCCGCGACTACCTCAGTTTCAGAGTGACCAGACCCAGTAACACCAATACCAGCGTGATGATCCAGAAACGGACAATCACACGAGGTTCCGGCCAGCCTTTTAATTCATAATGATGGTGGATAGGAGCCATGCGGAAGATACGCTGGCCTCTCAGCTTGTAAGAGCCAACCTGCAAAATGACCGACATGGTTTCCATGACAAAGACGCCGCCCATAATGAACAGCAGGAATTCCTGACGGACCAGGACGGCAATAATCCCCAGAATTGCACCCAACGCCAGTGAACCGACATCACCCATGAATACCTGTGCCGGATAGGTGTTAAACCAGAGGAAACCCAGACCAGCACCAATAATGGCGGTGCAGATCACCATCAGCTCAGACGCATTGGCAATATAGGGAATATGCAGATAATTCGCGAAATTGACGTTACCGGTCGCCCAGGCAATCAGGGCAAAGCCAGCGGCGACCATGACGGTTGGCATGATGGCCAGGCCATCCAGACCATCGGTCAGGTTAACTGCGTTGGAGGCACCCACGATCACAAAATAGGTCATCAGAACGAACAATAACCCCAACTGCGGCATGATGTCTTTGAAGAAAGGCACCACCAGCGTGGTTTGTGCATCGGTAGTGGCTGTTGCATACAGGAAAAATGCGACTACCAGTGCAGATGCAGACTGCCAGAAGTATTTCCAGCGGGCAATCAGGCCATCCGGATTTTTGCGGATCACTTTTCGATAGTCATCAACAAAACCGATTGTGCCGAAGCTGACCAGGACAAACAACACCACCCAGACATAGGGATTACTGAGACGGGCCCACAGGATTACCGACAAAAAGATAGAAAGCAGGATCATGATCCCACCCATGGTCGGTGTACCCGCTTTGCTGAAATGCGATTCCGGGCCGTCGTTACGCACGACCTGCCCAATCTGCAGCAGTTGCAGACGACGGATCAGACGTGGTCCAATCCAGAGCGCAAATCCCAGTCCGGTCAGAATGGACATAATGGCTCTGAAGGTCAGATACGAGACCACATGGAAAAAAGATAAATGGGGCGTTAACCACTCCGCCAGCCATACTAACATGCTTGTTCCTCACAGGATTTGACAAAAGTGACTACGTCTTCCATACGGGCACTACGCGCACCTTTGGCCAGAATCGTCACCGGTCGTTGTTGTTGCATTAATTCTTGCAGCGCCTGGTTCAGGCTGTCCTTATCGGAAAAATGCCGGCCACCCGCTGCCTCGGCAGTATGACGGGACAGTTCACCGACCGTCAGCACTGCATCCAGTTTTTTCAGACGGGCATGTTCCCCAATCTGACGGTGCAAACTGGCTGCGTCTGCACCTAATTCACCCATATCACCAAACGCCAGTACCCGATATCCCGGCATAACAGACAAGGTGTCGATGGCAGCCATAACCGACTGGACACTGGCATTGTAGGTATCATCGATCAGGGTGAGGTCATCAGATAGCTTCTGCACACAGAAACGCCCTTTAACCGGCAACATATTCGCCAGTCCGGACTGAACCTGTTCCAGCGACACGCCCAGTGAAGTGGTTACTGCGGCGGCGGCCAGCGCATTGCTGACATTGTGTATACCAGGGATTGGTAACTGAATTTCAGTCTGCCCCAATGGGGATATCAGGGTAAAACGGGCAATACCCTGTTCATCCTGCGTGATATGTTCGGCCCGGAAATCCGCTTTCGGATTTTCTAGACCAAAACTCAGCGTACGAACGGATAAAATTTCACGCCACCAGTCATAAAACTCACTGTCCGCATTAATCACCGCCGTACCACTCTCCGATAAACCGGAAAAAATTTCCGTTTTTGCCACAGCGACACCACGCAATGAGCCGAAACCGGCCAGATGGGCTGCTGCGACATTATTAATCACGGCCACATCCGGTTTGACCAGTGATGTTGTCCAGGCAATCTCGCCGGGATGATTAGCACCCAGTTCGACGACAGCATACCGTTCATGGGGGGTTAAACGCAGCAAGGTCTGAGGCACACCGATTTCATTGTTCAGGTTACCCTGGGTCGCCAGTACCGGTGCAATCTGCTGCAAAATGGCGGCGCACATCTCTTTTAATGTGGTTTTGCCGCAACTGCCGGTAATCGCGACAATCTGCAGATCAAGCTGAGCCCGAACCCAGGCCGCAATCCGACCCAGCGCAATACGGGTATCCGCAACCAGAATCTGTGGAATCGCACTATCAGGTAACGGACGGGAAACCACAGCAGCCACCGCACCTTTAGTCGTGGCCTGATCGACGAACTTATGAGCATCAAAGCGCTCACCCAGCAGCGCCAGAAACAGAGCTCCCGCAGAAACTGTCCGGGTATCTGTACTGATATGGCTAACCTTTTGCGTTGCATCAGAGCAATTCAATAATTGCCCGTCGGTCACCTGCGCTATTTGTGCTAACGTCATAGGTATCATGGCATTACTCCCAGTAGCTGCATGACTGTTTCGCGATCACTGTAATGATGTTTTTCTTTACCGATGATCTGGTAATCCTCATGGCCTTTACCCGCCAGCAAAATAATGTCTCCGGGCACAGCCTGCGCCAGCGCAAGCCGGAGCGCTTCAGTACGGGAATGTTCAATATGGACACGTTCCGGTTTCTGCAAACCGGCACACATATCCGCAATAATGGCCGCAGGATCTTCAGTGCGTGGATTATCGTCGGTCAGGATCAGGGTATCCGCCCATTGCTCTGCAATGGCGGCCATCTGAGGTCGTTTGCCTTTATCGCGATCACCACCACAGCCAAACAGACAGAAGAGACGTCCATGGCAATGCTGTCTGGCTGCTTGTAATGCTTTTTCCAGACCATCCGGTGTATGTGCGTAATCGACCACGACCAGAGGCTGGTCCTGATTACCGAAACATTCCATCCGACCAGTAACAGGCTGCAGGCGGGAGGCCGTCTGACACAGCGTTTCAAAGTCGTACTGCAAAACCAACATCACTGCTAACGCGGCCAGTAAATTTGATACATTAAACTTTCCCAGGAGGGGCGCAGATAATACACCATCCCCCCACGAAGAGTGAATGCTGATAGTGATGCCTTGCGGGTGATATTTTACATCGCTGGCATAAACGAATGGTCCGGGATGGTTCGGCAGCCGCTGGTCAATGGCATAGATGACAGCTTGTGGCATATCCTTTAACCAAGTGCACGCGGTTGCGTCATCGGCGTTCAGAATGCAGTGTTCAGGTGTTGCCTGTTTAAAGATCTGGCGTTTGGCATCTGCGTACGCTTCCATCGTGTGATGATAATCCAGATGGTCACGGCTCAGGTTGGTAAATACAGCTGCAGCAAATTGCAGTGCGGAGACCCGGTGCTGCACCAGCCCATGAGAGGAGACCTCCATGGCGGCAACATCCACGTTTTCAGCTACAAACCGCGCCAATTCCTGCTGAATCGAAATCGCACTTCCGGTCGTATTCTCGGTAGCCCGCAACTGACCAAACAAGCCGTTACCCAGTGTACCCAGCACGCCGCCGCGCTGTCCGAGCAGTTCGGCCCAGTTAGCAATCAATTGCGTGCAGGTGCTTTTACCATTGGTTCCTGTCACACCAACCAGTGCCAGCTTCTGTGCAGGCGTCTCATAGAACAGCCCCGCCAGTTCACTGACCTTTTCAGCCAGGCCGGATACGGCAATGCAGGGAATATTCAGAGCCGGCGGTTCAAAGCCGTCGGTGTTATCAAACAAGATTGCGGCAGCACCTTGCTGTTCCGCCTGTTGCATAAACAGGCGGCCATCCACAGCATGGCCTTTCAGCGCTAAAAACAATGAGCCCGGTTTTAATAACCGGGTGTCCAACTGGATATCACATAATTCGATTGCCGGGGCCGGTATATTCAGGCCAGCAAGTAATTTATCAAGAGCGAGTGGCATTTTTCTTTCCCTCGCTGCGTTGTGCGGTATTCATATCAGCAGCCTTAGGATCAGGAAGGGCATCCGGCGGTACGTTATACATCTGCAAGGCACTACTCATGACTTCGGCGAAGGTCGGGCCGGCCACAGAACCACCATAATATGCGCTGCCATGAGGTTCGTTAATAATTACGACCATGGCAAACCGGGGATTGCTGACCGGTGCAAAACCGGCAAACGTACCGACATAGTCTTTGCCATAGCCGCCGGCAGTCGCGACTTTGGCAGTACCGGTTTTACCCGCTACACGATAACCCGGCACGGCCGCTTTTCCGCCGGTACCATCTTCCACCACCCCCTCCAGTGCATGAATAACCTGCTCGGCGATCTGAGCATCAATGATTCTTTGCCCCTGGGGTGCCTGTGTGGTTTTCAGAATAGAAATCGGCTTGCGTATCCCTTTGTTGGCTAAAGCGGCATAAGCGGCCGTTAGCTGCAATGGCGTAACTCGCAGACCATAGCCAAAGCCCAGCGTGGCCAGTTCGATTTTCGACCAGCGGCTGCGCATCGGGATCATGCCGGAGCTTTCCCCCATCAGGCCGGTGCCGGATTCCTGACCAAGACCAAATTCTTCAAATTTGCCAGTGATCCAATGCGGCTGCATACGCAGAGCCAGATGTGCCATACCGATGTTCGAGGAATATTTGAGAATGTCATATAATCCGCCAGTAGCCATACGGTGACTGTCGGTGACGACCTTGCCACCGATAGAAAACGGACGAGTGTCCATCACTTCTTTCCAGTTGGTGACTCCGTGCTCCAGCGCGCTCATGGCGACGATAGGCTTCACCGTAGAACCAGGCTCATAAGTATCGGTTACCGCACGGTTACGGGCACGGAAACTTTCATATTGTTCCCGGTTGTTCGGGTTATACGAGGGGGTATTCACCATCGCCAGTACTTCCCCGGTAACCACATCCATCAATACCAGTGAACCGGAGGTTGCCTTGTTGATTTCGGTAGCGTATTTCAGTGAACGGTAAGCAATGGACTGCAGACGCTGATCAATACTCAGCACCAGGTTATTGGCTTTTTTACCCTCTTTGACAACACCAATATTCTCGATCACCCGTCCCTGCCGGTCTTTACGGATCTTATATTCCGCCGGCGTGGAGCTCAGCCAGTCATTGAAAGCACGTTCAACCCCTTCAATCCCCGCACTATCAATATTGGTATTACCCACCAGATGAGCACTGATTTCACCGCTGGGATAATAACGGCGAGTTTCCCGTCGCAGATGCACACCGGGAAGTTTTAATTTTGCAATATAATCAGCAACCGCCGGTGTAATCTGACGCTGCAGATAGACAAACCGGCGTTTAGGATCAGCAACACTGGAGGTGAGTTTCCGCATATCCAGGCCCAGCACATCGGCCAGCGCCATCCATGCGGCGGTATTTTTCAGACCATCGGCAGCATGAATTTCTTTCGGGTCAGCCCACACCGCCTGGACAGGTACCGATACAGCCAGCTGTTCACCGTTACGATCCGTCACCATACCACGGTCAGACGGATCTGCGGTTGTCCGCAGGGAACGCATATCGCCTTCCTGACGCAGCCGATCAGGCTGAATAATCTGAATCCATGCGGTCCGGGCCACAAGGCCGGTAAATCCCACCAGGATGAAGCCGAGCAGTAGCATGAAACGCCACTGTGCTACGCCGGTATCCTGTTTTTTATTATGTTTTTTTGCAGTTGTTCTCATGGCAGACTAATTACCTTTTCTTCTAAAGGTTTAGGTCGGGCCATTGCCATTTTGATTCTGGCAATATCCGATACACGCGAATGTTCAGCCAGCGCGTTTTGTTCCAGAACCAGATGCCGCCATTCCACTTCCAGCTCATCGGTAATACTCTGTACCTTGTTAAGTTCAGCCGTCACTGTGCGTGTATCGTCTGTCACCACGATCGTGGTGAGAGCGGAACACAGAATGGCTAATCCCAGAATGACCTGAAACAGATGCCGCTTCAGATCCAGCAGGATCAGTAAAGCAAGATTCAGCCGGCGATCCATGCTCAGTCTCCCAGACGCTCGGCAACTCGCAACACAGAGCTACGTGAACGGACATTGCCTGAAATTTCACTGTCATTGGGTTTCATCGCTTTACCAACAGAACGCAGCGTCTGCGTCTTGCGGATCTGATCTTCTGTTATCGGTAATCCTCTCGGTGGCTGCACGCCCTTTTCCTGCTGACGAATAAATTGTTTCACCAGACGATCTTCCAGCGAATGGAAACTGATCACGGCCAGACGGCCGCCAGGTGCCAATACCGACAAGGATGCCTGCAGGGTTTGTTCGATCTCTTTCAGTTCCTGATTCACATGAATACGCAAAGCCTGAAAACTGCGGGTAGCCGGGTGTTTATGCTTTTCTTTGATGGGGACGACACGGGAAATCATGTCGGCCAGTTGTCTGGTGCGGGTATACGGTGTCGTCACCCGATCGGCGACAATGGCCCGGGCGATCCGGTTGGCAAACCGTTCTTCACCATAGGTACGTAATACCCAGGCGATCTCGTCAGCATCCGCATACGCCAGCCAGTCCGCAGCACTTTCACCGTGCAGCGGATCCATGCGCATATCCAGAGGACCATCCTGCATAAAGCTGAAACCACGCTCGGCTTCATCCAATTGTGGCGAAGAGACGCCCAGATCCAGCAGTAACCCGTCCACTTTACCCAGCAGCCCCCGCTCAGCCATGTAGTCATGTAACTGAGAGAACGGGCCGGAAATGATTTCAAAGCGGGGATCCTGCCACTCTTTAGCAACGGCAACCGCCTGAGGATCGCGGTCGATAGCATACAAGCGGCCCTGAGGACCCAGTTGCTGCAGAATCAGACGGGAATGACCGCCCCGTCCGAATGTACCGTCCACGTATACGCCGTCCGGGCGAATAGCCAGCCCGTCCACCGCTTCCTGCAACAGTACAGTGATATGTTCCATTCGTTTTTATCCCCAGTGCTAAAGTGAAAAATCGCGCAGCTTATCCGAAGTAGTCCAGTCCATTTCCGGCAATGCCTGAATGTCCTCGTCTACTTGCTGTAACCAGCGGGCTTCACTCCAGATCTCAAATTTATTTAATTGACCAACCAACATGATTTGCTTATCCAGCCCGGCATGCTGACGTAACGGTGCGGATAACAACAAGCGTCCGTTACTATCCAATTCGCATTCACATGCGTACCCCAGCAGTAAACGCTGCAAACGACGTTCGACCGGATTCATGCTGGAAAGGGATTTCAGTTTTTTTTCTACTTCTTCCCATTCGCACAGCGGATACAACAGCAGGCAGGGATTGGCAATATCAATGGTGCAGACAAGCTGGCCCTCGCACTCTTCGCGAAGCCAGTCTCGGTACTTTGTCGGAACTGCTAACCGCCCTTTGGTATCAAGAGCGATGGCGTGTGCTCCACGTAGCATGCCGCACCTTGCTGTTTTGGTTATATCCTGCCAGCCTGCGGGTATGGCGGATTTACTCAGCCAGACTCCACAATATCCCACTTTTTTCCACCCAAGAAGTTTAAGTATGCCTATGACCCTTTGCAAGGGTCAGCCGGCCAGGATCTCGGTGAACAACAGGAGATTTTTTTCATCCATCACTGAACCGGCTGATTTTTCAGCAAAATGCCATTTAATAAATATTTATTACTTTGCGAAGCCGGTCACTTTTACACATCTCTTTCGCCGGATATTTGGCGATTTCAGGTAAACATCTTATGCTGCGAGCACATGAATTATCTCTGTCAGAGTGACGGCAATGAAAACCAACCTCATTACCCGGGCCGGATGGCAAAAGCTCGAAGATGAGCTCAAATATTTGTGGAAAGTGAAACGGCCACAGGTTACTCAGGCCGTATCTGAGGCGGCCGCCCTCGGTGATCGCAGTGAAAATGCGGAATATAAGGAAGGGAAGCGGGAGCTTCGCGCCATTGATCGCCGGCTGCGTTTTCTGACCAAGCGACTGGATGCCCTCAAGATCGTGGAGTATTCCCCGCAGCAGGAAGGAAAGGTCTATTTCGGTGCCTGGGTCGAGCTTGAAAACGACCAGGAAGAGATAGTGCGTTACCGCATTGTCGGCACGGACGAAATTGATACCAAAAATAACTACATCACCATTGATTCACCGATGGCCCGGGCTCTGATAGGTAAACAAGTCGATGATGAAGTGCGGGTACTCACGCCATCGGGCGAAAAAGAGTGGTATATCAATAAAATACAATATCAACCGTTTTCTGAAGAATAACGGCGTTTAACACGAGGACAAACATGCCTTCCATTAATCAGATCATTGCCGGCGAACTGAATGCCAGCACTGAACAGGTGACCGCTGCAGTACAGTTACTGGACGACGGTGCCACTGTTCCGTTTATTGCCCGCTACCGTAAAGAAGTGACCGGCGGACTGGACGACACCCAGTTACGTCATCTGGAACAACGCTTGAGTTACCTGCGGGAACTGGAAGACCGCCGTCAGACGATTCTGAACTCGATCAGTGAACAGGGTAAACTGACTGACGAGCTGAAAGCGGATATTCTGGCTGCCGATACCAAAACCCGTCTGGAAGATCTCTACCTTCCCTATAAACCCAAACGCCGCACCAAAGGCCAGATTGCTATTGAAGCGGGTCTGGAACCGCTGGCGCTCAGTCTGCTGAACAACCCGGAACTGAATCCTGAACAGGAAGCACTGGCATATCTGAACGCAGAACATCAGATTAACGACAGCAAAGCCGCGCTGGACGGTGCCCGTTACATTCTGATGGAGCGCTTTGCCGAAGAGGCCGGACTGCTGGAAAAACTGCGTAGCTATCTGTGGCAGTCGGCTTTACTCCGGGCACAGGTGATCCAAGGCAAAGAGGTGGAAGGCGCCAAGTTCAGCGACTATTTCGATCATCAGGAACCTATCGCCAAAGTGCCGTCGCACCGTACGCTGGCAATGTTACGCGGCCGGAATGAAGGATTTCTGGCGCTGAGCTTGCAGGTAGAGCAAACCGGTGATGTACATCCCTGTGAACAGATGATCGCCAGTTATTTTGCATTGTCATTCCGCGGTCGTCCGGCCGATAAATGGCTGCAGAGCGTGGTGAACTGGACCTGGAAAATCAAGCTGTCCCTGCAGATGGAAACCGAGTTGATTGGCCGTCTGCGTGATGCGGCGGAAACCGAGGCCATCCGGGTCTTTGCCAGCAATCTGAAAGACCTGCTGATGGCGGCGCCGGCAGGTATGAAAGCCACCATGGGATTGGATCCGGGGATCCGCACCGGCGTCAAGGTCGCTGTGGTCGATGAAACTGGCAAGGTGGTTGCCGTACACACCGTCTACCCGTTCGAACCGAAGCGTCAGTATGATCAGGCGATCGAAATTCTGTATGCCCTGTGTGAACAATTTAAGGTTGGCTTGATCAGTATCGGCAACGGCACGGCATCGCGGGAAACGGATCGTCTGGTCGCGGATATGCTGCATCGTCATCCAACCTGCAAAGCGCAGAAAGTGGTGGTCAGCGAAGCCGGCGCCTCTGTCTACTCGGCTTCGGAACTGGCCGCGCTGGAATTCCCGCAACTGGATGTCTCGCTACGTGGCGCGGTTTCAATTGCCCGCCGGTTGCAGGACCCGCTGGCCGAGCTGGTAAAAATCGAACCGAAAGCGATTGGTGTCGGCCAATATCAGCATGACGTCAGTCAGAATCAGCTGGCCCATAATCTGGACACCGTGGTGGAGGATTGTGTTAACGCCGTCGGGGTGGATGTGAATACCGCCTCGGTGCCGCTGCTGACCCGGGTTTCCGGTTTAAACAAAACGCTGGCACAGAATATCGTGACCTATCGTGATGAAAACGGCGCATTTGGTGATCGCCGTGAATTGCTGAAAGTCGCACGTCTCGGCCCGAAAGCCTATGAGCAGTCTGCCGGTTTCCTGCGTATCCATGCTGGCAAAAATCCGCTGGATGCGTCGGCCGTGCATCCGGAAGCCTACCCGGTCGTGGAGAAAATTATCGGTAAACTGGGTAAGCCAGTATCCGAACTGATGGGCAACAGCAGCTTGCTGAAATCACTGAAACCGGCTGACTATACCGATGAGCATTTTGGTATTCCGACCGTGACCGACATTCTTCAGGAACTGGATAAACCGGGTCGTGATCCGCGTCCGGAATTCAAAACCGCCACCTTCCGCGAAGGGGTTGAAGAGCTGAAAGATCTCAAACCGGATATGATTCTGGAGGGCGTTGTCACAAACGTCACCAATTTTGGTGCTTTTGTCGATATTGGTGTGCATCAGGATGGTTTGGTACATATTTCCGCGCTGACCAACCGCTATATTTCTGATCCGCGGGACGTCGTTAAAGCCGGTGATATCGTGAAAGTGAAGGTAGTGGAAGTCGATATTCCGCGTAAACGTATCGCGCTGACCATGCGGCTGGACGATGAGGTGGCAAAAGGTAAAGCCGCACATCCGAAGACCTCACATGAGCAACCCCACAAACCAGGATCCCGTCATCACCATCATCATGGCAAGCCGGCGGCGGATAGCGGTAATAACGCGTTTGCCGCTGCCTTTGCCAACGCCAAGCGCAATAAATAAATCATGCAGCGAAATCTGTGGTCCGGCTTATGCCGGCCACAGATCCCTGTACCGCGCAGATATTCTTAATCCAGAAATTGCCGTAATGCTTCGGTAAATAGCTGCGGATGGGAAATAAACGGCGCATGCGCCGCCTGAGGAAAAATGACGGCACGGCTGTCGGCCATCAAGGCGTCAATCCGGGGCACCGCGGCCGCAGGCACCAGACTATCCAGACGACCATACAAACCCAGCACCGGACAGCGCAGCGAAGATAATTCCGGACGCAAATCAACGGATTCCAGCAAATGCAGCCCGGCGCTCAGCGCCACTGGATCAGCCTCAGGA
This sequence comes from Tolumonas osonensis, assembly GCF_014202415.1. Lineage (GTDB taxonomy): Bacteria > Pseudomonadota > Gammaproteobacteria > Enterobacterales > Aeromonadaceae > Tolumonas > Tolumonas osonensis. Next base: position 277,763 of record NZ_JACHGR010000001.1, read on the forward strand.
CGCAGTTGCAGCCAGGCTTTCAGCCTTCTGACATCCTCTTTTACCGACTCACTGCCCATCGACTGAATAGCCAGAAAGCGTTCAATGGTCTTGCGCGTATTCTGTTGCAATGAGTGGTTAAATCCAGACAACACATCAGGATGAATGCCCGGCCAGCTCTCCTGCTGCAAAAAACAGGGAGAACTTCCGGTCAGGATCAGACGGTTAATCCGGGCAGGGTGATCCAGCGCCATACGCAAAGCGATTAATCCGCCCATGGACCAGCCAAGCAAATCAAAACGCTCCGGCAACGCAGCTAATACCGTTTCGCTCCAGGCCTGCAGGTTGTTATCCGGCATAACGATATCCCGGCTATAGCCAAATCCGGGCAAATCGACCAGATGTAATCGGTAATAAGGCTGCAATAACGGCACAATCTCCTGCCAGACTGCACCATTTAGTCCCCAGCCGTGCAGTAAGACCAAATCCGGACCGGAACCTATCCGTTCAACATACATACTCATCATTATCCCGCTAGTACTTAACTATGCCTCTGATATGGCTGCATGATACCCGGCTACCTCAGCGATGCGAATGTCATTCCGACCATTTATCAGAATCCCGGCCATCGCTGTTTATTTTTTGTGCACCAAATAAGCACACAATAATCGGCCCTCGCCTCAAAGATGTGCGCTATCTGCACCATTTTGCCCGTAACACAAGCCGGAATGATTATTTTGAGCCATTTTTAATGTGATCCAGGTTGGCATAATTCCTGCGAAGGAAATATCAGGTTAGTGACATCCTCGTCCGACCAACGAGTTCTCAGACCTCCGCTTGTCGAGATCAGGACACGGTATTATCAGGGAGATATCTACAATGAAACGATTGTTTGCAATCTTAGCGCTGGTGGGGGCTTTCGGGCTGGCAACACCGGCATGGAGTGAGGAAGCAACTCCAGCTCCGGCTACATCGACTGCGGTGGCTGCTCCGGCGGCAGAAGCAGTTCCGGCTGCCGCGCCTGCTGAAGCAGCGGCAGCACCGGTAGTCACCGTCAATAAAGGCGATAATGCCTGGCTGATGGTTTCTGCTACCTTTGTTATTCTGATGTCCATTCCCGGCATCGCTTTATTCTACGGTGGCCTGGTCCGCAGCAAAAACATGCTGTCTGTACTGATCCAGGTGCTGGTGGTATTCAGTCTGGCAACTGTTCTGTGGGTCACCTACGGCTACAGCCTGGCTTTCACCGAAGGCAACGCATTCTTCGGAACGCTGGATAAAGCCTTCCTGAGTGGCATCACCCCGGATTCTATTGCTGCAACCTTCAACAAGGGTATCGGCATCTCTGAATTCATTTATGTCGTTTTCCAGGGGGCGTTTGCCTGCATTACCTGCTGTCTGATTCTGGGCGCGTTTGCTGAACGCATCCGTTTCTCTGCCGTACTGCTGTTCATGGTGTTCTGGTTCACGCTGTCTTACATCCCGATGGCACACATGGTGTGGTACTGGGCGGGTCCTGATGCCTACACTGACGCGGATGCAGCAGCTAAAGCCGGTGAAACAGCGGGCTGGTTGTTCCAGCACGGCGCGCTGGACTTCGCAGGTGGTACAGTTGTTCATATCAACGCCGCTGTCGCAGGTCTGGTGGGTGCCTACTTCCTGGGTAAACGTGTTGGTTTTGGCCGTGAATCCATGGCACCGCACAGCCTGACCATGACCATGATCGGTGCTTCCTTGCTGTGGTTTGGCTGGTTTGGTTTCAACGCCGGTTCTTCTCTGGAAGCAAACGGTGTGGCAGCACTGGCGCTGGTTAACACCTGGGCAGCCACTGCAGCAGCAACCCTGACCTGGACTTTCGCCGAATGGGCGCTGAAAGGTAAACCATCCATGCTGGGTGCGGCTTCCGGTGCGGTAGCCGGTCTGGTTGCCATTACCCCTGCGGCCGGTTTCGTAGGCGTGATGGGTGGCATCGTGATCGGTGGCCTGGCTGGTGTGGTATGTCTGTGGGGTGTGCATGGTCTGAAACGCATGCTGAACGTTGACGACTCACTGGACGTATTCGGTGTACACGGTGTGGGCGGTATTCTGGGTGCAATCCTGACAGGCGTGTTTGCCTCTCCGGATCTGGGTGGCACGGGTGTCTGGGATTATGTTGCCAACGCAGTAGCACCGGATTACTCCATCGCAACACAGGTTAAAGTTCAGGCGATCGGTGTCATCACCACCATCATCTGGTCTGGTCTGGTCTCTATCGCTGGTTACTTCATCATCGATAAACTGGTCGGCCTGCGTGTACCGGTAGAAGCAGAACGCGAAGGTCTGGATCTGACTTCTCATGGCGAACGTGCTTATACCAACTAATAATCTCATCGCAGATTTATCAGGGCGCCGTAAGGCGCCCTTTTTATTACAGTAACCGTACCGGTTCATTTCTTTCTGTAAATCATGTTAACCACACTGCACCGCTTCTTTTCATCCGTCCTTTATCCCGCCTGTCAGGGAATTTGCCTGTTTTGCCGTCAACCCACCACCCGGCCATTACTGTGTCACTGCTGTGCCGAAGAACTGCCATTGCTCGACCATCATTGCCGGTTATGCGGCTCACCGATGGCCGGCAAAGATGATGTCTGCGGACACTGTCTGCTGCAGCCACCTGCCTGGGATTTCCTGCATATCCTGGCTGACTATCAATTCCCGTTAAACGGACTGATTCATCAGCTGAAATATCAGCATAAGGTGTTACCGGCTGTACTGTTCGGCCGCATGCTGGCAGAACTCTACCCGGCGAATGAACCGAAACCCGAGGTAATTTTGCCTGTTCCGCTGCACTGGCGACGTCAGTGGCAACGAGGCTACAATCAGGCGCAGGAATTGGCCCGTCCGGTATCGAAACAACTCGGTATCCCCTGTCATCCCCGTCTGCTGCGACGAATCCGGGCTACGCAGGTGCAGGCCGGATTGTCCCGCGAATTACGGCTGACCAACCTGAACCATGCTTTTCGTATCCGTCCGCACAACTACCGGCATGTTGCGGTGCTGGATGACGTTGTCACGACCGGTGTCACCGTCACAACATTGGTACATCTTTTGAAAGAAAGTGGTTGCCAGCGCGTCGATGTCTGGGCAATCTGCAGGACTCAGCTGCACGATGAATAAATGTTGTGACATATACGCAATGGGGCGTATGATAATACCTTAGTTATTTAGTCAGGATTAGAGGATGGCGATGATCACGATCTCCGAAAGCGCTCAGGCTCATTTTCGTAAACTGCTGGAAAAGCAGGTGGAAAACACCAATATCCGCGTATTTGTAATGAATCCGGGCACACCGAATGCAGAGTGTGGCGTTTCCTATTGCCCGCCTGATGCGGTCGAGCCGGAAGATATCCGTCAGTCATTCGATGGCTTTGATGCCATTATCGATCCGAACAGCGCACCCTTTCTGGAAGAAGCCGCCATTGATTTCATCAGCGATCAAATGGGCTCGCAGCTGACCCTGAAGGCACCTAATGCCAAAATGCGCAAGGTGAATGATGATGCACCGCTGGCTGAACGCGTCGAATATGTGCTGCAATCACAGGTTAATCCGTCGCTGGCGGCACACGGTGGTCGTGTGACCCTGACTGACATCACCGAAGACGGTGTGGCTATTCTGCAATTTGGTGGCGGCTGTAATGGTTGTTCGATGGTCGACGTGACACTGAAGGAAGGCATTGAAAAACAGTTACTCGAGTTATTCCCGGGTGAACTGACCGGCGTCAAAGACGCGACTGAACATGCCCGTGGTGAGCATTCGTTCTACTAATCACTGCCCTGTTTTCAATCAGAACAATAACGCCAGCAGATGCTGGCGTTATTTTTATCCGGCCAACGGGGATTATTCGCCTTTCTGATCGCGTCCCAGTAACGCCTGTGCGGCCTCCTGAGCCGATTTACCCTGATACAGGATCTGATAAATCTGTTCACAGATTGGCATCTCGACGCCCTGACGGGCAGCCAGTGCATGCACTTCTTTGGTATTGCGGTAACCTTCCACCACCTGACCAATTTCCTGCATCGCTAGCTCCACCGTTTTGCCCTGCCCTAACGCCAGGCCAAAACGACGGTTACGGGATTGGTTATCGGTACAGGTCAGTACCAGATCGCCTAACCCGGCCATCCCCATGAAGGTTTTGGCATCTGCACCCAGAGACAAACCAAGACGCTGTAATTCGGCCAGGCCTCGCGTGATCAGCGCTGTCCGGGCGTTGGCGCCGAATCCCAGACCATCGGAAAGCCCGGCACCGATAGCAATCACGTTTTTCACCGCACCACCGATCTGCAAACCAATGAAATCCGGATTGGTATAGACACGGAATGATTTACCGCAATGCATCAGCGCAGACATATCCGCAGTAAACTGCTCGTCTGTACCTGCAATGGCAATCGCGGTCGGCATCCCGGCAGCCAGTTCCTTCGCAAAAGTAGGGCCGGACAACACCGCCAGAGGGGTCTGTTCGCCCAGGATTTCTTTGGCGACATCCCCCAGCAAGCGCCCATGTTCCGGCTCCAGCCCTTTGGTAGCCCATGCCACGCGGGTGTCGGCACGCAGGAACGGTTTAATACGCTGCAGCACGTCACCAAAGACATGACTCGGTACCACCACCAGCAAATCCCGGCTGGCAGCAACCGCATAGGCCAGATCGTTGGTGACCTGCAGCGAATCAGGAAACGACACATCCGGCAGGAATACCTGATTGCAACGATCCTGCTGCAGACGAGCGACTTCCTGAGGGTCATGTCCCCATAACAGGACTGGCTGACCTTTACGGGCCAGCGAAATGGCAAGGGCGGTACCATAAGATCCCGCCCCCAGCACGCTCAGTACAACGGATGAATCCATTACTGAACGCCTGCTTTTGCCTGCTCAGCTTCCAGTTGTGCAATATGAGAAGCGAACAGCGCATCAAAGTTAACCGGAGCCAGGTTCAGTTGCGGGAATGAACCACGGCTAACCAGGCTGGCGATGGTTTCACGCGCATAAGGGAACAGAATGTTCGGGCAGAACGCACCCAGGCAATGCGCCAGATTCTGTGCATCCAGATTAGAGGCAGTGAAAATACCCGCCTGTTTCACTTCACACAGAAAAGCGGTTTCTTCGCCTAGTTTGCAGGTCACGGTCAGTGTCAGTGCCACTTCATAGACGTCCTGGCCCAGAACTTGAGTCTGGGTATCCATATCCAGCTTGATTTCAGGATTCCACTCTTTCTGGAATACAACAGGGGTATTAGGTGCTTCGAAAGAAACATCTTTGATATAGATACGCTGGATCTGAAATTCGGGTTGTGCCTGATTATTATTTGCTGCTTCTGTCATTTTATTGCCCTTTATTAGCATTGTTTGATGGCTGTAATTTCAAAAAAGAGATTAACGTTTTTTCGTGACCGGCAAGTTACTGGCACGCCACTGGGTCAGACCGCCGCGTAATAAATACACTTGCTGAAAACCGGCCTTGACCAGTTTGGTTGCGGCCGTATCCGCACGCGCACCGGTTTCACAGACAACAATCACCGGCTTCTCTTTGTGCTTGTCGATTTCAGTGGTATTACCCTGTTCAATCTGCGCCAGCGGAATATGATGAGAACCGGCGATATGACCGCGGGCAAATTCGTCCTGAGTACGAACGTCGACCACCAGCGCGTCCTGTTTGTTTATCAGCGCCACCGCGCTCTGGTTATCGGCCTGTTTTACCGGCGATAATTTTGCCTTTACGGCGGAGGCAATTAATGCTGTCGCCAGACCGATCCATACCAGAACCAGAATCTCGTGACGCATAGCAAAATCAATATATTCCTGCATTCTTTGTTTCCCAACAACACTGAAAAAATAATCGCAACAGTATTACATGCGAACCGGCAGATTTACAGTATTCCACCGGCAATGAAAATTCCTTCCGTGAAATGCGTTGTGAAATGTGGTGAAAAGGTGACTAATCCCACAGATATTGTAGAATTGAAAGCAGTCGAACTTGTTTTCGTAAATTCCCAAAAAGAGGCCACACACAATGTCTACAGCTAAAAAGCCACTGGCACTGATCATCATGGATGGTTGGGGTTACAGCGATAAAAAAGAAGGTAACGCCGTTGCCGCCGCTAACACACCAAATCTGAATGCTCTGTGCGCTAAATACGCTAATACCCTGATCTCCGGTTCTGGTATGGACGTAGGTCTGCCAGACGGTCAGATGGGTAACTCTGAAGTGGGTCACGTCAACATCGGTGCCGGCCGTGTTGTTTATCAGGAACTGACCCGTGTGACCAAAGAAATCCGTGACGGTGATTTCTTCAAAAACGAAGCACTGTGCAAAGCGGTTGACGTTGCAGTTGCAGCAGGTAAAGCAGTTCACGTGATGGGTCTGATGTCACCAGGTGGTGTTCACAGCCACGAAGACCATATCATGGGTATGCTGGAACTGGCTGCTCAGCGTGGTGCTGACAAGCTGTACTTCCACGCGTTCCTGGACGGTCGTGACGTTGCTCCGCGTTCAGCGCAGGAATCTATCGAGAAATTCGATGCCCTGTTCAAAAAACTGGGTAAAGGCCGCATCGCGTCCATGGTTGGCCGTTACTACGCAATGGATCGTGACAACCGTTGGGAACGTGTTCAGGAAGCTTACGACCTGCTGTGCGAAGGCAAATCTGAATTTGCTAACTACGCTGATGCAACCGCAGCCCTGGCGGCAGCTTACGCGCGTGGCGAAAACGATGAATTCGTGAAAGCCAGCGTGATCGGCGCAGAAGCAGCCGTTCTGGAAGACGGCGACTCGCTGATTTTCATGAACTTCCGTGCTGACCGTGCGCGTGAAATCACCCGTACTTTCACTGATGCCGACTTCTCTGGTTTCGCTCGCAACAAACAGCCTAAACTGGCTGATTTCGTGATGCTGACCGAATACGCAGCCGACATCAAAACTTCCTGTGCTTACCCGCCAACAGCACTGACCAACACCCTGGGCGAATGGCTGGCTAAACATGACAAAACCCAGCTGCGTATTTCCGAAACCGAGAAATATGCGCACGTGACTTTCTTCTTCAACGGTGGTGAAGAACAGTGCTTCCCAGGTGAAGATCGTGAACTGATCGCCAGCCCGAAAGTAGCGACTTACGACCTGCAGCCAGAAATGAGCTCAGGCGAATTGACCGACAAACTGGTTGCAGCAATCAAGAGCGGTAAATACGACGTGATCGTTTGTAACTACCCGAACGGCGACATGGTGGGTCACACTGGTGATTTCGCTGCCGCTGTTAAAGCCTGTGAAGCGGTTGATGCTTCTATCGGTCGTGTAGTTGCAGCACTGCAGGAAGTAGGTGGCGAGTGTCTGATCACCGCTGACCACGGTAACGCAGAACAGATGACCAACGAAGAAACCGGTCAGGCGCACACTGCGCACACCAACCTGCCAGTTCCGCTGATCTATGTTGGCCGTGAAGCGACTGCACTGGAAGGTGGTAAACTGTCTGATCTGGCACCGACCATGCTGACACTGATGGGCATGGAAGTACCAGCTGAAATGACTGGTAAGCCACTGATGGTTCTGAAATAATTCTCGCCCATGAGGGCAGAGCAGTTGTTTCCGATGAAATACAATCGCGTCGGCCTGTTGGTCGGCGCGTTGTTTTTTAGCGCCGCCATACAGGCAGCAAAATCCACACCGGAGAACTCCGAGTTATCCAGTGTGCGTGAGCAAATCCAGCAAAAACAGCAGGCTATACAGGTTCAGAAAAAGGATCTGGCTTCGCTGCAGCAACAACTTAAAGCGGATGAAGATGCCATTTCAGCCGCCAATCAGAAGTTACAGAATTCACAAAGTCAGCTCGGTAAAGTCCGCAGTAAACTCCAACGACTGGAAGCACAGCGCGCCAAACTGGAAGCACAGTCGCGCCAGCAGGAACGTCTGCTCGCTGAACAGTTCGATGAAGCCTATCGCATGGGTCAGCATGACTATGTGAAATTATTGCTGAATCAACAGGATCCGGCAGCCGTCGATCGTACCATGGCCTATTACGGTTATATGAACCAGGCCAGGCTGAAAATACTGAAACGGCTGGACGCAACCAAAGCAGAACTATTACAAAATAAAAAAGAAACCAGCGAAAGCAGTCAGGAACTGTATTCCCTGATCGATGCTCAGAAACAGGATCAGTTAACACTGCAGCAGAAACAGCAGCAGCGGGAAAAAACCGCGCAGGAACTGAACGAATCACTGAAAACGGATCAGCAACAGCTGACCAAATTGCAGTTGGCTGAAAAAGCCATGCTGCAGAAAATCGAAGAACAACGCAAACGTCTCGAAGCCGAACGTATTCGCAAGAAAAAAGAAGCGTTAGCCAGAGCCAGAGAAAAGGCCAGGCAGGAAGGCAAATCGCAGGAAGCGGCGGCACGTAAAGAAGCGGCACGGCTGGCTAAAAATGATCTGCAGGGTTTAGGTAAATCCGGACGAATGAGCTGGCCGGTTCGAGGTACCGTCATTCGCAAATTTGGTGAGCATCGTACCGGCGAAGTCGCCTGGAAAGGCATCCTGATCAAGACCGGTCAAGGCGCGCCGGTGAAAGCGGCTGGCAGTGGCGACGTGGTATTTGCCGACTGGCTGGATGGTTTCGGTAATGTATTGGTGATCGACCATGGCCGTGGTTATCTCAGTCTGTATGGCAATAACCAGAGCCTGAACAAGCAGGTCGGTCAGCACGTCAATACCGGCGATGTGATAGGCAGCGCAGGGAACAGCGGCAATACCGGTGCGACCGGGGTTTACTTTGAAATTCGCAAAGCAGGTCGTCCTGTTAACCCGGTATCGTTACTGGGCAGATAAACAGGTTAAAATGACACACCAAGTCAAAAAGACACAGGGCCGCCCCTGTGTCTTTTTATCTCACCTGAACATGAAAAATACAATAAAACCATATAAATCAATAACATAAAATATTGGCACGCACCTTGATATAGCTATCTCCATATCGGCTAATCAAATCAAGGAAACTCCAATGTTTTGTATTCAGTGTGAACAGACTATCTCTACCCCAACCGCAAAAGGTTGCAGCTATACCATGGGCATGTGCGGTAAAACCGCAGAAGTTTCTGACCTGCAGGATGTGCTGATTTATCTGCTGCAAGGCGTGTCTGATTATGCCGTGAAAGCACGTTCTGTCGGCATTGTTGATCGTGATATCGATGCCTATGTCTGTCAGGCGCTGTTCTCTACCCTGACCAACGTTAACTTCGATGCAGCCCGTATCATTGCCTTCATCAACGAAGCGCAACAGAATCGTGACTCACTGAAATCCCGTTATGAAGCGGCCTGCCTGCTGGCGGGTAAAGCACCGGAAGCAGCGACTGGCCCGGCAGCACTGATCCTGACGGCGGATAAAGCCGAACTGCTGGCATGGGCACCAAACGCTGCAGTAAACCGTAATAAAGAAGCTATTGGTGAAGATATTCTGGGCCTGCGTCTGCTCTGCCTGTATGGCCTGAAAGGTGCAGCGGCTTATATGGAACATGCCCGTGTACTGGGTCAGCAGGAAGATGACATCGGCGCGGAATACCATCAGATCATGGCCTTCCTAGGCTCCGAACCAACTGAAATGCAGCCACTGATTGATTGCGCAATGCAGATCGGTCAGATGAACTATAAAGTCATGGCGATGCTGGACAAAGGTGAAACCGAGACGTTCGGTCACCCTGAACCGACCAAAGTGAACATGAAGCCGGTCGCAGGTAAAGCGATTCTGGTTTCCGGCCACGATCTGCATGATCTGGAAAAAATTCTGCAGCAGACCGAAGGTAAAAACATCAATGTTTATACCCACGGTGAAATGCTGCCGGCACACGCTTACCCGGCTTTCAAAAAATATCCGCATCTGGTCGGTAACTACGGCTCTGCCTGGCAGAACCAGCAGAAAGAATTTGCCGCCTTCCCGGGTGCCGTTGTCATGACGTCAAACTGCATCATCAACCCGAATGTCGGTAAATACAGCGATCGTATCTTCACCCGCAGCATCGTCGGCTGGCCTGGTGTGACCCATATCGAAGGTGACGATTTCAGCACCGCGATCGAAAAAGCGCAGTCGCTGGAAGGTTTCCCTTATGCCGAGATCCCGCACTACACCATGACCGGTTTTGCTCGTAACGCGCTGATGGCGGCCGCACCGGCTGTTATCGATCAGGTCAAAGCCGGCAATATCAAACACTTCTTCCTGATCGGTGGCTGTGACGGCGACAAACAGGAACGTGGCTACTACACCGAAATGGCGAAAGCGGTACCGCAGGACAGCCTGATCCTGACCCTGGCGTGTGGCAAGTTCAAATTCAACGATCTGGAATTCGGTGACATCAACGGTATCCCGCGTCTGCTGGATGTGGGTCAGTGTAACGATGCCTACTCTGCCATTCAGCTGGCACTGGCACTGGCTGACGCGTTTGAATGTGGCGTCAATGATCTGCCGCTGTCTCTGGTACTGTCCTGGTTTGAACAGAAAGCGATTGTGATCCTGCTGACCTTGCTGTCACTGGGCGTGAAAGGTATCCGTGTCGGACCATCCGTACCAGGCTTCCTGACACCGAACCTGCTGAACTTCCTGAGCGAAAACTTCGATCTGAAAACCATCACCACGGTGGAACAGGATCTGAAGGATATCCTCGCCGCCTGAGAATAAACCGCTGGCAGAGTGATGCCGATGAATCACTCTGCCCGGTTCAGCCATTACTTTGACTCGACAGGAATAATGCATGACACAATCCCCCCAACCCGCTGTCTGGCAAAATTCACAAACCCTGTGCTGTGTTGAACGGCGACAGGAAACGGTCGATGCCGTTACGTTGGTTTTTCGTCCGCTGCAACCGTTGGCTGTTAACTATCTGCCAGGACAGTTTCTGCTGCTGACCGTTGAAATTGATGGTCAGACGCATAGCCGTGCTTACTCGCTTTCTTCATCCCCTTCCCTTTCTGCAGATCTGGCTGTCACCGTAAAACGGGTCGCTAATGGTCTGGTTTCCAACTGGCTGCTGGATCATTTCCACGCCGGGGATACCCTGACTGCACAGGCGCCGACCGGTACCTTCTTCCTGCCCGCCGATTACAGCGCACCAAAAATTCTGCTGTGCAGCGCCGGCAGCGGGATCACACCGATGATGTCGATGGCGCGCTGGTTACTGGATAACAACTGCACGACAGAAATCCATTTCCTGCACAGTGCCCGTCACGCCGACGATATCATTTTCCGTGATGAACTGATGACCATGGCGGCCGCTTATCCGCAATTCAGATTATCGCTGGTTCTGGATACCGTGACCGATGCCTTCTCCTGCTATCAGGGTTACCTGAATCCGGAGTTATTCAACGCGTTAGTGCCGGATCTTAATGACTGTCATCAGTTCATGTGCGGTCCGTCTGTGTATATGGATGCACTGGAACAGATGCTTCAGGATCGTGGTTTCCCAATGGAAAACAGCCACAAGGAATCCTTCACGCCAGCGGCACCGCTGATTGCAGAAGCCGCCACCAGCCAGCAGTTCCGTCTGGAAGTACCTGGCTTTGGCGCCAGCGGCGAGATCAGCAATCAACAAACCGTGTTGGATGCGCTGGAAGCACTACAATTACCTATTATCGGTGCTTGTCGTTCCGGGATCTGTGGTTCCTGCAAATGCAAAGTCGTCAGCGGCAACGTCGAGAATATCAGTGAACAACCCGGCCCCCTGACCGAAGAAGAGCAGCAGCAAGGGTATATTCTGGCGTGCAGCAGCCGCGCCGGCTCGGATTTAGAACTGGAGCTTTAAGTCATGCAGAAACATCGGATTATCGTAATCGGTAACGGTATGGTTGGTCACCGTTATCTGGAAGAACTGGTCGATAAAGCAGATCTCAGTCAGTATGAAGTGACGGTATTTGGCGCAGAACCACGCGAAGCCTATGACCGTGTGCATTTATCTTCCTATTTCTCTCATCATACTGCCGCAGAGTTGAGCCTGGTCAAACCCGGTTTCTATGAAAAACACGGCATCAAGCTGTTCCTGAATGAAGCGGTAAAGCTGATTGATCGGAATAAGCAGGTTATCGAAACCAACAAAGGCCAGACGCTGCCGTATGACACGCTGGTACTGGCTACCGGTTCTTACCCGTGGGTGCCAAACATTACCGGCAGTGCGCATCACGAATGTTTTGTGTATCGCACCATTGAAGATCTGAAAGCGATCCGCGAAGCCGCGAAACAAGGCAAAAGCGGTGTCGTTGTCGGTGGCGGTCTGCTCGGCCTGGAAGCGGCTGGCGCCCTGAAAGCGCTGGGACTGGAAACGCACGTTATCGAATTTGCGCCAGTGCTGATGGCCGAACAGCTGGATCGCCAGGGTGGCGAGATGCTGCGCCGCAAGATCGAAAGTCTGGGTGTCACCGTTCACACCAGCAAGAATACCCGCGAAATTGCTCACTATCAGGGCAAAGAAGGCCATCATCAGATGCGCTTTGCCGATGGCAGCGTGCTGGATGTCGATCTGGTGGTGTTCTCAACCGGCATCCGCCCACAGGATACCCTCGCCCGTTACTGTGATCTGCCGGTTGCGGAACGCGGTGGTGTCGAAATCAATGATCACTGTCTGACCGCCGACGAACACATCTACGCGATTGGCGAATGTGCCGCCTGGCATGGCCGTTTCTTCGGTCTGGTTGCGCCCGGTTACAAAATGGCGCAGGTCGCCGTTGATCACCTGTTAGGCAACGACAATGCCTTCACCGGCGCCGATATGAGCGCCAAGCTTAAGCTGCTGGGTGTGGAAGTGGGCAGTATCGGTGATGCGCATGGCCGTACACCGGATTGCCTGAGCTACGTCTATCAGGACGATGCCGCCGGAGTGTATAAGAAAATCGTCGTCAGCGGTGACGGCGCCAAACTGCTGGGTGCGGTGCTGGTCGGTGATACCACCGATTATGGCAACCTGCTACAGATGAAGCTGAATGATATGCCGTTGCCAGCGCATCCGGACACACTCATTCTGCCGGCCCATGCCGGTGCCAAACCGGTGCTGGGGGTCGATGCTTTACCCGAAACCGCGCAGATCTGCTCCTGCTTTGACGTCACCAAAGGCCGGATCGCCGAAGCAGTCGCTGCCGGCTGTCATACCGTGGCCGCCATCAAAGCGGAAACCAAAGCCGGTACCGGTTGTGGTGGCTGCGTGCCATTGATCACGCAGGTGCTGAATGCCGAGCTGTCCCGTCAGGGTATCGAAGTCAAAAATCACCTGTGTGAACACTTCGCCTTCTCCCGTCAGGAGCTGTTCCATCTGATCAAGGTCGGTCAGCTGAAAACCTTTGACGAAGTATTAAGCAAACACGGTCATGGCCACGGCTGTGAAATCTGTAAACCGACGATCGGTTCTATTCTGGCATCCTGCTGGGGCGAATATGTACTGAAAGCCGCGCACACCCAGCTGCAGGACACCAACGATACCTTCCTCGGCAACATGCAAAAAGACGGTACCTACTCCGTGATCCCGCGTATGCCAGGTGGGGAAGTGACACCGGAAGGTCTGATGACCGTGGCGGAAGTTGCCCGTGATTATGACCTGTACACCAAGATCACCGGTGCGCAGCGTATCGGCCTGTTTGGTGCCCGCAAAGAAGATCTGCCGGTCATCTGGGAACGACTGATCAATGCCGGTTTCGAAACGGGTCATGCCTACGCGAAATCACTGCGCATGGTGAAAACCTGTGTCGGCAGCGCCTGGTGCCGTTACGGCGTGCAGGACAGCGTCGGCTTAGGCGTCGAACTGGAACACCGCTACAAAGGCATCCGTTCACCGCACAAGATGAAGTTCGGTGTCTCCGGCTGTACCCGTGAATGTGCCGAAGCGCAGGGTAAAGATGTCGGCGTGATTGCTACCGATAAAGGCTGGAACCTGTATGTCTGCGGCAACGGCGGGATGAAGCCTCGTCACGCAGATCTGCTGGCAGCCGATCTGGATAAAGAGATCCTGATCCGCTACATCGACCGTTTCCTGATGTTCTATGTCCGCACCGCCGACAAGCTGCAGCGTACCGCGAGCTGGCTGGATAACCTCGAAGGTGGTCTGGATTATCTGAAATCCGTCATCATCGATGACAAGCTGGGGATCGCGGCCGAACTGGAACAGGAAATGGCCTTCATCCGCGAACAGTACCACTGCGAATGGAAAGAAACGCTGGATAACGATCAGCAGCAGTTACGCTTCCGTCATTTCATCAACAGTGCTCAGCCTGATCCGCTGGTACAGTTTGTGGCAGAACGCCAGCAGCACCGTCCGGCCAAACCGGAGGAACGCATTCCGACTTACAACATTTCGCTGGAGGAGTCCGTATGAGCTGGACCGATATCTGCGCACTGACTGACATCATTCCCGGTACCGGCGTCTGCGCGCTGCTGGGCACCCATCAGGTTGCCATCTTCCGTCCGCAGGAGGATGAACAGGTGTATGCCATCGACAACGTGGATCCGTTCTATCAGGCCAGCGTACTGTCCCGTGGCATTCTGGCGGATCTGCACAACGAATGGTATGTCGCCAGCCCGCTGAAAAAACAGCACTTCCGCCTCAAAGACGGCGTCTGTCTGGAAAATACCGGCTTCTCCGTTCCGGCTTATGCGGTACGGGTCAATAACGGACGGGTCGAGCTGAAGGAGTCAGTGTAACCATGTATCAGGAAACCATTGAGAAATGTGCGGCAGTCGCCAGCCGCATCAAAAACACCTCGGCCAATAACCCGCTGAGTTTCTGGATTGGCAGCCTGATGGCCGGCGCTTACGTCGGTCTGGGCATCATCCTGATTTTCACCCTGGGCAATCTGGTTGATCCGGCGATCCGTCCGCTGGTAATGGGCGCGACCTTCGGGATCGCCCTGACGCTGGTGATCATTGCCGGTGCGGAGCTCTACACCGGTCACACCATGTTTCTGACTTTCGGTATCAAAACCGGACGGCTGAACACGGTTCAGGCGGTGGGCATTCTGGCGCAGTCCTGGACCGGCAATCTGCTGGGTTCCATACTGGTTGCCTACCTGTTCTATCTGGGTGGCGGCGGTCAGATCCTGCCGGTGGATAGCAGTCTGCTACACAAAGTGGCCCTGGCTAAAACCACGGCACCGGCACTGGTGCTGTTCGCCAAGGGCATACTGTGTAACTGGCTGGTTTGTCTGGCAATCTGGATGTGTCAGCGTGTTGAAGGCGCCGCTAAATTCATCGCCATCTGGTGGTGTCTGCTGGCCTTTATTGCCTCCGGCTACGAACACTCGATTGCCAACATGACGCTGCTCGCCCTGTCCTGGTTCGGCGCGCATACGCCGGAATACACCCTGGGCGGAATTGGTTACAACCTGCTGTGGGTGACACTGGGGAATACCGTCTCCGGCGTACTGTTCATGGGTTTAGGCTACTGGTATGCCACGCCTCGGGCACAGCGCCCGGCAGTTGCAACCGAAGCCAAAAAACACGCGCAACACGCATAATCACACAAGACCGTCCATGCCGCACCATGGACGGTCTTGTTTCTTGCCGCTGAGCTGGCCTTCCCCTCGTTTTTGATCCGGAAAAATCTTTTCTCGTCCTGCCTTAACTGAATCTATGCTTTAAGAAGAGCCTGCTATCAGTTCTTGTCGCCTCATCAGTCGTCTGTGATGAAGAAGAAGCAGCGTGTTTGCAGCCAATAAATTCTTTACAGAACAAGGAGTTGATTATGAGTCATCTCATGACTGAATACGTCGGAAAGATCGTTCTGGTCAAATTCATGCCCGGCTATGTGGAAAGTGCACAATCGCTGATCCAGCCGAACGATCCAGCATGCTCAGAATATTATGTCCGCCTGGCGGGTGTTGAAAACGCCGGGATCTGGGTGGATAACAAAGAGTGGCAGACACAGGACTTCTTCTCCACGCCGCCGGATGTCTATCATGCCGCGATTTTTATTCCCTGGCACCAGATCGAATCGCTGGCCGCCTTCCCGGAACGGGAATTCTCGCATGACGAAGAGCCTTACCGGGAAAGAGACATCGGTTTTCTGGCGGCCAAATAACACTAGCACATCCAGCACCGCAACATCCCGCTGCGGTGCTTGTTTGTGGTCAGATCTGTGTCGTCCAGCCAAATTCCTGCAAGCGTTGCTGCCAGCGCTCATCCAGTGACGCTTTGATTGTCATCATTTCATTTGTATGCGGATGACGGAAACAAAGCTGATGATGATGCAGCATCAGACGATCGCAGCAGAACCGCTCCCGGAAGAAACGGTTATGTTTGCCATCACCGTGCGAGGTATCACCGACAATCGGATGCCGTAAGTGCGCCAGATGACGGCGTAGCTGATGCTTGCGGCCGGTCAGCGGTAACAGTTTTACCAGGCTGTACCGACTGCTAGGATGACGCGCCGATACCGCAAACGGCAACTCGACCCGCCCCAGACAGCGGATATGCGTTTTTGCCGGTTGTGCCGCTTTGTCCTGATCGGCAAATTTATCCGCGATGCGATCCAGCTCTTCTTTCAGTGGATAATCGAGAAATTTTTGCAGCGGAGCCCAGCCCCGAACCAGCGCCAGATACTCTTTCTGCATCCGGTGCCCGGCAAACGCTTCGGTCAGCAACCGGGCGGTCTCCGGATCCAGCGCAAACAGCAAAATGCCGGAGGTCGGACGATCCAGACGATGCACGGTATAAACATGCTGACCAATCTGATCCCGCGTCATCTGCATCGCAAACTGCGTTTCACCCTTGTCCAGCCAGCTGCGGTGCACCAGCAAGCCAGCCGGTTTGTTAATCGCGACCAGGTGTTCATCCTGGTACAGAATTTCCAGTTTCATTGCAGACGACCAACCGGTTTACCACTGAGCTCTTCGTCCAGACGGGCCAGCACATCCAGCAGAAGCGCATATTTTTCCAGTTGTTCCTTATACACTTCGGTTGCCATCGGATAGATCGCGACCGCCGAAGGTAACGCTTGTCCGGTCGCCACCATGAAACGCATGCGATCCAGAAAAATAAATTGTAACCACTGGTGAAACTCCAGCGTATCCAGGGCAAACGGCTGGATACTGGCCAACGCCTCTTCCGGCGGCATCTCCTCCTGCCATAACTGCAGACGCTGTAATGTCAGCTCCAGCTCTTTCAGCAAAAACACAACTTGTCGCGACATAACACACCGATTTCCTGTTACGCTTAAATTCCGGCTAATATATCACTACCGCCGTTTTTTACTGAGTAGAGATGTCATGACTGATCTGTTGCTGTTTTTTGTGATCTGCCTGATTGGTGCAGAGGCCTGGCAACGTCGTCAGCAGTCGGAACTGGCAGAGCGTCTGATCCGCCACTACTGCCAGAACGCCAATCTGCAACTGCTGAGCGTCGCCCGTCAGTCTTTTGGTATCCCTTTGTTTCTGGCTCAGGTAACACAGAAAGCGAATGCGTTTGTTTTTGAATACAGCGCCGATGGGGTAAGCAAAGAAGAAGGGGAACTCTATCTGACCGGACTGCACCAGCCTGTTTTCCGGGTAAATCCGGCCGGACAGAACACTAACCGCAGCAATGGCACCGATGGCATTGTCATCAACATGCCCGCCAATCATGAGAATCACGATGTCCCGCCGGTAAAATCAGACCATAACAACAATGTTATTCCTTTTACCCGGAAACGACATTAAACACACCGTTATATCCGGAGCCTATTCTGATGGATGAAATCTTCCGCATTGCGAATCAACTGGCGGCGAACGGCCAGACACCCAGCACCGCACTGGTTAAGGCGCGACTGCACCAGCCAGTACCGATGGCAACCCTGATCACCGCCATTCAGCGCTGGAAACAGAATCCGGAAGCCTATAAATCATTAGGTTTTCCCGGTCAGACCGAACTGACAGCGGCAGAAGCCGTGCCGCCGCAGGAAGAATCAGCCGCTGACCGGCTGGAAATGCTGCAACGCCAGGTGGATGAGTTGCAGCAGCAAGTCGCCATGCTCGCTAAGCGGGTAAGTTTACTGGAGCAACTGGGGTAACTGCCGGTTGAGGTAAAGGGGAAAGCCGCTGCAGGAAGGCCGGTAGTGACTCGGCCAGCACCCAGCGTTTTTTCTGACCCAATTGCTCCAGCACCACCTCGCCGGTTTCATTATCCAGACTGATCACCCGTGATTCATCAGGCACCGTCGCCAGAAACAGGGTAATGGGTAGCTTGAGCCGGCGCAGCATTAAGACATGGGCGACCAGATTCTGCTGTAACCGCTCAAAATCTTCTTCATTCCAGGATTGTACCAGTGTCACCGCCAGGCCTTTAAACGAGGCGGTCACCGGACCGGCAAATCCATGTCCGTAATAGTCATGAATCGCGGGATGAAATTCGCATTCCAGCGCAGACGCAATATTTTGCAGGCTAACAGGCTGCGGACGTGACCAGGGTCTCCAGCGTTCAGGATCTTCGACATCATAACGACAGGGAGAAGGCCGGTTTTCATCCGCCGGACAACAAACCCGGATCCCCCGCTGCGCCTGGTAGGCGAACCAGCGCGCAAATACATCAGATAGTGCGCAAATAACTTGATCAGTCACGGTTTTTCCCGACAATTAAAGATATCCCGATTTTAACTGAGCGAGCCCGTCATGTCTCACGCCTCCCCTTACGAAAATAACCCGCTGCTAGCCAACCTGACGCTGGGTCAGAAAACAGATTATGTGGCAGAGTATTGCCCGCAACTGCTGCAGCCGGTACCACGTCAGTTAAACCGGGATGCCCTGAATCTGGCCGGTCACCTGCCCTTCCACGGTGAAGATCTGTGGACGATGTACGAGCTTTCCTGGCTGAACAGCAAAGGAAAGCCGGTAGTTGCCGTTGGAGAGGTCCGGATTGATGCCGGCAGCGTCAATCTGATTGAATCCAAATCATTCAAACTCTATCTGAACAGCTTTAACCAGACCCGGTTTGCTGATTTGGCCACCGTGCGGCATACACTGGAACAGGATCTTGGCAAATGTGCGGAAGGGTCGATCAAGGTCACCTTGTACCCGCTGGCGGAAGCGGCGCACCATATCAGTACCTTCCCGGGAGAGTGCATTGATGATCTGGATATCGTCATTGATGAATACCATTTCTCCAGTGACTGGCTGGTACAGGCCGGCGATCACAATATGATCGTCGAGGAAACCCTGCACAGCCATCTGCTGAAATCCAATTGTCTGGTGACCGGACAGCCTGACTGGGGCAGCGTTGTCATTCACTATAAAGGCCCACGCATCAACCGTGAGAAAATGCTGCGCTATCTGATCTCGTTCCGGCAACACAATGAATTCCATGAACAATGCGTGGAACGGATTTTTGTGGATCTGCAACGTCATTGTCAGCCGGAAAAACTGACCGTGTATGCGCGTTATACTCGTCGCGGTGGGCTGGACATCAACCCGTTCCGCAGCAACTGGGAAACGGCGCCGGCAAATATGCGACTGATCCGGCAATAACTCACTGATAATCCGTGAAATATAGCGCATAATCAGATTGCGGAAACCAACAGAGATCGGATGAAAAGATAAATCTATGACGTTACTGCCTCTGGTTTTTCTGTTGAACGGACTCAGTGTTCCTGTGCCTGAACTGGATCCGGCTGATCTTTCTGAGTCGTTACAGCAGGCACAGCAGATTGCCGTTTCCAATCCGGAACATTGCATTCAACTGACCGAGCCTATGCAGCAGTTGCAGGATAACCCGCTGTTGCCCGGCAGAAATAACAGAAGCAGTTCTTCCGAACGGTTACGTGACCGCATGCTGTTGCGGAACAGCCGGCAACAGATCCAGTCACTGCTCATCAGCGGTTCCTGTTATGCCCTGCAGGAACGCTTTACCGAAGCACTGAACGCATTGACCGAGGCAGAACAGCTGGCCAATCGTCAGCATTTCGATGACCTGGCCGGTATCAGTCTTTACCGTCAGATCATCATTCTGGGGCTGGACTTCAACAAACCGATTCTGGCACACCACGCCTCGCGACGCCTGAATGTCCTGCTGCAAAATGACTCGCTGTCAAACAGTGCGTTACCGGTCTATGTCGGTTTGCTGAACAGTGCACTGGCGATTCACCGACAATTGCCGGAGCTGGCGAAAGAAATGCTGTCGCAGGTTCGCACCCTGCTGGTGACCAGCCCGAACCCGCAACTGGCCGCATGGGCCGATATGCTGGAAGGGGATCTGCTGCATCTCACCGGACAGGATGAACACAGTCTGCTGTCCTATCATGAGACGCTGGAGCAGGCAGCAAAGAACTATCAGCTCACGCTGCAGCTTCAGCTGACCACCCGCATCAGTCAGTTATTTACGCAAAAAGATGACCTGGCGAATGCCATCCGCTATGCCGAACAGGCACTGGAGCTTACCCAGCAACTTGGCAATGAAAGCTGGCAGGCCGATGCCATCATCCATCTGGCACAACTGAAACGGGAAGCCCGGGATACCAATCTGGCACTGGCGTTACTGCTCAATGCTTCCGGTGTTTATCAGCATTCTACCCGTCCTCAGGATCTGGCGCGGCTGCATCTGGAAATTGGTAAAACCTATCAGCAACTGCATCGTTATAATGAAGCCCAGGCCTACCTGACGGCGGCTTACGAATTGTTTCAGCGCCAGCATCTGCCTTACTACGAACGTTTATCGCTGTTATCGCTGGCCGAACTGTATACGCAACAGGAAGACCCTGGCCGGGCCATCGTTCTGCTGGAGCAGATGCTGAATACCCCCATTCCGGAGCAAAAGAGCCTGGAGACAGAGTTGTATCGTCTGTTATCCATTGCCTATGAAAACAGTCAGCAATTCGATAAAGCCTTGCTGAATTACAAACTGTTTACCAACAGCCAGCATGAATCCACCACCACCGAAGAGCCGCCGCAAAGTGACTTCTTTGCCAATTATACCCGGCTGGATCAATCACAACGCCTGCAGGAACTGGATAACGAAAAACACCGCCTCGACAGCGCGTTAGACTGGTATTTTAAAGTCGGCATCACTGCCGCACTGATCATGACCATACTGGGAATCGCACTGCTGTGGCATATCCGTAAACTGCGCCTGTTTCGGCAGGAAAAGCAGACTATGCAGCAACTGATTGATTACGACCCGATCACGAATATGGGTACTTCACTGTTGTTGCAGAAAGAATTAAGCCGGCAGAGTAAAACGCCCTGGCAACCGGATGCGCTGCATAGCATGCCTCCGGCAACCGTTATGCTCCTGTTTCGGGCCTGTGGCCTGACAGATCTGGAGTGCCGGGTCGGGCTTAAAAAAGCGCAATCCATTCTCCGGCAAGTCTCTCACTCCATCCGCCAGCGGATGCCGGAACAGAGTCAGTACTTCCTGCTGTCGGATCGGTTATTGCTCTGCACCATTCCGGAAAGTGCCATTGATCAACATAATGAAATTATTGTGCGTATAGAAAATCGCCTGGGTGTGATTATGCGCAAATATGGGCTCAATGAGCGCGTCATTTGTGGCAAAGTGCAGTATCCTTTCTTAAGTAAATCCGTAAATGCGCTGAAGCCTGTCCAGACATTAGAGGTGTGTGGCATCGCACTTGCCGGCGCCATGCAACTGGCAGACAAATTAGGTAAAAATGTCTGGGTTGAGCTGTTTGCCATTGATTATCAACAGGCTGCCTTTTTTAACGGCGAATTAAGAACCAAAACCATAGAGGCCATCACCAAAGGATTGGTCAAAGTCAGTTGTTCTGAAAAGAATGTCAGTATCGACTGGAATGCATTGCTTGTTCCTTCGCAGAACAGAGAGCAGCAGGCAAATAAAACATAACAACAGTTCGAACGGAATGGCACGATAACTCTTTAATTCTCGGGTATAACCATGATCACCTATGTAAATCCTGTCGGTAGTATGGCACTGCTGTCCCAGCTGGAAGTGGATGACCTCCAGCAAGCTGCAGCGGGTGAAATCTACCAGCTGTACCGCAATTGCTCCCTGGCCGTACTGAACAGCGGCAGTAAAACCGACTCATCGAAAGAGATCCTGGAAAAATATCAGAACTTTTCCGTGAACATTATCAGCCGTGAGCGGGGCGTGAAACTGGAGTTGTTTAATGCCCCGGCTTCCGCGTTTGTCGATGGTGAAATTATCCGTGGTTTACAGGAACACCTATTCTCTGTACTGCGCGACATTCTGTATGTCAGCAAACTGGAAGCTGAAATTGGCCTCAATCTCAGCAGTCCGGCACATATCACCAATCTGGTCTTTTCCATTCTGCGTAACGCCCAGACCGTGCGTACCGGCGAACTGCCGAATATCGTCGTCTGCTGGGGTGGCCACTCGATCAACGATGATGAATATCACTATGCGCGGGAAGTCGGCTATCACCTGGGCGTGCGGGAGCTGAACATCTGTACCGGCTGTGGCCCGGGCGCCATGGAAGGGCCGATGAAGGGCGCGGCGGTCGGACACGCCAACCAGCGCTATCCGTCCCGTCGTTATATCGGGCTGTCCGAACCTTCAATCATTGCGGCCGAACCGCCGAACCCGATTGTCACCGAACTGGTTATTCTGCCGGACATCGAGAAACGACTGGAAGCCTTCGTGCGTCTCGGCCACGGTATCATTATTTTCCCGGGTGGTGTGGGTACTGCAGAGGAACTGCTCTATATCCTCGGCATTCTGATGAACCCGGCCAACCAGCATCAACCGCTGCCGGTTGTCCTGACCGGGCCGAAAAGCAGCGCAGCCTATTTTCAGTCACTGGATAAATTTGTGCGGGCGACACTCGGCGATGCCGCCGCCCGTCACTATGAAATTATCATCGGTGACACCGAAGCCGTTGGCCAGTTAATGAAAACCTCCATGCCGCACGTCCGGGATTTCCGCAAAGCGATCGGCGATGCCTACTCATACAACTGGGCGCTGCACATTGAGCCTGACTTCCAGCTGCCGTTTGAGCCGACCCATGAGAACATGGCCAAACTCAATCTGCACCGGGAGCAGCCGCCGGAGCAACTGGCCTGCAACCTGCGCCGGGCTTTCTCCGGTATCGTAGCCGGAAATGTGAAGGAAAAAGGAATCAAAGCCATCGAGGAACACGGACCATTCCAGCTGTCCGGGGATAAAGACATCATGCAGCTGATGGATCAGTTGCTGCAGGATTTTATCGCCCAACAGAGAATGAAACTCCCGGGCAGTACCTACGTCCCCTGCTACGAAATCCAGCTGTAAACGATGGCTCACCTGTTAATCCTGGATGCGCTGAATCTGATCCGACGCATCCACTCTGTTCAGAGTAAACAACATCCGGACGATGCCGCCGCACAGCTGGCCGCCACTGATATCACCATGCAGCGGGCAGTCGCAACTATCCTGCAGGAAGCGGCGCCTACCCATGTTATTGCCGTCTTTGATAGCGACACACCCGGCTGGCGTAAAGTCCGGTATGCCGCTTACAAAGAAGGACGAACTGCCATGCCGGAGACATTGCGGCAAGGACTGCATCAGTTGCAGGATTCGCTGTTCCGTCTTGGTATTGATTCACTCGTCTCGGAAACGGATGAAGCAGACGACCTGATCGCCACTCTGGTCAAACCTCTGGTGGCTAATGCCCATCAGGTTACGCTGATTTCTACCGACAAAGGGTTCTGCCAGCTACTGGACAGCGGATTGCAAATCCGCGATTACTTTAACAAACGCTGGCTGGACCATGCCTTCGTGCAGCAACAGTATGGCTTGCTCCCTTCGCAACTGGTCGATTTCTGGGCCTTGACCGGCATCAGTGGCATGAATATCAAAGGCGTACCCGGGGTCGGCGAAAAAACGGCACAGCAGCTATTAGCGGAATACGGTTCATTAGCCCAGCTACTGCAGGCTGATGCCGGAAATAACAAGAAGCTGCAACTGGTACAGCAGTATCGTGACGTCTGCTTACTGGCTCAGGAATTGGTACGGTTGAAAGAGGATATCCCGCTGGGATTCAATCTGAAGGATTTGCGCTACACGCCACCGGCATAAACAGGGCGATCAAAAAGAGCGACACCCGGTCGCTCTTTTTATATTCAGATACCACAATCAGTAATCAGTTAAATGCACCGGAACGACGACGCGCCAGTTTGCGTTCATCATATACATGCACAGTGATCTCTTCACGATCATGATAAAGCTGTTTTGCCTGAATGACATAGTCACCCTCGAGCTCCGTCAGCCACTCTTTCAGTACCGCCAGATTATGCTCCACTTCCGCATAGCGTTTTTTCATCGGCAGTTTCAGGTTGAAAATGGCTTCCTGACATAATCCGTCACGGAACCACTGCGCAATCAGATGCGTGATACGGGCCGGTTTTTCCACCATATCACAGACCAGCCAGTACGGATTTTTCTTGGTCGGACGGTATTTGAATCCATCTTCCATCACGTGTTTTACCTGACCGGTTTCCATCAGTGCTTCAGCCATCGGGCCGTTATCCACTGCGGTCACCATCATGCCACGCTTGACCAGCTGATAAGTCCAGCCACCCGGACTGGCGCCCAGATCCACCGCTGTCAGCCCGGAGCAGAGACGATATTCATCATCTTCCACCGGAATGAACATATAGAACGCCTCTTCCAGTTTCAGTGTGGAACGGCTTGGCGCATCAGACGGAAAACGCAGACGCGGGATCCCCATCAGATAAGGCGAATTATTGTTCGGATAGGAATAACCCAGCCAGACGGTGTCATTTTTCAGGAAAAACAGATGCAATACCGGACGGCGATCGTTCTCTTCCCCGGACAGCTTACCGGCGGACCGCAACGCCTGACGCAGTGGCACACTGAACTTACGGCAGAAAGTAGACAGCTCTTTGGCTTCATTGGTATCGGCCGTTTCGACCCGCAGTTCGCCAAACTCCGGCATCCCTTCCAACGCTTCCACTATTGGAGTGATACGATCTTGCAGATCCAGACCGCTCAGCTGTTTAAACATCACCAGCATCTGACGGGCAAAAATCAGTTCGCGGAATGGCAGACGGCGCGCCAGCTTTTCGGCATCCGATTCGCCATAGCATTCATACAACACAAAACCGCTGTTATCCACGACACGGGAAAAGCCGAAACACTCCAGTGCCACTGCCTTATCCTGGATCTCCGCGGCCATATCTTTTTCAAATCCCGGACGACAATAGAACATCAGGTGGTTCATTTACGCTTCTCCCCTCACTCACCTTGAAAAGTGCGACACCATACACTGAAGCAGACAAAGATGCTGCTTTTTTAGCATGTAATCATACCGCCGAATTAAACTCATCCTCTTCCTGCTGCACCCTGCCTACGATCCAGTCACGAAAAGCAGCAACCTTCCCCAGCGAATCATGCCCCGGCGTCATCACCAGATAATAGGCTTTATCACTGACCAGGGTTTGCGGTAACGGACAGACCAGACGGCCAGCCTGAATTTCCGGACGGGCCAGCAAGCTATGCCCGAGCGCCACACCCTGCCCCAAGACAGCCGCCTGCAATACCATCGCCGAATGGCTGAAGATCGGCCCCTGCGCGGCATTCGGAATAGAGATTCCGTTATCATGCAACCAGCGGGACCAGTCACGACGCGAGCCATCATGCAACAAGGTAAACCCGGCCAGATCGTCCGGTTTTGACAAACCCTTTCCCTGTAATAATGATGGCGCACAAACCGGGATCCGGTATTCGGAATGGAGTTTATACAACTGCAACTCCGGCCAATGACCATCGCCATAATAAATGGCAATATCGACATCATCGACCAGCGTGCCTTCATCCTGATCGACGGCCTTGATCCGCACATCAATTTCAGGATGGAGCTGACTGAACTGCATCAGTCTGGGTACCAGCCACTGAATGGCAAAACTCGGCTGCATGGTCACTGTCAGCGTGCCTTTGGCACTGCGGGCAATCAGCCGTTCCGTCGCCTCACAGACAGAACTGAAGATGGAACGGATGTCCTGGTAATATCCCTGGCCTTCCTCGGTCAGTAACAAACTGCGGTTACGACGCAAAAACAGTTTCAGCCCGAGAAAGTCTTCCAGCGCTTTAATCTGATGACTAATCGCAGCCTGCGTGACAAACAGCTCTTCCGCCGCCTTGGTAAAACTCAGATGGCGGGCAGCAGCTTCGAATGCTTTCAGCGCATTCAGCGGAGGTAGTCGTCGGGACATAAAAACCGGCATCCTTTTCCTGCAGGAACTGCGTTTATTATATAAAGTCCCGTCTGTAATACAGAAGTAAATAAAGCTGCAGAATGAATGGATATTACGCTGGATCAATAAGCCACATGTCGGATACCAATGCCTATTTTTGTTACAAGTTAATTACATCATTACAAACCGACAAAATAGGTGAATATTTATGCATTTGAAGTGCTTAACAGTAGTTAACTCCGCATTGAAATAAATATAAAGAATAATTATCCATAAGAATGCGAAATGTCATCTATACTCACAATGAAATGTAATTCGTTCGTGCGATATAAAAATCTTTCGCACCATTTTGGTGATTGCACTTATATTTATGATTTAAAAGTAATTTTATCCTATATAGCTACATATGAAACCCCATTCTATTGCCTTGAATTGGGGCGAAAATCACAGTATATTTTTTGGTTACGAGCCCTCAGAGTTAAAACGATAAAGCTGGCCCCCTAAGCCAGCTTTTTTTAACGACTGCGGATGGACGCGTATCTACAGAGAGGATTAATAACGTGATGGAACCGGCGGTACCCCAACGACAAGGGATGTATGACCCCGTAAACGAACATGATGCGTGCGGTGTCGGATTTGTGGCCCACATGAAGGGTCAAAAAAGTCATAGCATTGTCGAACAGGGTTTGTTGATCCTGAAGAACCTCGATCACCGTGGCGCAGTAGGTGCAGATCCGCTGCAAGGTGATGGCGCTGGTATTCTGATTCAAATCCCTGATCAACTGTATCGCGAGGAACTGGCCAAGCAAGGTATTAACCTGCCAGTTGCCGGCGAGTACGGCGTTGGTATGGTGTTCCTGCCGCAGGAAGCGGCGTCTCGTCTGGCGTGCCAGGAAGAAATCGAGCGTGCGGTTCGCGGTGAAGGTCAGATCGTACTGGGCTGGCGCGACGTGCCGGTCAATCGTGACATGCCAATGTCTCCGGCAGTAAAAGCCAAAGAACCGGTGATTCGTCAGATTTTCGTTGCCCGTGGTCCGGATGTACTGGTGACCGACGCGCTGGAACGCAAACTGTACATTATCCGCAAGCGTGCATCCCATGCGATTCGTGCTCTGAAACTCAAACACTGTTACGAATTCTACGTGCCGTCATTCTCTGCACGTACCGTGAACTATAAAGGTCTGCTGCTGGCAGATCAGGTCGGCGTTTACTATAACGATCTGGCCGACCCACGCTGCGATTCAGCACTGGCACTGGTGCACCAGCGTTTCTCCACCAACACCTTCCCGACCTGGGATCTGGCACATCCATTCCGCATGATCGCGCACAACGGTGAAATCAACACCGTGCGTGGTAACGTAAACTGGATGCGTGCCCGTGAGCGTTCTGTGACCTCGCCGGTTCTGGGTGCAGATCTGGACAAGGTATGGCCGCTGATTTATCCGGGTCAGTCAGACTCTGCGTCTTTCGATAACGCACTGGAACTGCTGATCATGGGCGGTTACTCCATGGCGCATGCCGTGATGATGATGATTCCGGAAGCGTGGGAGAAACACTCCCTGATGGACGAAAACCGTCGCGCATTCTATGAATATCATGCAGCCATGATGGAACCATGGGACGGCCCGGCTGCGGTTGCGTTCACTGACGGTCGTCAGATTGGTGCAACACTGGACCGTAACGGTCTGCGTCCGGCTCGTTATCTGGTGACTAAAGATGACCTCGTGGTAATGGCTTCCGAGTCTGGCGTACTGCCAATCGAAGATTCCCGTATCGCGAAAAAATGGCGTCTGCAACCAGGCAAGATGTTCCTGATCGACATGGATCAGGGTCGCATCATCGACGATAAAGAACTGAAAGACTCGCTGGCCAACTCCAAGCCTTACCGTGAGTGGTTGAGCAAAGTTCGTATCAATATCGACGAAATCCCGGGTGAAGCACAGCCTTTCGACAAGAAAGAATCGATGCTGGATTACCAGCAGGCGTTCGGCTACACCATGGAAGACACCAAGATGCTGCTGGCACCTATGGCTGAAAATGGCGAAGAAGCCATCGGCTCCATGGGTAACGACTCGGCATTACCGGTTCTGTCCAGCAAAAACAAAACGCTGTACAACTATTTCCGTCAGTTGTTTGCGCAGGTAACCAACCCGCCAATCGACCCGATCCGTGAAGAAATGGTGATGTCGCTGGTGTCCTTCATTGGTCCGCGTCCTAACCTGCTGAACAATGCTGACATCAATCCACCAATCCGTCTGGAAGTGGCGCAGCCGATCCTGAATGCAGCGAAGATCGAGAAGATCCGTAACATTCAGCAATACACCAACGGCAAATTCCGTTCTCACGAACTGAGCATCTGCTACCCACAGGCGTGGGGCAAAGAAGGTGTTGAAGCCCGTCTGGCCTCTCTGGCGGCAGAAGCGGAAGATGCAGTACGTGGCGGTGCCAACATCCTGCTGATTTCTGACCGTTGCATTGATCGCGACCATATCGCTATCCCTGCGCTGCTGGCAACTTCTACCGTGCATCTGCACCTGGTGAAAAAAGGTCTGCGTACCAACACCGGTCTGGTCGTGGAAACCGGTTCTGCCCGTGAAACTCACCACTTCGCTCTGCTGGGTGGTTACGGTGCTGAAGCTATCCACCCATGGCTGGCGATGGAAACCCTGCGTGAAATGGCAGGCGGCGATGCAGTGAAAGAAGAGAAATACGTTGCCAACTTCGTTAAAGCTGTTGGCAAAGGCCTGTGCAAAGTCATGTCCAAGATGGGTATCTCCACTTACATGTCTTACACCGGCGCGCAAATCTTCGAAGCTGTTGGTCTGAAGAAAGCCTTTGTAGACAAATACTTCTCCGGCACACCATCCAAAGTGGAAGGTATCGGCCTGTTCGACGTCGCGGAAGAAGCAATCCGCATGCACGAAAGCGCCTTCTCTGCTGATCCGGTACTGGAAAACATGCTGGAAACCGGTGGTGAATACGCGTTCCGTACCCGCGGTGAAGATCACATGTGGACGCCGGACGCGATCGCCAAGCTGCAGCACTCTACCCGTAGCGGCAAATACGAAAGCTATAAAGAGTACGCGAAGATCATCAACGACCAGACTAAACGTCATCTGACGCTGCGCGGTCTGTTTGAGATCAAGAAAGCGGCTGAGCCAATTCCGCTGGAAGAAGTTGAATCCGCGAAAGAGATCGTTAAACGTTTCGCAACCGGCGCGATGTCACTGGGTTCTATCTCTACCGAAGCACACACTACGCTGGCTGTGGCGATGAACCGTATCGGCGGTAAATCCAACACCGGTGAAGGTGGTGAAGACGCGAACCGTTTCATTCCGGTCAGCCAGCCAACACTGCTGTCCGAAATTATCGGCAAATCACGTATCGAACGCGATCTGGAACTGCAGGCTGGCGACAGCTTACGTTCTGCGATCAAGCAGGTTGCATCAGGTCGTTTCGGTGTCACTACCGAATATCTGGTGAACGCTGATCAGATCCAGATCAAGATGGCTCAGGGTGCTAAACCAGGTGAAGGTGGTCAGCTGCCAGGTCACAAGGTTTCCGAATACATCGGCTTCCTGCGTCACTCTGTACCGGGTGTAGGTCTGATTTCTCCGCCGCCACACCACGATATTTACTCGATCGAAGATTTGGCTCAGCTGATCCACGATCTGAAAAACGCCAACCCGTCAGCGTCTGTTTCGGTGAAACTGGTGTCTGAAGTCGGTGTGGGTACTGTTGCTGCGGGTGTATCCAAAGCGAAAGCAGACCACGTGGTTATCGCTGGTCACGATGGTGGTACCGGTGCATCGCCACTGTCATCCATCAAGTACGCTGGTTCTCCATGGGAACTGGGTCTGGCTGAAACGCAGCAGACTCTGGTACTGAACCGCCTGCGTGGTCGTATCCGCGTTCAGGTTGACGGTCAGATCAAGACCGGCCGTGACGTGATCATCGGCGCCCTGCTGGGTGCGGACGAGTTCGGTTTCGCTACCGCGCCGCTGGTTGTTGAAGGCTGTATCATGATGCGTAAATGCCATCTGAACACCTGTCCGGTTGGTGTCGCGACTCAGGATCCTGAACTGCGTAAACGCTTCTCAGGCCAGCCAGAACACGTGGTGAACTACTTCTTCTTCGTTGCAGAAGAAGTGCGTGAACTGATGGCTGAGATGGGTATCCGCAACTTTGAAGACCTGATTGGTCGTTCTGACCTGCTGGATAAACGTGCCGGTGTTGAACACTGGAAAGCCCAGGGTCTGGATTTCAGCAACGTATTCTATCAGCCAGCTGTTGCTGCTGATGAACCACGTCTGCATGCCGGTACTCAGGATCACGCGCTGGAAAAAGCGCTGGATCAGGAGCTGATCAAACTGGCTCAGCCAGCACTGGAAAAAGGCGAAGCCGTTCGTATCGAAGTTCCGGTGAAAAACATCAACCGTACTGTCGGTACCATGCTGTCAGGTGAAGTGGCTAAACGCTTCGGTGGCGCAGGTCTGCCGGATGACACCATCCATGTGACCCTGAACGGTACTGCGGGTCAGAGTTTCGCGGCTTTCCTGGCGAAAGGTGTGACACTGGATCTGGTGGGTGAAGGTAACGACTACGTGGGTAAAGGTCTGTCAGGCGGTCGTATCATCGTTCGCCCGAACGCGAACTTCACCGGCAATACTCACGAAAACACCATCATCGGTAACACCGTCATGTACGGTGCGACTTCTGGTCATGCGTATCTGAGCGGTGTGGGTGGCGAACGTTTTGCTGTCCGTAACTCCGGCGCAAGCGCAGTGGTTGAAGGCGTTGGTGACCACGGTTGTGAATACATGACTGGCGGTACTGTGGTTGTTCTGGGCCAGACTGGCCGTAACTTCGCTGCAGGTATGTCGGGCGGTATCGCTTACGTACTGGACGAAGACAACACCTTCGCGACCCGTTGCAACCTGTCCATGGTGACCCTGGAGAAAGTCCTGCCAACCGCAGAACAATCTGCCGCCGAACCATGGCACAACGACCAGAGCGATGAAGAACATCTGAAAGCGCTGGTAGCACAACATGCTAAATACACTGGCAGCCCGCGCGCGCAAGCGATTCTGGCTGACTGGGATGCTTACCGTGGTAAGTTTGTAAAAGTTTATCCGAACGAGTATCGCCGTGCTCTGAAGGAAATGACTGCTGCACCGCAGGAAAAGGAGATTGCGTAATGGGTAAGCCAACCGGTTTTCTCGAATTTGAACGCGTGAAGGAACACTACGCTCCTGTTGAAGAACGTGTAAAACATTACGGGGAATTTGTACCGTCTCTGACCGTACAGGAAGCCTCTACCCAGGGCGCACGCTGCATGGATTGCGGTATCCCGTTCTGTAACAACGGTTGTCCGGTGAATAACATCATTCCTGACTGGAATGATCTGGTGTACCGCGGTAAAGCCGAGATGGCGATCCGTGTGCTGCACTCCACCAACAACTTCCCAGAATTCACAGGCCGGATTTGTCCGGCCCCTTGTGAAGCGGCCTGTACTCTGGGCATCAATGCAGATCCAGTTGGCATCAAGTCAATTGAGCGCTACATCATTGATACCGCATGGGAAAATGGTTGGGTGAAACCTCAGCCAGCAGCCGTTAAAACTGGCAAGAAAGTCGCGGTTGTCGGTTCAGGCCCAGCAGGTCTGGCCGCAGCACAGCAGCTGGCCCGTGTGGGTCATGATGTGACTGTGTTTGAAAAGAACAGCCGTGTCGGTGGTCTGCTGCGTTACGGTATTCCGGATTTCAAACTGGATAAAAACACCATCGATCGCCGTGCTGCACAAATGGAAGCCGAAGGTGTGGTATTCAAGACCAGCACTCTGGTTGCGCTGGACAACAACCTGCCTGCGGGCGTGGCTAACGATGCCACAACCGTTGTGACTCCGGCTCAGCTGGACGCAGAGTTCGACGCAGTCATTCTGGCGGGTGGTTCTGAAACCCCACGTGATCTGCCGGTTCCGGGTCGTGAACTGAACGGTATTCATTTCGCGCTGGAATTCCTGATCCCGCAGAACAAAGAAGTCGCTGGTGACGGTGCCAACCCGATCAACGTGAAAGGTAAACACGTTGTGGTGATCGGTGGTGGTGATACCGGTTCTGACTGTGTGGGTACCTCTAACCGTCACGGTGCTGCTTCTGTGACTCAGCTGGAAGTAATGCCACAGCCGCCAGTGCAGGAAAACAAAGAACTGACCTGGCCATACTGGCCACTGAAACTGCGTACCTCTTCTTCTCACGAAGAAGGCTGTGTGCGTGAGTTCGCGGTGTCTACCAAAGAGTTTATCGGTGAAAACGGTAAACTGACTGGGCTGAAACTGGTTAAGGTTGAATTCAAAGACGGCAAACTGGTTGAAATTCCAGGTTCCGAATTTGAATTGAAAGCGGATGCTGTCTTCCTGGCAATGGGCTTTACCAACCCGCTGGCGAAAGTACTGGATGCTTTCGGCGTGGAAAAAGATGCCCGTGGCAATGCGAAAGCAACCACCGAAGATGAAGGCTGTTACGCGACCTCTGTACCTAAAGTGTATGCTGCCGGCGATATCCGCCGCGGTCAGTCACTGGTGGTATGGGCTATCCGTGAAGGCCGTCAGTGTGCTCGTGAAGTCGATGCATTCCTGATGGGCTCCAGCCTGTTACCTCGCTAAGCTGTGTCTGATTAGCAAAAAAGCCCCGTCCTGATGATGGGGCTTTTTATTTAGTGGTACACTGCCTTTTATTTGTATCGGAATACCAGATTTATGCGCTTAACCGTTCATCACTCTCATGATGTTTTGCCGCTGTGGCAGGACAGTCTCGGCAAGTTATTAGCTGCCCATCAATTAACCATCGACGCTGCCCATGCCTTGGGTGACTGGCATCTGGCAACGTTCAATGACCGCGTGGTCGGTCTGGCAATTAGTGAAGGGGATAACTTGCGCTATTTCGCGGTGCGCGATCTGACCCGTCGTCGTGGTATTGGCCGTTATCTGCTGGCGGATACCCTTCGCTGGCTGATCGCACAGGGGCAACAACAGATCACCATGGATCTCGGAAACGTCGATGCGCAGGAACTGGCTGGTTTGCAGGCTTTTTTACGCCAGGCCGGATTTTATGCCGAAGGTAATCAGTGGAAGCTCGGTTTGTGATCTTGCTGACTGAACACCAGCGCTGATGTCTGGTGTTCAGTTTGTTAAAGCGGCTTAATGCTGATTCAGATTAGAAAATAATTTTCTGGATCTGCGGATCTTTACGCTGCAGGTAATGCGTGGAATGAATGCGGCGGATAGTGCGTGACTTACCACGGATCAACAAGGTTTCAGTCGTAGCCAGCATGCCATCACTGGTAATCCCTTCCAGCAAATCGCCTTTGGTAATACCGGTAACAGAAACGATCACGTTGTCGGTTTTCGCCATATCACGCAGAGTGAGAACCGCATTCACATCAATACCCATTTTTTCGCAACGAGCTATCTCCTGTGCACCCAGTTCACGGTTTTCCGGTGTATCGCCTTTAACCTGGTGGCGAGGTAACAAGCGGCCTTGCATATCACCATCCAGCGCACGTACAGTCGCAGCGGAGATCACGCCTTCCGGTGCACCACCGATGCAATACAGCATATCGATTTCGTTATCTGGCAGGCAGGTCAGCATAGATGCGGCAACATCACCATCCGGGATCGCAAACACACGCACGCCCATGTCCTGCATTTCTTTGATGGCAGCTTCATGGCGTGGTTTCGCCAGCGTGATAACACTCAGACGATGTAATGGCTTATCCAGTGCACGAGCGACCGCAATGATATTTTCCGCCAGTGGGCGATTCAGATCGATAGCCCCTTTGGCTTTCGGGCCAACGATCAGTTTTTCCATATACATGTCTGGTGCTTTCAGGAACGAACCTTTGTCACCGGCAGCCAGCACAGCCACAGCATTGTTCTGACCCATGGCCGTCATGCGGGTACCATCAATCGGATCGACCGCAATATCCACCCCATCCCCACCGCAACCAACTTTTTCACCGATATACAGCATTGGCGCTTCATCGATTTCACCCTCACCGATCACAATCTCGCCATCAATTTCAATCTGGTTCAGTACAAAGCGCATCGCTTCAACGGCAGCACCATCAGCCAGGTTTTTATCACCACGACCCAGCCACTTATAACCAGCCAGTGCGGCCGCTTCAGTTACACGGGAAAATTCAATTGCCAGTTCACGTCTCATTGGGGGTTCCTGCAGATCAGATACGTTCAGAATTGTGGCTTTACAGCCAATGCGCGCGAGTTTATCACACTTGGGTATGACTGCCGAGTATACAACCATAGCCGGATAAATTGTGAACACGATCAACAAAAGCTTAATTTTGCTGTAACCGAAACGTCATCGATGCACCCTAACCTTTCTTTCGGAATAAATCGGGAGCACCCCGGCCCTCACAAAAAAAGTTAAGGATCGATGATGAAAAAGTTAACTGCTGTAGCCATTGCTCTGCTGGTTGCAACCCAAGCCAACGCTGCTGAAGTCTATAAGAATGAAAAAGTATCTCTGGATCTGAATGGTCGTGCTTATGCCGGTCACTTCTTCGGTACCAAAGAGAAAGCGGGCACCCCAGGTGAAAAGAGTGAAAAAATCGGTGCGAACCAGTTCATTCGTTTCGGTGCCAAAGGTGATGCGGTTGTCAGCGGCACAACCAAAGCCATCGGCGTGTACGAAGCACAATTCAACATCGGCAACAGTGAGAAAACGCTGGCTGGTGACAAGACAGAAACCATCACCATTGACGGTGAAGAATACACCGTTACCACCTCTGATTCTAACGACGGTAACCTGCGTACCCGTCTGGCCTACGGTGGTCTGAAAGATGAGAATTGGGGTCAGGCCACTTTCGGTCGTCAGAAAGGCGCTGTGTCGCTGATCAGCGACTGGACTGATAAGTCACTGACTGACGGTTACGGTAACGAAGCACTGGGTGTAGCGACTGACACCTACGCGACCGGCCGTGCGGCTGACGTACTGAAATACTCAGGCATTTTCGGTGCAAACAAAGAATTCATGCTGGATGCCAGCTACAAATTTGATGGCGACACCAAAGAAGAAGCTGGTGGCAATACAAACGACAGCAAGAGTGCCGATGCGTACGGTATCGCGGCTGCCTACAACCTGCCAATGAACTTCAGCATCGGTACTGGTTACAACGTTGGTAAATACGAAAAAGACGGTGAAAGCACCGATGCCAAACTGTGGGTAATTGGCGCGAAATATGATGACAAAGCTACCTATGCTGCGGTGAACTATGCTCAGGGCACTGACTTTGTTGGTGTTGGTAAAGATCACACCGGTATCGAAGCAACTGTAGGCTATGACTTCATCAATGGTTTTGGTCTGATGGCTATGTATAACAACCAGACCGTTGAACAGTCAGGCAAAGAAGACGTAGATACTGTTAAATACTACACCCTGGGTGCTCAGTACAAGTTCAACAAAAACCTGCGTGTAGCGGCTGAATACCGTATCAACGACAAAGATACCGACAGCAAATACGACTATAAAAACGATATGCAGCTGGCCGTTCGCTACGATTTCTAATCTTTCCATACTGCCGGGATAAACATACTAAAGCCGCCTGCTCAAGGCGGCTTTCTTGTTTCCAGGCTGCAAAGCTCCATTTCTGTTGCTCATACAAAAACACCTCCCGAGGGAGGTGTTTTCATCCGATTGCCTGCAATCTTACAGCATATAATTGTTCGGCAATGGAATACGGGCAACACCGGATTCTTCCGCAGCAATAGCAACAGCCCGGGCAACGCGCGGTAACAGGCGAGGATCCATCGGTTTCGGCAATACATAATTCACACCGAACGTCAGTTCCGTTTCACCGGCGGCCTGTAATACTTCCACCGGTACCGGCTCCTTGGCAATACCGCGGATCGCTTCAACAGCAGCACGTTTCATGGCACTGTTAATGCGGCTGGCGCGCACATCCAATGCGCCCCGGAAGATGAACGGAAAACAGATCACATTGTTGACCTGATTTGGATAATCCGAACGGCCAGTACCGATAATCAGATCATCACGTACTGCTTTTGCCAGTTCAGGCCGAATTTCCGGATCCGGATTGGAGCAGGCAAAAATCACCGGTTTCGGCGCCATGGTTTTCACCAGATCGGCAGATAAGACATCCGGGCCAGAAACGCCCACAAAGACATCCGCGCCATCCATCACCTGTTCCAGTGTTCTCAGACCGGAATCATTCACAAAGCGGCGCTTATGCTCATTGATATCAGAGCGACCTGAATGGATCACGCCTTTGCGATCCAGCATGTAGATATTTTCCGGTTTCGCGCCACACACGATCAGCAGATCCATACAGGCGACCGCAGCAGCGCCCGCGCCCATACAGACAATGCGCACATCAGAGAGTTGCTTGCCCTGGATTTCGAGAGCGTTCAGCATACCGGCGGCAGTCACAATCGCCGTACCGTGCTGATCATCATGGAATACCGGAATATCACACAATTCAATCAGTGCTTTTTCAATTTCAAAACATTCCGGTGCCTTGATATCTTCCAGATTGATACCGCCGAAGGTATCGGCAATATTCGCGACAGTACGGATAAAATCGGCACTGTCGGTATGTTTTACTTCAATGTCGATTGCATCAATACCGGCAAAACGCTTGAACAGCAGTGCCTTGCCTTCCATCACGGGTTTGGACGCCAGCGGACCCAGATTTCCCAATCCCAGAATAGCTGTACCATTTGTGATCACCGCAACCAGATTGGCTTTGGAAGTATAGCGATAGGCATCCGCCGGATTCGCTGCAATTTCACGCACCGGTTCGGCAACGCCAGGGCTGTAAGCCAGAGACAGGTCATCGGCTGTTTCAGCCGGTTTGGTCAGAGCAACAGCGATTTTGCCAGGAACAGGATTAGCGTGATAATCAAGAGCGGCTTGACGAAGGTCGGCGGACATAAAGACTCCCTGAACAGAAATTACATAACCAGTCATGGTTAAATCGCTGTGATCATAAATCAGCAAACACCAATCACAAGGGCTGTTCGAGTCTTTAATGAAAATATTTATACGCCAGAAAAGCACAAAGCCAACCCGAAGGCTGGCTTTGCTTGAAAACGCATTGAACAGAGGGAAGATTAGTTCTTGCCGCCCAGTACGTTGAAGCGTTTTTTGAAGCGGTCGATACGACCACCAGTGTCCAGAACTTTCTGTTTACCGGTGTAGAACGGGTGACATTCTGAACATACGTCCAGGTTCAGGTCTTTACCGGTTGAACGGGTTACGAACACGTGACCACAAGAGCACTTTGCAGTGATTTCGTGGTAGTCTGGGTGAATACCTTCTTTCATGGGAAACCTCTGATTCAGGCCGTGTCGCCATCTGACCCGAAGCCAGACACCACACGAAACATTAAACGGATATTTTCAAGGGTCAGAATGATATAGGATAGGCCTTACCCCCGCAAGTATATGCGCAGAAAAAACAGACATCCGTGCCCGAATCATTAACACTTATTCAGGTCGCATTGCCGGTACCGCTTTATCGCCGCTTCGACTACCTTGCTTCTCAGCCATTACCGCCGGTTGGCTGTCGTGTACTTGTGCCCTTCGGCAAACAGCAATTAGTAGGGATTGTGGTCGCCCACCCGACGGAAAGCGAGCTGGCATTATCCAAACTAAAATCAATCTCACGGCATTTAGACACAACGCCGCTGTTTCCGCCCGCATTGTGGAAGTTGTTACTGTGGGCGGCGGATTATTATCACCATCCTGTGGGTGAAGTGCTGCATCATGCCCTGCCGGTGTTATTACGTCAGGGGGAAGCGGCTGAACGTAAACCGATCCCGTGCTGGCAGCTAAACGCTGTAATAGAAGAGGCAATCACAACGCTGAAACGGGCGCCCCGTCAGCAGCAGGCTCTGCAACTGCTACAGGATGGGCCGTTACCTGCCGCCGAATTACGGGAACAGGGCATTGATACGCCAGTATTGAAACAGCTGGCGGCTAAAGCGCTGATAAAACCGTTTGATCTGCATCTGCAGACCCGGGAATGGCTGGATCACCTGTTACTGCATGAAGACGATGCACCCTATCTGAATACGGAGCAGGCGGCAGTGCTGGCCGCAATCAGTCACAGCGATGATTATCGTCCTTTTCTGCTGGAGGGCGTGACAGGTTCCGGTAAAACCGAAATTTATCTGCAACTGATACGCACCCGGCTGGCCCAGGGGCAGCAGGTGTTGGTACTGGTACCGGAAATCGGGTTGACACCGCAGTTATTACGCCGCTTCCGCCGCCGGTTTCATGCGCCTATATTAACACTGCATTCCGGGATGAATGACCGGGAGCGGCTGGATACCTGGCTGGCCTGCAGAGCCGGTGAAGCAGCCATTCTGATCGGTACCCGTTCCGCCATTTTTACGCCCTTTAAATCACTGGGCCTGATCGTCGTGGATGAAGAACATGATTCTTCGTTTAAACAGCAGGAGGGCTTCCGTTATCACGGCCGCGACCTGGCCATCATGCGGGCACAACGGGAACAGATCCCTATCGTGCTGGGTTCGGCTACGCCCTCGCTGGAAAGCCTGCATAACGCGCTGCAAGGCCGCTACCACCATCTGCAGATGACCCGGCGGGCCGGTGGCGCCCAGGCCGCGCAACAGCATCTGCTGGATGTCAAACATTTGCCGCTGCAGGCCGGCATCGCGCCGCAATTGCTGCAACTGATGGACGAACAGCTGGCAGCCGGCAATCAGGTCATGCTGTTTCTGAATCGCCGGGGGTATGCGCCCGCCCTGCTGTGTCATGATTGCGGCTGGGTAGCGGCCTGTCCGCACTGCGATGCCTTTTATACCTGGCATCAGCAGGATCGGCGATTACACTGCCATCACTGTGATGACATGCGCCCGGTACCACATCAATGCCCGGAATGTCACAGCCGGAATCTGGTCAGCTCCGGGGTCGGTACGGAACAGCTGGCGCAATTTCTGCAGCAGCGTTTTCCGGCTTACAAAACGATCCGGATCGATCGGGATAACACCCGGCGCAAAGGTGAACTGGAGGCGCATCTCAACGCCATCCGGCAACAGGAATATCAGATCCTGCTCGGCACACAGATGCTGGCCAAAGGTCACCATTTTCCGGATGTGACCCTAGTCGGGATTCTGGATGTGGACGGCGCGCTGTTTGCGTCTGATTTCCGGGCGACAGAACGGCTGGCTCAGCTCTATGTCCAGGTCGCCGGCCGGGCCGGACGTGCCAGTAAACCCGGGATGGTCGTGCTGCAGACACATCATCCGGAACATGCCTTGCTGCAGGACCTGCTGAACAATGGATATCCCCATTTTGCCCGGACCTGTCTGCAGGAACGGCGGGCGCTGACACTGCCGCCATTCAGCTATCAGGCCGTATTACGGGCGGATGCGCCATCACGGGAACCACTGGCGCTTTTCATGCAGCAGGCAGCGCAAATCTGCCATCACTACGGTGCACCGGATCTGCAATTGCTGGGACCGCTCAGCCCGGTGATGGAACGACGGGCCGGACGCTATCGGATGTTGCTGATGCTGCAGAGTCCCCAGCGGATGCATCTGCAGCATTATCTGCGACAGTTACTGCCGGCGATTGATACGTTACCCATTCATCATTCGTTACGCTGGCATCTGGATGTAGATCCGCTTGAGGTGGCAGGTTGAGTCGGACATGAAAAAGAACCAGAATACGCGATCACGGGAGTTCACGTCGGCAAGCATCGTGTTGTATTACGCCTTGTTTGCCGCACTCTGGATTGCTGTGTCCGACAAACTGCTCGCCTGGTTGATCAGCGATCGCGAGTGGCTGACTTTCCTTTCTATCGTCAAAGGTTTTCTGTTTGTTGCCCTGACCAGCTTTCTGCTTTATCTGATGCTGAATTGGCAGCAGCGCAAAACAACCAATCAGAAACAGCAGACCTCCTCACGCCGGTTATACTGGCTGTTTGCTTTCCAGATATTACTGATGCCGTTAATTCCGGTACTGTTGTATGGCATTCATGGTCAACAAATCAGGCAAGACAGCCACAATACCTTGAATACGCTGGCTAAAGTAAAAGCGGAACAGATTGAAACCTGGTTGCAGGAGCGTCTGGCCGATGGCCTGATGATGCAAAGTGATCAAGCTTTCACCCAAGCGGTAGCATTAATCAATGCCGGAGGCCATGCCGCCAACGAAGCCATCCGGAATCCACTGGCACTATTGGCCCGCAACAAACATTACCAATCGCTGTTATTGCTTGATAAGCAGAATGCGCCACGATTTATTATTGGCCATGTCCCGGTGCATAAAACCGTGATTGACGCCCATTCTCACCCTTCGCCAGGGCCGCACGATCATCAGCTCGGAGTCGGCTCATTAAAGACCAGCTGGTACTGGGACGAAAATAACCGGGTTTACCTGGATATACAGGTACCACTCATCGATACCCGGAGCGATGAACGTATTGGCACGCTGATCATGAGTCAGGATCTGCAGGCCAATCTGTTATCACTGATACAAAACTGGCCCGGCGCCACGCAAACCGGCCTAATCTATCTGCTGCAACCGCATGCCGAATGGTTATCGTATATCGCGCTGCCGGCCAATGACGCAGAACGGACCCAGGCCACCACCCGCTGGTTCAAAACTGCAACACTCTCGCTGCTGAAACAGGCACTCCGTGATCAAGCAGGAATTTTGGAAGGAAAAAATGCAGACGCAACCGATGTGGTTGCCGGTTACATTCCCGTCAGGTATTCCGGCTGGCATATTCTGGTTCAGCAGGATCGGGCCGAGATCTATGCGCCGCTGCATAATCTCGTCTACTGGATCACACTGGTCGTATTCTTCGCCGGCCTGCTGGTCATCTTTGTCGTGACGCTACTGTGGCGACAACAGCAATACACCAACCAGCTGGAACTGCAGCGGCAAACCAGTGAAAAAGATCGCTTGCTCAGGCACTTCTTTGAATTGCCATTGTTCGGTATGGCCATTACACACGGACAGACAGGCCACTGGATCCGGTACAACCATCAGCTAAGCGAGTTACTGGGCTACAGTCACAGTGAAATGACAGAACAGACATTGCTGTCACTGACTGCGGACGAATATCAGGAAGCGGACATCACGGCAATGTATCAGATGACCCAGGATCTTTGCGATGGCTACCGCTGCGAAAAACAGCTGAGGCGCAAAGACGGGCGACTGATTTATGTGAATG
Source organism: Tolumonas osonensis (assembly GCF_014202415.1). Classification (GTDB taxonomy): domain Bacteria; phylum Pseudomonadota; class Gammaproteobacteria; order Enterobacterales; family Aeromonadaceae; genus Tolumonas; species Tolumonas osonensis. The sequence goes on from NZ_JACHGR010000001.1 coordinate 319,124, forward strand.
TCGATACCCGTTGTGTCAGAACTGCGGAGCGGAATATTGCGTTTGTCATTTCCGTCATTGAAGATATTTCCGCACAAAAAGAAAATGAAGCGATCTTAAGACAATCTGCCACGGTGTTTGATAACACGCGTGAAGGCATCATGATCACGGATAAAAATGCCCGGATCACCAGAGTCAACCCGGCTTTTGTCGAATTGTTTGGTTTTTCCCAGCAGGAATTACAGGGAACAACCCCCGTTATCTTCAAGTCAGGCAAGCATACAGACGCGTTTTATCAGAATATCTGGAATGCGCTTAATACCTCCGGTTTCTGGCGGGGGGAGCTCTGGAACCGTCGAAAAGACCACCAGGTCATTCCCCTTATCTGCAGCATCAGCGCCGTCAGAAATGACAAGCAACAATTGACGCATTACGTCAGTGTTTACAGCGATATCAGCAAGCTCAAAGCCAGCGAGGCCAAACTTGCACATCTGGCGCACCATGATCCATTGACGCAGTTACCCAACCGAGCACTGCTGACGATTAATCTCACCCATGCCATCGATCTGGCGGTCAGGAATCATCACCGGCTTGCCCTGCTGATGCTGGATCTGGATCGGTTTAAGGACGTCAATGACAGTTTTGGTCATCCGATTGGTGATGCGTTATTGCAGGAGGTCGCCGGGCGATTACGTCAGCGTGTCCGGACCTCGGACACCATTTGTCGTCTGGGCGGCGATGAGTTCACGGTATTAATTGAGGGAAACCCTGCTCTGCACGATGTGGAACATCTTTCGGAAGACATACTGCAATTGCTGAAAGATCCCTTCCATTTACCCAATGGCAGAGAAGTCATCATCAGTGCCAGCATTGGGATCAGCCTCTATCCGGAACACGGCCAGACACCCAAGGAACTGCTGCAGCAGGCCGATGCGGCCATGTACCGGGCGAAAGCCCATGGCCGCAGCTGTTTCCGTTATTTCTCCGATGAACTGACCCGGGCAGCAGAACAACGACTGGATCTGGAAGTACGCCTGCAGCGGGCGCTCAGACAAAATGAGTTACGTATCTATTTCCAGCCACAGATAGATATCAGCACTAACCGGATTATTGGTGCCGAAGCACTGGTTCGCTGGCAGGATCCGGTGCATGGCCTGATCTCGCCGGCCCGGTTTATCCCGGTGGCAGAAGAAACCGGGCTGATTAAGCAACTCGGTGAATGGGTTTTGCTGGAAACCTGTCGTCAGGGCAAGGAATGGCAACAAAAAGGACTGCCTGCCATTAATCTGGCCGTGAATATCTCTCCGGCACAGTTCCGCAACAGTCATATTCTGGAATCTGTTTTCAATGCGCTGGAGCAGACTGGCTATCCGGCCTCGCTGCTGGAGCTGGAGCTGACAGAAAGCGCCCTGATGACCCATGAAAATGAGGCGGTGGAAACATTAAATGCCTTACGGAAATATGGTATCCGGCTGGCAATTGATGATTTCGGAACGGGATACTCCTCATTGGCTTATCTCAAGCGATTCCCGCTGGATGTACTGAAAATCGACAAGAGTTTCGTCGAGGATATTCCGCACCAGAAAGACGATATGGAAATCGCTGCCGCCATTGTCGCCATGGCGCATACCTTGCGCCTGAAAGTGCTGGCGGAAGGGGTTGAAACCGAAGAACAACTGGCCTTCCTGAAAGAGCAAGGGTGCGACTGCTATCAGGGCTATCTGGTGAGCCCGCCGGTGCCGGCCGATCAATTTGAACAGTTGTTGCGGGCTCAGATGGAAGACACCGAGAAGTAACCTGACACAGGAAAAACAGAAGGCACGAATATTCGTGCCTTCATGGTATTAACCTTGCGGGATCTGCTGGGTAATGCAGTGAATGTTGCCGCCACCGAGCAGGATCTCGCGGGCAGGTACACCGACCACGGTATGTTCCGGGAAGATCTGCTGCAGAATTGCTTTAGCTTCATCATCCGTTTTCGGATCGAGCAGTGGATAGACAATCCGGTCATTAGTGATCAGGAAGTTCACGTAAGATCCTGCCAGACGGCCACCGGCATCGCGCGGCACACCGGAACCATCCACCACACCCGCAGATTCTTCTTCCGTGCAGTACAGCGGACCCGGCTGCGGCAGTTTCCAGATTTTCAGCTTACGCCCTTTGGCATCGACCGTTTCTGACAGTACCTTGTACGCCGCCTGTGAACGCGCATACTGCGGATCATTTTCATCGTCCGTCCAGTGCAGGAGCACTTCACCCGGACGGGCAAAGCAGCACATGTTATCGATATGACCATCGGTCTCATCCATATACACGCCCTCTTCCAGCCAGATAAAGGCACTGACGTTCAGATAATCGCGCAGATAGGCTTCAATCTGTTCTTTGGAAAGATGCGGATTGCGGTTTTTATTCAGCAGACATTCCGCCGTGGTCATGCAGGTGCCTTCGCCATCGACATGGATCGAGCCGCCTTCCAGAATCAGTGGCGCTGCATAACGATCGAAACCGTGTACTTCCAGCATCTGTCGCGCCACCAGCTCGTCCTGATCCCATGGGAAATAAAGTCCGCCATGATGACCGCCCCAGGCATTGAAGCCCCAGTCGATGCCACGGCATTCACCGTTACCGTTGATCACCACCGTCGGCCCGGTATCCCGCGCCCAGCAGTCGTCAGAATTCATGGGAATCAGTTTCACGGCCGCCGGCATGATGGTTTTCGCCTGTGCCATAAACTGTTCCGGCACCGCCATATATACCGGCGTCGCACCACCAATCGCTTCGGCGACCTTGGCAAACGTGGCTTGGGCAAACTTGCCGGCTTCACGCCAGTTATCGGGGCGAAATGGCCAAATCATCCACACAGCCTGCTGTGGAGCCCACTCGGCCGGCATAAAAAAACCGTCCTGCTTCGGCAGGCCGGTTACTGTCTTAATTGTCATATTCTGATGTCCTTGATTACCGCTGATTACCAGGAGGTTTCGCCATCAGAAGTCATGATGGTGCCGTACATCGCCGGGCGGCGATCGCGGAACAGACCCCAGCTGATACGCTGTTTGCGGATCGCATCCAGATCAAAGGTATGCACCAGTACGCATTCGCTGGTTTTATCCGCCTGTTGCACCAGTGCACCGGTCTGATCAGCGATGAATGAAGAGCCGTAGAATGTCATTTCCAGACCTTCCACAAACTTGCTCTTTTCAGTGCCGATACGGTTAGAGGCAATCACCGGAATGATGTTGGCCGCGGCGTGGCCCTGCTGTACGCGAGTCCAGTGTGGCTGTGAATCAATTTCCGGATAAGCCGGTTCAGAACCGATCGCGGTCGGGAAGAAAATCACGTCCGCACCGAGCAGTGCCAGACTGCGGGCCGTTTCCGGGAACCACTGATCCCAGCAGATACCGACACCAACATTGGCGTATTTGGTTTCCCAGACGATGAAGCCGGTATCACCCGGGGTGAAGAATTGTTTTTCCTGATAAGCCGGGCCGTTCGGAATATGGGTCTTGCGATACACATCCAGCACTTCACCGTCGGCATCGATCATCACCAGCGAGTTGTAGTGCGCATTACCGGCACGTTCGAAAAACGACAGTGGCAGTACCACATCCAGCTCTTTCGCCAGTGCCGAAAAATGTTGGATCAGCGGGCTTTCTTCCAGTGTTTGTGCCAGATCGAAATGTTCCGGACTCTGATCGATACAGAAATAAGGCGTCTGGAACAGTTCCTGGATCAGGATGATCTGCGCGCCCTTGGCGGCAGCTTCACGCACCAATTTTTCTGCGCGCGCGACGTTGCCGTCGATATCCCAGCTGCATGCCATCTGCGTGGCGGCCACAGTTACTAATGCCATAACAAGCTCCTTCTGTGTGAAAGCGTATCTGAACTACGAAAGTGTGTCCGGCGGATTTCTCCGTCAGTCCGGTATTAGGTATAGCTTAAATTTTCTGAGCCGCAGTTTAGAAAGATGCACCATCATCCATCAAATGAATTATATTTATTCAGTGATAAATGAAATGAATAATCCATGAAACTCCACCAGCTCGATCTCAATCTATTACTGGCGTTTGACGCTTTGATGACCTGTCGTCATGTTACCCGCGCCGCCGAGCAGCTCTATATCAGCCAGCCGGCGATGAGCCATGCCCTGAACCGCTTGCGCGAGCAGTTTGCCGATCCGCTGCTGGTGAAAACGCCGCAAGGTATGCAACCCACCGCCAGAGCGCTGAAACTGCATGCCGGAGTACAGCAGGCATTGCATCTGCTGGAGCAGCAACTGGGAGAGATGGAAGAGTTTGAGCCGCAGCATTCCGCGCGCCGGTTTGTCATCAGCACCACCGACTATGTGGAGTGTGTGCTGATCCCGCCGCTGATCCGCCGGTTAAAAGAAATTGCCCCGCAGATCCAGATCGAAATTGCCATCCTGCGTGATCAGTTACCGGAAGCTGAACTGGCGAATGGCGAGATCGATCTGGTCCTGGGCTTTGATGAGTATATGGATGTGCCGCGCTATCTGTGCCGGGAAACCTGGCTGCAGGAGCCACTGGCCGGGCTGGTACAACGGGATAATTCACTGGCCGGAGAAAAACTGGATCTGGCACAGCTGATCGCCCTGCCTCATGTGTTTCACTCACCGCTCGGTACGCGCGAATCGATGGTGGATCGGTATCTGGCCCGTCATGGTCTGCAGCGCCGCATATCGGCCAACAGCCAGAGTTATCTTTCTGCAGCGGCCATTGTCAGTCAGACCGATCATCTGCTGGTGCTACCCAAAAAAGTGGCCAGTATGCTGGCGGGCAACTGGCCTCTTCGTATGGTTTCACTGCCGGATGATATGCCCTGCTACCATTTAAACTGTGTCTGGCATCCGGCGCAGGGGGAACATCCGTCCGTGATCTGGTTACGGCAACTGATGCGGCAACTGCTTTAGTACAGCAAATCACCAAAGTTATTCAGGATCCGTGGCAGACCCTGGGTAAATTGCACCGGCGCATCCAGCAGGGCAAAACAGAGACAACCTTCTTTCGAACGCGGCTGATGGGCAATGCGACTGTCCCGCAGGATGAAGTCACCCGGAATATATTCCCCCAGCTCATCCCGGAAAGCACCGCTGATGGGCAGAGTCAGTTCCATCCCCTTATGTGTATGCTGTGGCACGGATGCGCCTGCGGAAAGGAACATCAGACTGGCCCGTCCGGACGACGCTTCGTCCAGCAGCAAACGGCTGCGACCGATATCTCCCATCTGCTGCCAGTTCTGCCGGCCGATATGGCGTAAGGCACGCGGTAACCAGAAGGATTGCCCGTTAATTTCGATAGCCGGTTCGGCCGCCGGTAGCGCAAGAGGTTCGGCCGGCTGCGCCAGAATATACGACAACATATCATCAAACGCGGGTTCAGCGGGCGCATCGGCAGGTTCGGCGATCAGGACACTCTCTGCCAGACGGCGCTCAAAATCGGCAACCCGCTGTGCACAGGCCGGACAAAACTCCACATGAATGGCGACCGCCAGAGTCATGGATAATGGCAGTGTATCGGCCGCATAAGCCGCCAGCAGAGCATTATCAGGATGAAAATTAATCATGCTTATGCTCCTGCTCAATTTGTTCGCGTAATTTGGCCAAGCCCAGACGTAATCTTGATTTGATTGTACCCAGAGGAACCTGCAGCCGATCCGCGATCTCCTGCAGCGTTTGTTCCTGCAGATAGACACTGCGTACCACCTCTTGCTGCGCGGCAGGCAGCAGATGCAGATAATGCGCTAACTGACGGGTCAGGATGTCATGTTCACCGGGATCATTTTCATCATCCTGAACAGCCTGATACTCCAGCACCGGCCAGATATCTTCCGCCACCAGATCCTCTTTGGACACCTGCTGGCGGCGTAACATATCGAAACACTGATTCCGCATGACCGTGTAGATCCAGGTTGTCGGCGCACCCTTTTCCGGATGATACAGCGCCGCCTTTTGCCAGACAGCCAGCAGGGTTTCCTGAACCAGCTCCATCGCCTTTGCTTCAGAACGCAGATGACGCAGGCCGTAATGCCGGATACGGGGGGCAAAATAGTGAAAGAGCTGGCTATAGGCAGCCTTACTCCGGTGTGCGGACACCTGTAACAGTAATGCGGTGAGATCGAGGTTGGCTTCTTCCATCAACATCCTCTGCGGAGGCAGTCGGTTCGACTGAATAGCCGCAGTATATCCCATGTTTCCCCATCCCATACTGAAACACCCTGACTAAATTGCGTAATCGTTTATTACGCAACCAGTCAGAAGGCGGATCATTTACAGGGATAATTCAGTTAGTGCCGGTGTACTGCAGCCTCTTCTTCCTGTACCACCCGCAACAAGAAATGCAATGCATCATGAAAATCATTGCTGGCCATCAGATTGAATTTCTCCTCCGCATCCAGCGGTAACACCTCCAGCCAGCGCTGGACGACCCAGCAGGCATCACTCCACTGTGGAGCCGGATAATAAGCCGCATAATCCGGATGTTCATAAAACAACTGTCCCAGTTTTTCCGCCAGAATATGTTGTTCCGGCAGTAATGGCGCATGCTCCCAGCCGGGCAAGATATCAACCTCGGCACTGAGCAAGCCATCAGCTTCGACATTCATGGCATGGATGCGGAAACGTTCCATCCCCTTCATGGTAACCGCGAGTGTACTGTCTGCCAGCTGGTCAAAATCAATGATTTCAACCCGGGTCCCAATTGTCAGTAACGGTGAAAATCCGCCATCAATTGACTTACCCAGCAAACACAAACCCATTCCACGTTTTTGCGATTCGGCAATCATACGGATATAACGCTGCTCAAAAATGCGCAACGGTAAAACACCATCAGGTAATATATTGATACGTAAGGGAAATATAGCTAGTTGCATAGCTGCCTCCTCTTTTTGATATGAACAGGAGTCGCATTGAGACGGATTCCCGGTCGCTGATGTGTCTCTGTCATCAGCAGCCACAACTAACCGTTTTACCACTGTGCTATCGTTATTAATGTCTTATTTTAATTGTAGCTGTATAGCGCCAACTTTCCTGAAAGCCGATTGAAAAGGTAGTCAGTGCACGGCATTCCGAGTAAAATTTCCTGCTCAGCCGACCGGCTACCCGTATTCGAGTCAGGAACCGTCAGACACAATGAAAGCACAGATCCAACAACTCCTTGAGCAAACCGTATCCAGCCTGAAAGCTGCCGCCTTAATTCCCGCCGAGTTAGAACCGCGTATTCAGGTCGATAACACCAAAGACAAGGCACATGGCGATCTGGCCACCAATCTGGCAATGTTGCTGGCTAAACCGGCCGGTAAGAACCCGCGCGAACTGGCGCAACTGATTATTGCGCATCTGCCTGCCTCCACCCTGGTGGCCAAAACCGAAATCGCAGGCCCGGGTTTTATCAACTTTTTCCTGGACAGCACCTGGCTGGCAAAACAAATCGAAGCGATCGCCGCCAGCCCGAAAGCTGAAGTGAAACCGGCTTCTCCGGCACAAACCATCGTCGTGGATTATTCGGCACCGAACGTTGCCAAAGAAATGGCCGTGCACCACATCCGTTCTACCGTGATTGGTGATGCGGTTACCCGTACACTGGAGTTTTTAGGCCATAACGTGATCCGGGCGAACCACATCGGCGACTGGGGTACCCAGTTCGGTATGCTGATCGCCTATCTGGAAAAAGTACAGAATGAGCAGGCCAGTGAACTGGAACTGTCCGATCTGGAAGCATTCTATCGTGAAGCAAAAAAACATTACGACGAAGACGAAGTGTTCGCTGAACGTGCCCGTGGTTATGTGGTGAAACTGCAGGGTGGTGATGAATATTGCCGCGCCATGTGGAAGAAACTGGTCGACATTACCATGGCCCAAAACCAGATCATCTATGATCGCCTGAATGTCAGTCTGAGCGAAAAAGATGTGATGGGTGAAAGCCTGTACAACCCAATGCTGAGAGCTGTCGTTGAAGATCTGACTGCAAAAGGACTCGCGGTAGAAAGTGAAGGTGCACTCGTTGTTTATCTTGATGAAATCAAAGGTAAAGACGGCGAAGCGATGGCCGTTATCATCCAGAAACGCGATGGTGGATTCCTCTATGCGACAACCGATATTGCCTGTGCCAGATACCGTGTTGAAACGCTGAAAGCCGACCGCGTACTTTATTTTATCGACTCCCGCCAGCATCAGCATCTGCAGCAAGCCTGGCTGATTGCGCGTAAAGCCGGTTATGTACCAGAACAGGTTTCTCTGGAACACCACGCCTTCGGCATGATGCTGGGTAAAGATGGCAAACCATTCAAAACCCGTACTGGTGGCACCGTTAAATTGTCAGAACTGCTGGATGAAGCAGAACTGCGTGCCGGCGCCTTGATCGCGGAAAAATCAGCTGATCTGCCAGAAGTTGAAAAAGCGAAAGTGATCCATGCGGTAGCGATGGGCGCGGTGAAATATGCGGATCTCTCTAAAAACCGCACCACCGACTACATCTTCGACTGGGACAACATGCTGACCTTCGAAGGTAACACCGCACCATATCTGCAATACGCCTACACCCGTATCCAGTCCATCTTCCGCCGCGTTGGTGACGAAGCACAGGCAGGCGCCGTGCAAATCACCGCACCGGCAGAAGAAACACTGGCCAACAAACTGCTGCAGTTTAACGATGTAGTCCATAACGTCGCACAGAAAGGGATGCCGCATCTGCTGTGTACTTATCTGTATGAGCTCTCCGGCTGCTTTATGAGTTTCTATGAAGCCTGTCCAATCAACAAGGAAGGCGTGACCGCAGCAGAGAAAGCCAGTCGTCTGACCCTGTGTCAGGCCACTGCAAAAACGCTGACTCTGGGTCTGTCCCTGCTGGGTATTGAGACTCTGGAGCGCATGTAAACGATGACCCGGGATTATGTGCGCAGTTCACGTCCTGCCAAACGCAAACCGGCAGGCAGGAATGCTCCAGGCCGCAAAAGCAGCGCCAGCAACAACGCGCCATTTCCGATGGTGCGTGCTGTGCTGGCTCTGGCACTGGTGATTGGTTTTGGTATTTTCCTGTATCACATCAGTGGTTCTTCCGGTGAAACGGAAGAAGTCACGACGCAACAGACTGCAGCACAGGCACCGATCCCGATTGAACAGCAACGTCCGGCCAAAGAACAGTTCGACTATATGCAGCTCCTGCAAAACAAGGAGGTGCCGGTCGAACTGCCGGATGGCCAGGTGATCAGCGATCCGAGCAAGGATCCACAGATCCTCGCACAACAGCAAAAAATGCAGGAAATGCTGCGTGCTCAGCAGGAACGGGCAAAACTGCTGGCCCAGCAACAGAACGGTCAGTTGCCCGCCGGCAGCACGACACTGACTCAGACAACCAGTCAGACGCTCAATCAGACGGCGCCGGTCACCAACAACCAGGCGGCGACAGTGACAGCCCGTACCACCGAAACCCCGGTACAAACCGCTGATCCGCGCAAACCCAAATCCTTCGCGGACGTGATCGCGAAGGAATCAGGCAAAAGCAGCAAAACCGCTGCCGCGCCCGTAACCAAAACAGCGACGCAGGAACGCGATGAGGCGTTGGCGATGTTCGGTAAACCCCGCCCTTACGTCGCGGAGACCGCGAGTGGCAATACCGGCAGCAAAGCCTCGGTGGCCACCGGCAAGCGCTATATGATGCAGTGCGGCGCCTTCCGGACCGCCGATCAGGCCAGTTCTCTGCAATCACGTATTGCCGTCCAGGGTCAGAGCGCTCAGGTCCGCAAAGGCAGCAGTACCAGCGGAACCTGGCACCGGGTTATTCTGGGTCCATACAGCAGCCGGGCAGCGGCGGAACAATCGCTTTCCCGTCTGAGAGGGGCCGGAACTGTGCAGAACTGCACAGTCTACGCACAATAACGCTTTTCAGCACAATTCCACTGCGGGAAACCTTGAAATGAGGACTTCCCGCCCCTATCTCCTGTCTCATGAATCTTCGCCGGCAACGCCGGCTACCCGCAATCGAGGTTTATGTGACTACAATCGTTTCTGTTCGGCGCAATGGCCAGGTAGTAATTGGTGGCGATGGTCAGGTTTCTCTGGGCAACACCGTGATGAAAGGCAACGCCCGCAAAGTCCATCGTCTGTATAACGGCAAGGTGCTGGCTGGTTTTGCCGGCGGTACTGCTGACGCCTTCACCCTGCTGGAGCGGTTTGAAGCCAAACTACAGGCACATCAGGGTAATCTGGAGCGGGCCGCCGTTGCTCTGGCCAAAGAGTGGCGTACCGATCGTGCCTTGCGTCGTCTGGAAGCCCTTCTGGCCGTGGCTGATGCCCAGCGTTCCTTCATCATTACTGGTAATGGTGACGTCGTACAGCCGGAAAATGATCTGATTGCCATCGGCTCCGGCGGCGCTTTTGCCCAGTCCGCAGCCCGTGCGCTGCTGGAGAACACCACGCTTTCCGCTGAAGATATTGTCAGAAAAGCACTGACTATCGCGGGTGATATCTGCGTCTTTACCAATAGTTTCCAGACCATCGAAGTGCTGGACTATCCAACTGTCACCCCTGTTTAACTGAATGCAGACCAAGGATACCCAGATGTCTGAAATGACCCCGAGAGAAATTGTCCACGAGCTTGATCGTCATATCATTGGTCAGGCCGAAGCAAAACGTGCTGTCGCTATTGCCCTGCGTAACCGCTGGCGCCGCATGCAACTGACTGACGATCTGCGTCAGGAAGTGGCACCGAAAAATATCCTGATGATTGGCCCGACTGGTGTCGGTAAAACCGAAATAGCCCGTCGTCTGGCTAAACTGGCCAACGCACCGTTTATCAAGGTGGAAGCGACCAAATTCACCGAAGTGGGTTATGTCGGTAAAGAGGTGGATACCATCATCCGCGATCTGACCGACATGGCACTGAAAATGATGCGTGGTCAGGAAATGGAAAAGGTCCGGTTCCGGGCTCAGGAAGCGGCCGAGGAGCGCGTTCTGGACGTACTGCTGCCACCTGCGCGCACCAACTGGGGTGAAGCGGAAAAATCCGATACCGGTGCACACACCCGCCAGATCTTCCGCAAAAAACTGCGGGAAGGTGAACTGGATGACAAAGAGATCGAAATTGAAGTAGCCGGCCCGCAAATGGGCGTGGAAATCATGGCACCTCCGGGTATGGAAGAGATGACCAACCAGTTGCAGGGCCTGTTCCAGAACATGTCTTCCGGTAATACCCGTAAGCGCAAGCTGAAAGTAAAAGAAGCGCTGAAACAGCTGGTAGAAGAGGAAGCGGCCCGTCTGCTGAATCCGGAAGAGCTGAAAGAAAAAACCATTCATGCAGTGGAAAACAACGGCATCGTCTTTATCGACGAGATCGACAAGATCTGTAAACGCGGTGAAAGCAGTGGTCCGGATGTGTCACGCGAAGGCGTACAGCGTGACCTGCTGCCACTGGTTGAAGGTTGCACCGTCAATACCAAGCACGGCATGGTGAAAACCGATCACATTCTGTTTATTGCCTCCGGTGCCTTCCAGATCGCCAAACCGTCGGATCTGATCCCGGAACTGCAGGGCCGTTTGCCGATCCGGGTTGAACTGAAGAGCCTGACGGTCGATGATTTCGAGCGCATCCTGACTGAACCAAATGCCTCGCTGACCGAGCAATACCGGGCACTGATGGCAACCGAGCAGGTCACGGTGGAATTCACGCCGGATGGTATCCGCAGCATCGCCGAAGCCGCCTGGAAAGTGAACGAACGCACCGAAAATATTGGTGCCCGCCGTCTGCATACTGTGCTGGAAAAGCTGATGGAAGATATTTCCTATGACGCAGCAGACAATCCGGGACAAGTGATCAGCATTGATGCCGCTTACGTTGACCGTTATCTGGGTGAACTGGTGGAAGATGAAGATCTGAGCCGGTTTATCCTGTAATAACGCAAAACAAAACGCCGCTTTTAGCGGCGTTTTTATATTCTCTTACTCTTTGATAACTTTGATATCACTGAAGCCAAATTCACGGAATTTGTTATCCCGGAAATCTTTCACTGCCCCTGCCTTTTTGGACAGGGATGCCAGTTGTCGCTCCATGGCCAGATAAGCCTTCAGATCCACGCCTTCTTCCGCGGCAATCGCTTCATAGATATCGTGAAATTTGTCATTCGCGTAATTAATCTCGCGCGGCTGACCGTTGTAACTGTAACTGATTCGTAACGCCATGATGCCTCATTCATTGTGATCGGGATATGCTGCTACATCCCGTACCGCTATTCTACCCTGAAGCTAACTCATGGTCGAAAAATGAAACACCAGCCAGCTGAATAAAATACTCAGCAGCACGGACGCATTCAGCATAGCCCCGGTCAGGCGCCGGTCATAACCAAATATCACCGAATAAGTCAGAACCATGGTCGGCAATGGCAACAACCCGGCCAGCAACAACGTATGCCGGAATAAGGCATCGAAAGGCAACAGCCAGCACAATAACCCGCCGATGGTACCGCCGATAATATATTTGCTACACAAGGCCTGTAACAGCAATTTGCGCTGCTCCGCCGGAAACGAGAAATTAAGATACATCCCGAGCAAGAGCAGACTCAGTGGCATGTTGGCCTTGGAGATGACCCCTGTGGTCTGTAACACCAAATCGGGTAGCTGGATCCCCAGCAGGTTGATCGACAGCGCCAGCAGGCTGGCCATCACCGGTATGGAACGCACTACCGAATGCAGCAACTGGCGCCAGCTTAAAGGCTTTTCTCCCGAGAAATAGGCGCCGACCGTGTAGCAGACCAGAAACACCATATAGGAGTTGCCCAGATCGTACATGGCAATATACGTCAGCCCCAGTTTTCCCCAGATAGCCTCCACCAGCGGATAGGCAAACAGGCCGATATTGGCGCCGGGAAGGGCCATCCCCATCATGCCGCGGATATTGCGCGGATGTTTGCGGAAGATGAACAAAAGACACAGACAGAGCACCGCATTCGCCGCAAAGCCCAATACGGGCAGTAACGCCAGTTGTGGCTGCAGTGGCAGCGAGGAAAAGACATTAATCACCAGTGCCGGCAAGGTGATATTGAATATCAGCTGTGCGATGGACTCGCCTTCTTTTTCCGTCAGATAGCGGGTTCGTTTGGCAAGATAGCCGAGCAGAATAATGCAGATTGAAAGCAAAAACTGTTGATTAACATCCGTCGCTTGCATTTATGCCTCACTGTGCAGGCCGGGAAATAGTCATTCGTTTCCCGTGCCAGATCAGATAAAAAACCGGCAGCGCAATCACTGCCATCACCAGGAAAACATGCTGTTGCATATGCCGGTACATCATTCCGCTTAATACGGTAAACAGGGCTAACGATAACGACTGACCGATCGCGGAATACAGCGTCTGCCCGGAAATAATCGCTTCACGCGGTAACCGCTGTGACAAGAACTGCATCGCCCCTAAATGGGCCAGTGTATAAGTAAACGAATGCAGCGCCTGCGCCGGAAACAAGAACCATAAATTCAGGCTGGTACCAATGGTTATCCACCGGATAACAGCCCCTATCGTAGCCCAGAAAAACAGACGTTCCGGTGACCAGCCCGCCAGTAAACGGCGACTGGCAGCAAACATGATAATTTCAAACACCACCCCTGTGGTCCAAAGCGCACTGATGGTCGACGCAGAAAAACCCTGCGAATGCCAGTAGATAGCGCTGAAACTATTATAGGCAGAATGACTGCCGAAGATCAGGGCTTCAATCGCCAGAAAATTCAGGAAAGCCCGGTTGCGCAATAACATGCCATACCCGTGGCTTTCACTCTCCTGCCCGATGGTTCGTGGTGCGGGTTTCATCGGCATATGAATACAGAAACCCGCAACCAGTAGACCAAGCACGATACAGTGCAGGATCCAGGATTGCCCAAGGTGTTCAATCACGATACCGATCAGGGTAGTGCCGACAATAAAAGCGGCGGATCCCCATAAACGCACATTGCCATAATCCAGATTAACCTGAAGTACCATTCTGGAAGCTATCGCATCGGTTAACGGTAATAATGTCGGATAAATAAAATTGACCAGCAGCGTAAACAGAAAAACGACCCAGAACTGGGAAGAGAAATAAAAACCGACAAAACTGAGCAGTCCACCCCAGACCAGTATCCTCGCGGCCGGAATTAACAACTCGGCCCGCCTTACCTGGCGCATGATCGTCAGACTGCCGCACAGACGCATGGCAAAACCGATCCCCAGTAACAGACCTATTTGCTCGGATTTTAAACCAACGGATTCCAGCCAGACGCCCCAGAACGGCGAAAAGATACCCAGAACTAAATAAATTGCTGATAAATTCAGCGCTAACCAGGGATAAGGTAACATCGAACTACAGATGGGGGAGTAATAGCCGAGAGATTAACAAATTGCCGGCATTATTGTCAGGACAGACAGACAGAATATTTGCGGAGCAAGTCACAGCGTTACCGGAAACAAACCCCAAAAGAAACCGGTTTCAGTCTCATTTCAGACTAAATGTACATGATCAGCAAGATACTGGTGAGCAATAAAAAACGCCCGGTAAAATTCACCGGGCGTTACAGATAGTATTCTGTCTAATTAAGCTTTAGTCGACTGGGCGGCACATTTCACCCGGATCGCCTGAATCACCATCGGTAACAGTGATATCACAATGATTCCCATCATCAACATCGTGAAGTTTTTACGCACAAACTCCTGCTGCCCGAATTCAAAACCGGCATAGACAAATGACATAACCCAAATCGCACCGCCAATCAGGTTGAACGCCATAAACCGCTTATAGGTCATCGCCCCCATACCTGCCACAAACGGCGCAAATGTGCGGATGATCGGAATGAAGCGGGTAATGATGATGGTTTTACCGCCATGCTTTTCAAAGAAAGCATGCGTTTTTTCCAGATGATCCTTCCGGAACACTTTAGAGTTCGGATTCTGGAACAATTTTTCACCGAAAAAGTGGCCGACGGTGTAGTTGACAATATTACCGGTTACGGCAGCGGTCATCAGCAGCATCACCAGCGTATGCACATTCATGGATTCCGGCGAGCCCTGTGTTGCCGCCACCAGCGCACCCGCCGCGAACAGTAGGGAATCACCCGGCAGAAACGGCGTCACCACAAAACCGGTTTCGCTGAAAATAATCAGAAAGAGAATGCCATAAACCCAGATACCGTAGGTGGTAAAGAGTTCCTGCAGATGCACATCGATGTGTAATACAAAATCGACGATCAGATGTAACCATTCCATAAATGAGATCCCGCTCAAAAAGTTGTGCAGAGTCTAAGCGATCCTATTCGGGGCGGCAATCGCCCCGGAGAGAGATTTTTATTCGTTTTTTCGGAATGATCAGGATGGTTTTCTCGTAATGGCATCCAGTTCTGCCAGTTTCTGCACCATTTGATTCCGGACAGTTTCTGTCAGGTCTTTCACTGTCTCACGGCTCCATTGTTTGGTATCCACCGGCGGCATTACCTCGACGATAATTTCACCATTATCCCAGCGGTTTAAATCAATCTGATCCGCATAACTGGAACAGACGATCGGGACAATCGGCACTTCAGCCATCAGCGCAGTATGGAACGCACCGGTTTTGAACGGCAGTAATCCGCGGCCTTTTGAACGGGTTCCTTCCGGAAACATCCAGATTGAAATGCCTCGCTCTTTAATCTTGGCAACTACCTGTTTCATCGAATCCACCGCACGACTGCGGTTGGCGCGATCAACCAGAATATTACCGCTCAGGTAATAGAGAATGCCGAAAAATGGTACCCAAACCAGATTTTTTTTACCCATCGAGACCACACCCGGCAGGTTGCAGCCAGTCGTAACGAAAATATCGTAATTGGACTGATGATTCACCGCATACACCACAGAACCAATGTTCCGGCTGCAATCCGGAATGATGGATTTTACTTTTACACCAAACACCGGACACATCATGTTCAGCATCCGGCCAAGCAGAAAGACATTGTTTTTATGACGCGGACGCGCCAGGCAAATCACCAGCCCGACCAAAAACCAGACGATCATTAAAAATATCAGTACGATGATTCTCAGAATTTTTAACATCAAAATACCCTTTATACTTCGCTGTTGGTTGCCATCGGTTCAAGCTCGATCCGATCAACCCGTTGTAAGCCCCGCGGTAACTTGGCACCACGACGACCACGTTCACCATGATAGAGCGCCATGTCTGCCGGTTTTAATGTCAGCTTCCGTTTACCGGCATACAGTGTGACCGCCTGCTCGGCACGGACAACCGCAACATGGATAACGAACTCTTCCCGGCTGGCCACTTTATCTGCCGGAATGCCAATCAGTTTGTTGCCTTTGCCTTTACCTAACTGAGGCAAGGTATTCAGCGGGAATAGCAGCATCCGGCCTTCATTACTGATCACCAGACATAAAGCATCATCCGATTTTGCAGCAAGCTGTGGTGGTAATACCTGCGCTCCTTCCGGCAGCGTCAGTAACGCCTTACCGTTTTTATTTTTACTGATCAGGTCACTGTAGGCACACAGGAAACCATAACCGGCATCAGAACAAATCAGATAGGTTTCTTCTTCATTACCCAACAACACATAGCGGGTTTGTTCCCCGGCTGTGAAACTGAGTTTACCGGTCAGCGGTTCACCCTGTCCCCGTGCCGACGGCAAGGTGTGCGTCTCCAGCGAGTAGGTCCGGCCCAGATTGGTCATGAATACGGCCTGCTGGTTACTGCGTCCCGGTGCGCTGGCCAGATAGCTGTCACCCGCTTTGTAACTCAGTCCCTGCACATCCACATCATGGCCTTTCGCGGCTCGCACCCAGCCCATTTCTGAAACCACGACAGTGACCAGTTCGCTTGGAGTCAGCTCTTTTTCCGTCAGTTGCTTCGCTTCCTGACGTTCTACCAGTGGCGAACGGCGCTCGTCACCATATTTCTCGGCATCAGTCTGGATCTCTTTTTTCAGCAGATTGCCCAGCTTGCGTTCAGAGCCCAGCAGACCTTCGAGGTACTCACGTTCTTTATTCAGCTCATCCTGTTCACCACGGATCTTGATCTCTTCCAGCTTCGCCAGATGACGCAGTTTCAGATCCAGGATCGCTTCCGCCTGAATATCCGACAGGCCAAAGCGGCGCATCAGTTCCGCTTTCGGCTCATCTTCATAACGGATGATGGCAATCACTTCGTCGATATTGAGATAGGCGATCAGCAAACCGTCCAGGATATGCAGACGATTCAGCACCTTATCCAGGCGGAACTGCAGACGGCGACGCACCGTTTCCCGGCGGAACGACAGCCACTCGCTCAGAATGGTACGCAGATCCTTCACCTGCGGGCGATGATCCAGCCCCAGCATGTTGAGGTTTACGCGGTAGCTCTTTTCCAGATCGGTACTGGCGAACAGATGCTGCATCAGCTGTTCCACATCAATGCGGTTAGAGCGCGGCACAATCACCAGACGGGTCGGGTTTTCATGATCGGATTCATCGCGCAGATCACTGACCATCGGCAGTTTTTTCGCCTGCATCTGCGCGGCGATCTGCTCCATGATACGGGCACCGGAAGCCTGATGCGGCAGTGCGGTGATGACGATATCACCGTCTTCCATATGATAAACCGCGCGCGCTCTGATGGAGCCACGGCCCTGTTCATAGATCTTGCGGATATCCGAACGGGGCGTGATGATCTCGGCTCTGGTCGGATAATCCGGCCCCTGCACATACTCCAGCAGATCTGCTGTCGTGCTGTCCGGCCGCTCCAGTAAAGCGATACAAGCCTGCGCCACTTCGCGCACGTTATGCGGCGGAATATCGGTGGCCATACCAACCGCAATCCCCGTGACGCCGTTCAGCAGAATATGCGGCAGCCGGGCCGGCAGGATCTGCGGCTCTTTCATGGTGCCGTCAAAGTTTGGCTGCCATTCCACCGTGCCCTGATCCAGCTCGCTTAATAACAACTCAGAGAAACGGGATAACCGCGCCTCGGTGTAACGCATGGCCGCGAACGATTTCGGATCATCCGGCGCCCCCCAGTTCCCCTGCCCATCGACCAGCGGGTAACGGTAAGAAAATGGCTGCGCCATCAGCACCATGGCTTCATAGCATGCCGAATCACCGTGCGGATGATATTTACCGAGCACATCCCCGACAGTACGGGCTGATTTCTTGTGTTTTGCCAGTGCTGACAGGCCCAGTTCGCTCATGGCATAGACGATACGGCGCTGTACGGGTTTCAGGCCGTCGGCAATATGCGGCAGCGCACGATCCATGATCACATACATGGAGTAGTTGAGATAAGCCTGCTCAGTGAAGGTTCGCAGCGGCTGACGCTCGACACCTTCCAGACTCAGTTCAGCATCACTCATGTTTCTTATTCTCTTGGTATCTCTCTGATTACTGGGTGCTAGCCTATCATAATCACTGCCTGACAGCGCGATATTTGCAGCCTGACAGCCTGACAACCTCTCGCTACCTGACAGTGATCGTGCTGTAATAGCGCCGTAAAAAATGAGGTGAAAATATGACAGCAACTGATAACCAAAACGATCAACTTATCGATCAGGCTTACGAACTTTTTCTCGAGCTGGCGGCCGATAATCTGGATGAAGCGACTATTGCCCTATTCAACCGGGAGTTCCCGGAACATGGCGGATTGGGTGACTGCGAACCGGAAGCCGACTGGGAAGAAGAAATTCAGGCGGAAGTGAAACCCGAAGAATGGCTGGAAGTCCGGGTCGGTTTGCTGAATGCGGATGAAGAATTAGAATACCTGTTTGCCCGCATGCTGATTAACCGCGATCCGGAAAGTCAGGAATGCCATATTCTGTGGCAGCCGGAATAAGCCATTTTTAATTCAGAACCCCGGCGTAAAAGGGCCTGGTTATGCCAGAGTCATCGACGGGGTTTACGCCCCCGTAATGTCCGGTTCTGCTGCCACTCGCCCAGCGTGGCGGTAAGCTCCGCTCCCAGCAGTACCACCAGCCAGCTCACGTACAGCCATACCATCAGAATAGGAATACCAGCCAACGCGCCATATATCGATTTGTAGGTGCTGAAATGCTGTACATAATAGGAAAATACGCTTTTGGCACCCTCAAACAATAAAGCGGCTGTCATGGCACCAATAAAAGCATGCCGCCACATGACCACAATTGTGGGCACCAGCTTATAGAGCAGTAAAATGCCGCCAGTCGAAAGCAGATAAGGAAAAATAGTAGCGGCAGTGTCACTGACCGATACCACAACAGATACATCCCACCACTTTTGCGCCTTGACATACGACGAGAGCAATAAGCTGCCACCGACCAATACTGGCACCACAATCAGCATCGATACATAGATAACCCAGGTTTTATACCATTTGCGTTGTCCACGGGTACGCCAGATATGATTCAGGTTCTCGTCCACAGCCGCAATCAGTAATACGGCCACAACCAATAACGTTAATAATCCGATAGAGGTAGTCTGGGACGCGTTTTTCACAAATAGCGAAAAATGATAGCGGAATGCAATTTCCGTCTCCGGCACCAGATTGCTAAAAATAAACACCTCAACCTGACGACGAAGATGAGAAAAGCGTGGCATCCAGGAGAATACGGAAAACACCACGGCAAGGAATGGAACAATTGATAATAGAGAAACATACGCCAGATGGCCCGCCAGTACCGGCAACCGGTCATGCCAGACCCGTTTCCGGAAAAAGGCAGAGAAACGGCGGATACGCAGACAAAACAGGCGACTCTTTGCCCAGCGCTGATTACGCAGCGCCAGTAATCGGGTTGGATCCTGAACCATCTCTATCCTCTGAGCTGCTAATACCACGCCTAGCATACCGCTGAAAAAAAATACATGTACCTGAAAATTAGATTTAAAAATTAGAAAAGCCAGTGCTGGAGCGGCTTAAAAGGCAATTATCTAATTTTTAGTGACTTATCTAACTTCTCTGTCCATTTTACCATCAATCTTAAGGTTTTTTATGATAGAAAATTAGATTCGTATCTAATACAAAATATCTAATTTATTGTAGCTTCGGTGGAATATGGCTGCCAGTCACCAGATACATGGCATTTTATCTTGCATCACCTGATAAGCTAATGCAGGTGTCGGCATTACACCATAAAAAGCAGGTTTAACACCGGCCTGAATCATCGCAGCTGCACAACATCGCATAGCTACTTGATCGATTATTGATGGCTAATGCCATCTGAATGTCATCAAACTCTTGGCGCATAATAGCCACAAATGCATGTGTAAAAGCAGCACAAACCTGTGGCATGAAATCAACAACAAAACCTCGCGCACCACTTGTTCCGAACACAATACCACCTTCAGAAATAACAACTTTAGTACTCAATATAACTGCCATAAATAACCAGATCTCTTTTATAGATATAAAATTTATAAATTTTTTTGTAAGACATACAGGAAAACCCAACAAAAAAATCATGTGTAAACCATATTTATTTGCAATCAAAAATCATTATGAAAGTATCAAATAAGCAGATGGAAATAGCTGTTTATTTTCATATAAAATTCGTTTAAATTATATTACCACCTAACCGAACAAATATGTATATTCAGACATGCAAGCAAAATGTTTTCTTTTTGATTTAGATGGCACATTAATTGATTCATTACCAGCATCAGAAAGAGTTTGGACCCAATGGGCGCATGAACACAACGTTCTTGTTAATGATGTTTTAAATTATATCCATGGTAGACAAGCGGTAGAATCATTACGACATTTCATGCAAGGCTGTACTGAAAATGAAGTTCAGCTGGCATTATTAGATCTGGAAAGAAGAGAGTGTAATGAAACTCATGACATTGCTGAAATTGACGGTGCGATTAATTTCCTAAATGAGTTAAATCGACATAAAACTCCTTGGGCTATTGTAACGTCTGGTACTCCAAAACTCGCTCGAGCTCGACATCAAGCGGCAAAGTTGCCAATGCCATCTTTATTTATTACCGCTGAACATATTAAAAACAGCAAACCTCATCCAGAAGCTTATTTATTAGCTGCAAATACTCTTGGTTTTAAGCCTGAGGAATGTATTGTCGTTGAGGACGCACTAGCCGGCATTCAATCTGGTGTTGCAGCCGGATGTCAGGTGATTGCAGTAAATCATAAATATAAAAATGATACGAGTGTCAAACTCCATATCACTTCTTATCATCAAATTGCGTTGAATTTTCTTGAAAATGATATGATTACGGTTTCATTGAAGTAGTTATGTGCTCTAGGAAACCCTGATGAATCATGATCTTATTAATACTCTCGACGGTTTTATGTCTGCAACTGACTCGTTGTCTAAAATCATTTTTTCAGGGGAGACAACAACTCCATTACCAATGGCATATCAGGTCAACTTTCCCCGTTTGGAATTAGTTGTTGATGGTTCAATTGAAATGACTATTGGCGGATATGCTGATGATATCAACAAAATACAACAAACAAGATCAACTGCATTGTTTGTCCCTCCTGATGGATGGAATAAACCAGAATGGATGTCACCGGTAACGACACTAAGCCTTTTATTTAGTAAACAACAAATTGGGTTTAGTTTAATGCATTGGAGTGGATCTAATTTTGAAATTTTAGCTAAAGACCATATTACAATTAGCAAATCCAGAATATGCGAACTGCTTATCCAAGCACTCAATGAAATTTCATTACAAACAGAACATCAAGATACAGCTATTCAATTAGTGAAAGCGCTTATTAGTTTCTCTATTGAGAGCTTAAGAGATACAAAAACTCAGTACTCTCGTGGCTATGCGTTGTTTAACGCAGTAAGGAATTTCATTGAAAAAAATTATCAGCAACCACTCACAAGAGAATCAGTTGCAGCTGAATTTTTTATTTCTCCGAATTATCTTTCTTGGTTGTTCAGGAAAGAGGGCCATATTACGTTTAACGACTTCATTAATTTTGTCCGGTTGGAAAGAGCTAAGTATCTATTGAAGCGGTTTGATATAACTATCCACGAGATAGCACAACAATGTGGTTTCAATGATTCAAATTATTTTTGCCGGATCTTTAAAAAGAAAACCGCACTAGCCCCATCTGAATACAGAAAACAATTTAGAATTAATCAATAATCAGAAGTCTAATCTTGTTCCTTTCGGATGATTGAGGATTTTGTCGATAGCACGGAATAGCTTTTCAGTGTTGAGCATAACATCGCTAATGCTGATTGAGATCAAACGGCAAGGAACATCAAAACGCTCAGCCCCTGCGATATTGATATCAGAAGTGATAATCACAACATCTGCATTTCTGATGTCTTCTTCATCAACGTGTTGCTCAGAACCTAGAACACCTTGGGTTTCCACTATGATTTTATGCCCATAAGTAGCACAATACTTTCTGAGTTTTTCAGCTGCCATATATGTATGAGCCACACCAGTGACACACGCAGTCACAGCCACTATATTCAAATTAGTTTTCATCTTGAACTCAAAACATAGTAGAAAATATTGCGATAATACTACTATGTTTTATATTTTTTATCAAGTTACATACAAATGTGACATTTGTTTTATATAAAAAGGGGAGCTTACTCCCCTTTTTATTAATAGCTATGCACTCTGCTTAGCCATATATGCTTCTATTTTATCCATCAATTTTTTAGAGCTTCTGATAATTTCACTACAACCAGCTTTAATTACAGGTTTGCCTTTAAATCGTTCTTCACCTTTAATAGCGACATCGGTTGACAAAATCACTATATCAGCACATTTAATTAAATCATTATTTAAAGGATTATCAATCCCTAAAGATCCTTGTGTTTCAACAGTTACTTTCCAACCTTTTTCTTCAGCTGAAGCAATTATTGCTTCAGCTGCCATGTAAGTATGAGCAACCCCTGTAGGGCATGCAGTAACGCCTACTATACTAACCATGATAATATTCTCTCTATAAATTGTTTCTGATATTAAATATTACAAATATCGAAATTCATTTAATTACATTGCAGAGACGGCTTTTGTCAGACCTGGCATATTGAAACATTCGGCTTCATTTTGAATCATGTCTTTAATCTTATTGATTAAATAACGATTCGGTGTGATGCCAAAGTTTTCCAGGTTTTTAAACATGATCTCTTTTTCACGAAGAACTGATTCTTTTTCATAGTTATAGTGACCACTTAATTCACATACAACTTGAAGCAACTCTTCATTCTTCAATAACTCTTCGTCTGTGATATTTTTATGTTCTTCTGTCATCCATTTTTTCCATTTATGACTCAGAACACACTCTTTTTTCAGTTGAGTTGTGAAAGATGAACAATTACTAATCAGACCTTTCGCTGCAAGATCTTTTTCTACTTCATGCAATTTGAGGTATGCGCGCGTTTCAATTGTTCCATAAGCTGGCGCAACGTTCATTGCAGTGATGCCTAATCCAGGGTGTTTCAGAAGAATATCATCAGGTAAGTAGTCGCCATTGTGTTCTTTCAAACCAACACCATAACGAGCAGCAATTTCACCTAAATTGTGTGATTGAACTTCATTAAAATGACCAACATTCTGTGTTAAACGAGTCAAAGTACCTGTCTGACCAACGATAAAGACTGGTTGAGGTAAACCTTTATCTTCCAGACGTTGGCTTAATGTCTTAATGAAGTTTTCATATGTTTCAAGAGATGTTAACCCACCATTGGTTTCTTCAGTGCCTACTTCGTAGAACACTTCTGCGAGGTTATTTTCTTTACGATATTCCTCACAAAACTCAATTAAATCAACAGTACGTTCAAGAACAACGTTGATATCAATTACTTTACCCATCACGTAAGGATCTTTAGTTGGATCGATATGCAACAGATCGAAACCTGCGTTCATATCTTCCATATAAGATTTACGTGCAAGTTTCATCGCTTCAGCTTCTGGCAGGTGATTAGTACGTTCCGCATCACGTTGCCATGGTCCGCCATGGTCACGACATAAGAAATAGTCGCCACCAAAGGATACTTTGTCCGCGATAGCTTTCAGGTCAGCAGCAAAGCGATATTGATCCCAACCGTTTACATAGCCAGCACCAAATTCATCTGCATCAACTTGATTTCGGCTGGCAATGAACATAATTGGCATATCAAGGTCACGGCCCAATTCGAAACAAGCTTGAATCAAATTTGGTGACATAGGGCCAATTCCGAGCATTGTTACTTTATTATTATTTTTTACAATGTAATCTACATATTTCTTTAATGAGTTTTTCATTTTTAACCTCTGGTACTACTTATTGGCTTGTAGGCTTATGGGGTACTGACTCTGCGTTTGGCAGCTTTAATTTAGGGTGATATTAAAATCGTCGTCCGCAGAGTCAGTGATTTCTTGTTTAGAACTTTTCCAGTATTTTTTCAGCAACATAACTACTACAGCTGTAGTCAGTGCGCCTAAAGCAACCGCGATAACATATCCAACAGGGTTACCAACAATCGGCAGAACAATCAGACCGCCCCATGGAGCATGGTTAGTTGCACCGAAAATCAGAGAGACAATTGACGCAACTGCACCACCAACCATATTTGCAGGGATAACACGCAGTGGATCTGATGCAGCAAACGGAATTGCACCTTCACTGATACCGATACAACCCATGATTAATGCTGGTTTACCGGCTTCACGTTCTTCTGAAGTGAATACGCCTTTGAAGAGGAAAGTTGCTAAAGCCATACCCAGTGGTGGTGTACATACTGGTGCAGCTACCGCAGCCATCAGTTCCGGAGTTGTGCCCATCAATGCAACAGCAAAGAAAAAGGCAGTTTTATTCATCGGGCCACCCATGTCGAAGGTGATCATGCAGCCCAGGATGATACCCATCACAACTTTTGATGAGTCCTGCATTCCTGATAACCAATCGCCGAGGAACTTCATGATGCCAGCAATTGGATCGCCGATGATATAGATAACAATCATTCCGGTCAGGAAGGTTCCTAACAATGGAATAATGAAGATTGGCATGATTGATTTCAGAAAATCAGGCAATTTCAAAGACTTGATAATCTGAATGATGTAATAGACAAGGATGCCTGCAATCAAACCAGATAACATGCCACCTAAGAAGCCGGCGCCCATGCTATTTGCCAGATAGGCACCAATTGCGCCTGGAGCAATACCTGCTTTATCACTAATCGAATAGGCAATAAAACCACCTAAGATTGGGATAAATAAGGTCAATCCAGCGATACCAATCGTAGACATTGATTTCAAAATGCCTGCGTCAGGAACAGCTGCTTTACCGCTGATCATGACGGCTAAGGCTAATAAAACACCGCCAGCGACTACGAACGGGATCATATAGGAAACACCGGTCATAAAGTGTTTCCGAGTATCTTTTAGAATCGACAACATAAATATTTCCTTTTGAAGTTGCATTTCAATTTAATATGGATAATTACTTCATCCTGTTATTAACTGGAACCAGAAATTTAAATTGCCATTATTTATGTTCTTTGATTGCTTTGATTAAATTTTCTTTAGTGATACCGAAATGCTCATACAACAATTCAGCAGGAGCCGACTCACCAAATGTTTCCATTCCGATAACAGAACCATCTAACCCTACATATTTAAACCACAGGTCTTTACTTGCAGCTTCAATAGCAACACGGTTTCTAATATTTGTAGGTAATACTGAGTCTTTATATTCTTTAGACTGAGCATCGAAAACATCAGTTGATGGCATTGAAACCACTCTGACATTTATTCCCTGTGTTGCTAATTCATCAGAAGCCTGAATTGCAAGGCTAACTTCAGAGCCTGTTGCAATAATAATTGCCTGGACTTCTCCCTCAGGCTCTTTTAATACATAGCCTCCTTTCTTAACGTTATTTAATTGCTCAGTTGTTCTTATGTGTTGAGCAAGATTTTGTCTGGAGAAAATTAAGGCTGTCGGGCCGTTTTTATTCTCAATCGCAAATTTCCAAGAAACTGCTGTTTCAACCTGGTCGCAAGGGCGCCATGTAGATAAATTAGGTGTACTGCGTAGAGAAGTTAACTGTTCAACAGGCTGATGAGTTGG
Organism: Tolumonas osonensis; assembly: GCF_014202415.1. Taxonomy (GTDB): domain Bacteria; phylum Pseudomonadota; class Gammaproteobacteria; order Enterobacterales; family Aeromonadaceae; genus Tolumonas; species Tolumonas osonensis. The sequence continues at coordinate 345,104 of NZ_JACHGR010000001.1, forward strand.
ACCATCTTCACCCAACCCAATAGAGTCATGGGTATATACAAAGATCGAACGTTGCTTCATTAAAGCTGCCATACGAACAGCATTTCTTGCGTATTCCATGAACATCAGGAACGTCGCACCGTAAGGAATAAATCCACCATGTAATGCAACCCCATTCATTAATGCAGACATCCCAAATTCACGGACACCATAATGAATATAGTTACCAGCAGCATTTTCAGGTGTGATTGATTCTGAACCACTCCACATTGTTAGATTTGAAGGCGCTAAATCAGCTGAACCGCCTAATAGTTCGGGCAAGAATGCTGCGTAAGCTTCAATCGCATTCTGACTTGCCTTACGAGAAGCCAAAGTCGCTGGTTCAGCCTGCAATTTTTCAACGAAACTAACTGATTTTGCAGCCCAAGTTTCAGGAAGTTCACCATTTACACGGCGAGTAAACTCTTGTGCTAACTCTGGAAATTGTTTGCTGTACTCAGCGAATTGTTTATCCCATGCGCTTTCTTTTACTTGACCAATTTCTTTGGCGTCCCACATAGCAGCGATTTCAGTTGGGATAACAAATGGCTCATATGACCAGCCTAAAGCCTCACGAGCAGCTTGAACTTCAGCCGCGCCTAAAGGTGAACCGTGACAGTCATGTGAACCTGATTTATTTGGAGAACCAAAACCAATGATTGTTTTACAGCAAATTAGCGTTGGTTTATCTGTGACTGACTGAGCTTCTTCGATAGCAGCCTTGATCGCAGCCGCATTATGACCATCAACTTGACGAATAACATGCCAACCGTAAGCTTCGAAACGAGCAGGAGTATTGTCTGTAAACCATCCTTCCACATGGCCATCAATGGAGATCCCATTGTCATCCCAGAACGCGACCAGTTTGCCCAGTTTCAATGTACCAGCAAGTGAACAGACTTCATGAGAAATACCTTCCATCATGCATCCATCGCCCATGAATACATAAGTGAAGTGATCAACGACATCAAGACCTGGGCGGTTAAAATGAGCGCCTAACACCTTCTCAGCCAAAGCCATACCGACACCATTTGCGATGCCTTGACCAAGAGGGCCTGTAGTTGTTTCTACGCCTGGTGCATAACCGTATTCAGGATGACCTGGAGTTTTAGAATGTAACTGACGGAACTGTTTCAGGTCTTCAATACTAAGATCGTAACCAGTCAGATGTAACAATGAATACAGCAACATTGAACCGTGGCCATTTGACAGAATGAAACGGTCTCGGTTACTCCATTGAGGATTTGAAGGGTTGTGATTCATGAAATCACGCCATAAAACTTCAGCAATATCGGCCATGCCCATTGGTGCGCCAGGATGACCTGAATTCGCTTTTTGAACCGCATCCATTGATAAAGCGCGTATAGCATTCGCTAGAACTCGACGTTCCATAAAAAACTCCAGTAATAAATATTTAATTCAGAAATATTGAAGATCAGATGCTATTTAATTTCTCAATAATAATTTTCTCTAATTTTTCCTGATCTTGAGCAAATGCTCTGATACCTTCTGAGAGTTTTTCTACTGCCATCGCATCCTGATTATGTTCCCAACGGAAACCTGGCTCGGTAATTTCTGTCTTCGTAATAGCTGTATTATTTAAATCACGGATAGCAGGAATAATATCACCATCCATATTGCTCAATGCTTTTAATAAATCAGGGCTAATAGTTAATCGGTCACAACCAGTAAGGGCAATGATCTCATCAACATTTCTAAAACTAGCGCCCATAACAACAGTTTTATAATTATTTGATTTGTAGAAGTTATAGATATTTTTAACTGACAATACGCCTGGGTCATTCTCAGCAGTAAAAGTTGTTCCTGTTTTAGCCTTATACCAATCCATAATTCGGCCAACAAATGGAGAAATCAGATATACACCAGCATCGGCACATGCTTTGGCTTGTGCAGTTGAGAATAATAAAGTCAGGTTACAATTTACACCTTCTGCTTCAAGCACTTTCGCTGCTTGAATACCTTCCCAAGTTGAAGCGATTTTAATTAAAATACGGTCTTTAGTTACTCCGTATGATTCATACAGATCAATAAGTTCTTTTGCTTTTCTTATTGTTTTCTGTGTATCGAAAGAAAGTCTTGCATCAACCTCGGTAGATATACGACCAGGAACAATATTTAAAATTTCCTTACCAATACCAACAGCCAACAAATCAGAAATATATGACACTTTCATATCGCTAGGCAGATTTTCTTTCTCAACTTTAACTAAAGCATCATCGAGAAGATAATTATATTTACCGCTAGCCATAGCTTTTAAAATCAGCGATGGGTTTGTTGTTGCATCTTCTGGTTTTAATTCTTTGATTGAATCGATATCACCAGTGTCTGCTACAATAATTGTGTGTCTTTTTAAAGCCTCTAATTTGTTCATTACTGCACCCTTACGCCAGATGTTCATTAAATATATCGTGAATTTGACTAGTGGAATTAGAATCAAATATTTGATTTCTAAAATCCTTGTTCATTATTTTCTTTGCAAGTTTAGAGAAAATCTTCATATGATCATTTCCACCTGCATCTACAGATTCTTTACGCAAAGCCAGCATGACAATAACTGAGACTTCAGAGTTACCCCAATTAATTGGTTCAGCTAATTTACAGATACTAATTGTATTACTAAGCATTTGTTCTGATTTTGAATGAGGAATAGCAAACCCAAATCCAATATCTGTTGTATATGCTTCTTCCCTTAACCATAAGTCATCAATAAACTTAAATCTATTTTTGCATCTACCAGCTAGATATAATTTATCAACGATACCTTTTAATGCTTCTTCTTTATTTTTGAAATCAGCATCATATAAGATGCAATCTTCAGAAATAATACTGTCATTCCTAATCTGTGTTTGTTCATGTTCTAAAAGATATTCGACTTCTTCTGCTGTTTTTGCATTGCAGAGTTTATCCACCAACGCAGAACACAAATTAAAATCTAATTTTGATAGTTCTTCTTTAGTTCTGGCAATAGCATTGCAGCTCATACTAATTTCATCTAAACCCAGACCTGTCAGGATTGGTAATGCTTTCTGCATTCCACCCATTTCACCGCAGAGACCAATCCATTTACCGTTCTTATGAACACTGTCTGCAATGAATTTCAGAGCTTTGATAAAAGCAGGACTGAAACAATTATAATATTTGCTGACGTTGTGGTTATCCCGATCGACAGCAATCAGATATTGCGTTAAATCGTTGCTACCAATACTAAGGAAATCAAGGTGTTCGCAGCAAGCATCGATCATAAACATGATAGATGGTACTTCAATCATGATGCCTAGTTGATACGAATCACTATAAGTTAACCCCAGATCTCTTAAGGTTGTTTTTGCTTTTTCAACCTCGGACTTAATCCAAAGAACCTCTTCATATGAAGAAACCATTGGCACCATTATTTTTATTTTCCCTAATGGTGTAGCACGCAGAATTGCTTTTAACTGATCTTGGAAGAGTTGGTTATATTCTTCACAAATTCGAACACCTCTATATCCTAAAAACGGATTATGTTCTTTTGGAATTTTGATAAATTCAGCAGGTTTGTCACCGCCAATATCCATTGTGCGAATAATGACTGGTTTTCCATCTGCAAATTTAACTGCGGTGCAAAATGCCTGATATAACTCTTCCTCCGTTGGTGCTGATGGTCTATCCATATAGAGCATTTCTGTTCTGAAAAGACCAATCCCATCAGCTCCCATAGCAAATGCTTTTTCTGCCTCATCACCAGAGGCGATATTTGCAGCTATTTCAAATGATTTGCCATCATTTGTACATCCAGCAGATTTACTATGAACGTTTTGCTTTATGGCTTGTAGGCTTAATACTGTAGATTCTTGTTGATAATAACGAGATACCTCATCATTCATCTCGTAAACAACAATTCCGAAATCACCATCAAGAATTACAGTTTTATTTTCTAATGATGACAATGCTGATGTTTCAATACCAAGCACTGTTGGAATGCCAAATGATCTAGCCAGAATAATTGTATGTGATGTTGCTCCAGCATGGGTTAATACTAGACCTTTTAGGTATTTTTTATCCATATCAATAAACTGACCTGGAGTCAGGTTATCAGCAACACAAATTGAATCTTCTGTCAGTTTGAATTCATTTTTAACTGATACATCTGGAGCAAGAATACTAAGAATTTCACTCGCAACATCAATTACATCTAACTCTCTTTCTTTTAGATATTGACTATCAGCATTTCTAAACATTTCACGATAACTATTAATTACACTCATTAATGCAGAAACGCTTCCATCTCCTGTCTTGATGTTTGTTTGTATTTTTTGAATAAAATCTTCATCAGATAAGAAGGATAACTGAAAGTTTAATATTTCTGTTTCTGTTTTAGAGCATGTAGCTAACTTGTCTTGAATTTCTTTGATTGTTTTATCTATCGCACTTACAAACTTATTTTGTTCAGCTTCAACTGGAGAAACAATATAATCAATGTCTTTGAAGTCATCCAAATTTACAGCATTCAACGGTTTGATAATACCTTTGGCTATTCCATGAATAACCGATTTACCTTGAATATAAGTAGGATTTGCTTTTACTAGTGTTCTTGGTAAAGAGGATGCTTCTTCTTCAGTTTCTGTTGTTTCAAGTACAGAATCACAAGCTTCTAATTCATTTTCAATAAAATATGAAACATCTTTAAATGCTTGTTGTTCATCTTCACCAGTAATAACTAATCGACAATCATCCTCAAACAATGTGTTTGTTCCAATTAACGAAAGAACACTTTTAGCGTTGCCTTTATTCTTATTTCTTTCGTTAATCCAAACAATTTCAGAATTAAAACGATTACATAATTTTTCTAAATGGCTGGCGGGTCTGGCATGAATGCCATTTGTTAAAGCACAACGAAAACTATATTCAATACTCATGGTTGCCATAACCCCCAGATATATATTTTAGAAAGCAGAAATGTTTTTTCTTGATGTTATTAAGATAAGTCAGCCTACAAAGACTAGCTATTGGACGGAAGGGTAAAAATCTGGACAAATGTACGATCAAGATAGAAGTGTGACAAACGTCGCAAATATTACCTTGTGTAACAATACGAGTTATTTTTTATAAAAATACATAAATATCAATCATATATATAATGATTGAAGTTAATAAATTGAGCGGACAACGCATCTAAATAAATTTTCGACATCATCAAATCTGGATTTACGTCACATTTATTCCCGTGTAAATGCAAAATCAGGTCATACAGCCCGATCTTTTAAAGAATCTCAAACTCATCAATATGTTTGTAACATCTAGATTCTAGAAATTTGAATAAATGAGCAGGACTTTTATTCAGAATCGAGAGTGTAAAAAATTTGTGTAAGTGGCATTCTGAACACCCTGTTAAAAGGAAACTGGAATGCCAATTACCGACCAAATCCTCGATCAGCTTCTTGCTGATTGTAAATCACCTGAAGACCTGATGGGTGAACAGGGTTTACTCCGTCAGTTAACTAAAAAGCTGGCTGAACGAGCTTTAGAAGCGGAGATGGAACATCATCTTGGTTATCCCAAAAACTCGTCTTCGGGTAAAAACACCGGTAATTCCCGTAATGGGAAAACAACTAAAACCGTTCGCTTGGTTCATGGTGACATTGAACTGGATATTCCCCGTGACCGAAACAGTTCCTTTGAACCTCAACTGGTGAAAAAGGGCGAAAAACAGCTTGGTGGTTTCGATGACCGCATTCTCTCACTTTACGCCAGAGGTATGTCTACCCGGGATATTCAGGCTCATTTTGAAGAAGCCTATGGTGTTGAGGTTTCAGCGACATTTATTTCGCAGGTTACCAATGCCGTACTGGACGAAGTAAAAGCCTGGCAGCAACGGCCACTCGCTGCGGTTTATCCGATTGTCTATCTTGATTGTTTAATCGTTCTTCGGGTGTCGTACAAAACAAGGCCGTTTATCTGGCTCTGGACGTGAACACCGAGGGCGAGAAAGAATTACTGGGGTTATGGCTGGCACAAAATGAAGGCGCCAAGTTCTGGTTCAGTGTCATGAATGAGCTTAAAAATCGGGTGTCACCGATATTTTCATTGCCTGCTTTGACGGCTTGAAAGGGTTTCCAGAGGCCATTGAAGCCGTCTATCCGAAGACGCAAATTCAGCTATGCATTGTGCATCAAATTCGTCATAGTCTGAAATTTGTGCACTGGAAAGAACGCAAGGCGGTAGCTGCCGATTTACGAACCATTTATGCCGCAGCAACCCTGAACGAAGCGGAAGCAGCACTGAAACAATTTGCATCGAACTAGGACAGCCAGCATCCACAAATCAGTCAATCATGGCGAAATAACTGAATCCAGTTGAGCTTCTTTTTTGATTATCCGCCATAGATCCGTAAAGTGATCTATACAACGAATGCGATAGAGTCATTAAATGCCAGTTTGCGGCAAGTAACGAAAACATGGTGTTCATTCCCGAATGATGATGCGATCCTGAAATTGCTGTATCTGGCTTTACATCAGATAGCGAAGAAATAGACAATGCCGTTAAGGGATTGGAAACCCGCCATGAAGCAATTCGTTATCATGTATGGTGACTGTTTACCGATGTGATCAATAAACAGCCACTTACACAGAAAATTTTACAGACTCTCTACTTGATAATCTAAAATTACTACTATTCGTCTAAGTTGAAAGTAAAAAAAGCCCCGCAAATGCGAGGCTTCTTTGATCACCGGTTTCAGCGAAGAATTAATCTTCTTTAGAACCACGGTTAGCACGCTTACGATCCATCTCGGTCAGTAATTTCTTACGAACACGGATGTTCAGCGGTGTCACTTCAACCAGTTCATCATCATCGATGAATTCCATCGCCTGTTCCAGCGTCATTTTGATTGGCGTCGTCAGCACGATCGCTTCGTCAGTACCGGAAGCACGCATGTTGGTCAGCTGTTTACCTTTCAGACAGTTTACTGTCAGATCGTTAGAACGGCTGTGAATACCAATGATCTGGCCTTCGTATACTTCGGTCGCGTGTTCAATGAACAGACGGCCACGATCCTGCAGGTTGAACAGAGCGAAGCCCAGTGCCTTACCGGTCGCGTTAGAGATCAGAACACCGTTCTGACGCTGACCGATAGAACCACCTTTGAACTCGCCGTACTCTTCGAAAGTATGGTACAGCAGACCGGTACCAGAGGTCAGAGTCATGAACTCGGTCTGGAAGCCGATCAGACCACGAGCCGGGATCATATAATCCAGACGTACACGGCCTTTGCCATCCGGCACCATGTTACGCAGGTCAGCTTTACGCTCACCCAGTTTTTCCATCACGGAACCCTGATGCTGTTCTTCGATATCGACAGTCAGCGTTTCCATTGGTTCCATCTTCACGCCATCGATGACACGCATGATAACTTCCGGACGGGATACCGCCAGTTCGAAGCCTTCACGACGCATGTTTTCGATCAGGATACCCAAGTGCAGTTCACCACGGCCAGATACACGGAATTTATCCGGATCTTCGGTTTCTTCCACACGCAGTGCCACGTTGTGACGCAGTTCGTTCTGCAGACGTTCCAGAATATTACGGGAAGTTACGAACTTACCTTCTTTACCGGCAAACGGAGAAGTGTTTACCTGGAAAGTCATGGTCACAGTCGGTTCATCGACAGACAGCGGAGGCAGTGCTTCTACCGCAGCGTTTGAACAGATGGTGTCAGAGATTTTCAGCTCACCCAGACCAGTGATCGCAATGATGTCACCTGCCTGTGCTTCAGTTACTTCAGTCCGGTTCAGACCCAGATAACCCATGACCTGACCAACTTTGCCGGTACGGGTTTTGCCATCAGCACCAACAACAGTAACCTGCATGTTTGGCTTCACGCTACCACGGGTTACACGACCGATCCCGATCACACCTACGTAAGAAGAGTAGTCCAGCTGAGAAATCTGCATCTGGAACTCACCAGCCGGATCGGCTTTTGGCGGTTCAACGAAATCAACGATGGCCTGGAACAGTGGATCCATGTTGTCTGAAGGAATCGATGGGTCCATGGTTGCAAAGCCGTTTAACGCAGAAGCGTAAACGATCGGGAAGTCCAGCTGTTCGTCAGTCGCGCCCAGGTTGTCAAACAGATCAAATACCTGATCAATAACCCAGTCAGGACGTGCGCCCGGACGGTCAATTTTGTTCACAACCACGATTGGACGTAAACCACGGGCAAACGCCTTCTGGGTCACGAAACGGGTCTGTGGCATCGGGCCGTCAACGGCATCAACCAGCAGCAGAACGCAGTCAACCATGGACATTACACGTTCTACTTCACCACCGAAGTCAGCGTGACCTGGGGTGTCTACAATATTAATACGGTAGTCATTCCAGCGAATAGCGGTGTTTTTGGCAAGAATGGTGATCCCGCGTTCTTTTTCCAGATCATTGGAATCCATAACGCGTTCCTGACCTTCCACGGAGCGGTCCAGGGTTCCTGACTGTTGCAACAGTTTGTCAACCAGAGTCGTTTTACCATGGTCAACGTGCGCTATGATCGCAATATTGCGGAGTTTATCTAACATCCTCGCCTCAAGCTAAAAAGTGACTAAAAATCGGGCGCTCATTCTACCTACCCCAACGTGATCTGCATAGCAAATTTGCTGTAAAAACGAAGAGCATATTTTTGCAGGATCTCTGTATAATCATCTTCGGCAGAATGTGCGTGCGTTGCTGCACCACAAGAGAGCACCAATTTAGGGCTTTAACGCACCAAAATGATCCACAAATGGAGCATTGATATGGCGCGATTAACGGTTATCCCTTGATTAACTGAAGAGTTTTTAAGTTGGCCCGCTTTTTGCTCATTAGCGAAAAGAATTTAAATATCGCTATCTGATTTTAATGACACCGGAGGTTAGCTAGCATGTCCGCTGCAAATGTTCTGAATATGATCAAAGAAAACGAAGTTAAATTCGTTGATCTGCGTTTCACTGACACTAAAGGTAAAGAACAACACGTTTCTATTCCTGCACACCAGGTTAACGAAGATTTCTTCGAAGACGGTAAAATGTTCGATGGTTCTTCAATCGCTGGCTGGAAAGGTATCAACGAATCAGACATGGTTCTGATGCCTGACGCAACGACTGCCCTGATGGATCCATTCACCGAAGAGTCTACTCTGATCGTTCGTTGTGACATCCTGGAACCAGCAACCATGAAAGGCTACGATCGTGACCCACGTTCTATCGCCAAACGTGCTGAAGAATACCTGAAAGCAAGCGGTATCGCTGACACCGTTCTGTTCGGACCAGAACCAGAATTCTTCATTTTTGAAGACGTTCGTTTCGAAAACACCATGAGTGGTTCTTTCTTCAAGATCGACGATCCTGAAGCTGCATGGAACTCTGGCAAGTCTTTCGAAGGTGGTAACAAAGGTCACCGTCCAGGCATTAAAGGTGGTTACTTCCCAGTAGCTCCTGTTGACTCTTCACAAGACCTGCGTTCTGCAATGTGTCTGATCCTGGAAGAAATGGGTCAGGTAGTAGAAGCGCACCACCACGAAGTGGCTACTGCTGGTCAGAACGAAATCGCAACCCGTTTCAACACTCTGACTAAGAAAGCGGACGAAGTTCAGGTTCAGAAATACGTTATCCATAACGTAGCTCATGCTTACGGCAAAACTGTAACCTTCATGCCAAAACCAATGTTTGGTGACAACGGTTCAGGTATGCACTGCCACCAGTCTCTGGGTAAAGATGGCAAAAACCTGTTCTCTGGTGACGCATACTGTGGTCTGTCAGAAATGGCACTGTTCTACATCGGCGGTATCATCAAGCACGCTAAAGCACTGAACGCTTTCACTAACCCAACAACCAACTCATACAAACGTCTGGTTCCAGGTTATGAAGCACCAGTAATGCTGGCTTACTCTGCACGTAACCGTTCTGCTTCTATCCGTATCCCTCTGGTACCGAGCCCGAAAGCAGCCCGTATCGAAGTTCGCTTCCCGGATCCAGCAGCTAACCCATACCTGGCGTTCGCTGCACAGCTGATGGCTGGTCTGGACGGTATCATCAACAAGATCCACCCAGGCGATGCTGCAGACAAAGATCTGTACCACCTGCCACCAGAAGAAGCAGCTCAGATCCCACAGGTTTGTGGCTCTCTGGACGAAGCACTGAAATCTCTGGATGCTGACCGTGAGTTCCTGACTCGTGGTGGTGTATTCTCTGAAGACTTCATCGATGCTTACATTGATCTGAAAAACGTTGACGTAGACCGTCTGCGTATGACTCCATCACCAGTAGAATACGAACTGTACTACTCTGTGTAAGTCTCACGTTTCTGAAAAAACCCGCTCCGGCGGGTTTTTTTTTGATTATGATTTAACCTGATGTATTTGTTTGCACTTTATTATTAATCATGAGCAGGGAACCGCACTATGCAACGACTATCAGGTATATGGCTGGCACTGGGTTTATCCTGGGCTGTGCAGGCTGCAGAGGAAAATACGGCCATCTATTACTGGACCGATGCCAACGGCGTGACACACTTCAGTGACCGACCGGTCGCCGGAAAACCAGCGCAGACCATGCAAGTCGAAATTTCAAATCCGCCGGTCAACAACCCGAATCCCGTTCCTGAAACCCCAACAGCAGCAGAACCCGCGGTTTCTTCTGTCAGCTACACACTGAGCATCACCTCTCCGCTGATGGAAGAAACCATCCGGGATGGTGAGGGTAAATTCACCGTCAGCAATCAGCTGACGCCAGCGCTGCTGCCGGATGACGATGCGGCAGCGTTGTTTATTTATGTCGATAGCAGCCGTTATCCCTGTGATACCGCAACCCTGAGCTGTCAGGTGCAAGATCTTGACAGAGGGGCTCACCAGCTGAGAACCGAACTGATCGCACAAACCGGCAAGGTACTTGCATCATCAGAGACAATTACAATTTATTTGTTCCGGCCTAGAGCTATCAGGTAATTTTCGCCTGACAAAAGCACTATTCTGGTTCGGTCGCACCACTATATAACAACGAATAGCACCACATTAGTGCAATCAGTATCCGGGAGATCACCACTGTGAATAGCCGTCCTGATTTACCAAAATTACTGCTGGATAATTTGCTGACGGCCGTCATTCTGCTGGATAAACATCTGATTGTCCGGTATGTCAATCCGGCGGCCGAACAGCTGATGGGTGTCAGTGCCCGCCGGCTGCTGGACCATGCGCTGGAGCAGGTGGTTGATTACATTTCGCTGGATCTGGAACGTTTACGCCATTGCCTGACCCAGGGACAGGGGTTTACCGATAACGAGGTCACCCTGGTGGTCGAAAGCGAACCGCGCAGTGTCGAAGTCAGTGTCATTGCTGTCTATGACAATCAGGAACAGATGGCGCTGGTCGAACTGCGCAAGATTGACCAGCAGAAACGCATCAGTCAGGAGCAGCAGCAACACTCGCAGCAACTGGCGGCCCGGGATCTGGTTCGCGGCCTGGCGCATGAAATCAAAAACCCGTTGGGCGGCTTGCGGGGTGCGGCACAATTGCTGGAAAAAGCGCTACCGGATGAACAACTGAAAGAATATACCGGCATTATCATCGCGCAGGCGGACCGGTTACGGAATCTGGTGGATCGCTTGCTGGGGCCGCAGCGGCCCGGACGGCATCAGGTACATAACGTACATTCTGTCCTGGAGCAGGTGCGCCGTCTGGTGGAAATGGAGCTGCCACCGGGAATCAAGATTGAACGGGATTATGACCCCAGTATTCCTGATTTCGAAATGGAACAGGAACAGCTGCAGCAGGCGTTCCTGAATATAGTCCGTAACGCGGTGGAAGCCATGCACGGGCACGGCACGATCAAACTGAAAACCCGCACCGTCTTTCAGATAACCATCCATGGCAAACGCTACAGGCTGGCAGCAGAGATCCGCATTATTGATGATGGTCCGGGCATACCGGAAAACATCCGGGATACCCTGTTCTATCCGATGGTCACGGGCAAGGAAGGCGGTACTGGTTTAGGTCTCTCGATCGCACAGAATCTGATTGATCAGCATAAAGGCCGTATCGAATGTGTCAGTTGGCCGGGACACACTGAATTTTGCATCTATTTACCGCTTCGTAAGTAATAAGGATATACACCATGGCAGCCAAAGTCTGGATTGTCGATGATGACAGCTCTATCCGCTGGGTTCTGGAACGGGCCCTGAGTGCAGAACATTTCGAATGCCTGTCATTTGAAGATGGTGAAAGTCTGCTGGCAGCACTGGATAATCACCAGAATATTCCGGATGTGATCGTATCGGATATTCGTATGCCCGGTATCGACGGCATCTCTTTATTACAGCTCATCCAGGGAAAACAGCCGGATATCCCGGTCATTATCATGACCGCGCATTCGGATCTGGACAGTGCGGTCAATGCCTATCAGAGCGGGGCATTTGAATATCTGCCGAAACCGTTTGATATCGATGAAGCCGTCGCCCTGGTACAGCGCGCTGAAAGTCATCTGCACGAGCAGAGAAATAAACGCCGGGCCCGTCAGCAGGTCGCCACCACAGCGCCGGAAATTATCGGTGAAGCGCCAGCGATGCAGGAGGTGTTCCGCGCCATTGGTCGTCTGGCCCGTTCTTCTATTTCCGTGCTGATCAATGGTCAGTCCGGTACCGGTAAAGAGCTGGTGGCCCATGCCCTGCACCGTCACAGCCCACGGGCGGCCAAACCGTTCATTGCCCTGAATATGGCTGCCATTCCGAAAGATCTGATTGAATCAGAGCTGTTCGGGCATGAAAAAGGCGCCTTTACCGGCGCCAACAGTGTACGTCAGGGGCGTTTTGAACAGGCCAATGGCGGCACCCTGTTTTTAGATGAAATCGGCGATATGCCGCTGGACGTTCAGACCCGCTTACTGCGCGTACTGGCCGATGGCCAGTTCTATCGGGTGGGCGGACATCAGTCGATTCAGGTGGATGTCCGCATTATTGCCGCGACCCACCAGGATCTGGAAAAGCGTGTCGCGGATGGTGATTTCCGTGAGGATTTGTTTCATCGCCTTAACGTGATCCGTATCCATATCCCTTCCTTGCGCGAACGACGTGAAGATATCCCGAAACTGGCGCAGCATTTCCTGTTGCGGGCAGCCAAGGAGCTGAATGTCGAGGCGAAAATGCTGCATCCGGATACCGAAGCCTATATGAGCCGTCTGCCCTGGCCGGGGAACGTACGTCAGCTGGAAAACGTTTGTCGCTGGCTGACCGTGATGGCTTCCGGTCAGGAAGTGCTGGTGTCCGATCTGCCGCCTGAACTGTTGCATCCGGTCGAAGAACGCCCGGTCGCCGGTAAAGAACCCGTCTCTCTGCGCTGGCAGGAACAGCTGCAGCAATGGATCGCGCAGAAACTGGCGCGGGGGGAAGTGGATATTCTGTCTGAAGCCTTGCCGGAGTTCGAGCGGATCATGCTCAATACCGCGCTGCAGCATACACACGGCCATAAGCAGGAAGCGGCCCGTCTGCTGGGCTGGGGTCGTAATACGCTGACCCGGAAGCTGAAAGAGCTGGATATGAACTAATATCAATTAGGCACAACGTTGAAATAAAAGGCATTTTCATTAATTGATTAATGCCTTTTTATTTTTTGTGACACACCATGTGACACACCGCTTAAAATGTCCTGTCTTTTGATGTAGTTCTACAAGCTATTACCGCATGGGGAAATAGCACTGTAATTGAATCGAGCGCATCTCATTCGTAATGCGAAGCTCGAATTGAAATTCATACAACAAAGAACCCGCACTGAGGCGGGTCTGTCGTTTATTATAGGCTGTTAATTTGCACAGAACTTTTTCCATGCCTCTTTGAATGAGGTATCTGAATCTTCAATGATTGCTATCTTCCCATCGGATACAAATCGTTTTTCTCCGCTATAGCCACCAAAAGAGTTTTTGGCGTTCACTACTCCGCAGCCAGCACCAGAGGTTGAAACATAGAACGCGCCAAACTTGGCTGAATCAGGATCTTTTAACTGCGATTTCACAGATCGCTCTGACTTAACCTGGAGCATGGTATCGATGCGGTTTGGTTTCGGTTGATTGGCTGCTTTGCTTGGTGCTGCTTCCGCTGCTGGCAATGGTTTGTTTGTTGTTGTGAATTTAGAACCAACAACAACTAAAACAACTACGGCAATAAACACAAACAGCGATATTTTCAAAAACCGTTTAATCATATTCATTCAATTCCAACTCGTTAATGCTTCTTCCTTGGAAATAGATTACTCGCATTCATAGCAAAGTCATTTGAAGCTCACAATAAAAGGATACAGTCACCTGTTATTTATGTCAGGTATCTTGGGTGAAATAGGCTTGAAACAATGATGACTAGATTTATCCCGTTGTAGTTTTTGCCCACCAGCTAGTGGGCTTTTCTTTTTGCAGTGACGACCTAAAAAAGCTGGAGGCCACCGACAGAAAACCATTGAGCGCATATTTACGCTCGGTAATCAGCCGCACGTGGCGACTCGCCCACTGTTTCGCAAATGCGAATCGTCAACCTTTCGCGCTACCCAGACTCGACATCAGCGGGCTGTTCACCTGGTTGTCAGAATGGAATTGCCCGCTGAGATATAACAAATGTGGTGTGCGATTTTCGCAATTCGCAGTGCGGATCTCTGCGTAGAACAACAGCTTTTTAATGGGAGGATTACCATACCCACAAGGATTAACTGAAACAATGAGTCACAACCAGTCATTCGTTCAAAATTCTCAACCAGCGCTTACAACGCAATCTGTAGCAACAGGGTGTGGCCTTTGGCAATTCTCAGTACGAGCGGTTATCCGAAAACCAGTTTTTAGGTAGTGAAGTCTAACTTGCTTTTGTCCAGACATGACAGCCTGAATCATTTATGCCCCATTCTGCGTTAGCATCAACAATCTATCTCTTGCGTTTCAGCATCAATTAACCAAATGCGGTTAATGTTATAAAGCGATAACAAACATCAGCATCACGACGTCCTGCTCATGATGCAGTATTATTTTGCGTTAGATTGCATAATTATCTTTTGATTAAATTACCGGAAATGATGATAAAGCTGCACGCAACATAAATACCGAATGCCACAATCAGCCACTGAGGCATCGTCCACGTCAGAAATTGCCATTGGATCTCTGAACAATCGCCGGTGCCGTTGAAGAACCATGGCATCCATTGATTCAGTGGCAACCATTGCGGGAAGGTTACAAATAAATCACAGGTGTTAAATGGTGACGGATGAAGCTGGATATCAGTTTGCTGTAACGCTATCTGTAGGCCCTGAATCGAGGAATAAGCCCATAGCAACAGACCGGACCAGCGCAGAAGCATATTCTTCGGATTGATGAAGCCTATCACTGCCCCCGCCATGATCCCCAGAACAGCGACACGCTGATAAATACACAACACGCAAGGCTGTAGCCCCATTACATGCTGAAACACCATGGCACAGAGTTCAAGAAACAGGGTTGACCCGAGAAGCACTGCCCATGCAATTCGGTTCTGCGTCATTTTACGAATAAAAATAATCATTTTGCCATCCGATCTGATTAATGCTTATTAGCGGGATACTTGACGTTTTATTGAGTTTCCCAAAGGCAGAGACACTCGTAAGCAGAAAGCTCATCCGGCGAATCGTTATCCATCAACCGGAATAAATACATTCTTGCGGAGCCAAGCATGCCACTGACACGGATTTTTTTCACTAACTGGCAAATAATTAATAGGCATCCGTTTTTTGCAGCAATATCTCAGAGACAGCGCAAATACTGAGACCTCAAGAGTTGTGAAAAATGACTTTTTCAGCAACAGATTCTCTGCGAAGATCATTATCAGGAAAATGATGTAAGTAAGAATTAACAGTTACAGCAAAATAGGCTTATGTGATGAAAATAATAGATGGACTGCGGCAGCAGGGTGTTCCGGCAGCGTTATTTGCGGCATTGCTATTTGGGGCAGGAACTCCACTGGCTAAATGGTTGCTTGATTCGGTGAGTCCATGGTTACTGGCGGGACTTCTTTATCTGGGATCAGGTGTGGGACTAACTATTTACCGCCTCATCAGCCGGGCAGAACCTTGCCGGCTAGCACGCACTGAAATGCTATGGTTCATCGGTGCTATCATCTCCGGTGGGGTTATTGCGCCTGTGCTACTGATGCTTGGACTGACGCATGCGCCTGCATCAGGGGCTTCATTGTTATTAAATGCAGAAGGTGTTTTTACAGCTCTGCTGGCATGGTTTGCTTTCAAGGAAAACTTTGATCGGCGTATTGCCCTTGGCATGGTCGCTATTGTTGCCGGGGCGATCTTGTTAAGTTGGCCGGGCGAAGCCGAGTTTTCTGATGTATGGGCGTCTCTGGCAATCTTGGGGGCTTGTTTTGCGTGGGGGATTGATAACAATCTAACCCGGAAGGTATCACTCTCTGATGCAACCTGGATCGCCTCGGTCAAAGGGCTGGCAGCCGGGGTGGTTAACCTTGTTCTGGCATTGTTGTTGGGCGCGTCATTACCAGCACTGCCTGCTATGGCTGGGGCTATGGTTGTCGGATTCTTATCCTACGGCGTTAGTCTGGCGTTATTTGTGCTTGGACTGCGTTATCTGGGCACCGCCAGAACGGGCGCTTATTTTTCGATTGCTCCATTTATCGGTGCATTGATTGCCTTGCTGATGGGGGAGCCATTAACGCTGACCTTAGTGATTGCCGGTAGCTTCATGGCGGTGGGGATCTGGTTACATCTGACCGAGCATCATGAGCACGAGCATACTCATACCGATATTGAACATGAGCACGAACATATTCATGATGAACATCATCAGCATAGTCATGATTTTCCTTTAGAGGATGGCGTTAAGCATAGCCATTTGCATAAGCATGATCCACAACGTCATTCTCATGCTCACTTCCCTGACATGCACCACCAGCACCGGCATGACTAAAAGTTCAGTCATGCCTGATTTTACTTGACCCTAAAGTCACTACAGGCTTTTTAATATGGCTGCTTATTCTAAATTCAAGGAAGCATCTATGTTGAAAAAAGTAGCGCTGTTATTTGTCTGCTTATGGGTTCCCTTTACACAGGCTGCACCACAGTTTAAAGAAAATGTAAATTATGAGGTGCTCCAGCCTGTCGTTTCAGCCCAACCGGAAGTGATGGAGTATTTCTCATTTTTTTGCCCGCATTGTTATCGGTTTGAGCCAGTGATGGAGGAGTTGCAAAAACAGTTACCGCAAGGAGTTACATTCAAACAAACTCCGGTTGCCTTTATTGGTGGGGATATGGGGGCTGAATTGCAGAGGGCTTATGCGGCTTCTCTGCTGCTGAATGTCAAAGAATCGGTCTCTGCTACATTGTTTCGTCAGATCCATGAAGAGCGCAAACAACCAGGAAGCCGGGCAGATATTCGAACTGTATTTGTCAAAGCTGGTATTGATGGTGCTGTATTCGATAAAACGATAGAGAGTACGACAGTGACGGACATGGTCGCTGAATACAATCAGAACACCCGCATTAACAAGATAGATGCAGTACCGATGGTGATCGTTAATAAAAAATACCGGGTTAAAACCGAAGGTATTAACAGTGCAGAAGAGTATTTTCAGCTGATTAATTTTTTGGCAAAAAAACGAAATTAATACGTAATACGCATTTCTGGAAAACTCAAAAACGGGATCAGCTGAATGGCAATCCCGTTTCCAGAAGCCTACCGTACCGAAATTCCTGCTATTGATACAACCTGCAGCCTATAAGCCAGAAGAAGCGAGGAGACAACATAAATAACGAGCGGGATTGATCCCCACTTGGTGTAAGGCGTTGTACCGGTCGTTGTTTTCACTTTTACCCGCAAAGCAGCCATTTCAAACTGAGGCAACGAGGCCAGCAGACGGCCTTTTTCATCAAACGCTGCCGTAACACCGCTGTTGGTCGGGCGTAGCAATGGTTTTCCGAACTCGATTGCCCGCATTCTGGCAATATTCAGATGCTGCCACGGCCCGGTCGACTCTCCGAACCAACTGTCATTCGACACATTCATGATAAATTGCGTATCGTCATGAATATTTTGTCGCATCTCATCAGAGAACTCTGTCTCGTAACAGATTGCTGTGGCGAATTTATATCCTTTGACGAGAATATTGGCTTGTTTGGCATTCCCTCTGCTGAACGATGACATCGGTAAATTAAAAATGGGCGCCAGAGGCCGCAAATACGTTTCAAAGGGAACAAATTCACCGATGGGTACCAGATGCTGTTTATACCAGCGATTATTCCGTCCATACTGATAAGATTGTTGCCCTTCTTTATCGATAAGGCCGATACCGACAACGGCATTATAAGATTGATTATTCTGCTGGTCGTAGTATTGGATCCCTGTAATGAAGCCTGTGTTTTTACTGCGTAGTGTTTCATCCATGTTTGTCATGAACTCACGCATATCATTTTCCATCGCAGGCACGGCTGATTCAGGCCATGCAACAATATCTGCATCCATATTTTTCTGTGTCAGTGTCAGGTATTTCAGCAAAGTGGGCCTGATTTCAGAAGGTTCCCATTTCAGCGATTGTGGAATATTTCCCTGTATCAGTGCGAAATCAACCTCTTCACCTGGCGTTGTCCATTCCTGACGTTGCAAACCATATCCGCCTATGAACAACATGACTGGAATGAACAACCAGCGGATCTTGCGTTGTGTGATTGCCAGTACTAATGCAGCTGAAGTGCAGACCACGGCCAGCGTGACAGACTGAACACCAAAAAGAGGAGCATAACCAGCCAACCAGGTATCCGTCTGACTGTATCCAATCCACATCCACGGAAAGCCAGTCAGTGCCTGACCAAACATCCAGTCACTCATTAGCCATAAGGCCGGAAATGCTAGTAATAACCGACTGGCATTTCCTGTCGGGAAAAAACGGTTAAGAAGATAGCCAACCATAGCCGGATAGAGCGAAAGGTAGGCGCATAAAACCGCAACCAGACTATAAGCGGCTGCCAGCGACATCCCGGAAAATGTGCTCATACTGACGTGGATCCACGATAAGCCGGTGATGTTCATTCCCATCGCAAACAACCAACAGAGACGGAAAGCTCGCCATGGTGTTTGATTCTGTAGATGAAACAGAAAGCCTGTCATAGCAATGAAAGCAAGCGGCCACCAGTTATAAGGTGCAAAAGTACCGGTCATAAGACAGCCACATAAAAATATGCTCAATGAGGCATATTTTGAATGGCTGGGGAAACACAGCGAATTATTCCTGTTCATGTTCAATTAGGCATCGGATCCGTTAGGTTAAACCCCATCAGCAAACAGAATACTGGGTGCTCAGTTGAGAGGCTTTCTGTTGAAAGCGCGCCGATATTCTCATAGTCCTTCAGGTGGCAACAGCGCTGATTATCTGGCAGATAAAAAAATTTATTCGTCTTGACCCTATAGTTCCTTCAGGGTGTTGAATAAGAAATTTACAGTGAATGCAGGGAAATAGCCATATGCTAAAACGCTTTATTATTCTGTCTGTTGCAATCATCAGTTGTGTTGCTTTCGAACAACAAACAAAGGTCTGGGCACAGGAATGGCTTCAGCCGGGAGTGTCTGTTAAATATCTGAGCGGAATATTCCAGTTCATACTTGCTGAAAACCGGGGGGCATTTCTTGGGCTGGGCGCACAAATGCCGGAGTTTATGAAGATTGTTATCTTCACAGGGATCATCCCTGCTTGTTTATTAGTGGGATTTATCTGGGTAGTACAGGAAAAGCATTTAACTATCATGGGTTCTCTGGCTGCCGTCCTGCTGATTGCCGGAGGTATAAGTAATGTGATTGATCGCGCTTTCAATCATGGCGTGGTGATTGACTTTATGTATCTGGACATCGGCCCTTTGCATACCGGCATATTCAATGTGGCTGATATTTTTATAATGACCGCTGTGTTCATTATGGTTTGTTTGTCCTTCAGTCAGGAAAAATCCGCCAGAAATTAATCTCCGTTTAGTATCACAGACTTTTTTCTGATCACAGCTTGACCCTGTAGTTACTTTAGGGTGTTGAATTATAACTAGACGGAAAAGACGGAGTAGTATCATGACTCGCAGTTGTAATCATGACCATCACGATAAAAAAACAGTTCCGGGTTCAAAACCCAGATTTAAGGCTATGACACCCGCTGAACCGGAGCACTTCTTTGTAAAAAATAAAGTGGCTGCTGTGCCGCAGGAAACAGTATGTTCTGATGAGCATGACCATGACCGCTCTTGTGGCTCATGCTGTGCCCCCGCCTCGATCAATCTCACTGGATTAACCGCATCAGAAACAGTTGCGGAAGGTATGTGTACACCGATCCGGATTATGCAAATGGATTGTCCGGTTGAAGAAAATCTGATCCGGAAAAAGCTAGGCAATATGGCAGCTGTGAAGAGCCTGGAATTCAACCTGATGCAACGGGTCTTAACGGTAGTACATGAACCAGAAGCGCTGGAATCAGTGCTGGAAGCTATTCGCTCTCTGGGTTTCAGCCCGGAGCTACCGGATACCAGCGGCAAGCTGACAACAGCCAAAGAACCAGCCAAATCATGGTGGCCATTGGCACTGTCAGGCCTGTTTGCTTTGTCATCAGAAATTTCCAGCTGGATGGATTTCCCTGAATGGTCGGCAGCACTGCTGGGCATACTGGCGGTGGCTTTATCTGGCGTTTCAACCTACAAAAAAGGCTGGATTGCCGTTCGTAATGGCAACATGAATATCAACGCGCTGATGAGTATTGCTGTTACCGGTGCATTACTCATCGGTCAGTGGCCTGAAGCTGCTATGGTGATGGTGTTATTTACCATCGCCGAATTGATTGAAGCTAAATCGCTGGACCGGGCACGAAATGCGATTGAAGGCTTACTGAAACTGGTGCCCGAAACCGTCACCGTATTAGAACCCGATGGCAGTTGGCGGGAAATGGAAGCTCGTGCCGTGGAGGTTGGACGAACTGTGCGGGTCAAGCCGGGCGAACGGATCGGACTGGATGGCAAAATCATCCGGGGAAATTCGAGCGTTAACCAGGCACCAATCACCGGTGAAAGTCTGCCGGTGGAAAAGAGTGAAGGTGATGCTGTCTTCGCCGGGACAATCAATGAATCCGGCTCTTTTGAATATCAGGTGACAGCTGCAGCCAGCAATACAACTCTGGCCAGAATTATTCATGCCGTGGAGGAAGCGCAGGGGAAAAAGGCACCGACACAGCGGTTTGTTGATAATTTTGCCCGCATCTATACCCCGGCAGTGTTCATCGTAGCGTTGCTTGTCGCCATATTACCGCCATTAGTTGCAGGCGCTGACTGGCATGAATGGATCTACAAGGCGTTGGTATTGCTGGTCATCGCATGCCCTTGTGCACTGGTGATCTCGACACCAGTGACAATTGTCAGCGGACTCGCGGTAGCCGCCCGTCATGGCATCCTGATCAAAGGGGGGGTCTATCTGGAAGAAGGGCACAAATTAACATGGCTGGCGCTCGATAAAACCGGAACGATTACTCATGGGAAACCTGCACAGACCGACTTTGAAATCCTGTCGGATGTGAATGCTGTGCGTTGCCGCAGTCTGGCAGCCAGCCTGTCAGGCCGAAGTGATCACCCTGTTTCCCGCGCCATTGCGGCGGCGGCGGCAGAGGTTCAGACTCCCGTGTTTGCTGTGGAATCCTTCGAAGCCCTTGCTGGCCGTGGTGTATACGGCGTCATTGATGGTAAAAAATATGCGTTAGGGAATCACCGGCTGATCCATGATCTGAATCTTTGTACGCCTGCCTATGAAGCACAGATTGAAGCACTGGAACGGCTCGGGAAAACCGTTGTATTGCTGGCAGATGAACACCGGGTGCTCGCACTGTTCGCGGTTGCCGATACGGTAAAAGAAAGTAGCCATGCCGCTATTGGTGCATTGCACCGCTTAGGTGTGAAAACCGTGATGCTGACAGGTGATAATCAGTTCACCGCAGATGCAATTGCACAACAGGTTGGTATCGATCTGGCACGGGGCGATCTGCTGCCGGAAGATAAACTGCAAGCCGTGGAATCATTCGGACAGGAAGGCGTGGTCGGCATGGTGGGTGATGGCATTAATGATGCGCCTGCACTAGCCAGAGCGCATATCGGATTCGCTATGGGGGCCATGGGTACCGATACCGCGATAGAAACGGCCGATGTAGCACTGATGGATGATGATTTAAATAAAATTCCCACGTTTGTCCGGCTTTCACGGGCAACACGTTCGATTCTTGTTCAGAACATCAGTTTGGCGTTAATCATTAAAAGTGTGTTCCTGATCCTAACGTTAGTGGGTTTAGGTACCATGTGGATGGCTGTATTTGCGGATGTGGGGGCCAGCCTGCTGGTTGTCGGCAATGGTTTACGGTTACTTCGCAAATAAGGTGAATGCACAGGTTGCTATTTCACCGTAGTGACCTGTTATCTAAAAAATTAAAGATCTGAGTAGATCTATGATGGAGAGATGATGATGAAATGTCCGGTGTGTGCAGATGCGACGCTGATAATGAGTGAGCGCCAGGGGATCGAGATCGACTATTGCCCGCAATGTCGAGGAGTGTGGCTGGATCGGGGAGAGCTTGATAAAATTATTGAGCGCTCAACTGCTGTATCCAGTACACCTGTCAGCCCAACACCTCAGCAACCACCCCATTCAACGCCGGTATATCAAGAACGGCAATATCATGATAAACATGGTTACAATGATCGTCATCATGGCGGACATCATAAGTCGTTCTGGAAGGATTTATTTGACTGATATTAGGTCGGGTATGGCAATAGCAAAACAAAATCCATGGCATGTTTTCCTGATATTTCTCCGGCTTGGTCTAACTTCATTCGGTGGGCCAATTGCTCATTTAAGCTATTTTCGTGATGAGTTTGTGATACGGAGACAGTGGTTGAGCGAACGCAGCTATGCTGATTTAGTTGCTCTCTGCCAATTTCTGCCGGGGCCGGCCAGTAGTCAGGTTGGGATCGCTCTCGGACTATCTCGATCTGGGTATGTGGGGGCTTTGGCCGCCTGGGCAGGATTTACGCTGCCGTCGGCTATTGCACTTATTTTCTTCGCACTCGGTCTATCGAGCCATGCGATAGCTATTCCAGAAGGAGGACTGCACGGCCTTAAGGTGGTGGCTGTCGCTGTGGTTGCGCAGGCGGTATGGGGTATGGCAAAGAATCTATGTACCGATCCGCCTCGGATCGTCATCATGACGGTTTCGTCTTGTGTTGCGTTGATAGCTCCATCGGCACTTGGTCAGGTTGGAACTATCGTTGTAGCTGGCATTTCGGGGCTTATTCTATTCAAACCAACATCCCACGAAGATCATTCCTCGTTCCTAGGTCAATTCAGTCAGCGGTCTGGTGTGCTGTGGTTAACACTGTTCTTCTGTTTATTGGCGGGCCTGCCAATGTTGGCATCGTTGCTACCTTACCAAGCCATTGCAGACATAAGTGTATTCTTTCAATCAGGGGCTTTGGTTTTTGGCGGCGGCCATGTTGTGCTACCTTTGCTGCAAACAGCTATTGTCCCTCAGGGTTGGGTCAGTAATGACGCGTTCCTGGCTGGATACGGTGCGGCGCAAGCTGTTCCCGGCCCTCTGTTCACATTTGCTGCCTTCTTGGGAGCGTCAATGAATGTCACCCCGTCAGGGTGGCTCGGTGGTATAGTCTGTTTACTCGCAATATTCATACCGTCATTTTTGTTGGTGCTAGGGGCATTACCGTTCTGGGAGCAACTGCGCTGCAATGTGCGAATGCAAGCTGGGCTGATGGGGATAAACGCGGCAGTAGTGGGTTTATTGTTGGCAGCGCTCTATAACCCCGTATGGACTAGTGCCATTCACACACCGAAAGATTTTGGTATTGCGCTAGTCGCTTTCATCACACTGATGTTTTGGAAGTTGCCGCCTTGGTTAGTCGTGGCGAGCTGTGGTGTAACAGGTTGGCTGGTCAGTATGCTTTGATTAACGAGACGGAACGATGGCGCTCTTTCGCTGCAATTAGTTAACAAATGTTAACTTTAAAGTCTAAGAAGCTTTTGTCCAGAAACGAGTTTCGTTCAACGGATCAGCCCCCCGCGTTTCGTTTTGACAGACATCTTTCATGGTTCGGCCAGCTTCAACGGCTTTGATCACGGCGATGATTTGGCTTTCAGTAAAACGAGCTTTGCGCATAGGGTGTTCTCTTTTGAGTTTCAAAATTAAGCAAAGCTATTTCACAGAACCACCAGCCAGTGCCAGCACAGAGCACATAGAATCAATTTTAAAGCTAAATTAACACTCATATAGCCATACATCACATCTACCATGTAAACGCCATTTATGTGGCTTAAACTTGATGTGAATTTTTAATTTTTCAGATAGTGAGGCCAACGCAATTTTGCGCTGGCTGTTTAGCTGATCTGGCTAATCATTGGCTGCCTTGGTTAATGCTCTGGCATATATGAATCAAGCATCCGTCAAATAATCATCAAGCATGGGTGAAGCATGATGCCTGTACGATGTTGTGTTGGTGATGTTGATTGCTGGTGGAGTAACTGAGCGCTGAGTCATTGAATCGGCAGGAAGGGCCGTTTTTGTTTTGCCGTTTTTGGGCCTCGCGCATCAAAACAGACGTTTTCAGACTAATAGTCTAACCCTATTGCTCTGGTAATATTACTAAGTGGTCCGACTATCGGAGCGGGTGAAGGCTAAAAAATGGCGTTTTTGCTCCGACTACCGGAGCGGAAAAGATAAAAATCGTAGCAAATTCTGATAAAAACAGGCTCGATTGCTCCGACTCCCGGAGCGGCTCCGCTCCGACTATCGGAGTGGGAAAAATCGAAATTGAGTGGAACGAATTTAGTTACCAGATTAAACAAAAAAACCCACTAGGTTATGGTGGGTTATCTTGATTACTTGCAGTTGCTACGCGGCCTCATACTGAATACTGCCGTCATATGGCCCTGAAAAGTCCAAACGCAAAGCCCGCTTTGTACCCTTAACTGTAGGTATCCATTTATCACCTGACTTAATGCCTATATCATCAACACGAAGCCATGTTAAAGCATACAAAGAGCACATCCTGCGACCATCAACCCCAGCATAGCCATTGCGAGTCTTAACGATAAAACCATGTTCTATCAACTCTTTTACAGACCGATTGATAGTGTCACTACTACGGATGCCATGCTTTATCATTTCCGCTTTTGTAGCTGATAAATCGCCATTATTTGCCCCGTTGTACTGACATAACAGCGCAATCAAAACACGAACGGAGGCATTATTCAGGGTTTTGAAGTCATCGCACATAAATACCCAGGTAGGAATTTGAAGAATTCCGCCTTTATGCTTCCAGTCAGACCATAAACCACCTTGTGAACAGTACTCATTCTTTCGTCCTTGCGTACCGGAAGAACCCATACATTCACCTCTTAATGAATCGGCTGACTCATGGCGGCGTTTAATGGCTGACCTTGTGAGAGCACCTCAAAAGCCATTTCAGCCCATGAATTGAAAAGCTCACTCATAATTGTGACGCCAAGTTCTGACAGCTCGCCAGAGCTTTCAAATTGCTGCGTTTCGTCAATCATGGCGTTAAGCATTTCAGCGGAGTTTATCTCCCCCTGCTCTGCGCCATATTCAGCAATAAGTGCGCCTTCAATGTTGTTCTGAATAGCTAAAGCAATTATGTCGGGGCTTACTTCCATCCTGATCCGGTATTGCTCGTTCTGATACCAGGGGCCACCGTTCAATACTTGAAGCTTGACGTGATAACAGGCCACAGCCTCACGGATGGTAGAGAATGTTTGTTCTGCGCTCATATATAGTTCTTGATTGGCTACATCGTGTGATTGATATTTATTCATATGAATTGATTCTGTGGGCGTTGCCAGCAATGACACTGATTCATTCATAGAGCGCACCTTCTCAATGCGGCTTATTATTTTACTGTTATTGTTCATGCCGCCACCTCAATTGATTTGTCATGTGTGAATAAGCCATCCCATGTCTTTTTCATTGGCAGCTTTCCTTTGGCGTACAAATCAAACAGGCGAACGGCACCAGCGCGGAGCAATGTTGGCTGATATTTAATGAAAGACGGTTTGTCTTCTGGCGTGATCTTGGTTTCTTTCTCAGTAAGATACTTATCGCGGGCATAAGAATTGACGCGCCATCCGTGTTTGTCGTGGCGTAACCAATTTTTATCCAGAAGGAATTCATTTACTTTCTGGCAGTTAACGCCATTCAGTTTCTTAACGAACTGAGAAGGGGTCATGCCTTCATTGAACAGGGTGTGCAGCTGGCTGATCTCTTCTTCTTGCTGTTTGTTGATCAGTAACAGGGCTTCTTTTTCTTCTTCGGCCTGAACGATCATCAAAGCGAGATCTTTTCTTGATAGCTCAGCTGCTGAATAAGATCCGGTTTTACGGATAGACGGCAAAACATCAGATGTAACCCACTTCTTGAATGCTTTCGCTTCTGGCTTGCGGCTACGAAGAATTGCAGAGTACAAACCAGATTCATTGATTACTGATACTGACTGCTCACCACCAAGGGTCCGCACAATCTGCGTACCCTTTTCATCATCATCAAGAATGCGGGTCATGTCGTGAGCATCGCGATATTCAAGAATTGACGCGATATCAGTCGCCACAAACCAAGGATCGTTGTTGATTTCAACAACACGGATCTGTTTTGACTCAAAATTGAAAGGAATAATGTTCATGCTGCCACCCGCTTACGCTACCTGCAAACCATTAATCCAAGCCTGAATATCAGACTCACGCCAACGGATAGAACGGCCTAGCTTGATGTGTTTGGGGAATTTACCTTCCCTCTCCCAACGCCAAATAGTTACACGGCTTAATTGAACCTGTGGCTGTACTTGGTGGAAGCTCAAAAGACGGTTTTGGGTAGGGCTTTCTACAGCCTCTTTTACCATGGCTTTTAACTCATGAATGGTAGGTATTTTGTTGCTAGGCATTATCAATGCTCCTGTTTGTTAATGTGTGTTGCAGGAGCAATTCTTTCTCGTTTGATTAGATGAATGTGGGAGTTACTGAAAACTCCCTAGGAGTTATTAGTTATTTCTAATTTGCGGAATTATGTAGCAAACGCACAAGACTAGCCCCCCGATCAAACCCAAATACCCCTGTTTCCATCTCGGACAGGGTTATTTTCATGGCTGAATCTCATGTGGTTTCTGGCTTGGTCGCCAAACGGTCGGAAGTCTCTGGCCTGATCTCGCACTATCAGCACGAAATCGCTCGGCTACAAGACGATATGCAGCACCTTGATGCCACCATCAAGCTATTCGACCCGGAGTATTACTTACGTACCATCCGGGCCAAGCAAGTAAGGCAGCACAGCCGCCTGTTTGCCAATGGCGAATGTCATCGGCTAATGCTGGAGGCGTTGCGAGAGATGGGTGGGCAAGGCAGTACCGGCGAGATTGCCCAGCGCATTCATGCCCGCAAAGGCTTTGAAGTCAAGGCTGTTCATCATGGAGTGGACGCAATGCTGCGTCGCGCCGCCAGTTCTGGCTTGCTGGTGAAGGGTGGCCGCAACGAATCCGGCAACCTGTGGAAACTGGCTGATTTGGCTCAGTGAACCAGGTGTTCCATCAGGCGCTTGTTGCCTTGCCAGTAGCCGCCAAAATCTCGCGAGGTGCACTTCATCAGGATATCGAAGAACATCTCACCGTTGCTCATGCGGCGATTGTCTTCCCGGTAGGCGGCTTCATTGGCGTAGTGGTTCAGATGCATGATGCCGAACTTGTGTACCTGACCGTACTGCATGCGGCGGAAGCGCGAGAAGTAGCTTTCAGCCACATTGGTAGTTACGCCCTATCCAACTCCACCTCGCCATCCAGCTCGGTTTCATCGCGTTGAGTCATCAGCTATTCCCGAATCTTGTGCGCCAGGGCGAAGGCAGTCTTGTTCTGCACGTCCAGGTCACGCGCCAGTTGCAGTGCCGACAAGCCTTTCACTGCATTGCAGTAGATAGCGATGGCGGCGAGGTAGACCTTCAACGGTAGCTTGTGGCTGTCGAAGATCGTGCCGGACGTGACCGAGAAGGTGTGATTGCAGTCGCGGCAGCGCCATTGGCGGCGGATCTTGATGAAATAGTGCTTGGCAACGCTGGCAGCATGGGCAAATAGTGTCGTGATGGCCCCAACGGCTCTGCTTGAACATCTCGAATGCCTGATCGTCGCTGAGCGAAAAAATATTGCACAGTGACAGGGTACGAGCTTGGGCGGAGAGCAGGAAGTGTTGTGACATGGCAGCAACTCGTTTCTACATATATGTGGATCACATGCCATATCTGCGCCTTATCAAACTTATATTTAGGGAAATATCCCTTTTTTGGTAGAATATTCTTCATAAATAGCGAGGTTGCCATGAATGAACAGACTTGGAATCAACGCGCCACCAACCTACTGAAGTCGCAGATGGTGCTGGCGGGGATGAGCTACGAGGAACTGATACAGCGTCTGGCCGCAATTGGCGTAGACGAGAGCTACAAGGGCATTGCCAACAAGATCAACCGGGGAACGTTCAGCTTTGTGTTCTTTATGCAATGCATGAAAGCGTTGGGTGTTAACGAAATTCGACTGTGAGCCGACTATGTATCAAGAACTGACAGACCGACTGACCAGCGGCATAGCACGCTGTGTCACCGAAGAAGAAGTACGATTTCTCTGGCTGAGCGAACTGAAAAGCACGCTGGGCGTGCAATTTCAGGCTGAACGCGAACGAAACGATGCCTACTACAACGGTGTTGTCATCGAATTCAAGAATGCTGGCCTGTTTGGCGGAAAGACCAGCAGTCCCGCATTCAAGGAGGCGGTGTACGACCGTCTGGATAAGTACATCAAGCGCCGTTCAGAGAATGAAGGTGAAGACCCCGCAGACTACATCGGTATTGCGACAGACGGCTGCCATGTCGCCTTCGCTTTTATGCAGGACGACCAAATTGTGCATCGCCACCTGATGCCGATCTGCGAGTCATCGGTGTCGTTGGTCGCACAGGCACTGAAAGACGCCAAGCGCCGTGCAGTCACCCCAGAAAACCTGATTGAAGATTTCGGCCACATGTCCCCAACCGGTGCAGGCATGATGCAGGCGCTAGCTGATTCGCTCATGAGCCAGTTGGCCACGAAAGGCCCGAACAAGATCAAGATGCTATTCGAGGAATGGCGTCACCTGTACGGGCAGGTGGCCGATCTGTCGGTCAATCAGGTTGATGACATCTTGCGCAGCATTGGCTTTAATCTGACCTGCAAGCAAGCAACAGCATCATTCCAGCCGCACTATTTGTAATTCACACCTATGACTCTCTCCTCATCAAGCTGCTCGGTGCCGAAATCGTCTCCATGCTTGACGACCATACGGCTTACAAGGGCTTTGCCGAGGCAGCTTCGGTACTTGGTGATGGCGAACTGACTCAGCGCATTGCCGCCGAGATCGAACGCGGCGAATTCTTTAGCCGTGCAGGGATTCAGGGTTTTGTTGAAGAGGCCATTTTCAGTTGGTATCTTGACGCGGCTACCGATCCGGCACATGGAGACGACATCTGCCGTGGCCTGCGGCAAGTTCTGGTTAGCCTAGCGATGTACCGCACTGACAATCTGACCGTAGCCCGTTCTCGGGACGTGCTCAAACACTTCTACCAAGACTTGGTGCCCGATGCGCTGCGCAAGAGCTTGGGCGAGTTCTATACCCCGGACTGGTTGGTAGAGGTCACGCTCGACAAAACCGGCGTCTCTGACTGGATCGATAAACGCTTCCTTGACCCAACTTGTGGCTCTGGATCGTTCCTGCTGGCAACGATCAAGCGCATTCGTCAACAAGCCGAAGAGGCGGGTTGGTCACAAAAAGCCACGCTGGAACATATTACCCATAGTGTATGGGGCTTCGACCTTAACCCCTTGGCTGTGCAAGCGGCACGGGTCAATCTGCTGATTTCCATTACCGATTTACTGGCGGCCTGCCCTGGCTCTCGCATTGAACTGCCGGTTCTGCTGGCTGATGCGGTGTATTCACCTGCTCGCAATCCAGACAGCGATGAAGACACAGTGGAGTACACCATCGGTAGTCAGGTCGCCAACCTGAAAGTGACCTTGCCTGCTGCTTTGGCTCTGGATCGCAAACGCCTCGACGCGGTGTTCTCGACTATGGGGGAACTGGTTGAAGCAGATACCGACTACCCTGACGTTGAGAAAAAGTTGATCGCTCGTCGCCAGTTAAGCCAAGGGGAAGCCGATTCTTGGCGTTTCCCTTTGTCGGAAACCTATGGGCGGGTGCTTGATCTGCATCGCAAGAACTGGAATGGCATCTGGTTTCGCATCGTGCGCAACTTTTTCTGGTCGGCCACTGCTGGAGAATTTGACGTAGTGATCGGTAATCCGCCGTGGGTGCGTTGGTCGAAGCTGCCGGAGTTGTATCGGGAGCGGGTCATGCCAACCTGCCGCGACTATGACATCTTCTCCAGTACGCCGCACCATGGCGGCAATGAGCTGGATATCTCTGCGATGATTTCTTACACGGTGTCCGATAAGTGGCTAAAGGAAGAAGGCCGACTGGCCTTCCTGGTCACGCAGACCCTGTTCCAGTCTCCCTCATCGGAAGGCTTCCGGCGCTTCCGCATCAAGGATGGCTATAACCTGATCCCCGAATCGGTAGACGACCTCAAGTCGCTTAAACCCTTCCCGGATGCGGCCAACAAGACGGCCATTTTTGTTGCCAGCAAAAGCCGGTCGCGTGTTCCTAGCTACCCGCTCCCCTACTATGTATGGAATGCTGCGCCTGGGGCCAAGAAAGTCATTTCGGCGTCACTGGACAAGGCCGCCGCGCTGTCCGGCGTGATCATTGACCAGCAGGAGGCTACCCCCGTTGGAGGTGCAGGCTCTCCGTGGGCGGTACTGCCAGTTGGGGCGTTTGTCTCGATGGCCTGCCTGACCGGACAAAGCGAGTGGGCACAGGGCCGCAAAGGCGTCACCGTGGACTTGAACGGGATCTATTTCGTGTCAGTCACCCGCATCAGCGAAGACGGCAACTTGGTACAGATCGAAACCCGCCCCGAGGCAGGCAAGACCAACATTGGGCCAAAGCAGCGTCATTGGATTGAGCCGGACATGCTCTACCCGTTACTGAAAGGAGCCAGCGACTTTTCGGCTTGCTACGTCAGCCCGAAAGACGAGCTGTATGCCTTGGTGCCGAACCGGGGCATTACCAAGGAAGAGTACGATGGAGCCGAAGCGCTGATCGATGCCGATATGCCACAGTTGGGCCGCTATTTCGCGTCATTCAGCGAGCTGCTGGCCCGTCGTTCGACCTATCGCGGGCGGATGCCTAACGCACCGTACTACGCCGTCTACAACGTCGGAAACTATACCTTCGCGCCATGGAAAGTGATATGGGCAGAGCAGAAGGATTTCTGCGCCGCTGTCGTGTCCACTGCTACCGTACCGGGTGCTGGCGAACGGGTTGTCGTGCCCGACCACAAGTTGTTCTTTGTGGATTTTGATGCAGCAGAACCGGCGTACTTTCTGTGCGGCATGCTGAATACTGCGAAAGTGCACCAGTTCATCGAAAGCCACGTCATCAAGACCCAAATTGGCAACGTGTTCAAGCATCTGAGCGTGCCGCAGTTCGACGCGAAGAACCCACGGCACCGTGAACTGGCCGCACTAGTCGAGCAGGCGCACGCCGAACACGATCAGGCTAAACGGCAGGTGCTGCTGGCGAAAATCAGCGACCTCGGCAGCAGGCTGCTGTAACAGCGACATTCAAACAGAAGTGCAAGAGGGAGGCCGCATGCAACATGACGACATTCGCCATCGTTACCGTTGGCAGTTCAAAACAGGATGGGGAGTCGATAACAGAGTGCCGGATAGATGGCTGTCGGCTATATCCTCCCTATGCGCCAATGTCGATGTGCTGATTCAAGGCGAACTACGTGAAGGCTTTCATTGGCTGGATATCAAAGAAAAAGCATAGGATGCTGTCGGTGTCTTATGCGGCTCCAGCATCCTAGCTGCCGGTTGATGGACTTGGCAAGCCGTTGTCTACATCGAGGATATGCCGCCCTCGCTACAGGTCCATTTCATGACGTGGCTGGAGCAGCAGCCGCTGTCCATTTCTCGCCCTCCGCTTGGCTTGCCAATACGGGGACAAGCCTACTTTGCTGAGGACGTACTGACTTCGATGGATTCCACCCCTCATTAAATGCACAAAGCCCGCGATCTTGCGGGCTTCTGACTTTGTGCGTTTGCTACATAATTCCGCTAATTTGTTGCCTTGCTTAACCAATCGCGGATTGTTTTTGCGTCAGAAAATGGGATTTTGACTCCCTTTTTTGAACATAGCTTTTCAAGCTCTGTCATTAAGCCGTTAGCATTATTAACGAGCCCTTCCAATTTGGGGTGTATCAAGATCAATGTTTTAATCATGTCTGATTGCTTAGCCGTGACTCTAAATTTGTTCTCGGGCAGGGTTTTTAATTCTTGTTCTCTATTTTTCTGAGCTAGTTCCGTATTGTTATAAATATTATCCAACACTCCGCCACCGTGAATGGCTTTGTATAATCGTTCAAGATCTGGACGAATTATGTAAATATCATTCAATTTCGGATCACTAACGCGGGTGTCATTTGGTGTATGAATGATTCCTCGGTATGTCCAACCATTTTCATCTGGTAGTGGGGAAAATATTTTAATCTCATTATCTATCCCACCTAATGAACCAAGTTCAGCAAGCACATCAGAGATATCCAGAATATAAAATGGGTCTATTGCCCAAAATCCTTCAAAATATACAGGAACGTCACAAACATCTTGAGCAGTCATTTTCACCAGATCATCATGAAAGTACTCACTACTGAATGACTGGTCAAAGCTGGAATATAAAGAAATACGAGTTAAATCATAAGAATCCTCATATATCGCACGAATAAAATCAGCAATTTCTTCGGTGCTTTTGGCTTTATCTACTTTTTCTATATCCAGTAAAAGACCTGACCCAGCGCCATTTAGACACAACTTTATAGCACCAATACTTCCCCAATGAAGTAGGTCTTGAACCTCACAATCCAATAATCTTGAAGCTCTTTCTAACGTGCAATATTCAAGCGGTAATAAGTTTTTCATGCTGCGCCCCTTGCGCTACCTGATTTGTTACTGGGTCAGGCTGGCAGGGTATCCAGCTTTTCGATTGGCCGATCTAGGCCCAGTAAATACTGGTTATGCTGTTCGATTAAATGTTGCTGGTATGACGTTTTCTTGCGGTTCTGCCAGTAGTTCCAGACGGTCAAGATAACGATTCAATACCTGTAATTTTTCCTGCAGATACTCAGCCCGGTTGTAAATACTGAACACTCCACCAAGTTCATGACCTGCCAGCAATTCGACAACGTGTGGAGGTGCGCCTAAATCCGCATTCTTAGTGATGAAGGTGTGCCGCAAATTATGGACAGTCCAGCTCTCTTTATGCTTTAGCCGTTTGTAAAATCCTCTGGTGTTCTGGCTAACGGCTGTATCTTCTTTAAATTCACCAAGGATAAATGGCCCTTCATTTCGTTGACGCATATCCACCAGCCAAGGCAAAACCCGATCTGGTATTGGTCTGGTGATTCTATTTCCGTTTTTGCTGTTTTCTTTAGGTACCGTCCAGAGTTTATTTTCTAAGTCCCATTCATCCCAGGTTGAAAGCCTAACCTCTTTCGTTCTGGCACAAAAAACCATGATCAGCTTCATCAGGTCTCTGTAATACGGCTGTACACCATCATTCATTAACCAGCACCACAAATCCCTAAGCTCATTATCTGTAAGTACTCTGTCGTCTTTTGCCTGTTTCTTGCCTACATCAGGGATTGTTAACCGCTCCAAAGCCATGCTGGTGGCATAGCCGCGCCTATCACAATATCTGAGCGCTTGTTTACACATTTGCAGGACATAACCAGCGGCAATCGGTGAACCTTTACGGGTTATTGCCTCCAAAGCATCCAGCCAGTGCCTGCGATCAGTTAGGTGTAGCGGTAGCGAACCAATGACGGGGTAAATGTGTGCGCTTAACTGCGCCCTGTGGCGCTCATGGTTTTTACGGTTATAAACGGCATAGTTATCAAGCCAGTACTCAAGGGCATCCTTTACAGTGATAGGGGCCAATGATTGCTGGCTTTCTTTATCCAACATGAATCGAGGGTCTTTGCTTTCCGCCAGCCATGCTCGGCATTTGTCTTTTAGTTTTCTCGCTGCTGCTAGTGGCAGATCAGGGTATTTACCAAGACACAGGCGTTCTCCCTTACTTTCTCGTCCACCAAGCCGGTAGCGGTAATACCACGTTAGATTGCCGCTAATCTGTGCTCTGAGTGTTAATCCGTCACCATCAGCGATCCATGTTTCCTTTTGTGGCGGGTTTCTTAGCAAAGCCTTTAGTTTGTTATCGTTTAATTTGTTAACACTCATAATGACTTACCCGCAAGACCATGTGACATACCATGTGACACACCATGTGACACACCATGTGACACACGTAGTATAGTATCTATGCGAATTTAAAGGAAACAGGCAGAAACAAAGAGAGGGTAAAATACACATATATCACTTATTTATCATCAAGTTACTAACAATAAGCAGATACATCATGAAGCAATGAGAAATTATTATTTTGATAACTGGATATGAACTAAGTTCCTACCGATAACGAACCGGAATGCACCGCCATTTATTTGCCGGTGCATTTTTATTTCTAGGTGGGGGAAACCCGCTGAATGAGCATCATGTGAGTCAGCGGTTCAATGAAGCAATTCGAAAGATTTCCGCGCTGTTTACGGAAAAACAATGCGTTATTGTGCATCTCAGCCGCTATCGAAACAATTTCCGGTCATTTCCGCTGTTATGAACGATACTTGAGGTAAGGAACCAGGGAAGAATGTATCGGAAAAAACAGTTCAGGAAGGTGTGAGATGAAACAATTCATTGTGACTCCTCATCGGTTACCTCCTTATCACGAGCAACAGATACGCCGTATTATTCATACGATTGAAAAAATGCTCAGACAGAATGACTCCGATAAGAAACGATGACAGGTTATGTTATCGTTCTGACCGACTGACGAATTACCAACCGTTTTTTCAATCAGGTCAGCAGGCAGGAATACCGGCGCTATAAAAAACAAAACCCGCCAGATGGCGGGTTTGAGATAAAGACCGGATGAATTACTGAACCGGAGTATAACCTGGCTGCACAACAACCGGTGCTGCACCGGAATTGGTGTTGCTGACCAGAGAAGCGGTGGTACGACCACCTGCATCAACTAAACGTACACGCGAGCCAACCTGGAAGTTAGGATCGTTAGCCTGTACCACGGCGATGGACTGGCCATTGTCCAGACGGATTTCAAGCTCCATGCCAGTGGTTTTGTTAGCCTGGTTCTGGATCGCATTACCTGCCAGACCACCAGCAACCACGCCGCCCACGGTAGCCAGTTGCTTACCGGTACCGCCACCCACGGAGTGACCCAGAATGCCACCCACAACAGCACCCGCAACCGCACCTACCGGCAGATTGCTGCTGTCATCCTGAATAGTAACCTGACGAATATTAGTTACAGTACCGTAACTGACGTTCTGTACAATACCAGCACGATTTCCCTGATAAACATCCCCGGAATGGAGATTGGTACATCCCGCAGCAACGAACATTGAAGCGACAACGCTCAAAACGACACCTGATTTGAATTTCATAAGAGCCCTTCCATTACACAATTTTTTCATCGCACCCTAATAATAAGAATATGGTGCATTACTACGGTGACCCTGATATTCAGTCAATGGCTGTAATATCGCCTATCTGGTTAAATATCCACGGCAACGATATAACTTTCCGGGACAAGACGCAATCTACTGCAAATCTGTTGCGTTACAATATGTACGACCTTATTTGAGAATAGATCATGCAGCAGGTATTTCAGGATATATTCAGCGTTATTACCGAAGAAGAGCTATCGGAACATACCCATCAGCTGGTGTATGCCCGGGATACCTGTTCCCCCCCTTTATACGCTTTTCAGGTGACGTTTCCCCGCCTGGAATGGGTTTTGTCCGGCAACTATCAGAATATACTCTGTGACAGCCATGGCGACAAAATCGAACAGCGTCTGACGACCGGACAGTTTCTGTTTGTGCCGGCCAACTGCTGGAACAAACCGGTATGGGAGGAGGATGTCTGCGTACTGAGTCTGTTGTTTGGCCGCCGGCAACTGGGCCTGAGTCTGGTGAACTGGAGTCAGCAGCAACAGAAGTTTATCGATGTGCAGAAATACAGTTATCCGCTCTCGGTGAAAAGCCCGGTGCACAGCATGTTACAGGCGCTGAGCGATTTGCAGCCCTCCGGAGCACAGAATCCACGTAGTCTGCAACTGCAGCTCATGAGCATACTGGCGTTTACCCAAGAATTGCTGCATCAGCCACAACCGGAAAAATATCAGCGGGCACAAAGTGTGTTTCAGCGGATCTGTATTTACGTGCAGGAAAACTTTCATAAAAACATCAGCCGGGAGACTGTCGCCCAGCGGTTTAACATCAGTCCGAATCATCTGTCCCGCCTGTTCCGTCAGCAAGGTCACATGAATTTCGCGGATTATATGGTGTATGTGCGCATCGACCGCGCGAAGTTTATGTTGCGTCGTTACCCGATGCATCTGGAGGAAATTGCGCATCGCTGCGGGTTCCGGGATACCAACTATTTTTGCCGGGTGTTCAAGAAAAAGACTGGCCGGACACCGACCGAATACCGCCTGGAAAAATAACGACGTCTTATATCTTTAATTCTTGCCGCAATACCTCACAGAGTGCCTGTTCATCCGGAGCCTGGCGCAGTTGCTGACGAAACTCCTCGTACATGATGCGGCGCGCCAGCCGGGAAAAAATACGCAGATGCTGTTCTCTGCCTTGCCGGTTGCTGAGAGTCAGCATGATCACCAGATCCACCGGCCGGCCGTCCAGCGCATCCCAGTCAACCGGTTGCGCCAAACGACAAATGGACAGTGCCGAGTGTTCGATTACATCGGACACCGCATGCGGGATCGCAATACCATGACCCAGCCCGGTGGAATAGGCCTCTTCCCGTGACCAGAGCGCCTCTTCCAATTGCAATGGTTGCGTGGTACAACCGGTCAGCCAGAGATGATCCGCCATTCCCTTGAGCACTTCGGCTTTGTTCCGCCAGTCCTGCCGCAAAATGATGTTTTCCGGACGCAGCATCGGACGAGGTTCACTAACCTCCGCGGCAGCCAGTAACGTCAGCACCTGCTCGCGGCTATCGGCATCGCATACCTGCCGGAGCAGCTGACGGCACCGACCGGCATGCAACTGCAATAACGCGCTTTTGTGCCCGCTGATCTGCCTGGCTGACAGACTGATTTCATCCAGACCCAGTCCGAGCAGTAACGGCAGAAAACGCGGATCCCCTCCCAGCTCGCCGCAAAGACCAATCCAGCGGCCATGCTGATGCGCCTGCGTCACAATCTGTTGTAGCAACAGCCACAACGCCGGATGCGCATAGTGATAGTAATGGGCCACCCGGGGATTGTTCCGGTCTACGGCCAGCAGATACTGCGTCAGATCATTGCTGCCGATACTGAAAAAATCCGCCTGCGGACAGAAGGCCTCCAGTTGTAGTGCGGCGGCCGGTATCTCCAGCATCATTCCCAGCGCAAAAACGGCATAAGGCTGCTGCGCCGCCCTTAATTCCGCGATTTCTTCATCAATGCGTTGCCGCACCCAGTGCAGCTCTTCCGGTTGTGACACCATCGGTAACATGACTTTCAGCGGACCGTGACAGGCCGCCCGCAGCAAGGCCCGCAGTTGTGAGCGAAACAGCGACTCGCAGTGCGGATAAAGCCGTATCCCGCGCAGCCCGAGAAATGGATTCAGTTCCGGCGGTAATGTCAGATAGGACGCCGGCTTATCCCCCCCCATATCGAAGGTGCGGATAATCACCGGCTTTCCATCGGCGGCCTGCAGCACTGCCCGGTAGATCTGGTACTGCGTTTCCTCATTCGGCGGGGTGTCCTGACCGATAAACAGCATTTCGGTGCGAAACAGACCGATCCCTTCGGCACCGGCCTGAAAGGCTGCCACGGCATCTGCTACCGAAGTGATATTGGCCGCGATTTCCAGCCGCTGCCGATCCGCGCTGTACCCGGCAGAATGGTTTTGTTGCTGTAACTGCTGCCGGTATTGCTGTTTTACCTGTAACGCCAGCGCATAGTAACGTTCCGCCACCGCATCCGGCTGCAGCAGACAGCAACCGAGTTCGGCGTCGGCAATAATGGGTTGTCCGGCCATCGGCAGTAACCGCTGATCCGTCAGCCCCGTCAGCACCGGAATACCGGCCGCCCGGGCCAGGATGATGGTATGCGAGGTTTGCCCGCCCTTGCTTAGCAACAAGGCCTGCAGATGGGTTTTATCCAGTTTAAGGAACTGACTGGGGGTCAGATCATCCGCCAGCACCACGCTGGCCGCTCGCAGTGCCGGTATTATTTCCCCGGCTTGTCCGGGATAAAGCAGTGTCAGCAACTGCTGACAGACATCGCGCAGATCCAGTTCGCGTTCCTGCAGATAATGGCTTTCGGATGTCCGGAACTGAGCCTGAAAATGAGACTGTGTCTGCCGGATTGCCTCGGCGGCTGAAGTTACATCCGGCAAAAAATGGTGCAGGACCTGCTGAAATTCACGATCCGCGACCAGCGATAAATGTGCCTGCAGCACCTGTGACACGGGGGCGTTCGCCTGCTGCAATTGTTCCTGGAACTGTTCCTGCAACTGTTCCAGCGCAGACTGTAACCGTTGCTGACGCTGCGTCAGCGATTCCGCCAGCACTGCCAGTGGCAAAACCGGTTCTTTGGCCGACATCACGACCAGTTCGCCCCGACCAATCCCCGGACTGACCGCCACGCCATACACCAGCGGACTTTGGGTCGCCTGCAGACTGCGCGGTATCTGAACAGGACCGAACGAGTTAGCTTCGGTTACCGCTTCCTGCAGCTCATAACGCAGAAAATGCAGCAACTCCCGAGCCGCTTTACCGGCATCATCACCTGACAACCGGAGTTCACACAGATCGCCATATAAGGTATCCGTTCCCAGCAAGGCCAGGACGCTTTTAGCATCCGCGCAACGCCCGTTTCGCTGGTTGCACCACTCAATCCGGGCACGGAACCGCTGGCAGACCACCTCTAACTGTGTGGCCGGCCGC
Source organism: Tolumonas osonensis (assembly GCF_014202415.1). Classification (GTDB taxonomy): domain Bacteria; phylum Pseudomonadota; class Gammaproteobacteria; order Enterobacterales; family Aeromonadaceae; genus Tolumonas; species Tolumonas osonensis. The sequence continues at coordinate 384,402 of NZ_JACHGR010000001.1, forward strand.
GCATGCAGGCCATGCGGCAGACTGCAACGATATTCAATTTTGTAACTATCCATCATATCGCGCTCCCGGCCGCTCCGGACAGATCACCCTCAGGCTTCCAGTCGTTTAAAGACCGCTTTGGGATCTTTCAGTACATCCTGAATAGGGACTTTCAATACCGTCCGGTTATCGAAACGTTCCTCGCCTTCAATGACAATATCGATTGCCATCAGTACCCTGTCTGCCGCTTTGATGTCATGGGACGAGAGTTCGTTTTCGATCCCCATCGCGCCCTGTGTTTCCACCTTGATCTCATGCCCCAGCGCTTTGGCCGTCGCCATCAGCTTCTCCGCTGCCATGTAGGTATGGGCAATGCCGGTCGGACAGGCAGTCACTGCCACGATTCTCATTGTTCGCTCCCTGTTATCATTCCTGTTCGGCTACCACCGGGGCGCCGGAACGGGCTTTAAGAAAATTAGTCAGTAACGCCGTGACCACCACACCAACCGTGATCGCCACCAGGTACATCAGCCGGTTGTCTATCACCGGTAACACAATCGGACCGCCATGCGGGGCGTGGTCGGCTACGCCGGACAACATCGCAATGACACTGCCAACCGCCGAACCAAAACAGATCGTCGGAATGATCCGCAGCGGATCGGCAGCCGCAAACGGGATCGCGCCTTCCGTAATCCCGATACATCCCATCGCCAGCGCTGCAGAACCGGCTTCCTGTTCCTGGGCTGACCAGAGTTTTTTATTCAGTTTGGTCGCCAGGCCCAGCCCCAGCGGCGGAATACAGATTGCGGTGGCCACCGCGCCCATGATGGTCGGATTGCCTTCGGCGATCATGGCGGAACCAAAGAAAAAGGCAGTCTTATTGATTGGCCCGCCCATATCGAACGCCACCATCGCGCCCAGCACCGCTCCTAATACCACCGCATTCGCCGTGCCCATGCCTTTCAGCCATTCCGCCAGAAAAACCATGGCATTGGCCAGCGGCACCCCGACGACTTCAAACATCAGCGCACCGACAATCAGGGCCGACAGAATGGGGATGATCAGGATCGGAGTCAGCGGCCGGAATGCCTTGGGAACCGGCATCTTTTTCAGCAACTCGACGACCCAGCCGGCGAGTAATCCCGCCACCAGCGCCCCGATAAAGCCGGCATGGATCGTGGCGGAAATCTGTCCGCCCAGCATCCCGGCTACCAGTGCCGGTTTGCCGGCCCGGGCATACGCGATATAACCGGCCAGCACCGGCAGCAGCAACGCGAAGACCTGATTGCCGATATCCACGATCAGCTTCAGTACAGGGGAGCCACTGAATGACGGCCCCTGCGCCGTCATCGGAACAAAAGCCACAGCGAGCGCAATCAGGATCCCGCCACTGGCAATAAAAGGGATCACGTGAGACACGCCGGTCAGCAGATACTGCTTATAGCGCTGCAGCTGTTCTTTCATATCTGGCTCCATTCGTGTTCGGATGTGTTGTTATTCTTATTAAACGGATCATTATTCCAGCCTGACGACAGGACGGTATTGGAAAAAGCACTCATCAACTGGAATTTTGTAACATTAATAAGGCTTTGTGACTGAGATCGGCTTTCCATTCTGAATATTCTGTATTTGCCAATTTCAGCTGGGAGACAAACAGGAAACAGGATCTGCTGATTTAATCAGCAGACCCGTAAATGATGCGGGTTAGCATTCCGTAATATTAATTGCCAGCCCGCCACGGGAGGTTTCTTTGTATTTATCCAGCATATCCTTGCCGGTATCCCGCATGGTGGCGATGACCTTATCCAGCGAAACGAAATGCTGACCATCCCCGCGCAGCGCCATACTGGCGGCATTAATGGCTTTGACCGACGCCATCGCATTGCGCTCAATACAGGGAATTTGTACCAATCCGGCCACCGGATCACAGGTTAAACCCAGGTTATGTTCCATGCCGATTTCCGCGGCGTTTTCTACCTGATCCGGCGTACCACCCAGCACCGCCGCCAACCCGGCGGCCGCCATCGCACAGGCTGAACCGACCTCGCCCTGACAACCGACTTCCGCCCCGGAAATCGAGGCATTGAGTTTGCACAGCATGCCGATCGCGGCGGCTGTCAGCAAAAATTCGCGGACTTTCGCCGTCGCAGCCTGGGTACTGAATTGCGGACAGAACTGCATGTAGTAATGCAATACGGCCGGAATGATCCCGGCAGCGCCATTGGTCGGCGCGGTCACTACCCGCCCGCCAGCGGCATTTTCTTCATTGACGGCCAGCGCATACAGGTTCACCCACTCCATTGCATTCCAGCCGGGTGAACCGAGCTGTTTTAGCAGGCTTTCATGTAGCTTTGCCGCCCGCCGCCGGACATTCAATCCTCCCGGCAGAATTCCCTGCTGCTGGATGCCGCGTTGCACACAATGCTGCATGGTGTGCCAGATCTGCTCTATACCGGTGTTAATCTCCGCGTCACTGCGCCATACCCGCTCATTCGCCAGCATCAATTCGGCGATCGATAACTGATGCTGATGGCAAAGTGCAATCAGCCCGGCGGCCGAGGTAAACGGATAAGGTACACCGGCCGCATCTGCGGCAACCGCGTTGTCCTGCTCGTCGTCATCGACCACAAACCCGCCACCGACGGAATAGTAGGTTTTGGTCAGCAGGGTTTGTCCCGTGGCATCAAATGCAAACAGCTGCAGGCCATTGGTATGCCGTGGCAGGCATTCCCAGCGCAGGACAACGTCACGGGTTTCATCGAATGCAATAGCATGCTGGCCGGCCAGTGTTAATTCCGCGCCGGCCTGCAGCGCCTGATAACGGGTGTTGATCCAGTCCGGATCCACCGACTCCGGCTGAGCCCCTTCCAGACCCAGCAGCAGCGCCGGAGGCGTGCCGTGGCCTTTGCCGGTCGCAGCCAGTGAGCCGTAGAAAATGACTTGAACCCGCGCGACACGAGTTAATAATCCCGTCTGCTGCAATAACTGACTGAACAGATAACCGGCCTTCATCGGCCCGACCGTATGTGAACTGGACGGACCGATACCGATTTTGAAGAGATCAAACAAACTGATAGTCATTACAGATCCTGCTATTACCTTGAATTCAGAAAAACGCGCTAAAGATAGCGCATATTAAAGAAACAAATAACATTCCAGCAGGAATAATCAGCATAATGCGTTATCAGTCATGCTAATGACGTGAAATTGTTCTGAATGAAAACATTCAAATCACGCGGGAGAATTGCTGCTGACGCGCTTTCTGCCGCAGATAGACATCAAAACACATGCAGATATTGCGGATCAGCAGACGCCCGGTCGCGGTCACCCGCAGACACTGATCTTCCACTTCCACCAGACCGTCATTCACGAACGGCTGCAGCAGCTTCAGATCTTCGGCGAAATACGCCGCAAACGAGATGCCGTAAATGGCCTCAATCTGTTTTGGATCCAGCGTGAAATTGCAGATCAGCTGCTTGATCACGTCACGGCGGATCAGATCGTCCCGCTCCAGCGCACAGCCCTTCCACTGCGCATGACCAAGCTGCGTCACCTGATCGTAATACACCTGCAGCTCTTTCTGATTCTGCGAATAGGCATCGCCCAGCATACTGATGGCCGAGACGCCCAGCCCCAGCAGATCGCAATCACCCTGCGTGGTATAACCCTGGAAATTGCGGTGCAGCACACCTTCCCGCTGCGCCTGAGCCAGCTCATCGTCCGGTTTGGCAAAATGATCCATGCCGATGTAGAGATAGCCCTGCGAGGTCAGGTATTCGATGGTTTCCTGCAACATCGCCAGTTTTTCCGCCGGAGATGGCAGCAACTCTTCCTTGATTTTGTGCTGTCCGGCAAAACGGGCTGGCAGGTGCGCGTAGTTGAACACCGACAGGCGATCGGGTTGTAATTCGGCGATCTGTTCCAGCGTATGGCGGAAGCTTGCCCGCGTTTGCAGCGGTAAGCCGTAAATCAGATCGAGGTTGGTCGAGCGGAAACCGAGTTCTTTCGCCCGGCGGATCATGGCACGGATAAAGTCGTTATCCTGCTCGCGGTTCACCACTTCCTGCACGCGCTTGTCAAAATCCTGCACGCCGAGGCTGATGCGGTTAAAACCGACCTGTTTCAGCAGATCCAGTGTATCCAGCGAGATTTCCCGCGGATCAATCTCGATGCTGAACTCGCCTTCGGCTGCGAACCGGAAATTATTCTTCAGCATGGTCATCAGGCGGGCGATCTGTTCATGCGACAGATAGGTTGGCGTGCCGCCGCCCCAGTGCAGTTGCGTCACGGTGCGTCCGGCAAACAGCTTCGCCTGCTGCTGGATCTCTTTTTCCAGATAGCCCAGATACTCTTCGGCCTTATGCCGCTGCCGCGTCACGATCTTGTTGCAGGCACAGTAGTAGCAAAGCTTGTGACAGAACGGGATATGCACATACAGCGACAGTGGCCGCTGCGGATATTGCTGTGCGGCGCGCACGAACTGCGGGTAATCAAACGACTCGGAAAACTCCAGCGCAGTAGGATAGGACGTATAACGCGGGCCGCTGTAATTGTATTTCTGGATCAGGGCATCATCCCAGATCACATGCTGTGTCGACATGAATGTAAGCAACCTAATTGATTGAATAGAGAGACTTAAAAAGTTAAGTCACACGCATGGTATAGCTATAGCAAAAAATCACGTATCGTGCAGATGGTTATATCCGGTGTACGACGCACACTGACATTCAGATCATCATCACACTTACTATACACAACTTTCTTGCTATAGCCCGCCACAACATCCAACGGTGCTTACCCGACAAACGTGCTTACCCGGCAGAAAACTACAGCAGCCCTTGCCTTCGGTTACGGCAGCAGATTCAACATATGGATGATGGTTTTCATGACACCATCTTCATCGTTGGAACGCGCGATATAATTGGCAACCGCTTTGGTTTCATCAAAGGCATTGCGCATGGCAAAACTATAGGCGCCTTTTTCCATCAGCTCGATGTCGTTCAGACCATCACCAAACACCATGGTTTTCTCCGGGGCGACACCCAGCATAGTCTGCAGTTTTTCTACTGTGGTTCCTTTATGGACACCGGCATCAGCAATATCGATCCAGGCGGCTTCCGACACTACGATATAGGCTTTATCAAAGAATTCGGCCAGATGCGGTTTGGTATCGTGACAACGACCCTGTTCGTCATACACGGTGATTTTGACGAAATCGTCTGTCAGCTCGGCATAATCGCCAACTAACCGCACATTGGTGTAAGACTTTCTGACTTTATTCAGTAAATGCGGAGCAATAGAGCCTTTAACCACAGCACCATTCGGCGTACAGGCGATCACCACATGGTCATCCCGAACTGATTCCAGCGTATTTATAATTTCAAGGCCCAGACTATTTTTAATCAGCGACTGATAGACATATTCGCCCTTGTGTTTGATACGGGTCGCGCTGTCACCCAGGATCCAGAAGTTATGGACATCATCACCAAATAACTCTTCCACGCGTTCACATTGTTTACCAGTACATAAAGCAAACTTAACGCCTTTGGTATGCATAAGCTCTTTTACTTCGGCAAATAAGGGCCGGTTAAAATCACCATGACTATTTAAGAAGGTACCATCCATATCGGTGATAATTAATTTAATCATAACTGTTCCTTTAAAATGCTATTCGTTATACAGAACCAAGCCGCCGGCATCGGTTACCTGCTTTTCCAATTGGGTATTACTGGTTGTATATAAAATCAAATGATCGATATCTTTCGTATCCATGATTTTATACGGTGCGTATTTATCGATTTTATCCTGCGTACATAAGACCGCGATTTCACCGGCGCGATCAATCAGCGTGCGTTTGAATTGCGCATCCTGATAATCGACAGCAGAAAAACCACTTTCACTGCTCCAGGAACAGACCCCGACCAGTGCCAGATCGAATTTGAAAATAGCCAGTTCCTGGATCGCCTTGCTATCGACCGCGCCGCCGATCAGTGGATTTAACTCCCCGCCCAGCACGATCGTTCTGATCCCTGAATGTTCTAATAAACGTGTGGCGATACTGACGCTGTTGGTCACGACCGTCAGGTTTTTATCCCGCGGCAGCAGACCCGCCAGAAGTAAATGCGTGGTGCTGGCATCCAGAAAGATCACCTGATTGTTTTTAATCAGACGCAGTGCCGCAATCGCCAGTGCGTTTTTTTCATCCGAGCTGATGGATTTACGTTCCAGCGGCGTCGCGATGATGGCGGACTGCGCCAACGCACCGCCATGGATGCGTTTGCATAAACTATGGTCAGACAAATAGCGCAGATCCCGGCGAATGGTCGCTTCCGTCGTGTTTAATCGCGCCGCCAGATCCATCGCCAGCACTTTTCCTTCGGCCTGCAATAAATCCAGAATGATTTGCTGACGCTCTTCAGGAGCCAGTTTTTCCACTTTTCATAACCTCAACATCGACATTCAGGTCAGTATAAAGAAATGAACACCAATGAACATTACCCACAAAATGTAACCGGTTACATTTTTAGGTAAAAATAAGTTCCCGCTTACTGTTCTGCAATGATCTCAATCAGATTGCCATCTTGTTTGTTCATCTTCCAGGTCCAGAGAACGATGTGCCCTACTTTCATGCCAACTCCTCAATAGAAATTCGGGGTGATCACACACGCAGTAAAGCGGCTTTGCCTCGCTGCTGCGATTTCTCCATCCGGTTCAGCCTGTTCAGATAAGAAACAGGCGGAATATACATAAATGAACATAAGCGATCAATGCAAATTAACACATTCGTACATTTGTGATTAATGTCACACTCATAGTGCTTGGCACAATAACCCAACCGGGACTATTATTTTTACAAACTGAAACCGGTTTCACCTGTTCATGTATTTTTCAGGGTAGGTATATGTCTGCACAGGGTTTTAACGACACCATCAAGCTAATTGTCGTAGATATGGATGGCACATTTCTGAACGATCAGATGACTTATGACATCGAGCGGTTCAAACGACAATATGCACTGATGAAGGAACGAAACATCAAATTTGTGGTTGCCAGCGGGAATCAGTATTACCAGCTGAAATCCTTTTTTGAACCCTTCCAGGACGAGTTGGCCTATGTCGCCGAAAACGGGGCACTGGTGGTTGACGAGGCCAAGATTATTCATGTGAATGATATCCCCGGCCAGGTTGTGGACGACGTGATTGCCTGTTTACAGCAGCATCCGTCATTAAGACCGATCATCTGTGGTGTTAACAGCGCTTATATCCTGAACGATGCGGATGAGACGCTGTATAACCATGCCTCCCGTTATTATCACCGGCTGAAGAAAATCGGCAGTTATGACGAAATCGATGACGTCATCATTAAATTCGCGTTAACGACGCCTGATGTCAGCTATTTTGAAAATCAGCTGACAACTCAACTCCCCCGCGAAATAACACTGGTCACCAGCGGCCATGACAGCATCGATTTAATTTCCAATAACAGCCATAAAGCGGCCGGAATCGCCAAATTGCTCACCCGCTGGAAAACCAGTTTCGATAAATGCATGGCGTTCGGTGACAGTAATAATGATCTTGAAATGCTGCATAGCGCCAAATACAGCTATGCCATGGCCAATGGCAACGATAACGTGAAGCGAGTCGCGAACTACATCGCACCGGGCAACAATGAACATGGGGTATTGTGTGTCATTGATGAATATTTAAATCATTAGCGCAAAGACCAACCAAATATAAAGATAACTCAGGAGACTACGATGGTTAAAATGGACGATATCGCACAATTAGCGGGTGTTTCAAAAGCCTCTGTCTCCCGGGTTATTAATAACAAACAGGTTTCGCCAGAGATCAGGGAGAAAGTAGAGAAGATCATCAATGAACTGCATTATCAGCCCAACCTGATTGCGCAGTCGTTAACGACCAAAACCACCAATGTCATCGGTCTGATCATTCCGACCAGAAGCAATTACTATATTAATACGTATGATTTTATTACCACCTGCATCGATTTATTGGCGGAACGGGGCAAGGTGGCCATCGTCGTTGAAATGGATGACTCGGAATCTTCGTTTATCGATTCGGTCAATAAACTGATGGTGCATCAGTGCGATGGCATCATCTATTACCACAGCTCCTTTATCAATGTGGATTTCACCAGTGAAAACATCCGGAGTGCGCTGGATCATTTACAGAAACCCATCGCTATTCTGAACAAGAAAGGTGAGCAGCAGACAGAAAAATATTTCTGGTTCGATAATGAAAAAATCGCCGCGCTGGCTACAGAGTTTCTGTTATCGAACGGGCACGAAAAGATCGCCTATCTGTCAGCCCCGCTGTCGGAAGAAACCGCCCGCACCCGGATCACCGGCTTTAAAAACACCATAGCAAAACACGATAAGATCTTCCCGCTCAGCCATTTCTCCGAAGGGACCCGGGATATTGATGGCGGTTATTCCGCCTGCAGAGACTTGCTCCGCAAAACCAAGGATTTCACCGGCTTACTCTGTTTTAACGATGCGATGGCATTAGGCGCGGTGAAATATCTGTCCGAAGTCCATGACATAGCACAAGGCGATATCGCCATCGTGGGCATGGGTGCCGATCCATTGATCAACAAGATCTACCCGTCACTGGTGACCGTCTATACGCCGTTAAGAGAATTGATTGCTAACGCGGTGAGTTATGTTCTGGGGGAAAACAGCGACATTCTGGAAAATGAACTGCCGGGCATGCTGTATATGGATGAACGTCTGCAGAAGGCGAGCCGTAGCCACACGAAATATCCCGTGTGGCTACAGAATTCCTATCAGTCTTCTTTATAGCGGCTGTCAAACTGGCTCGGATCAAAATCGTTGTCGATAAAGCGCTGCAGCAACTCATCCTGATCGCTGCTGCCTTCTTTATCTTCTTCATTCAGACCCAGCAGCTTCAGCAGTTCCTGATGACGCGCCAGTTTCTTGTCCAGCCATTCCTGTTCTTCCTCAGAAACCGGCTGTTCCAGCTCCAGCTTGTCCAGTAACGCGTTCAGACGATCGTCGTTTTCCAGCTTGTCCAGCTCGCGTTCCCATTTGGCAATCTGCTGTTCCGGGGCCACTTCTTTCTTTTCTGGCTTTGGCTCTGCTGGTTTGACTGGTTTCACCGCTTTGACCGGCGCCTCTGCCACCAGCGCGACCGGTTTGCGGGAACCGACACGCGCATCCTTGTTTTTCGCTTCACGCGCCTGTTTCTGTTCTTTGCTTTCCACACTATTACGTGCGCCTGGCTTCAGACCTTTGCGTTTCGCATCTTTTTTCTGATCACGGCCATCCTGAGCAGTAAATACCGGTTTTTTCTTCTTGCTGTCAGGGCGTTTTGCATTCCCAACTGATTTCGCTGGCTTGGTCGCCATGATTTACTCCAAAACTCGACTGGTTATCTGATTGTCTATTCTACATAACAGCATGGATTGCGCGTAGTCACGTTTCAAGTTTCGCTGTTATTCATTCGGGAAAATATCAATAAAACCCGATTAATCGAGTGCAAACCCGATCGCCAGCAACAGATTAAATAACAAACTGCCAATGGCGGTGCGTTTTAACTGTTTATCCAGCAACACCGGATCCTGACTGGTCTCCACGATCCAGGCGGCCCGCAGCAAAGGTATCCATGCCGGCAGACAGAGCAATGGCCAGAGCGAATGCGCCCGCAACGCGATATAAATCAGGGCGGTCAGGCCACCGCCAACCACCAGGAACCAGTGGTAACGTCGCGCCCAGCTGCGTCCTATCCGCACCGCAAATGTCAGTTTGCCGCTGGCAACATCCGTATCCATATCGCGGATATTATTGATATTCAGCACGGCAGTCGCCAGAAAACCACAGCCCGCCGCCGGCAGGATCAGATACGGATCAAATTGCCGGGTAAACAGATAATAGGTTCCCAGTACGCCGAGCAGACCAAAAAACAGAAAAACCGACAGATCACCCAGCCCCCGGTAGCCATACGGTCTGCGGCCGACGGTATAAGTCACGGCCGCTATCAGTGCCAGTCCGCCAAAACCGATAAAGGTCAGGATCGCCGGCCAGTCGCCGGAAAAGGCGGTCCATAACAGACTCAGACCACTCAGAATCGTCAATCCGGCCACCAGCGCCATGGCGCGCTGCATCTGTTCTCTGGTGATCAGACCACTCACCACGGTGCGCTGCGGGCCGACCCGATCTTCATTATCAGCCCCGGAAACGGCATCACCGTAATCATTCGCCAGATTCGACAAAATCTGCAGACCAATCGCAGTCAGCAGACATAATGCGAATACGCTGCCGCGAAACTGATCCGCGCCGGCTGCCAGTCCACTCCCTAAAAACACCGCCGCACAGGCCAGTGGCAACGTCCGCAGACGCGCTGCCTGCATCCAGATTTTCCAACGTGGTTTATTCATCAGACCACTCATTTCCTTTCATCCGACAGTGACTTGGCGTCACAACTGATACAGGTGGGTTTACCCTTGGTGCACTCAGCCCTATACTGATGCGATTCTTCGGGCGGACGCCGCTCCTGCAAAGGGCGTACTATACCGGATGCCAACGCCTTTTGGCAGTTTCCCGCCCCTATCGCGACCGATGGCATCCCGATTTATGCGATGATTCCCATGCTGGCTCAAACTCGTTTACTGGAACAACTCGATTCGCTTCCTGCCGCCGAACAACATGGCTTTGTTCGCCTGCGCACAGCGATGGACGTCACCTCACTGATTGGCTGGTTAAAGGCACAGCCGCTGTTTCCCCGCATTTACTGGCATGCCCGTGAGCGCGACCGGGAGTTTGCCGTACTGGGGGCCATCCGCGAACTGACGGATCCGGCTCAGCTTTCAGCGCTCACCGGTCAGCCCCGCCCGTCCGCCGGCAGCTATCCCCGTTATTACGGCGGCTTGGCTTTTGATTATCAGCAACCGGTCAACGGCGAATGGCAGGACTTCGGACAATGTCGTTTCGTGCTGCCACGCATCGAACTGATCCGGCAGGGCAATCAGACGGAACTGGTCTGTAACCTCTTGTTTGACGGACAGAATACGCAGCAGGAACTGGCCGCAGCGCGCAGCGCGCTGACGCAGTTACAACCGGAAAAAACGTTGCAGAAATATCTGCCGGCCCAGCGCAGCCGCCAGGATATGCCGGACAAGCCCCACTGGCAGCAATGGCTGTCGCAGGTATTGCATCCGGACGCATTAAAAACGATCCCGAAAGTCGTGCTATCCCGCCGTTCTGCGCTGACCTTCAGCGAACCGTTGGAACCCTGGTCACTGCTGGCCAGCTGGCAGAGCGCGACGCCGGCCTGTTTCCATATCGGGTTCCAGTTTTCGCCGGAGAGCTGCTTTATCGCCAGTTCCCCGGAACGACTTTACCGCCGGCAGGATCGGGCGCTGTCCAGCGAGGCGCTGGCCGGCAGCATGCCCCGGACCGGCGAACCGGAACAGGATGCCGAACTGGCGGAGCTGTTACTGCAGGATGGCAAAAACCGTCTCGAAAACCGCTTCGTCCATACCGATATTCTGACCCGCCTGGACGGACTGGCGGATACCGCAGTGGTCTCGGAAGCCCGGATCCTGCCACTACGACATATCCAGCATATCAAACGCGAAATTGAAGCGACGCTGCGGCCGGATACTTCCGACTGGCAGTTACTGAAAAACCTGCATCCGACCCCGGCCGTCGGTGGTAGCCCCCGCCGCAAGGCACTGGCTCAGATCCGGGCGCTGGAACAGCATCAGCGTGGCTGGTATGCCGGCGCCTGTGGCTTCATCAGTGAAGATGTCTCGGAATTTACCGTCGCTATCCGCAGCGGTCTGTGGCATGACAATCAGCTGTATCTGTATACCGGTGCCGGGATCCTGAACGGTTCCGATGCCGACGCCGAATGGCAGGAACTGGATACCAAACTCAACAGCATGCTGGGTGTCTGGCATGACTGAGCCGTGGTCATCGCTGGACAGTCAGAATGCCTTGTGGAGTGCCTTGCTGATTGAAGAGCTGACCCGGCTGGGCGTACAGGATATCTGTATTGCCCCAGGCTCCCGTTCTGCCCCGCTGACACTGGCCGCCGCCGCCCATCCCCGGCTCCGTACCCATCTGCATTTTGACGAACGCGGTCTGGGCTTTCTGGCGCTGGGGCTGGCGCAGGGCCATCAGCGTCCGGTCGCCCTGATTGTCACTTCCGGCAGTGCCGTCGCCAATCTGCTGCCGGCGGTGGTGGAAGCCCGGCAATCCGGTATTCCGTTATGGCTACTGACCGCCGATCGTCCGGCCGAGCTGATTGCCTGCGGCGCCAATCAGGCCATCGAACAGTCACAGATCTTTGCCGGTTATCCGGTACATCAGCTGCAGCTCCCGGTACCGGACAACGGCATCGCGCCTTCCTGGTTACTGGCCGCCCTTGATCAGGCCGCCTTTCAGCAGCAACAGATCCCCGGCCCGGTACAGGTGAATTGCCCGTTCCGGGAACCCTTGTACCCGGTAGCCGGACAGCAACTGCCACCCGATGCCCTGCGCGGACTGGACACCTGGCTCGGCAGCACGCAACCCTGGACACAGTATCAGGCGATGCAGCCGGTCTGTCCGGCCAGCCCGCTATGGCCACAGGTACGCCAGAGCAAAGGCATTATTGTGGCCGGCCGGCTATCTCGCCGTGAAGATGCGGCCGCCGTGCTCCAGCTGGCACAACAAACTGGCTGGCCACTGCTGGCCGATATCCAGTCACAACTGCGGTTTCATCCGCAGGCTGTGACCTATGCTGATCTGGCACTACATCACCCGCAATTCAGGAAAGAACTGGCCCAGGCAGAGACGCTGCTGCTGTTTGGCGGTCGTCTGGTGTCAAAACGCCTGCAGACCTTTCTGAACGACCATCCCTGGCAGCACTGCTGGCAAATTGACAGCCGTTCAGAACGGCTGGATAACGGTCTGTCCGTACAGCAACGCTTCGTCGTCTCACCGGAATCCTGGTGCCGGACGCATCACTGTGAACCGCAGCGCATCCCGTGGTTGCCGTTACAGACCTGGGAGCAGAAACTGGCCGGGCTGATTGCAAGCAACCTGCCGGACTGGGGCGAGATCACGCTGTGTCATCAGCTGAACCGTCAGTTGCAGGGCATCCTGTTTGCCGGTAACAGCATGCCGATCCGGCTGCTGGATATGCTGGGAAGCGCAGGCGTTCACCCCGCGCATGTCTATACCAACCGCGGCGCCTCCGGCATTGATGGCCTGATCGCCACGGCCGCCGGCGTTGCCAAAGCGCATCCGGAGCAGGCGACGACCTTGCTGCTCGGGGATACCTCGGCACTGTTTGATCTGAACAGCCTGGCCTTGCTGCGCACCCTGACCACGCCGTTTGTATTAATCATTATTAACAACGATGGCGGCAATATTTTTCATCTGCTGCCGGTGCCGGAACAGAATCGGATCCGCGAACAGTATTATCAATTACCACACGGGCTCAAGTTCCGGGCCGGTGCGGAACAGTTCGAACTGGCTTATGCCGCGCCGACTGATGCGCCGACCTTCCATCAGGCCTATCAGACAGCCCTGACGCAGCCGCGGGCCACTGTGCTGGAATGTCGGGTTGCAACCGGTGAAGCGGCCGACTGGCTGAAAAATTTCGCCCTGCAGGTGCGGAGCCTGCCAGCGTGAGCAAACCGGTTCTCGTGTTGTTACATGGCTTTCTCGGTGCCGCCAGCGACTGGCAGGAACTGCAAACGAACTTACCTGACGTCCACTGTGTTGCCTTGGATCTGCCCGGTCATGGCGCGTCAGCAGACATGCCGTTACACCGCATGGCCGATTTTCCGGCATGGCTGCACCAGCAGTTAACCTGCCGGAACATCCGCCACTATCATCTGCTGGGCTATTCACTGGGCGGGCGACTGGCGCTGCAGTTTGCGGTAACCCGACCAGAGGGCCTGCAAAGCCTGATCCTGGAAAATGCCCATCCCGGCCTTGATTCGCCAACCGCGCGCGCCAACCGGGCACAGGCCGATGCCCGCTGGGCAAAACGCTTTTACCGGGAAAAGCTGACTGAGGTGCTGGCCGATTGGTATCAGCAGCCGGTCTTTCATGACTTAAGCCCGCATGAACGCGCACAACTGATTATTGCCCGCAGCCACAACCAGCCGCGTGCACTGGCCAGCATGCTCTGCCGCTGTTCCCTCGCCAGACAGGCCAGCTATCAGGACTGGATCAAAACCACCTCGCTGCCGATGCTGTATCTTTGCGGTGAACAGGATCTGAAATTCCGAACGGTCGGAGAACAACTGGCCGCGACAAATCCGCAGTTACACGTAACCTGTCTGGCCGGTGGTCATAATCTGCACCGGGCCAATCCCGATTCCATGGCTGTTGCCCTCCGGCAGTGGCTGAATGCCTTCACTTTTTGATGAGAGAAAAATATGCAACTTCACGATGACGACGCCCGCTGGTACGCCCCCATCGAATGGCAGGATTGCAGTGCCGGTTATCAGGATATCCGCTATCACAAATCCGCAGAAGGTATTGCCAAAATCACCATCAACCGGCCACAGGTGCGCAATGCGTTCCGTCCGCTGACCGTGATCGAAATGATGAAAGCGCTGCAGGATGCCCGCTTCGATGCCGGCGTCGGCGTGATCATCCTGACCGGTGAAGGCGATCTGGCGTTCTGCTCCGGCGGCGACCAGAAAGTGCGCGGTGATTACGGTGGATACAAGGATGACGAAGGCACCCACCACCTGAACGTGCTCGACTTCCAGCGCCAGATCCGTACCTGCCCGAAACCGGTCGTGGCGATGGTCGCCGGTTATGCGATCGGTGGTGGCCACGTGCTGCATATGCTGTGCGATCTGACCATCGCCGCGGAAAATGCCCGCTTCGGCCAGACCGGTCCGAAAGTCGGCTCCTTCGACGGCGGCTGGGGCGCCTCCTATATGGCGCGTTTGGTGGGTCAGAAAAAAGCCCGCGAAATCTGGTTCCTCTGCCGTCAGTATGACGCCAAGGAAGCGCTGGATATGGGGCTGGTCAACACCGTTGTTCCACTGGCCGATCTGGAAAAAGAAACCGTACGCTGGTGCCGTGAAATCCTGCAGCACAGCCCGATGGCGATCCGTTGCCTGAAAGCAGCACTGAACGCCGACTGTGATGGTCAGGCCGGCCTGCAGGAGCTGGCCGGTAATGCCACCATGCTGTTCTACATGACTGAAGAAGGTCAGGAAGGCCGCAACGCCTTTAACGAAAAACGGGAACCCGACTTCAGCAAATTCCCGCGTAACCCATAAGCGACAGATGATAACCCGGTGCCGATCCCGGCACCGGGATTCTGGTATAAGATGATAGAAGACTCGTTTTATCGCGGATAAGGACAGCCCATCATGGATATCACTCTGTACCGCTATCAACTGCCCCTCACCCAGCCCATGACCTTCCACGATCAGACGATCGCACAGCGTGAGGGCCTGTTACTGCACTGGGGAAGCAGCTGGAGTGAAATAGCTCCGTTACCCGGCTTCTCCCGCGAAACACTGGAGCAGGCGCAGCAGGAAACTATTGCCTTTCTGACCGCATTCAAACAGGGCAAGACCATTCCGGTTACGTATCCTTCGGTCCAGTTTGGTCTGGATTGTGCCCGTCGCAGCTGGCCGATACTGAAACATACGCCGCTGCCACCCTACCTGCTGCTGCAGGGATCCCCGGACGATATTATCTGGAGCTGGAAAGAGTGGCTGTATGACTACCCCTCCCGGGTGAAACTGAAAGTGGCCCGTTATCCGATGCGGGATGAACTGGCCATGATCCGGGAGTTGATACGCCTGGCACCGAAAACCAGATTTATCCTTGATGCCAACCAGCAATGGACCCGGGAAGAAGCTTGGACATTTATGGCACAGCTGGATCCGTCACATATTGAATATGTTGAGGATCCCTGCCCCAGCTATGCCGATATCCGCTCCGTCGCCACGCATACCGGGGTCGGTGTCGCCCTGGATGAGATCCTGTGTTGTGAAGGGCACTGGGACTTTTTCCCACAGCTTAAAGCCTTGATTCTGAAGCCCATGCTGATCGGTTCTCTGGAAAAATGTCACGATCTGGTGGTCAAGGCCAAAGCCAATAACGTGAAGGTAATAATTTCATCCAGTCACGAATCACAGCTTGGTAACCGCCTGCTGGCCTTGCTGGCTGCGGAATGGTCACCGGAGCAGGCACCGGGGCTGGATACATTGCGTTATTTCACCGATACCGTTCTCGATGACAAGCAACAGATCGATATCAAGAAATTACAGGTCGTATGGAAGAGTTAACCTGTCCAATCCGGTGGCGGGCACAACAAAATCCAGCCTCGCCGGCATTATGGGATGCCGGCGTGACCCTCAGCTACCAGCAACTGGATGCCCGTCTGAATGCGTTGCAGCAGCAACTGCAACAAGCTGGCATCCGGGCCGGTGAGCATCTTTTTATCTGCAGTAAAAACA
Organism: Tolumonas osonensis; assembly: GCF_014202415.1. Taxonomy (GTDB): domain Bacteria; phylum Pseudomonadota; class Gammaproteobacteria; order Enterobacterales; family Aeromonadaceae; genus Tolumonas; species Tolumonas osonensis. The sequence goes on from NZ_JACHGR010000001.1 coordinate 400,848, forward strand.
GCGCCGAGCTGGTCATGCTGCTCTGGGTCTGCTGGCGCGAACAAATCGTCTGCTGCCCCGTGAATCCGGCATTTCCGCTGGCACGACAGCAGGCATTGCTGCAGCAGGTTCATGCCACCCATTGCTGGCCCTCGCCCGGATTGCAGTTTGATTTTTCACAGGAAATGCCTGCGACCAAGGCGTGCCGGCTGGATGAGGATCAGCTCAGCAATCTGATTTTTACCTCCGGCAGCAGCGGCTCGCCCAAAATCGTCGCTCACCGCCTAGGGAATCATCTGGCCAATGCTCGCGGCAGTCTCGTTCCAATCGGCGAGAATGACGGCTGGCTATTATCCCTGCCACTGTTTCATGTGGGCGGATTGGCCATCCTGTTTCGCTGTTTTCTCGCCGGCGCCTGTGTGGTGTTACCCGATCCTGCCTGTGCACTGCCGGAGCTGCTGCAAAAGGCCCCTGTCACTCACCTGTCACTGGTACCAACGCAGCTTTACCGTCTGCTGCAACAACCTGATTTTCACTTCTCGGCCACCCGGGTAAAGCATCTGCTGCTGGGCGGCGCCCCGCTGCCGGAGAGCCTGATCGCCGCCTGTCGCGAACAGCAGCTACGGCCCTGGGTCAGCTATGGCTTATCCGAAATGGCCTCGCAGGTGTGTACGGCCGCTGCCGGGCAACCGGGTCTGGTTGGTAAGGCCTTGTCCGGCCGGGAAGTCACAATCAAGCACCACGAGATTTGCGTCCGGGGACAAACCCTGTTTGCCGGCTATTACCAGCCGGATGGTTCGCTGTTACTTCCTCTGGATGACGAAGGCTGGTTTCATACCGGCGATGCCGGCTACTGGCAGGACGACGCGCTGGTGATCAACGGGCGTATCGACAACCAGTTCATCAGCGGCGGCGAAAACATCCAGCCGGAACAGATCGAACAGCAATTGCTGCAACATCCGGCGGTCGCGCAGGCCGTGGTGGTGCCAGTCCCGGATGCGGAATGGGGCATGCGTAGCGTCTGTTTTATCGACTGGCAACACTCCGCCATTGCATTCAGCGAACTGACCGACTGGCTACGCCAATACCTTCCCGCCTACATGCTGCCCAAGCAATGGCTGCCGTGGCCACAACTGCCTGCCGGACAACTGAAAATACAACGCGCGGAATTTAAACGACTGGCGGCATCCGGGAAAGCCTCCTGACCATCCCGGACAGAACTACTCGATGGGTTCGTCAATCCACTCCACCCGGTACAGCTCATGCCGCCGGTCGTTGTAATTACGAACTCCGCCTTCATAACGAAGCTGCTTCAATTTCTCCAGCTCCAGATCGGTGATCAGCAGCATTTCCGTATTCGGGGTACTCTCCGACAAGATAGAATCATGCGGAAAACAAAAATCAGACGGCGTAAAAACGGCAGACTGCGCATACTGAATATTCACGTTATCCAAGCGGGGCAAATTACCGACACTGCCACTGATAGCCACATAGCATTCATTTTCAATCGCACGCGCCTGAGCGCAATACCGAACCCGCAGATAGCCATTTTTCGTTTCTGTCCAGAACGGAATAAACAGGATCTGCAGGCCTTGATCCATCAGCAGACGGCCCAGCTCCGGAAACTCACAGTCGTAACAGATCAGAATGCCTACCTTGCCGGCATCGGTATTAAAGATCCGGAGTTTGTTCCCCCCTTTCATATTCCACAGGCGGCGTTCGGTCGGCGTGATATGTAATTTGTACTGACAATCCTGAGTACCGTCACGGCGGAACAGATAAGCAACGTTATACATTTCGCCTTCTTCCAGCTGCGGCAGACTCCCGGCAATAATATTGATGTTGTAATGCACCGCCATCCGTGCAATTTCTTCGCAAAGCGGCGCGGTGTATTCGGATGCCAGCAAGCGCATCGCTTCGGCAGTCGGTGTATCCAATGGGAATTGCCCCATCAGCGGCACATTGAACAGCTCCGGCAATACCGCAAAATCCGCTTTATAGTCCGCCAACGCATCAATGAAATATTCCACCTGATGCACCAGTTCCTCCAAGGATTCCACCCGGCGCATTTGCCATTGAATCGTGCCAATACGGACATTGCTCTTCTTGCCGCCGACCAGCGGACGTGGCCGGGCCTGATAATCATGATTTTCCCAATACAGCAGGGTGGCATAACCGGAAGAGTCCTTGTCCTCTGGCAAATAACCCTCCAGTAATCCCTGCACCTCAAAATCATTTGAAAGCTGGAAGCTCAAGACCGGATCGTAAAACTCTTTTGCCTTTACCTTTTCAATATATTCCTCCGGGGACATGCTATCCATATGGTCGTGATAGCCGGGAATACGCCCCCCCGCAATGATGGCCTTGAGATTGAACTTGCGACACAACTCCTTGCGGGCATCATACAACCGCCGCCCCAGCCGCATACTCCGATATTCCGGCTTGATAAAGACATCGACACCATAAAGGACATCCCCTTGAGGATCATGCGTCGACAGGGTGCAATTGTCGGTAATTTCAGAATAAGTGTGCTGGTTACCAAAAGTCTGATAATCGACAATCATCGCCAGCGCTGCGGCGACCACTTTGCCATTATCTTCAATACAGAGCTGTCCTTCGGGAAAGCGGGCAATCTGCTGGCGGTATTTGGTCTTGGTCAGCCGGAACAGCCCGCCCAGTCCGCCATAAACTTCCTGCCATACGGCTTTGATATCGTCGAAATCCTGAGGTCTGAGCTGACGTAAACGCAACTTATGTGATGCTTCGGGAATAACCGTGTCCTGGATATCAGTCATAAGAATGCCTTCCTTAATTCAGAACAAGAAGAGTTGTGCACGGATGACATGCCTCTGAATAACAAGAGAAAACGATACACCCTCTCCCTGAATCAATGGACCGGGAACGCCAAATCGCAACCCCGGATAAAAAAGATACCAGTAAAAAGTGTAGTTCATATGGCGTGACAGAAGGCGAAAGCGGTTAACTACGGCTCCTGCCCATAAACAAAAAGCCCAACGGTCAAACCGTCAGGCTTTTGATTTTCTTGAATTAGTGGGGTTGGCCTGTAAGCCCGCAAGCCAACTCCAGTTTAAGAAATGACTTAACGGAAGTTGTTGAAAAATAGAGAGTGATTAAAAATCATACTCTGGCTTGTTCCCCAAAGTGTTGCACAGTTTGTATCACAGTTCCAATCTCGGCCCCAGAAATTCACAGCCACGCCCCACAACCTTTAACCATCGTCCAACAGCAAGATCTCAAAGCGAAGCCTCAGCGGTGCTGAGTGAGCGAGCTAGTGCATACCAAATAGAATCATAAAAAAAATTAAAACCCCAAACGGATCCGCATCACTCTATCTGGCTGCTGGTGAGATAGCAGACTCAATCAATAACGAAGCTGATATAACTGACTAAAAACTGACTTCGGTCAAAAGCCTAGATTGAATCCAATACAGAATGAGACTAGGATAAAATTTGTCTGTCTTATCTGACAGAAATAGGCCTAGATCGCACTTATGTGATCCTGCGGTAGCTTTGTCTGACAAAAAATGAAATATGGAAAAAATCCGTATAAGCGCACTGGATTCGTATAAATTACGGAATTATTCTTGATAATAAATTGTTAGGCTTTCATTTCAAGTAAGGTGAATCATTGAAAAAACAAAACTTTAACATAGCTGTTTATATAGACATGGAAAACGTGTCATCCTCAGATTTCATTCTCGAAGATTTAATGAATGCCTTGTTAAGTACCGATGATGGTTTAAATTGCATATTTGCAATTAAATCTGCATACGGAAATCAATCTATATCTAAAAAAACACTGAAAGAACAAATTATAAACCATAATTTCACCATATTAGACACACCTAAAATTGGTACAGAGAAAAATCGTGCTGATTTATTTATTAGCATGGATGCTTTCGAAACCTTATATCTTGGAAATCCACAAATAGATCGATATTGCTTTCTTACAAGTGATTCTGATTTCACAGTCATTGGCGATCGACTAAGGAAATTTGGTAAAGAAGTTTGGCTTGTATGCAAACGTAAAGATAAAGATCGAGCCATCCTAGCTAAATCATTCGATAATTTACTTTTCCTAGAAGACTTTTCACATAAAAACTCTATTAAAATCGACAATGAAATTGAGCGTCTTTTTGTTGCTGCCATAAAAAATATAAATAGAGACAAACTGCCTAATAATGTATCAATTGCAAACTCAGGGATGAAGGTTTTAGATCCTAGCTTTGATATATCAAAAACTGAATATAAAGTATTCATGAACTTAATACGAGAGATGGGCACTAAAGGTTATATAAAATACGAAATATTGCCTTCTGGTTTAAACAGACTAACTGAAATATTGATATGACGTTAAAAATCAACTGAAAGCCTAACAAAAAATTAGTGTCGGATGGCTTTCAGCCACCGCACAATTCGAAGTTAAATTACTTTTCAGCCTCAAGGAATGTCATGTTTTTAAATGAATTATTGAGCATCTATGGTCTTGAGCCAAGTGATATTAAGTTACACATGGCTATGGGCGAAAAGGTGAAAATTGAGCCTCTACTTGCATTTACTAATGGTGATTTTAAAACATGGCAAGAAGGTCAACGTAACGCATACTTTGGAAGAAAATACATTCTAAGCCTCATATATCTCAGGAATAATGAATGGCTATTCGGTGGTGTCTATTCCGTTAATGGTTGTAATCAAGTAAGTGAAAAAAAATTCAAATATGATACGACCCTGCAGGCTTATGGTTCAGATTTAATCGGCCGAGTTGTTTTATACTATGAGAAAAATTTTAGAAATAACTATCTGATTGCAGAAAACCACATTTCTAACATGCAATTAATTGAAATTCTTAGAGATAAATTCATATGCGATCCATTCCCCGGTTACGCCAACGCAACAATATCTTATGAACAATTAAAACAAATTACAATCACTGAAGAAAATAGCTGGAAAACAGCATTATCAATAGTAAATGGCATATACGTCATTACTGATATTTCGACAGGAAAGCTATATATAGGCAAAGCTGATGGTGAAGAAGGCTTATGGCAACGTTGGTGCTATTATGCTTCAACTGGGCATGGTAGTAACATTGATCTTATAGAACTACTCAAAAATAAAAGCGAAGATTATAAATTAAACTTCCAATACACAATTCTTGAGGTTATTCCTAAAGCATCCAATCAAGAATTTATTAATGAGCGCGAAACGTATTGGAAAGATGTGTTCTGCACCAGAAAGCATGGCCACAACAAAAATTAATTTAACAAAAACTTGGTGTTGGATTGCTTCGCAACCCCACAAGTAAAAGTTATGCATTTATATCGTTCTCCACTATTAACCCTGTGTATCATCTACTTCAAGGATATAAAATGAAATATGATAAAATCATTGAAAAAATCAATTCAAAGACATTGTCACGAGCAGAATTATCAAAAATAAAACAAAATGCAGAACTTAAAAATAGACAAGGTGATACTGATGCAATACATGTTATAAATGCAATACATCAAGCAACCCCAGCTGATGCATATATTCTCTTCATGGGATTCTGCCCTAGTGCTGACATCCATAACAGATTAGATATTGAATGGCGACAAAAAGGAATTTGTCGATTTGATTTTTTAGAAAGCGAACATCAAGCTGCTAGATTTAATACAATCTGTGCTGGTGATTTGGTTATTCTGAAAAAAAGAGAACAATTTGGTAAAACGATGAAATTGTATGGACATGGCCGTGTTACTGGTGTCGCATATGATAAAGATAATATCAGATACCTTACTATGAATTGGTCTGAACAAGATAAAGTAATTGAAGTCCCGTTAATAGGGTGTAATTCAACAGTCGATGTAAAATCAATCGAATTAGTCGAAAATGAAATGCCAAATGAATTTTATGAGTGGCTAAATACATAACAAAAATTTGGTGTTGGATGTGGACTTCACCCACTTTTTCGGACACGCAAAGTTATAACTATGAGCAAATATCAGCATTTACCCATAGTCAAAAATATAAATCAGAAATTCATGCCTATATGACGACCGTCAGGTAATTGGACATCAACTGTCAACTTCCCGCCCATCGCTTCAACATAGCGTTTCAGTGAAGACAGTTTAATTTCCTGACCTCGTTTTTCCAGATTCGCTACAGAGGGTTGTGAAATACCTAAACGGTGTGCCATTTCGACTTGTGATAATTCCAACTGCTCACGAAGCATCGACAACCTGAGCTCCAGTATTTCCTGCTCTGCTTGTTCTTTTGCCGCCTGAACAACGTCAGGGTTTACTTTTTTAAGTAACTCATTCAGTGGTTTAGCCATAGCTCACCTCAGTGTGTCCAGATGGTCTAAAAACTCCTGTTCAGCTATCGGGAGCATCGTTTCATAAAAACGCTTATTCCCTGTTTTATCGCCACCACACAACATGACAGCTTGTCTGAGTGGGTCAAATGCAAAGAAAATCCGATAGGGTTTTCCGCTATGCTGAACACGAAGTTCTTTGAGGTTTTTAACTTTTTTGGTGCCAGCTAAGGTGTCTACATCTGGACGCCCTAACATGGGACCAAGCTCTTGAAGTTTGAATACGCCGGTTAAAATACTTTTCTGCTCACTTTCATCAAGATTCAGAAACCATTCATCAAACCGCTCTACGGTGACAACAGTCCACATACAAGCTCCTATGTATGCATAAATTATAGCTCATAACCTATATAGCGCAAGAGCTATATGCTGATAACAAATATCCAGATCAGGAGCTATTCGCATAAGCACAGCATCAGATCACGTACCCTATCTTCTATTTATTTCAAAATATTTCATATGAGACCCACAAAAGGTAACACCTATCCGAGAAAGCTATCAAAACACCATAATTTGTAGAATTTAAATTTCTCACCACAAAAAGGCAGAACTTGTCTGATTTTTAATGTCTTTTTTCTTTGCGGTAACTGTATAGGCTCGTATCAACAAACCTTCGTTATCTGATACTAGTTAATGTGGTGATTTTTTGGTATCAACAAAATAGTATTTGATATTTATGATACCAGCGTTTATTATTGATACCGTTAAGTGATACCAATAAACTTAGAAGGATACGGATATGAGTAGAATTTTTGCGTATTGCCGTGTTAGCACCACAGAGCAAACGACTGAGAATCAAATTCAAGCCATTAAAAGACATGGTTATGACGTTCGAGATGACCGTATAGTGTCTGAAACTATATCTGGCAGTGTTCAGGCAATGCAGAGAGCTGAGTTTGCTAATTTGGTCACTCACAAAATGGAGTTAGGCGATACGCTAGTGGTCTTAAAGCTGGATAGACTCGGAAGAGATAACATTGACATTCAGCAAACGATTCAAATGCTAACAACGAAAGGGATTAAAGTTGTTTGCTTAGATCTGCCTGTGCCTGACCTTAGCAGTTCAGAAGGCAAGTTAATGCTCCAAATGTTCTCAGCTTTTGCAGAATTTGAGAGAAATAGGATTAAAGAACGAACCAGAGATGGTCTGGAACGCGCTAAGACAGAAGGAAAGACATTAGGTAGACCAGAAGCCATCGAGACCACGGAAAAGGTTCTGGAAGCGAAAGCAGAAGGGTTATCTCAGAGTGCTGTAGCTAAAAAGCTGAGTATCAGCATTGCTACTGTTAAGCGTCATTGGAATAAGTAAAAGGTATTAATTGGGTTAGACGTTGGTGAAAAAACCACGGAAGATTCGTTTACTTTCCACCGTAAGACGTGATGATTTAACGTGTTAATTTATATAAAAACAGGCAATTACAGCAAGATTAATAGGCTTTTTATGTAATAAATTGTATGTTAGTTAATCAGATGTAAAGCAATAGAAAATCTTGCTGTGACTGGCTGCAATTTTATCATTATCAATATTGATAATTTATTTGTTTTTAAAAAATAAAATTAAAATGAGGGAGAGAAGGCTTTTGTTAAGCAAAACAGCCATTAAGCTGCTTGTCTGTAATTCTCTTTATCAGTAATGGATTTTAACTGCGTCATATTGAACATTCTTTCAGAGCTATCAGTTTTTTGAGACGTTTTGCATAAATAACTTAAACCATATATTACATCATCAAATTTTTTGACATCCGCCCGTCTGAGCAATCCAACGGAGTTTCTTTCGCCTTTTGCTGCATCATATCGCCCTACCGAACCGAATAGACCAGTCTTCAATGTCCACCAGCACAACAGATGTTTCATGTGTTTATAGTCTGATTTGTATTTATGTCCATTCAGGAAAATAACAACATGATAGTGTTTACCTTGTTTGCCATGCTCATTGGAGTTCTCACAACTCCAGGCATAACCGAAGAAGTCAGAGCCATATTTGTCTTTTGCTTTAGCAATTAAGAATTGTATGTCTTTATGGTCTGGTAAGCTGTGAGCTAATAAGTCTAATCGACAAACCAGTATCTTCTCATGCCTATCAATTAGTGTTTCAAGCAAGTTAATTAGTTTTGTAAATTGACGTGAGTTTGGAGCGGCTTGATATGTTGGTGTACTCGGATAGTTTTTTGTTTGTTTTCTTTTCATCCATTCTCCTTTAGTTATTGTATGTAATGTAATACTTGTCTACTAACGTAGTATTTCATAAAAACCCACCAGTATTGTGTGTTAGCTAAAACCCATAAACCCCACATATACACAGTATTGTGGTTTAATTAACGCGCAAAAGCCCCACATACAGTGTATGTAGGGTAAAATCATTCAATTTATTTCGGCTTGAAATGAGTGATTTTTTTAATCAGAATCATCACTTTTTTAGCATACCTTGTTTTTAATTAAAAAGCAACAAAAATAAGGTTCAAACTAAGGTATCGCGTTAGGTGTACGTATCTAATCTAAGTCTGAGCCTGCTTTTGTTGCGTCAACTATCTTGTAATAGCACCTATTACACCGTTCTTTAGCCCACTTTACGAGCCTAGAATCAATTCTTTTGGTATTGCCAATACCTATCCATAGGATGGCTGGTTAGAATTGATTTTAGCGTTCATAGAGGGCTTTTTATTGCAGGTTTCTTTGAAGCATGGGAATGCCTTAAACTGTCAAATTTAGAAGCAAGATTAAGCCTCATGATAAACATAGAGTTTAAGGCCTCTTAGAGCGATTTTAAGCGTTTCTGATAGCTCATGAATGGAAACCCATTGCCTATACCATAGAAATTGATTCTAGGGCCTTTATGTGGGTGTTTTAGCTAAGGTTTTATGTGGTATTGCTGGTGGTTTTTTGTGTGACCCACCAGCGCTGATAATTAATTACCAAGGCAAACAGTCAACAACACAAGTTAAGTCCTGAACTGGGAAAACATGTGTGTATCGGTCAGTAATTGTTTTATTAGTTTGATGTCCTACAACCTTCTGCAATACAGGGTCTGTAATGCCTTTAGAACGAGCTTTTGTTATTAGTGAATGCCTTAGGCTATGAAAGACGCGGCGTTGCTCATATTCATTTTCATGCGGTATAGCAAGGGTTTCTCTTGCTTTTCTCAGTTCATCGTTTATTAACTCAGGCTTCTTAGAATAAAGTTTCTGGTTAGGTCTTAACTGATTCAAATATTCGATTAAACCTGTAGCTTCTAATTTTTTACTAATCGGAATGACACGACGGGCAGCATCTGTTTTGCCTTTCTCAATAAAAATATAGTTATAGCCTGATTCTGTGTCATGCTTGACCGATTCTGATGTTAAATTACATATTTCACTCAGACGCATTCCAGTATAACAAGCCGTTAATATAACCAACTGTTTGTCTGAAATTTCTTGTTGTTCATAGTAACTAACAATCGAATTCATTTGTAAATCTGTATAATTTGCATACGGAATTGATTGATATTTAAAGGTAACGTTTTCAGTAGGCGATTTCGTTAATATATCTTTTGATTTAAATAAGTAAGCAGAGAAGAAAGACTGATAAGATTTCAGCGTTTCTCTGACCGACTTAGAAGATACACGATGCTCCTCTGGAATTTCGATTAAATCGTTTTTGATCGCGTAAACAACAGCCTTCAATCCCTGCTCTTTATAAGGTTTTAAACTCATTTTTGGCATTTCGGATTTTATTTGCAAAGACTCTTTTATATCTTGTTTGGTCACTCGATTAACAGGTTTATCACCTATCGAAAAAATCAAAAACTCAAGATCTCTTTTGTATCCATTGATAATATCTTCTGATCTGCTTCGTTCATCCCACGATAAAAAATCAGGAATATAATGAGAAATAACTGGCAAATCTTGTTCTTTTTTTATTGGTTGTGATTGCTGAATAACTTGCTGGTTTGTAAGCTTTTCTTTCAAATCTGCTATAGTTGTTTCAGTTAAAACACGCTGATATTTAGAGTTTAAATCTGCAGAAATAGCATTCAACCTATTGGTATCATCAGAAATCATTGCCTCACCCAATTCCATCGGCATCTTCCAATGAGTATTAAAATACATTTTTAAAGTTTCTCTTAAAAAATCTTCACCATATTCATCATAAATAGGTTTGAATCTAGCATAGAAACATGATTCTAATTTGTCACTATTATTTTTTATATCCTCAACCAAATCACTCACCACCATCTTAAAAGCTATACTTCTCTCAATTAGTGAAGAAGATAAATATTCATTCAGATCCGAGCAATAATTATCGGACAATTCTGATGAGGAGTTTTCATAATTTTCTATTTTATCTAAGTAATCATCCTCATAGCTTTCAAGGTTATTGATAGCAATTTCTAAAAAACCACGTTTAATTTGTAGCAATGACTTATCTGAATCATCCATTTGAATACCTTTAATCCTATTTGTCATACCAGTATCAAAGGGAGCCAATATAGCAGTTAATTTATCTGTATTGCGATTTTGGGAGGCTTCTTTTGCAGATGTTATGACATCAATCAATTTAGATTGGCGTTGTTTAGCTATGAGAACATCTCTTGTTCTCAGGCTGTAACGAAGGACTCTGGGTTTATCGACTAACGAGCTGGGGACACGATAGCAAAAGTAGAAAATACCGTTGCGATTGGTCAGGTATGACGGGGTTTTGTTCCCCAATTTGTTGCACAGTTTGTTGCTCATAAACAAAAGGCCTAACGGTTAAACCGCTAAGCCTTTGATTTTCTTAGATTAGTGGGGTTGGCCTGTAAGCCGGGTTCTGTTCCGCTTGCGCGGTGGCAATCATTCCTCTAGGCCTGAAATCGCTCGCAGGCTCAAGCAACCTACCCGCTCCCGACGCGGGCCGCGCCAAGGGAGCCTATTTGGTCTTGCTCCGGGTGGAGTTTACCGTGCCACGAACTGTTACCAGTCGCGCGGTGCGCTCTTACCGCACCCTTTCACCCTTACCTGATCCCTTACGGGCCATCGGCGGTCTGCTCTCTGTTGCACTGGTCGTAGGCTTGCGCCTCCCAGGCGTTACCTGGCACCCTGCCCTATGGAGCCCGGACTTTCCTCCCTCTTGTTCGTCTACCCGAAGGTACAACAACAAAACGGCGATTGCCCGGCCAACCCCGCGCGCATTATAGGGAGTATCGCCCTCTGCGGCAAACTATCTCTCAGAATTCTGCTTTTCCAGGCCCCAGGCATACAGTGCATTCTTCTTCACACCGTAGATTTCCGCCGTCAGCGCAGCCGCTTTTTTCAGCGGTAAATCGTTCATCAGCAGCGTCAGCGTACGCAATACTTCCGCTGGTAACTCATCGCTATTATCTGCTTTACCGGCAACCATCAGCACAAACTCGCCACGGGTACGGTTGTCATCTTCCTGTAGCCACGGGATCATTTCCGATAATGGCAACGCGTGAATGGTTTCAAATGTTTTGGTTAGTTCGCGGGCGGCCACCACCAGCCGTTCGCCGAACACTTTCTGCATCGATTCCAGCGTATCAATCACCCGGCGCGGCGACTCGTAGAACACCATGGTGCGGGTTTCATCCGCCAGGGCCTGCAGGCGATCTTCTTTCCCCTTTTCCTTGGCTGGCAGAAAACCTTCAAACACAAAGCGATCCGTCGGCAAACCGGCCGCGCTTAAGGCGGTAATGGCCGCGCACGGCCCCGGCAATGGCACGACTTTGACTCCGGCATCCCGGCAGGCTTTCACCAGATGATAGCCCGGATCACTAATCAGCGGCGTACCGGCATCAGAGATCAGCGCGATGCTTTGCCCTTGCTGAATACGCTGGATCAGCAGGCCAGCCCGTTGCTGTTCGTTATGATCGTGCAACGCCAGCATCGGAGCTTTGACGTCCAGATGCTGCAACAGCACCCCGCTGTGCCGGGTATCTTCTGCCGCAATGCAGTCCACGGATTTTAGAACCTCTATCGCCCGCAGTGTAATATCCGACAGGTTACCAATGGGGGTCGGTACGATATACAGACAAGGTGAGATAGTCATGAAAACTCCTGTCGAAAATTTGTGTCGTTCCGGTGTGACGATTACACTAGAGACCAGACGTAGGTAGGTTGGAGATAAATCTTGAGCCGGATTAGCAAGTTGCGCACTGTACCACATTTCTGGTGGCTGTTTGCCATTGTCCTGTTGTTATCAGGCTGTGCCGCCGGAGACCGGAGCGGCAGTTACGCCGATAATGCACCGTTATCAGCATTCGGCCCATTAACTCACGACAGTCAATGGTATCTGTCACAGATTGATAACGCGGCCCCCGAGGATCGCTTTGCGTTACAGGTACTGGCCACCCGTCGCCTGATTGCGGATGGCGATAACTCGCAGGCCACCGCCATCCAGCAACAACTGGCCAGAGAAGCGATTACGCCACGGCAAAAAGTCGCGCTCCGCTTGCTGAATGCATTGCAACTGGGTAAACAAGGCCAGTCCAGCAAGGCGCTGAACCGGATCGCCGGCATCGATTTGCGTCCGTTAGACAGCCCGACGGTACAATTTTACTACCGTCTACAATCTGAACTGTTGTTAAAGACCGGTCAGAAAACGGCCGCGGCTAACAGCCTTATCTCGCTGGATCCTTACCTGTCAGGGGATCTGGTCAGCAAAAACGAGCAACAAATCTGGCTGTTATTAAAAGACAGCGACAGCAATACGCTGAAAAACTACAGCAATGCCGCGATCCGCATGAAACGTGAAAAAGCGGCCGGTTGGTTTGAATTGGCCCAGATCGCCAAAGCATCAACCAATCAGAGTCAGTTGTTCGCAGACTGGCAGCAACGCTATCCGCAGCATCCGGCCGGCGCGTTCTTTACGCCTGCAGCCGAATCGCAGCAGCCGGCTATCACAGACAGTAGTGGTATCACCGCTACCGCAGATATTCAGAAGGTAGCGGTATTGTTGCCTTTATCCGGCAAGCTGGCTGAACCGGCCAATGCGCTTAAAGCCGGTCTGGAACAGGCCAATCTGGCCGCTGGCAACAAGCTCTCCTTTAGCTATTACGATGAAAACAGCCTGCCAATGCCGGAATTACTGGCGAAAGTACAGCAGAATGGTGCTCAGCTGGTGATCGGACCGTTGCAGAAGAACAAGGTAGAACAGCTGTCTGCCAGCCACGTTGCCATTCCTGTGCTGGCACTGAACCAGCTGGGGAATCAGCCGGCGGCCGATAATCTCTACTACTTCTCGCTGTCACCGGAAGATGAAGCAGCTCAGATTGCTCAGAAAATCCATGAGGATGGTCTGAAGAATCCGCTGTTACTGCTGCCGTCGAATGCCCTGGGCGATCGGACCGCGGCCGGATTTAACAGCTACTGGCAATCACTGGAAATCGGTGAGGCCACCGTTGCCAAATTCCGCAGCCGGGATGAATTGCTGAGTTTATTACGCCAGAAATTAGGCGGCAGCGCTACCGGCGCACCACTGCAGGCCGGTCAGGTTCAGTCGCTGGCCGATGATCCGGCGAATGATCCGAACCGGGTTGACGCCATCTTCATGCTGGCATCGGCCTTTGAGGCGTCCAACATCAAATCCAGCATTGATATGATGCTGGGTGATTCACCGGTACGCCCAACCTACTATCTGGGTTCAAAAAGCAACAGTAGCGGTCTGCGCGCCGATGTCGCACTGGCACTCAACGGGATGCAACTGGGCGATATGCCATGGATGCTGAACCGTATGCCAGAGGAATTCGCTATCGCCAAAACCGCGTTACCTCAAGCTTCCGGCGATCAGTTACGTCTGTATGCGATGGGCTATGACGCCGCCAAACTCGTCAGCCAGCTGAGTGAACTACGCCAGAATCCGGATATGACCATGAATGGCCTGACCGGGATATTGCGTGTCACCACCGATGGCGTCATTTTGCATGACCTGTTCTGGACCCGCTACACCAACGGACAATTGGCAACCGATGAATCAACCCTCTCTCAACCCGCCGTCCAGCAACCGGCGCAGTAAGGGACAGTACTACGAACAACAGGCCCGTCGCTTTCTCGAGCAACAGGGGCTGCTGTTTGTCTGTGCCAATTATCACTGCCGTCAGGGCGAATTAGATTTAATCATGCGGGAACAGGACACCCTGGTCTTCATTGAGGTGCGTTACCGGGCCTCGCGTGACTATGGCGGCGCGTTATCTTCTGTTACCCCTGCCAAACAACATAAAATCCGTCATACTGCCCGTTATTATCTGATGAGTCAGAGAATAAACGAGGCGCATCAGGCTTGCCGTTTTGACATAGTGTCGTACGATGACGGGCAATGTAACTGGTTAAAAAATGCATTTTAGGAGAAAGGTTTGGATCGGATCAGAGAAAACTTTACCGAGAGTATTCAGACAAAAATAGCGGCCGCCGAAGTGCTTTCCGAAAGCATTCAGACGGCCGCGCAGATGCTGGCGATTTGTCTGCTGAACGGTAACAAGATCCTGGCCTGTGGCAACGGCGCCTCCGGTGCCCTGGCCCAGCTGTTCGTCTCGCATCTGATGAGCCGTTTTGAAACAGCCCGGCCATCGCTGCCGGCCATCGCGCTGACCTGTGACGGCAATCTGATGAGTTCGCTCAGTCATTACGGTAAATTCGCGGATGTCTACGCGCATCAGATCCGGGCGCTTGGCCAGCAGGGTGACATTCTGTTGCTGATCACAACCGAAGAAAACAATCAGGAACTGATTCATGCGGCAGAAGCGGCATTATCCCGCGATATGACGATGGTGATCCTGAATACCGGCAACGGTGGTGAACTCGCCGGTCTGCTCGGCCCGAGCGATGTCGAAATCCGTTGTCCTTCCGCCCGCTTTTCCCGCATTCTGGAAGTACATCTGCTGGTCCTGAATTGTCTGAGCGATCTGATTGACCAGACCTTGTTCCCCCAATAACCATTGAGGAATTGTTATGTTGCGTAAACTGCTCCCGTTATCACTGGCCAGTTTATTACTGCTGCAAGGCTGTGTCGGCGTACTGCTGGCTGGCGGCGCCACTACCGGTGTCATGGTGGCAAAAGACCGGCGCACGGTAACTGCGCAGATGGATGATCAAAAGATCGAATTAAATACCCGGCATGAGCTGTCTGAACGCACCGATATCTCACGGATCAGCCACATTTCGATAAACAGCCACAACGGCATTGTATTGCTGGTCGGACAAACCCCTTATCGCAAACACAGCGATGAAGTGCGCGCCATGGCAGAACGTCAGAATGGTGTGCGCAAGGTGTATAACGAAATCAAGGTTGGCGAACCGATTGGCTATGATATCCGTACCAATGACAGCTGGATCACCTCAAAAGTCCGGACCCGGCTGATTGCAGAGAAAAACTTTGATAGCAGCAATATCAAGGTCATCACAGAAGACAGTCAGGTATTTCTGATGGGACTGGTAACCCGGGATGAAGGTGAGCTGGCGGTAGAAATTGCCCGTAACGTTTCCGGCGTGTCCAAAGTGATCCGGGTTTTTGAGTACGTACAGCAGTAAACCGGCTGTAGCCGATAGCATCAAGAAAAAAGGGAATCATCAGATTCCCTTTTTTGTCTCGCGTTACTTGACGACACGTAACGTCGGCCGACCATCCGGACGGGACGTTGCGGCAGTCTCATCAGCCTTCGGCTTTGCTTCTGCATCCGCGGTTTTTGGGTCAGCGGCTGCATCAGCCTCTGTCCAGGCCGCATAAGCCGGTTCCGGCGGGAAGAACGTGCCGGCACCGTTTTCACGGGAATGGATCGCCAGCACAGCTGCCATCGGAATGTAAAGCTGATGCGGAACACCACCAAACCGGGCATTAAAGCTGATCGCCTCATTGTCCATGGTGAATGCCACCACAGCCTGCGGAGCAATATTCAGAACAATCTGCCCGTCCCGCGCGTACTGCTGCGGCACTTGTACCATTTTGGCTTTTGCGTCCACCAGCAGATGGGGTGTCATCCCGTTATCAAGCAACCATTCATAGAATGCCCGCAACAGATACGGGCGACTGGGCGTCATGTTCGGTGCCATTACAGTTGTCCGCTACGCATTTCACGTTCGATATCGGTCAGCGAAGCCTGGAATGATTCACGCTCAAACAAGCGGCTCATATAGGCTTTCAGCTCTTTTGCACCTTTACCGGTGAATTCAATACCCATTACCGGCAGACGCCACAGCAACGGCGCCATGTAGCAGTCTACCTGGCTGAACTCTTCGTTCATGAAATAAGGATATTCCTGGAACAGTGGCGCCATCGCCTGCAGATTTTCACGCAGTTGTTTCCGGGCCACTTCTGCATCCGGTGCATTGTTCAGGATCTTGTCTGCCAGGGAATACCAGTCCAGTTCGATACGGTGCATCATCAGACGGCAGTTACCACGGGCGACCGGATAAACCGGCATCAGCGGCGGATGTGGGAAACGCTCGTCCAGATATTCCATGATGATGCGGGAGGTGTAGAGCACCAGATCACGATCAACCAGAGTGGGCACAGAGTTATACGGGTTTAACTCCAGCAATTCTTCCGGCAGATTATTTACATCCACCATGCAGATATCAAAGGTCACACCTTTCTCGGCCAGGACGATACGCACCTGGTGACTAAACATGTCATTGCCGGAGAACAGGGTCATGACGGAGCGCTTGTTGGCAGCGAAAGCCATTGTTCCCTCCATTCAGAACAAGAAAAACACGATGGCCACAGCCATCATTAATCCGGGGTGTATTACGTGGGTAACACAAGCAGGCTGGCTAGTATATCAAATTTTCAGCAGTTTGAGGATAGAACAATGTCAGTTGTTCGCCTTGATATTTGCATCTGGTAAACTGATCATCACCATTATCCCGGAGGAATGTTATGCCGGAAGCAACTGACAACAGTGAAGTCCGCCTTGATAAGTGGCTCTGGGCCGCCCGTTTTTACAAAACACGGGCACTGGCGCGCAGCATGGTCGAAGGTGGTAAGGTGCATTACAACGGCCAGCGGTCCAAGCCCGGGAAGCTGGTTGAAATCGGCGCTATGCTCCGGATCCGTCAGGGATATGACGACAAAGAAGTGCGGGTGCTGGCGCTGAGTGTCCAGCGGTTATCTGCACTCCAGGCACAATTACTGTATGCCGAAACAGAAGAAAGCATTAAGAAACGTGAACGTAATGCCGAAGCGCACCGGCTGAACGCATTATATGCGCCACACCCCGACAGTAAGCCGGATAAGAAACAGCGACGCGATCTGCTGCGCTTTAAACAGGGTGAGTGATGCTCCGGCGTCGTTCCGAATTTAACATTGAGAATATCTGATATGAGCCAAACTCCGGATCAACTGCATCGTTTTATTTTTGAAAATTATGAAGTCCGTGGCGAGCTGGTACAGCTGAACCAGACCACCAAGGATATGCTGGGCGGCCATCATTATCCGCTGGCGATCCAGCGTTTACTGAGCGAGCTGCTGGTTGCTACCAGTCTGCTGACCGCGACGCTGAAATTTGAAGGTTCCATTACCGTTCAACTGCAGGGCGATGGCCCGGTACGTTTTGCGGTCATTAATGGTGATCATCAGCAACAATTGCGTGGTGTGGCCCGCTACGAAGGTGTGATTGCCGAAAATGCCGGTCTGCATGAACTGATTGGCAAAGGTCATATGATGATCACCGTGATCCCGAACGAAGGCGAACGCTATCAGGGGATTGTCGCGCTGGATGGCGATACCCTGGCCGCGTGTCTGGAAAGCTATTTTGCCCAGTCGGAACAGTTACCAACCCGCATCTGGCTGAAAACGGAACAGCACGAAGAACAGCCGAAGGCCGCCGGGATGCTGATTCAGGCGATGCCAAACAGCAACAGCGAACAGCATGCGCTGGATTATGAGCATGTGGTCACGCTGACAGACACCATCAAAAGTGAAGAACTGCTGGATCTGCCGGCCGGAGAAGTCCTGTATCGCTTATACCATCAGGAAGAAGTGCGTCTGTTTGAACCGCAGGATGTCAGTTTTGTCTGTACCTGTTCGCGCGCCCGTTGTGAAGCGGCACTGCTGCAGTTAGGAAAAAGCGAAGTGGACTCATTACTGGAAGAACACGACGAAATCAGAATGGACTGCGATTACTGCGGTACGGAATATCATTTTTCCGCCAGTGATGTCGCCGTACTCTTCAATGATCAGCTGACGCCGCCGGAAGCGCCGCACAAACTGCACTAAAATATAATATCGAATAAAAACCACCAGTTAGCAGATTTAGCTGTTAACTGGTGGTTCTCTGACTTGTCTTAACGGCGTATTCTGCCATCTCAAATGGCTACGTTCTGTTGCCATGATCGCAAAACAAACTTAATCCGTAAAAACTGTAAGCTTATCCTCATTATTTGAAGTCGCCGCTATAAATCACGCCAGAAGCTCCTAAACTGAATCCAGTTGTACCGACTCCCTTAATTGGTCACATACAGGAGCACTATTATGACTACTGCCCGTTTAGACCTTGAACGCTATGGTATTGTTAACGTAAAAGAAATCGTCCGTAATCCCTCTTATGATCAGTTATATGAAGAAGAACTGAATCCGGATCTGGTTGGCTATGAACGCGGTGTTGTCACCAAATTAGGTGCCATTAACGTCAAAACCGGCATTTTTACCGGCCGTTCCCCGAAAGACAAATACCTGGTCATGGATGATACGACCCGCGACACCGTCTGGTGGTCTGAGGGTGGCAAAAATGACAACAAACCAATCACACCGGCGATCTGGTCTGAACTGAAAAAACTGGTAGCAGAAGAACTTTCCGGAAAACGTCTGTTTGTCATTGACGGTTTCTGCGGCGCCAATCCTGACAGCCGCCTCGCGGTGCGCATTATTACCGAAGTCGCCTGGCAGGCTCACTTTGCCAAAAATATGTTTATCCGCCCCAGCGAAGAAGAGCTGGTGGGTTTTGAGCCTGATTTCGTGGTGCTGAACGGCGCGGAAACCGTGAATCCGAACTGGAAAGAACAGGGTCTGAATTCGGAAAACTTTGTCGCCTTCAACCTGACAGAAAAAATGCAGGTCATCGGTGGCACCTGGTATGGCGGCGAAATGAAGAAAGGGCTGTTCTCTGTCATGAACTACCTGCTGCCGCTGCGTGGTATTGCCTCCATGCACTGCTCTGCCAACGTCGGTAAAGACGGTGATGTGGCTATCTTCTTTGGTTTGTCCGGTACCGGCAAAACCACGCTGTCTGCGGATCCGAAACGCCTGCTGATCGGTGATGACGAACATGGCTGGGACGATGACGGTGTCTTCAACTTTGAAGGCGGCTGCTATGCAAAAACCATCAAGCTGAGCAAAGAAGCCGAGCCGGATATCTATAATGCCATCCGTCGTGATGCCCTGCTGGAAAACGTGACCGTGGATGCCGAAGGCAATGTCGATTTTGATGACGGCTCAATCACGGAAAATACTCGGGTATCCTATCCGATCTATCACATTGATAATATTGTCAAACCGGTATCGAAAGCCGGTCCGGCGAAAAAAGTGATCTTCCTGACCGCCGACGCCTTCGGGGTATTGCCACCGGTCTCCAAACTAACGCATGACCAGACTCAGTATCACTTCCTGGCAGGCTTTACCGCCAAACTGGCCGGGACAGAACGCGGAGTCACCGAACCGACACCGACGTTCTCGGCCTGCTTCGGCAAGGCGTTCCTGACGCTGCATCCGACCCAGTACAGTGAAGTGCTGGTAAAACGCATGGAAGCCTCTGGTGCTGACTGCTATCTGGTCAATACCGGCTGGAACGGCACCGGCAAACGTATCTCGATCCATGATACCCGCGCCATTATTGATGCCATCCTGGACGGCTCCATTGATAAGGCACCGATGAAAACCTTGCCGATCTTTAACCTGGCAATGCCGATTGATCTGCCGGGCGTAAATCCGCAGATCCTGGATCCTCGGGACACGTACACGGATCCGGCAGAATGGCAACGTAAAGCGGAAGATCTGGCGCAGCGTTTCATCAAAAACTTTGTGCAATACACTGACAATGAACAGGGTAAACGCCTGATTGCCGCCGGTCCGCAACTGCCCTGATTTTATATCCGGGTAGCGGCGTAACAGCTTGTTTACATCTCCGGGAGCCACATAATGTGGCTCCTTTATTTTACTAAAATACATTGCTTTTTCTGCAGCCCTTATCTGGCAAGGGCTACAGGATTTTCAAGTGATTCTGTCACACAAAGAACACTTTTTTTCACTGATGAAGCGCTATCCAAATCTTGCGATTCCCTGTTTTAGATCAAAAAAATACCAACTATCTTTCTGCAGAAAATCGCAATATATAGTTAAATTCGCTCCAACTTGAACTATATATAGTAGTACCACCACAACGACACACAATGTCGGATTAGCACGAGGGCTAAGAAATGCAAGCAAAACCGCTGGTAATCAAACGCGACGGATGCCGCGTATCGTTTGATGGCTCACGCATATGGCAGGCGGTGGCAAAAGCCGCTGAAGCCGTAAACGTAAGAGACGACGCGTATTGCGCCTCAGTAGCTGGTCAGATCGCGTCACAGTTAGCCGGACGTGATGAAGTCGATATCAGTGAAGTACAGACGCTGGTCGAAAACCTGTTGATGGAAGGTCCGCACAAGAAGCTGGCGCGTGCCTACATTGAATATCGCCACGACCGTGATTTAGCGCGTGAAAAACAAGGCCGTTTGAATAAAGAGATCCAGGGACTGATCCATCAGACCAATGCCGAGCTGCTGAACGAAAACGCCAACAAAGACAGCAAGGTGATCCCGACCCAGCGCGACCTGCTGGCCGGTATCGTTGCCAAACACTACGCCAAACAGCATATGCTGCCGCGTGACGTCGTGCAGGCACATGAAAGTGGCGAGATCCATTTCCATGATCTCGACTATTCGCCGTTCTTCCCGATGTTCAACTGTATGCTGATTGATATCGAAGGCATGCTGACCCATGGTTTCAAAATGGGTAATGCAGAAATTGATACCCCGAAATCAATCTCTACCGCGACGGCGGTAACGGCTCAGATCATCGCTCAGGTTGCCAGCCATATCTATGGCGGTACCACCATCAACCGCATTGATGAAGTTCTGGCACCGTACGTGACCCAGAGTTTCGAAAAACACCGCAAGGTTGCGGAAGAGTGGTCGATTGCGGACGTGGAAGGCTATGCGCATGCGCGTACCGAAAAAGAGTGTTATGACGCCTTCCAGTCACTGGAATATGAAGTCAACACGCTGCATACCGCCAATGGTCAGACACCGTTTGTGACCTTCGGTTTTGGCCTGGGTGAAAGCTGGGAATCCCGCCTGATCCAGAAGTCGATCCTGCAGAACCGTATTGCCGGTCTGGGTAAGAACCACAAGACAGCCGTGTTCCCGAAACTGGTGTTTGCGATCCGTGACGGCATCAATCACAAGAAAACCGACCCGAACTACGATATCAAGCAACTGGCGCTGGAATGTGCCAGCAAGCGGATGTATCCGGATATTCTGAACTACGATCAGGTCGTAAAAGTGACCGGTTCGTTCAAAACGCCGATGGGCTGCCGCAGCTTCTTGGGTGTTTACGAAGAGAACGGTAAACAGTATCACGAAGGCCGTAACAACCTGGGTGTAGTCAGTCTGAACCTGCCTCGTATCGCACTGGAAGCCCGTGACGAAGCCCATTTCTTCGACCTGCTGGATAGTCGTCTGCGTCTGTGCAAAAAGGCTCTGATGGCACGTATCGAGCGTCTGAATGGCGTGAAAGCGCGGGTAGCGCCGATCCTGTATATGGAAGGTGCCTGTGGCGTTCGTCTGAAAGCTGATGATGATGTTTCTCAGATCTTCAAAAATGGCCGCGCCTCTATTTCGCTGGGCTATATCGGCGTGCATGAAACCATCAATGCGCTGTATGGCAATCAGAAACACGTATTCGATGATGAAGTGCTGCGTCAGAAAGCGGTGGCAATCGTGCAGAAACTGCGTGATGCGGTTGATGCCTGGAAACAGGAAACCGGCTACGGTTTCAGCCTGTACAGCACACCAAGCGAAAACCTGTGCAACCGTTTCTGCCACCTGGATACCAAAACCTTTGGTATGCGTGACGGTGTAACCGATAAAGGCTATTACACCAACAGTTTCCACCTGGATGTGGAGAAGAAGGTAGATCCTTACGCGAAGATCGATTTCGAGATGGCTTATCCGCCTATCGCGAACGGTGGTTTCATCTGCTACGGTGAATATCCTAACATTCAGCACAATCTGGAAGCGCTGGAAAATGTCTGGGATTACAGCTACGACCGGGTGCCTTACTACGGTACCAACACCCCGATCGATGAGTGTTACGAATGTGGTTTTACCGGTGAGTTCGAGTGTACCAGCAAAGGTTTCACCTGCCCGAAATGCGGCAACCACGACTCGACCAAGGTATCGGTGACCCGTCGTGTCTGCGGCTACCTCGGCAGTCCGGATGCCCGTCCGTTCAACGCAGGTAAACAGGAAGAAGTAAAACGCCGGGTGAAACATCTCTGATAGCCCACCTGGCACCAGTTCAGGGAAAAAAACCGCCGGACGGGAAACTGCCGGCGGTTTTCTTTTCCGCGCGATCCGAAAAAGTGAGCTATCATGCCGCTCATTTCTGACTGTAGTAGATGTAGATGAAGACTCCACTGTTTGCAAAACCGGCCGGTGCGGTGCCGGCGAGACATGCCTGTCGTTTTCTGCTGGCCACGCTGCTTTGCTCCGGTCTGGCCTTATCCGGTTGTACCCGTTTCGAACCTGATGCAGCAAAAAACAGTGCTCAGAGTACCCTGAAGCAACCATCACTGCCGGGGCAAACATGTTCCCCTGCCCGCCCGCAGACCGGACTGGTCGGCCTGCTGGATGAAACGCTGGCGAAAACCAAAGAGGCGAAGGCATGGCCGGTCAGCAAGAGTGATCGCTGCAAGCATCAGTTTCCCTATCACTTCACCGTGATTTCCGTCTCGCCGGTGCTGGTTATAGGGACACCGCTGACCTCCCCGGCAGAGGCAAACTGCGTCTCCGGCAATGCCTCCATTCATTGTCTGCGCTCGGAACGGTTTGCCGGCAGATATGAAGTGGCCGATACATTTACCCACGCGTCGGGACTGGTCTGGTTTTCCCCGGAACATGGTCCCCGGTTGTTCGATATTCCCCAGCATGCAAAAAGTATGTATCTGCTGATCAATGGCAAATCGCTCAGACTTAAGCGGAAGGGAAACCAGTGGGTATTTGCCCATAAGCGGTAGTTATCTGAAGCGGCTGATATCAAACATCACCCCTTCCAGCCACAGCGGTGTGCCGGATTCATCATAAAGAACGCGGCCCCGTAGGTTGCTCCACAGGATCCGGCCGTCATCACGCTTGATCCGGAGTGTGACATCGAAGGCGGCCGGCCGGGTTTTCGCCTCAGTCACCGCCGCCGTAAACCGGGCCTGATCATCCGGATGGATCACCTGATCCAGGGATAACGCTTTCGTCAGGAAACGCTCCTGCGGGATGCCGGTCAGCGCTTCAATGCCATGCCCGATATATTGTACCTGCCATGGGAATTCCGGTTTGACCCGGAATACCGCGCCAGAAAGATGCTCTTCCAGCCGGTTAAAATTCTCGTCAGTCAGCTCCAGCCTGACCGTCAGTTCACGGATCGTGCGCAGACGATTGCTATTAATAAACAGCACAACAAACAAGAGCAGATCCAGCGCCATGCCGCCGAAGCGGATGATTGCAGGTAACCAGCTGATGGTACTTTCCTCAAATTCCGGTGTGCTGCGAAAATGAAGTGTCCAGATATGGCCATCGATCGCGAGTTCTCGTTCTGTGGCGTAGCGGGTCGCCGGATCACTTGATGTGGAGGAATACAGTAGATTTTCCCGGACGGGTTTCCCGTCAAATAACTCAATGACCACATCACGATTAACCTGTTCCGCCAGAACACTTTGCATGAATTCCGCAGCCCGGAACGGGATATAGGCAAAACCGAGCAATGCCCGGCGCCGGGCTGGTATCGTATCGACGGGCTCATGCTGCTGATAAATAGCCAAATACAGCACAAAATTCGCTGGTTCCAGGGCATCGGTCGTCAGTCCGGAGGTTATCCGGCGTGACAGCGTGATCTGACCACTGTCGCGGGCCTGCTCCATGGCCATACGCAGCACTGGATCGGCGTTCAGATGATCACCTGGTGGTTCAATGAATACCACCTTGCCGAGCGGATCCTGAATGCCTAAGCCTCGGCTACCGGCCAGATATCGTTCCGGTTTCAGCGTACTGACATAGTCATGCCAGCTGGCCCGGGTGACCTCATCGGCGGTGGCAAACAGTCCGGCCGTCGCATGCAGAGCCTGAATGTAATCCTGCAGCCGGTTCACAATACCGGTTTTTTGTTTTTCCACCCGGGAGTGAAAGCGATCCAGTGACTGGTTAATCAGCGTGATTTCCGCGTATTGCCATAAGCCGGTGGTCGCGGTCAGCATGCAGACCAGCGCGAACCAGGGAAAACCTTTGCCGGAAAAACAGCTGCGGAGCCACTGCAATACAGGCGCTTTGATGCCAGACATCGTCACCCCCGTAAAATCAGTCGTCCTATTTATAAGTATATAAGAGTTCCGGAGGCTGTAGTCCGGACCAGGAGATCTGCAGGTTATCTGTCGCAAAGTCGACGAAAAAAGCGGTGGATGCACTTGTATACTTTCTGCCGGGACACCATAACTAATGACAGGACTTCGTTAACCAGCTTCGAACCTGAGGAGGCTTTTATGCCACTGATTGTTACTCTGACGCTGACTCCGTCACTGGACACCGCGACCAGCACCGCAAAAGTATATCCGGAAGGAAAACTGCGCTGTCTGACGCCGGTGTTTGAACCCGGTGGTGGCGGTATCAACGTCGCCCGCGCCATCACGCACCTCGGCGGACAGGCTACCGCCCTACTCCCCTCCGGTGGCCCGACCGGCGCCCATCTGGTGGAGCTGCTGCAGCAGGAAGGGGTTACCGTGGATGCCCTGCAGACCCATGACTGGACCCGGCAGAACCTGCATGTGGTATCCGACGCCACCGGTGAACAGTTCCGCTTTGTCATGCCGGGTGCGGCATTGCATGACGATGAATGGCAGCAGTTGCTGGCGAAAATCGCGCAATTACCGGCCGGTACATTACTGGTGCTGAGTGGCAGTTTGCCGCCGAATATGACCACTGTCGCCGTGACGGAACTGCTGCAATGTGCCCGGCAACATGGGCTGCGCACTATCGTCGACAGCTCCGGCGAGGCACTGAAAGCCGCCGTTGCCTTTGGTGGTTTGGAACTGTTAAAACCCAACCAGTCCGAACTGGCCGAGCTGACCGGGCAATCACTGGAACAGCCCGATCAGGTAGTGAATGCGGCCCGGGCACTGATTAGTCAGGGCGCCGCGAAACGTATTGTGGTCTCGCTGGGTCCACAGGGTGCGCTGGCGGTAGATGCGGAACAATGCATTCAGGTGGTACCACCGCCGGTCATCAAACGCAGCACGGTCGGCGCTGGTGACAGTATGGTTGGCGCCATGGTGCTAAAACTGGCCGAAGATGCGCCGCTGGCGGATATGGTGCGTTTCGGTGTCGCCGCCGGCACCGCCGCCACCATGAATCTCGGCACCAAACTGTGCAGTAAAAAGGATACGGAAAAACTGTATCAGTATCTGCAGCAGCAATAAGGATTTCCGGCAGCCGGACAGAACGCTGTCCGGTCTGATCCGGTTATTCCGGCTCTTGCGCCAGCGCCTGCCGCAGCAGCGTCGCTAAATGCAGGGGATGTCGTCCGGCGGTAACTTTGATCTGGTGCGCACAGCCAAAACCGTTACAGACCACCAGCGCATCCGGCGCTGCCTGCAAAGCCGGCACCAGTGATTGCTGCGCCATCTGGTGCGAGTAGTCAACGTGTTCAGCCTCCAGCCCAAACGTACCTGCCATGCCACAGCAGGATGACTCAATAAAACTGAACTCCAGCCCGGGCACCGTTTTCAACACCCGCCGCACCGATTTCATCGCACCAATCGCTTTCTGATGACAATGACCGTGGATCAGCACAGGCTGCGTGATTTTACCGGCCTGAAATGGCACCCGGAAACCACCCCGCGTCAGTTCGGCGGCAATAAATTCTTCCAGCAGCATGGCCTGTTTTGCCAGTGTAACCGCCGGTTGCCCTAACCCCAGCGTTTTATATTCATCACGCAGCATCAGTAAGCTGGATGGTTCCAGACCCACGACCGCCAGACCTTGCTCCACATACGGTGACAATACCGTCAGTAACTGTTTTGCCAGCGAACGAGTCTCATTGACCAGTCCGAAGGTCAGCAGGGAACGGCCGCTGTCGAGCACCTCGCCTTTGACCGATAACGGGTGGATCACATGCACCGTGAACCCGGCCAGCCGCAGTAAATGCAGTGCGTCTTCCGCCTGTTGCGGTGCAAACAGCGTGGAAAAGCTGTCCAGCCAGAGTACCACGGTACGGGCTTCACCAGACGGATGCGCTACTAACGGCGCAAAACTGCATTCTGCCGGTGCAAAAGGATGTAGCGCAACCTCCGGCAACGGGACTTTCGCCGCAATGCCCAGTAACCGCTCTCCCCACTGCGCCAGCAAGGGCGAGCGATTGCGCCAGTGGATCAGTTTGCCTAACCACGCATAACGATTCAGCCACAGGGGGGAATAGGCAAACAGGCGACTGCGCCAGAGCAGAGGCTGGTTTTTCAGTTGCTGCGCCAGATATTCGATCTTGATCTGCGCCATATCGACATTGTTTTCGCATTCCCGCTTGCAGCCTTTGCAGGCCACACAGAGATCCATCGCTTCGGCCAGTTCCCGATCAGACGTCAGCGCCTCAGCATCACTATTCAGTGCCCGTTTCAGCAACTGCACCCGTCCGCCCGGAGAAAGCAGCGGTTTTTCTGTTATCCGGAAGCTCGGACACATCACACCCCGGCCATGTTGTTCACACACGCCACTGCGGATACAAACCGCCACGGCTTTGGCAAAATCCCCGCCCGCCCTGGGAATATCGGCATAGGCATCGCCCATACCGCGGTCCTGATAGTCTGACCAGTCTAATTCTGTGCGCATCCGTCTGTCCTGCGATCGTTTTATCCGATCCCATCAAGAAAGATGCCGGAATGGTTTATAGAGATAACAAGGAGTTAGAGATCATCGCTGCGTCACAAAGCAGACAAAGTGACAAGAATCCGCGCAGTATGCCGGCTTGCAGTCGCTATCAGTTATGGTCAGAATAGCGAAAAAAGGAGCGTTGCCATGTTCGGTAAATTATTTAAATCCCTGTTTTCCGGCGCAGAAAAAACCGTCGCCCCCGTCGAACCGGTGGAATATAAAGGTTATCTGATTTATGCCGAACCGATGGAGGAAGGCAGTCAGTACCGTCTGGCCGGCCGGATCTGCAAAGAAATTAACGGCGAGACGAAGACCCATACCTTCATCCGTTCTGATCTGCTGCCTTCCAAAGAAGAGGCCTGTCAGTGGATGGTGCGTAAAGCCGAGCTGTTTATCGATCAAAGCGGCGACAGTATGTTCAAATAAAGGCAGGTTTGGCAGACTGATTTCGCAGTCTGCCTTACTAATCGGCGCACGGAGCTACGCGGCAGCCCGAGCGCGTTTTGGCCGCAGCCATAATTCCAGCAGGAGAGAGGCAAATACGATCAGCACACCCAGCCACTGCCAGTGATTGAGCGCCTCATGCATCAGTATGCTTCCCGCCAGTACCGCCGTCAGCGGATTCAGCAATGTCATCAGTCCCAGACGATTCAGGGGGATATTGGCCATGCCCCACAGCCAGAGCACGTAGGCCAGCGCCGAGTTCAGTAAAATCAGCCACGCCAGACCAAACCAGTCATCCCCTGCCGGAATGGGCATGCTTCCCTCCATCCAGACAGCCAGTGGCAGAATCATCAGCCCGCCGAGCAGCAACTGCCAGCCGGTAAAGCTGATCAGCTCGCCATGCCAGGGACGCTGCTGTAACAATAAACTGCAGACGCCAATCAGCAGCGTCGATGTCAGTGCGGCGCCGACTCCGATCCAGTTCAGTTCAGCGCCCGGACCCAGCAGCAGGATAATGCCGCCCAAGCCCAGCAGCGCACAGATCAGCGCCTGACGGGAGGGACGCTTATGCAAGAACAGCCACTGCAGTCCCAGCAGCAGCAGCGGCAATGTCGCCGCTAATGTACCGGCCACCGATCCTGGCAGATACAGTGCGGACACAAACAATAACGGGAAAAATCCACCGATATACAGAAAGCTGATCAGGAGCAGATACGGCACCTGCCGCCACGGCACTTTGGCCGGACGGATGGCCAGTAATAACAATCCCGGCGGGATCGCCCGCATCACCGACAGCCACAGGGCGGGCCATTCCGCGAGGTATTTCCCGGTAATAAAGTAGGTCGTTCCCCACAGGATCGGCGTCAGTGCCACGAGAATGGGCGGCATATATGTCTCAACACAAAGAATCTTTACATGGAGATATTTTGGCTTGTTTTTGCCCTTTCCGTCAACTATCTTTATGTGAAGATAAAAAGGAGGTAAACAATGCAAACGGATCATGTCGATCGCATTCTCAGTCAGTGGCAACACGAACGTCCGGAGCTGGATCTGCTGGCAATGAGTATTTTTGGCCGCTTGTGGCGCCTGAATGCCATCGCCGGCAAGGCCATCGAACAGGTGCACCTGCAGTTCGGACTGACCCAGCCGGAATTCGATGTCCTGGTCGCGCTGCGTCGCAGTGGCGAACCTTACACCTTAAGCCCGACCGCACTCTATACCTCGCTGCTGCTCTCCTCCGGCGCCATGACCAACCGACTGGATAAACTGGAAGCCCGTGGTCTTATTTACCGCGAACCCTCACCGGAAGATCGCCGCAGCATGCTGGTCTCCCTGAGCAAAAAAGGACTGGCGCTGATCAATGAAACCATGACCGCGCATGTCGCCAATGAACAGCGGTTGTTAAGCTCGCTGGATCGGGAGCAGCAACAGCAACTGGCTGACTTGCTGCGAACGTTACTGCTGCATATCGGTAAGGATCAGGCAGAAGCCGGGCAATCTGAGCAATAACCGTGGTTTTTATGGTTTTTATCATATTTAATGCGTTAATTGGTTTTTGCGATTGCCTGCGAAGAGAGTCACGGAATGCAGGCAATCAACCCTTATAATGGCCGCCCGATTCAAATCTTTACGAATAAAATGCGCTTAAAACCCTTGCTGAAGCCTTATGCCACCAGCATGACTTTTCAAAACCGTCTGTTTTTGTTGCTTATACTGGTAATCGGCCTGCAACTGCTGGTTATTGGTGTTTTTGTGCATCACCGCATCGCGGATATTCTGGATAAAGAAGTCGGTAACAGAGCGCTGATGCAGGCCCGGCAGATTGCGACCCGCCCGACCATCATTGAAGGGATAGAGACGCATAATTATGATGAAATCAAAGCCTACGTCGATGAGCTGCAGACATTTTATTCTGATGCCAGCTTTATTGTCGTCGGCGATGCCAAAGGCATACGCATCGCGCACCCCGATCCGGGCAAAGTCGGCTTCCCGATGGTGGGTGATGACAATACCCTCGCGCTAATCAACAAGAAATCTTATGTTTCACTGAGTAAAGGCACGCTGGGCTTTGGTATGCGGGGCAAGGCGCCGGTACTGAACAGAAAAGGGGATGTGATCGGCATCGTCTCGGTGGGCTATCTGCTGAACAGTATCGCATCTTGGCGCAATCTTTATCTCAGTCCCGTCATGGCGATGCTGGCCATCATGCTGCTGAGTGCCATTGTGGCCGCTTACTTCTTTTCGCGCCATATCAAAAAACAGATGCTGAATATGGAACCGGATGAGATAGCGCTTTCCCTGCGGATGGAGTCCGCCATTCTGGAATCTGTCTATGAAGGTGTTGTCGCCATTGACCATGAAGGTCTGATTTATTCCATCAATCAGAATGCACGCCGGATACTGGGGATCAGCAGCAACACAGAACAACTTCACGGCACCCCCATCAACGCACTAATCACACCTAGTGATTTCTTTATTCCGGGATCACAGCAAACCGCACAACATGCGGTGAAAGATGAAATTCTCTCCCTGAACGGTGACTACGTCATTGCCAGCCGGGTACCCTGCCTGCTAGACGGTAAAGCCTTAGGCTGGGTGATCAGTTTCCGGCGTAAGGATGATATCAATACGCTTTCCCTCCAGTTATCTCAGGTTCAGCAACATGCGGAAAACCTGCGGGTCATGCGCCATGAATACGCGAATAAACTGTCTACCGTTGCCGGGTTGATACAACTGGGCGCCTACGAGGATGCATTAAAAACCATCCGCAAGGAAACAACACAGCAACAGCAACTGGTCGATTTTTTCATTACCCGCTTTAACAACAACCGGGTCGCCGGTCTGCTGCTCAGCAAATATATCCGCGCGCAGGAACTAGGCCTAGAACTGATCCTGGATCCGGGCTGTGAAATGCGCAAGGCATTACCCGATGCACTCGACACCGATGCATTGACCACCATTCTGGGCAACTTGCTGGATAACGCGTATGAAGCGACGTTGAAGAATCCGGCAAGTTCCAAAAAAATCACGCTCCTGCTGACCGATGCCGGTGACGAACTGGTTATTGAGGTGGCAGACAATGGGACAGGGATTGCCCCTGCTGTCGCAGACACACTGTTTGAGCGCGGTGTTACAACAAAAAAAGAAGATGGGCACGGTTATGGAATGTATTTGATTAACCGCTATGTCAGACATGCTGGCGGCTACATCATCATTGATGAGGCCGATCCGGTTGGTGCCATCATTTCTCTGTTTATACCGTTAAAAGGACCTGCTTATGAATAAATTCGACGTGCTGATTGTCGAGGATGAATTACGCATCGCCGAATTGCATTCGCAATTCATTCACCAGCATCCCCGGTTTAAGCCTGTTGGTATTGCCAGTACCCAGGCTGAAGCCCGGCGTATGATTCGTGTACTGAAACCCGACCTGATCCTGCTGGATAATTTTTTGCCGGATGGACTGGGCATCGAAGTGATGCGCGATTTGCTGGCCGAAAAACAGGCACCGGATGTGATCTTTATTACCGCGGCCAGTGATATTGAAACCGTGCGTGAAGCCGTACGCTGCGGCGCTTTTGATTATCTGCTAAAACCGATTGGTTATGACCGTCTGCAGGATACGTTACAGCGTTATCTGCGCTACCGCAGTTCAATCAATGCCAGTGATAATGTCAGCCAGCGTCATGTGGATGAGATGTTTAACCTTCAGGCCCGGGAACTGACTTATCGTAATTTGCCGAAAGGCATTGATGAACTGACATTGGAAAAAGTAAAAGAAGCCTTTATGTCAGGTGACACCTTCCACACCGCAGAATCATTAGGCGAGTTGATCGGTATTAGTAAAACGACCGCCCGCCGTTATCTGGAACACTGTGCCGCACTCACCTATCTGCATGCGGAGGTCGTACATGGAAAAGTGGGCCGTCCGGAACGGATTTATCGCAAAGCCGGATAAAAAAAGCCTGCAGGATGACGACGGAGAAATAATCATCCTGCAGGTATCCCTCATGGAACACGGTCAGAGCAATTTACTTTCACTGATTATCTGATTTCGTAAACGGCCTATTTTTTCAATTTCAACTTCAACAATATCCCCCTCTTTTAAAAACAAAGGAGGCGTTCTTTTTTTGCCAACACCACCCGGCGATCCGGTAATAATGACATCGCCCGGTGATAAAATGGCAAAGGTGCTGATATATTCAATCAGCTCGACAACGGAACGAACCATATTCCCGGTATTATCATCCTGCACTAATTGTGCATTTAAATAAGTTCGTATATCCAATTCATTAGGGTTGGCTATTTCATCACAGGTGACCAGCCAGGGGCCGAAAGCGCCCGTCTCCGGCCAGTTTTTACCCGCAGTGAACCAGCTATGCTGCCAGTCGCGGACTGAGCCATCCATATAACAACTATACCCGGCAATATAATCCAGTGCGTTTTCACGGGTGATATGCTTGCCGGCTTTTCCGATAATAACCGCAAGCTCACCTTCATAATCAAATTCATTACTGATATCGGGTTTTAACAAATAGCAGTCGTGACCGGTCTGTGAATCAGGAAATCGCACGAACAGTGTCGGTGCGTCATTATGTTCATCAAACTCCTGTCGTTTGGCCTGATAATTCATGCCGACACAAAGTATTTTATTCGGCGTCTCCACGACAGGCAGAAATTTAATTTCATCCACCTGATAATCAACCGGCTCGCCGATAAATTTTTCCGCAAGCGTTAAGGCTTCCGCTTTTAACAGCTCTTTAATATTCCGGAATTTAAAGCTTAATCTCAGCCCTAAATCTATGACACCATCCCCCTGAAACAGGCCATAACTCTTGCTGCCATCGGGACGGATAAAACTTAACAGTTTCATTTGTCTTGTTCTCGTATTTATTCTGAATAAACAAACAGTGTTATAAATACGAAATAAGATAAAGAAACTTATATGCTTTTTATTTCCACAAAACAAAAAAATAAAGAGTGGCTTTACAGCCACTCCTTTTTATTACATAGCAAGGATATATTTAATCATGACGCCGGCAGCGATTGCCGACCCGATAACACCCGCAACGTTCGGGCCCATCGCATGCATCAGCAGGAAGTTTTGGTGATTGGCTTCCAGACCCAGTTTGTTAGACACACGCGCCGCCATCGGTACCGCCGAGACACCCGCAGAACCGATCAGTGGATTGATTTTGTTCTTGCTGAAAACGTTCATCAATTTGGCCATCAGTACGCCACTGGCTGTACCGATACCAAATGCAATGACCCCAAGGACCAGAATCCCCAGCGTTTGCGGTTGCAGGAACTTATCCGCCATCAGCTTTGAACCAACCGACAGACCCAGGAAGATGGTCACAATGTTGATCAGCGCATTCTGAACCGTGTCACTCAGGCGTTCCACCACACCACATTCACGCATCAGGTTACCAAAGCAGAACATCCCCAGCAGCGGTGCCGCATCCGGCAGAATCAATGCCACCAGCAACAGCAGAGTCACCGGGAACATGATTTTCTCCCGCTTTGAGACGACACGTAACTGGGTCATGACGATCTGACGCTCTTGCTCTGTGGTCAGCGCACGCATGATCGGCGGCTGGATCAACGGAACCAGTGCCATGTAGGAATAGGCGGCAACCGCAATCGCTCCCAGCAGTTCCGGCGCCAGAATACTGGAAAGATAGATCGCGGTCGGACCGTCCGCACCACCGATGATACCGATAGCCGCCGCCTGTGGTAGCGTAAAGCTGATGACCCCCAGCATATTCAGTAACAATGCGCCGATAATGGTCGAGAAAATACCAAACTGAGCCGCAGCGCCCAGTAACAAGGTACGCGGGTTGGCCAGCAGCGGACCAAAATCGGTCATCGCGCCAACCCCCATAAAGATCACCAGCGGCGCAACACCTGAGGCAATCGCGACCTTGTAAAAGGTATATTGCACACCATCACTGTAACCGAAGTTGGATACCAGCTGTTCAATGCTATGCATAATTGCCGGCGACACTGTCGGTAATGCCGCTTTGATAGCCGCAGCGTCCGGCAGACTGCCGACCTTGTCAGCAATAGCGGCAATCACATCCGGTTGTGCCCGGTATAACGCCATTTCCAGTGCGGAATAGGCCAACCCTGCGTCCGGAATGTTGGCCAGCAAACCACCGAAACCAATAGGCATCAGCAGTAAAGGCTCGAACTTCTTGACGATAGCCAGCCATAGCAGCAGTAAGCTGATCACGAGCATCACCGCCTGACCACCGGTCAGGCTCATGATGCCCAGTCCCTGAAATAATGCTTGTAAGCGATCCATGTGACCTACCTCTTATGCCAATGTCAGCATACAGTCACCCACCGCAACCGCATCGCCTTCTTTCACCTGCACGGCGCTCACCACCCCGGCGCGGGCCGCACGAATTTCGGTTTCCATCTTCATGGCTTCCAGGATCACAACGACATCCCCTTCCTGAATGTTCTGTCCTGCTTTCACCAGCACCTTCCAGATATTCCCGGCCAGCGGTGCAGTTACCGGTTCAGCATTTGCTGCAGGGGCTGCGACAGGCGCGGAGACAGGTGTAGCCGGTGCAGATGCCGCCTGGTTAGCAACTTCATGGAAATGCTGAATATCCCCGCCTTCGCTGACTTTCACCACATAACTGCGACCTTCCACCTCAATGGTGTAAACCGCCGGTTCTTCCGTTTTTGCCGGAGCAGGCGCAGTTGCCGCTTCAGCCTTCGCTACCGGAGCGGCGGAAAGAACAGGATGAGGTTCAAAAGCTGCCGGATTACCGCGGTTCTCCAAGAATTTCCACGCAATTTGCGGGAACAGCGCCACGGTCAGCACATCATCAATCGGCGTTGCAGCCAGTTTAATGCCTTTTTTCGCGGCTTCCTCAATGACGCTGGTTTCCAGTTTATCCATTTCCGGCAACAGGTTATCCGCCGGACGGCAGGTGATCGGCAGCTCGCCATCGGCGAGGACGCGCTGCTGCAATTCCGCATTCACCGGGGCTGGGGTTGCACCGTATTCCCCTTTCAGAATGCCGGCGGTTTCTTTGGCAATACTCTTATAGCGTTCGCCCATCAGCACATTCAGTACAGCCTGCGTACCCACGATTTGAGAAGTTGGCGTCACCAGCGGGATGAACCCCAGATCTTCACGGACCCGCGGGATTTCCGCCAGTACCTGATCCAGCTTGTCGCCGGCGTTCTGCTGCTTCAGCTGACTTTCCAGGTTGGTTAACATGCCGCCCGGTACCTGTGCGATCAGGATACGGCTGTCGATGCCTTTCAGCTGTCCTTCAAAAGCATGGTATTTTTTGCGGATATCACGGAAATAGGCGGCGATTTTTTCCAGCCTGGTCAGATCCAGACCCGTGTCATAAGGCGTTCCCTGTAATGCAGCGACCATGGCTTCTGTTGCCGCATGGCCGTAAGTGCCACTCATGGAAGAGATTGCGGTGTCCACACGATCCACGCCTGCTTCAATGGCCTTCATCAGCGTCATCTCGGCCATACCGGTTGTCGCGTGGCAGTGCAGGTGTAATTCCACATCAAACTGTTCTTTCAGTTTGCTGACCAGGTTATAGGCTGCGGTCGGCGACAGAATGCCGGACATATCCTTGATCGCGATGGAATCAACCCCGATTTCCAGCAGCTGTTCCGCAAGATCGATCCAGGTTTGTTCATTGTGGGCCGGGCTGGTGGTATAGCTCAGTGTACCCTGAGCATGTGCCCCCTGTTTTTTCACGGCCTGCAGCGCGCAACGCATATTGCGCGGATCATTCATGGCATCAAACACGCGGAACACATCAATACCGGTTGTCGCCGCCCGTTCCACAAAGTTTTCCACCACGTCATCCGCATAATGACGGTAGCCCAGCAGATTCTGACCACGCAGCAACATCTGCTGACGGGTTTTTGGCATCGCCTGTTTGAGTTCACGCAAGCGATCCCACGGATCTTCGCCTAAGAAACGAATACAGGCGTCAAATGTAGCGCCACCCCAACTTTCTAAAGACCAGTAGCCAACTTCGTCCAGCATGGCAGCCGCCGGTAACATGTCATCAAGGCGCAGACGAGTGGCAAACAGAGACTGGTGCGCATCACGCAATACAACATCAGTAATAGCAACAGGACGCGGAGTAATAATCATTTTTTTCTCCATCAATCAAAAAAACAGTTCGAATCAAAAATCAGTTATGGCCGCGGGTACGACGATGGTGATGAACAGCCGCCGCCAGTACGGCTTTAATTCTTTCGTTATCAGCAGGCGGAGTGGATACTTCGTGTCGTACCACAGGGGTCAGTACAGGCACCGGTTCAGGGGTGAAGCGGATCACCAGATGTGACATCAATTTGACGGCATACACCAGAATGACCAGAAACATGAACACAAAGCCCATACCAAAAAGCATCAGGTAAAGACCTTCACGAAGTAACTCGGATTCAGACATCATTCACCTCAAAATCAAAGAATACACGCATACCCATACAGGTATGCGTGACCACAAAAACAGATTTACACAAACATGCCGAATACGACACTCGCTATCACCAGCACAATACCACCACCCAGACGGGAAGAGATTTGTGCATAAGAGATCAGTGACATACGGTTACAGGCTGATAATACTTCCAGGTCACCGGATCCACCCCGGTTTGCCATGCACAGACCAGCGGTAATAGACGCCTCAACCGGATAAAATCCAATCAGCCAGCCAGAAACAGCAGCACCTACGATAGCACCAAGTACAATCACTGCGGCTATAACAACGTTCGCAAATGTGATGGCCTGCATGATTTCACCCAGGTCCGTATAGCAAACACCCACACCAACCATCAAAAGCCACAGCATCTGTTTGGAGAAGAAATTAGAGAGTCGTTTTGCGCCTTCCTTGATTTCCGGAGGGCAGAGATTTGACGCATTCAGTGCAGCTACAACCAGAACCATATAGGCAAATGTGTGGATCTTGATACTCCCAAAACCTGGCAGCAGTGATTTTGACAGCACCATAGAGAACAGTAAGCAGCAGGTTGCCAGCACTAAACCAACCACGATCTGACGATGTGTGATTTCACCGACTTTCTCATCTTCATCCACTTTGAAATTGGCTTTACGTACCAGTTCACCATTGCCGGTTAATGACGGCATTTTTTGACCAACCACATCCAGAATGGCGGCGGCAACAATCGCAAAAATGTTGGCAATGGTCAGGATCGCAATTGCAACAGAGTAATACTCTTCACGGGAACGACCTGTTACGGAATGGTAGATTTCCGACAGCGGGATCGCACCGGCACCGTTACCACCGCCCATGATAGGCAGGACATACAGCATCAGAACGCGATCCACCGGAATACCAAACACCAGACCAATAGCCATACCAAATACGGCAGCCCCAGCTACAGCAGCCAGGATAGTCGGGACATAACCCACTAACGAGCGCAGCAGCAATTTACGGTTTACCGACAAAATCGAACCGGTAATCAGCACGGCAATGAACAAGTCCAGGAAGTTACTAACTTCCATCACACTGTTGATCGCATCAATTTCCTTTTGGGTAAAGATGCCGGCATACACAAACCAGGCTGCGGCCAGGAAAATCAGCACCGGTGCGCCACCAATGTATTTGTTAAAAATCGGGAGTCGCTTACCGATTTCACCAAAAACGGCACCAATCACAAACATGATGGCAAAACCGCCCACCAGATCGATGGGTAATACGCCGGTAAAATGAGATAAAGCAATTGTAATTAACGTGAAACCATACAAGGGAAGTGGCATGCCAAATATTTTGGCAGACAAGAGTGACTTGATACCACCTTCGTCCTTAATGGCAATTGTTGCTGTTTGGTTCATAAGCGTCATCCTGTATCAGGTAGCTGAGGAATTGTTTCAATGCAGAAACGGCACGCTAATAGTAATTAATTAAAAGTCATACAAATTGTGATGCCAGCCAATAAACGCCGGGGGTTTAATGTTGTTAATTATCTTATTGTTTAAATCAATTTAATTTTCAAATTAATCCATATATATCAACGTATTAACAAAAACTTATCAGGAGCAATAAGAAATTTTATATTTTCTTGTTGCTTAATTTTTCTGCTTTTCCTATATTAAAGTGACAGAACAATAATTAAATTCATAAAAATCATATCTGCTTTTTAAACCGCCTTTTCGCTTGAGAGCGATCAAGAAAACAATTCAAAAAATATTCTTTCATATATACAGCATTTATTAGCCATTAAGGCTCGTATATATGAATGATGAATATATCTTCTGTTGCGTTTTAAATACGGAACTATTCCGCTGGCAGCAGATTGCTGATTTTCTGAGAAAAAATAATCTCGATATTGATCCGGATATTGAGCAATTCATCATTGCTCTGGATGACGCACAGCAAATCGTGGCCTGTGGCGGTATTGCCGGACGGGTACTGAAATGCATCGCCATTGATCCACAGTTACGGGGACAAGGCCTGGCATTAACGCTCATGACAACGCTGATCAACCAGGCATTCACCCTGCAGCGCTATGAGCTGTTTCTCTATACCAAACCTGAAAATGAAGCGCTGTTTACCGAGTGTGGTTTTCACCTGCTGGCCAAGGTTGATGGCCAGGTCATTCTGATGGAAAACAGCGCCACCCGGCTGCAACGCTACTGCCGTCATCTGACGGAATTACGACGTGAAGGTGATGTCATTGGTGCCATCGTGATGAATGCCAATCCATTCACGCTGGGTCACCGCTACCTGGTGCAACAGGCATGCAAGGAGTGTGACTGGGTACACCTGTTTGTGGTGCAGGAAAATGCGTCCGAATTTCCTTATGAAGACCGGCTGGCACTGATTAAGGCCGGCGTGTCAGATCTGGGTAACCTGACTATTCATCCCGGATCCGATTATCTGATCTCCCGTGCCACGTTTCCCAGCTATTTTCTGAAAGATCAGAAGATCATCAACGAATGCCATATGGCGCTGGATTTACAACTCTTCCGTAATGCTATTGCGCCTGCGCTCGGTATTCAGCGCCGCTATGTCGGTACCGAGCCGTTATGCCCGGTTACCGCCCAATACAACCAGGCCATGGCTTACTGGCTGACCACCCCGTCCCTGCCTTCGCCGGCGCTTGAATTACACGAAATAGAGCGTCGTTTGCTGGCGAAAGAACCCATTTCTGCCTGCCGCGTTCGCACGCTGTTAGCACAGCAAGGTCCCGCGGCCGTGAAAGGCTTAGTCCCGGAAAGCACTTATCGGTATCTGTGGCAACACTATGCGCCGCCACAGCGGATCAGTGTCTGACCGGATTTATTCATTACAGCAAAACCACTGAGAACAAGGTCTGAACGATGAAGATAGTACAGCAGTCTCATGCCGGCACACTGGAGTCCGGCGATGTATTGATCCGCATCCAGCCTATCGATTCCCCTGAAATCGAAATTGAGTTGGAAAGTGTAGTCGGCAAACAATTCGGTGATGCCATCCACCGTCTGGTTCACGACATCCTCAACAAATTAAACATTTATGGTGTCCGCGTGATCGTGGAAGACAAAGGTGCTCTGGATTGCATTATCCGCGCCCGGGTTCAGGCGGCCTTGATCCGCGCCACCGGAACGCAACTGATGAGCGTCAACTGGAGTGCATTATGAGTAAGTTACGCCGTAGCATGCTGTTTGTTCCAGGCTCGAATGCCGCAATGCTCAGTAACAGTTTTATCTATCGTCCCGACGCGCTGATGTTTGATCTGGAAGACTCGGTCGCTGTTACTGAAAAAGACACCGCGCGTTTACTGGTGTTTCATGCGCTGCAACTGCCGATGTACCGGGAAATCGAAACCGTCGTTCGCGTCAATCCACTGAACTCGGCCTATGGCAAGCTGGATGTGGAAGCAATGGTCCGGGCTGGCGTGGACGTCATCCGGTTACCGAAAACCGATTCCGCAGAAGATATTCTGGAGATGGAACGCCATATTCTGGAAGTCGAACGGAGTTGTGGCCGCAAAGAAGGCAGCACCAGAATGATGGCCGCGATTGAAAGTGCCATGGGGGTCATTAATGCCCCGGAAATTGCCAAAGCGTCTCCTCGGCTGATCGGAATTGCGCTCGGGGCGGAGGATTATGTCCGTGATTTACGTACCGAACGTTCGCCGGAAGGCATCGAGCTGATGTTCGCCCGTTGCTCGATCTTGCAGGCCGCCCGCGCCGCCGGTATCGCCGCCTTTGATACCGTCTACTCCAATGCCAATAACGAAGAGGGCTTTATTCACGAGGCGGAACATATCAAGCAGCTGGGTTTTGATGGCAAATCACTCATTAATCCACGGCAGATCGATCTACTGCATAACGTGTTCGCACCAACCCGCAAAGAAGTCGGCAATGCCCGTCTGATCATTGAAGCCGCAGAGAATGCAGCACAACAAGGGCTTGGCGTGGTGTCACTGAACGGCAAGATGGTCGACGCTCCGATCATCGAACGAGCCCGTTGGGTGTTACAACGCGCAGAAGCATCCGGTATCAGACAATGAGGTTGACCATGACAATGAATGTATTATCCCGTCCGATCCCGGACACCATTTCAGCACAGCTGCCCCATATCCCGTTATTTGGTGGTGCCGCTGGCAAAACAGAACAAAGTGCAACCGGCCACCGCAGTAAACTGCAGTCTTCTCTGGAAGATGCGATCCGGCAAAGCGGTCTGCAGAACGGCATGACCATCTCCTTTCACCATGCCTTCCGCGACGGCGACAAAACCGTCAACCTGGTGGTAGACAAACTGGCCGAGATGGGGTTCAGAAACCTCGTGCTGGCCGCCAGTTCATTGACGAACTGCCATGCACCGCTCATTGATCATATCCGTAATGGCGTCGTCCGTAAGATCTACACCTCCGGGCTGCGCGGAAAACTGGCGGAAGCGATTTCCCGGGGCCTGATGACTGAACCGGTACATATTCACTCCCACGGTGGCCGGGTTCACTTGATCAAAAGTGGCGAACTGAACATTGATGTCGCTTTTCTTGGTGTTCCCTGCAGTGATGAATTCGGCAATGCGAACGGTTTTTCCGGCAAATCCCGTTGCGGTTCGCTCGGTTATGCCCGGGTCGACGCCGAATATGCCCGTCATGTGATCCTGCTGACCGAAGAACTGACCGGTTATCCGAATTATCCGGCCAGTATCGCGCAGGATTGTGTCGATGCCATCGTCAAGGTCAACGAAGTCGGCAATCCGGACAAAATCGGTGGTGACGCTACGCGCATGACCACCAATCCGCGTGAATTGCTGATCGCGAAAATGGCGGCCGATGT
Organism: Tolumonas osonensis; assembly: GCF_014202415.1. Classification (GTDB taxonomy): domain Bacteria; phylum Pseudomonadota; class Gammaproteobacteria; order Enterobacterales; family Aeromonadaceae; genus Tolumonas; species Tolumonas osonensis. The sequence continues at coordinate 442,071 of NZ_JACHGR010000001.1, forward strand.
CATTGAGCATTCCGGCTATTTCAATGATGGTTTTTCGCTGCAGACCGGTACCGGTGGCGCCTCGCTGGCGGTCACCCGCTTCATGGCCGACCGGATGGTGCGCAATAAAATCAAGGCGAAATTCGGTCTGGGCGGTATCACCGCCAGTATGGTGGCGCTGCATGAGCGCGGCCTGATCGAAACGCTGCTCGACGTTCAGTGCTTTGACAGCGTTGCTGCCGAATCGCTGGGTAAAAACCCGCATCACCAGGAGATCTCGGCCAACCAGTACGCCAATCCGTCCTCCAAAGGCACCAGTGTGGAACAGCTGGATGTCGTGATCCTGAGTGCGCTCGAAATCGACACCGGATTCAATGTCAACGTGATCACCGGCTCTGACGGGGTCTTTCGTGGTGCCTCCGGTGGCCATTGCGACACAGCTGCTGCCGCGAATATGACCATCGTGGTTGCCCCGCTGGTGCGTGGCCGTATTCCGACGGTCGTGAAACAGGTGACAACCTGCATCACCCCCGGGAACAGCATTGATGTTCTGGTGACTGATCACGGCATCGCGGTGAATCCGGCGCGTCCGGACATCAAGGCTAGACTGGAAGCCCAGAAATTACCGCTGATCAGTATTGAAGAGCTGAATGCGCGGGCCTATTCACTGACCGGTGTTCCAGCGGAGATTGAGTATACCGACCGGATTGTCGGTGTGATCCGTTACCGTGATGGCAGCATCCTTGATGTTGTGAAACAAGTAACAGAGTAAGCCGCTATGGAACTGATGTGCTCCCGCCCGACCCACCTGCGCGTCGGGGTAACCCAAATGCTGGCCGCCCGTGATGAACGGGTTCGCCGCCAGCAGATCTGGCTGGATCGGTATAAAGGCAGTCTGATTTCCTTCTGCATCAATATGCCGGGCGAAATCAAAGATAATGCGGAAGCGCATCAGTTACAGGCTGCCGGCATCATTGCCGTAGAAAAAGAGATCAAGGCCCGAGGCTGGGTCATCACGGCCCATTCATCCTGGCGCTTTATTACCGGTCCGGAAGCCTTCTGGAGTGTGCAGATCCCGGCCAGGGCACTGAAAGAGGCCATGATCACTCTGGAACAACAGCATCCGTTGGGCCGGTTATTCGATCTGGATGTCTCCGGTGCCGACGGTCGCAGTCTCTCGCGGCGGGAATTCGGCCTGCCGCCACGCCAGTGTCTGCTCTGCGATGATCTGGCGGCTGTTTGTGGTCGCAGCCGGCGCCATAGTCCGGAAGCATTACTGGCGCATATCCGGCACACCCTGTACTCCTATTCATCAGCTCAGGAACAACATCATGTATGCACTGTTTGATACCGACTGTGCCGCGCCGCTGGCCATAAAGCCAGCAATTGTGCGGGATATGGCGGCACTGGCTCATCGCGCGATGCTGGTGGAAGTTTATACAACCCCCAAACCGGGTCTGGTGGATCTCGCCAATAACGGTGCCCACCGGGATATGACGGTTGATACCTTTGAACGCAGTGCCAATGCCATTGCGCCATGGTTGGAACAGTTTACCGATACCGGCATCCGCAGTGCGCATCAGCCGGTGGATCAGCTGTTATCGGCATTACGCCATCCCGGCCGGCAATGTGAACAGGATATGTATCTGGCAACCGCCGGAGTCAATACCCACAAAGGCATGCTGTTCTCAATGGCGCTGCTCTGCGCAGCAGGCGGACGTTTATGGCAGCAGGGAAAAGGCTTAAACCAGCATTCGCTCTGTCAGACGGTGGCCAATGCGACCGAAGGATTGGTAGAGCGGGAACTGGCCGCGAACACCCACCCCCGTACTGCTGGCGAGCGCTTTTATCATCAGTATGGTCTGCGGGGGATCAGAGGCGAAGTTGAATCCGGTTTTCAGACAGTCCGGAGTTATGCGTTGCCGGTCTATCAACAGGCACTGGCGCAGGACGCCGATCGGAACAGCGCGCTGCTAGAGGTGATGCTGGCCTTACTGGAACATAACGATGACACCAATCTGGTTCACCGGGGCGGGCCTGATGGACTGAACTATGTGAAACAGCAGGCAAAATGGATCCGCACCCATACCACCTTTCTGTCGGTTGAACGCATGAAGGCATTACAACAGCTCGATCAGCAGCTTATCAGCCGCCATTTAAGTCCGGGTGGCAGTGCTGACCTGCTGGCGGTGACCTGGCTGTTGCAACAGCTCGCGCATTAAGTCGGCCTCTCCTCTTTTTCTGCCTGCGGCACAAAAATAAACCCCGGAATCACGTTCCGGGGTTTATACATAATTCATCGGTGTTTGCACCTGCAGTCATTCTATGGCTCCCAGAACGACTTGTTCAGCTCTTCCTGGCGCTGTGATTCTGTCAGACCAACATCCCGCAGGTCTTCAGCGCTCAACTGGGCCAGCTGACGCCGGGTTTGCCAGTTCTGCTTCCATAACAACAACATATGTTTGAGATGAGCGAATGTGGATTGGCCCCGATCAGGGCGCTGTGCATACTGCGGTATTTTGGCATGCACCAGAGAATGCTTAGTCATAGATACCTCCGCGGCTCGTAGCGTAATGCGAGGGGAATGCACTGGACTCACCAGCAGCATATGCTATTAATTTTAGATTATTACAGATAAAAATGTGGGAGCTTTGCCGCAAATCATACACAAATATCTGCCTGGTCACGCTCGCGCTGAAGGCGGAATTTTTTTGATTTGCTTTCATGATTTGCGCCGCCGTAAAGCGTAGAATGCAACATATGGTTATCACCATATGTTAATGTTATTAGTATTTGAGGTGGTTATGATTGCAATACTGGAGGCGCAGCAAGCCGGTCTGCTACGCATCAAAAACTGGCTTCCCAATCTGGTTGCCGGGATCATCGTTGGCGTCGTGGCACTCCCGCTGGCCATGGCATTTGCCATTGCCTCCGGCGTCAAACCAGAACAAGGGCTCTATACCGCCATGGTGGCGGGTGCAGTCGTTTCCATTTTTGGTGGCAGCCGTTTACAGATTGCCGGGCCAACCGGCGCCTTCATCGTAATCCTGGCCGGGATCACCGCCAAATTCGGTATCAGCGGGCTGCAAATCGCCACCCTGATGGCCGGTGTTATCCTGATGCTGATGGGTTTCAGCCGTCTCGGCAGCATCATCAAATTCATCCCGGCGCCGGTAATTGTCGGCTTCACCAGCGGGATCGGTGTCATCATCTGGGTCGGTCAGTGGAAAGATTTCTTCGGCCTGCCCAGCGTGACCGGCGAACATTTCCATGAAAAGCTGTGGCACCTGATCCAGCAGTTCCCGAATGCCAGTCTGACTACCAGCGCGCTGGCGCTCTGCAGTCTGGCGCTGGTGATTCTGACACCCAAACTGCCCTATATGAAAAAAGTACCTGGCCCGCTGGTGGCCATGGTGTTCGCTACACTGGTGGTTTCCGTTTTCCATCCGGAAGGCGTCGCGACCATCGGTAGTGCTTTCGGCGGAATTCCACAGAAATTACCGGATTTTGCTCTACCAGAATTCAGTTTTGGCCAGATAGTTCAGTTGATTGGTCCGGCGTTCACCATTGCCATGCTGGGGGCTATCGAATCATTACTTTCCGCCGTGGTCGCGGACGGGATGGCCGGTACCCGGCATAACTCCAATCAGGAGCTGATTGGACAGGGCCTCGCCAATATCATCGCGCCCCTGTTCGGTGGTTTCGCGGCTACCGGCGCCATTGCCCGTACCGCGACCAACATCCGTAACGGCGGAAACAGCCCGCTGGCCGGGATTATCCATTCTATCGTGCTACTGATGATCCTGCTGTTTCTGGCGCCGCTGGCCAACAACATCCCGCTGTGCGCACTGGCCGCGATCCTGTTTGTGGTCGCCTGGAACATGAGTGAACTGCCGCATTTTGTGGAAATGGTGAAGAAGGCGCCGAAAACCGATACCGCGATCCTGCTGATCACCTTCCTGCTGACGGTCTTTACCGATCTGGTGGTGGCGGTGAATATCGGGGTTATCCTGGCCGCATTCAGTTTTATGCAGCGTATGGCCGGCGCGGTCGAAATCCAGAAACACACCGCCAGCGATCTGGACAAGGAACTGCAACTGATTGGGCACAAGCACCTGCCACCACAGGTTCTGGTCTACAGTATCGACGGGCCGCTGTTCTTTGGTGCGGCAGAAACCTTCCAGCGTGCACTGGCACAAACCAACACCGAACCGAAAGCGCTGATCCTGCGACTGAATCATGTGCCGTTTATGGATTTCACCGCGCTGCAATCGCTGGAGCACGTGATCCATCTGTTATCCAGACACAACGTCACCATTCTGCTGTGTGAAGCCAACAAGGCGGTACAGCAGAAGCTGACCAAGGCCGGTCTGATCGAGCTGTTAGGACAGGGACACTGCTTTACCACGTTTGATGAAGCACTGAACTACTGTGAGCTGCGTTTTGCGGAAGACAGCAAGAAGATGGTTGTAAACGAATAGTATTAAGAGGAAGCAGACCGCGTCTCAGGACGCGGTCTCATCGGTTTTGACTTTTACACCCAGCTTGCTTTTGGTCGCATAGCTGACACCATGTTCATCCAGATAATCGCGGATCATCTGACGAACGACCTGCGACGGCGTCAGATCCTGCGCCGTACAGAGATCTTCAAAGGCTTTTTTCTTCACCGGATCAATCAGTAAAGTTAACCGCGCGGTCTTTTTTTCCATCGGCGAACGCTCTGTATGTTAATAAGATTAACATACATTATAGCGGGATGACCACACAGGCTCCAGCGGCAAAACTACCCGATATCCGCCAGATTGCCCTTGGTTTCCAGCCACTCACGACGATCGCCGGAGCGTTTCTTCGCCAGCAGCATATCCATCAGCTGCATGGTTTCCTCCGTTTCATCCAGTGTCAGCTGAACTAAGCGGCGGGTGTTCGGATCCATGGTGGTTTCCCGCAGCTGTTTCGGGTTCATTTCACCCAGACCTTTAAAGCGGGTAACCTGTGGGGTGCCGCGTTTCTTCTCGGCTTTCAGCCGCTCCAGAACACCCTGCTTCTCGTCTTCATCCAGCGCGTAATAAACCTCTTTGCCCAGATCGATACGGAACAGCGGCGGCATGGCGACATAGACATGACCGTTTTCCACCAGCGAGCGGAAATGTTTGACGAACAGCGCGCACAGCAAGGTGGCGATGTGCAGACCGTCCGAATCCGCATCGGCGAGAATACAGACCTTGCCGTAACGCAGCCCGCTCAGATCGTCGGAATCCGGATCCATGCCGATGGCGACCGAGATGTCATGCACTTCCTGCGACGCCAGCACTTCCGACGCATCCACTTCCCAGGTATTCAGGATCTTGCCACGCAGCGGCATGATCGCCTGAAACTCACGTTCCCGCGCCTGCTTGGCACTACCGCCTGCCGAATCCCCTTCCACCAGGAACAGTTCACCCTGCAGCGGATCGGAACAGTTACAGTCGGTCAGTTTGCCGGGCAGTGCCGGTCCCTGCGTGATCTTCTTGCGCACCACGGTTTTCGCGGCCCGCAGGCGACGCTGGGCGCTGCTGATACACAGTTCTGCCAGCTGCTCGGCCAGTTCGATGTTGGCGTTCAGCCACAGACTAAAGGCATCTTTCACCACACCGGAGACAAATGCCGCACTCTGGCGGGAAGACAAACGCTCTTTGGTTTGACCGGCAAATTGTGGATCCTGCATCTTGATCGACAGAATATAGGCACAGCGATCCCAGATATCATCCGGCGTCAGTTTGACACCGCGCGGCAGCAGATTACGGAATTCGCAGAACTCGCGCATCGCATCCAGCAGACCCTGACGCAGACCGTTGACATGGGTACCACCCTGCACCGTCGGGATCAGGTTGACATAGGATTCGCTGATCAGTTCGCCGCCTTCCGGCAGCCAGCACAGCGCCCAGTCCACGGCCGAATTATCGGCACTGAACTGGCCGGTAAACGGTTGTTCCGGCAGACGTACAAACTCTTTTAAGTTATCCAGCAGATAGTCGCGCAGACCATCCTGATAGCACCAGTCGTAGGTCTGCTGATTGACCTTATCGTCAAAATGAATGGTCAACCCCGGACACAGCACTGCCTTGGCTTTGAGAATATGTACCAGACTGCGGGCCGAAAATTTTGGTGAGTCGAAATACTTCTCTTCCGGCCAGAATTTCACGCGGGTACCGGTATTGCGCTTGCCGCAGGTGCCGGTGATGGTCAGATCCGAGACTTTCTCGCCCTGCTCGAACGCCATTTCATAGACGTTACCATCGCGGCGCACGGTGACTTCCACGCGGCGTGACAAGGCGTTGACCACCGAGATCCCCACCCCGTGCAGACCCCCGGAGAACTGATAGTTGCTATTGGAAAATTTACCGCCGGCATGCAATTTACACATGATCAGCTCGACCGCCGGCACCCCTTCTTCTGGGTGAATATCGACCGGCATACCACGGCCGTCATCGATCACTTCCAGCGACTGGTCTTCATACAGAATGACATCAATCCGGCTGGCATGACCCGCCAGCGCCTCGTCGACGCTGTTATCAATGACTTCCTGGCCGAGATGGTTCGGACGGGTAGTATCGGTGTACATACCGGGGCGACGACGCACCGGTTCAAGACCATTGAGTACCTCAATGGATTCAGCGGTATAAGCTTGAGTCATGGTAGTCCGTGAGTACGGTTTATAACTGCAGGAATCTTACAATCTGAGCACAGTAACGTTCAAATTCTGTGAAGGCGTGATTACCGCCCAGCTCTACTGTAGTTCGTGCAAAATGATAAAATTGTAATGCGTTGCGATAGTCTAGCACTTCATCGCCCTGTTGCTGTAACAGCCAGATCCGTTCCGGATACTGCAATACCGGCAGATCCAGCGCCCGCAGCTCCTCCACGTGATGCGGCTCCAGCAGATATTCTTCCCCGGTATAAGGGTTACGCTGCGGCCCGAGCAGTTGTTGCAGCAGATAATGCGGATGCACCGCCGGGTTGATGACCACAGCCTTGTGTCCGTAAACTTCCGCCACTTTGGTGGCCCAGAAACCGCCCATGGAGCTGCCGACCAGCCCAATCTTGCGCTCGCCCAGAGCTGCCAGTGTCTCCTGTATCGCCTGCCAGGATGCTGCCGGGGTATTCGGCAGTTTCGGTACACAGACCTGGATATCCGGCAGTTCCTGTGCCAGATAGTCGGTCATTTGCCGGGCTTTAACTGAATTCGGGGTGGAATTAAAACCGTGCAGATAAATCAGCGTAGGTGACATCTCAATAGCCTGTAGATTGTAAATCAGGAACAAACCGGCCGGGTTCAAGACGCCAGACCTGGGTCGCAATACGCCCATCCGGATACAGCTGCAGATAACGCCAGCCGGGAGACATGCCATCCAGTGAAAAATCCACACTCAGTGGTTTGAACTGAATACAGGTGGAGGGTGAGGTCAGAAAACGGATCCCCTGATGATACTGATCATACTCTTGATGTACATGGCCGCAGAGCACCGCTTTAACCCGCGGATAACGCGCCAGTATCGCCAGAAAATCATTGGCATTCTTCAGATCGTGCTGATCCAGCCAGATCGAACCAATGGGAAAGGTATGATGGTGCAGACAAATCAGGGCATGCTTTTCCGGATGCTGTTGCAGTGCGGCTTCCAGTTGTTCCAGTTGCAGATGACTCAGCCAGCCGTGCGGCGTACCGTAAACCTGGCTGTCGAGCAGGATCACTTGCCAGTGTTCGCTCACCAGCCGCATTTCCGGACGGATGCCGGCCGCCAGCAGTTCATTTTGCATCAGGACGCGGTGATCGTGGTTACCCGGCAGCCAGTGGATCGGTTTCGGCAATGCCGCTGATGCCATACGGGCAAAACGCTGATAGGAGTCTGCGGAGTGATCCTGTGACAGATCCCCTGTTGCAAGCACCACATCATACGGCTGCGGCAATTCAGTAATGGCATCCAGTACTGCCTGAAAACTCTCTGCCGTGGCAATGCCTAGCAGATCCCGGTCGGAACCAGCGAACAGATGCGTATCTGAAATCTGCAATAGCCGAACGACGCCATCGTCCTGGTTATTTAATGTGCAGGTTTCCAAAATCTCTCTCTATATTTGTTTGCGGACAACGCCTTCATTTACCCTTCATGCATGGCAATCCGGGTAACTGGCATCATCACTTTATTATTAATATGCCAGCGCCTGAGCGCTATACCCGTGTGCCAGACAGAAACGCAACCATTCTGCCAGAAAGTGATTACACTGCTCTTTTTCATCCCGCTGATGCATAGCCGGATTAGGATAATCATAGCTGGGGAGTAGACGGGAAATCTGCTGACTGACACACACTTCCGCCATACGCGCATCGTGGTATAGCCGAACTTGCATATGACTTCTCAGAAAATCAGGTAACTCGTCATTGTGCTGGCAAATTTCCAGCAACGTGGTGTAGCGGGTATTTTCCAGAATGCGAACCGCGAATTGTAATGATTGTGCGACGTTATACAACCTCGCACCGCCATCTTCTGTTGAAGGTAACAACTTCATCAGCGCCATGTAGTTGGTTTCATAGGCCCGGTGCAGTTCAGGCAGATCGGGTACATGGCGTTTGGCTATACAGACTGTCGTCACGATTCACCCAGCCAGCGACGTTGTAATTCGGCATGGTGCAGTTGCAGCCATTGCAGGGCGATCACGGTGGTCGCATTATCAATACGGCCTTCTTCCACCCAGCGGTAAGCCTGCTCGCGGCTGACCACATGTACGCGGATATCCTCGCCTTCATGCGCCAGACCGTGCAGCCCATTGGCCAGAGAGGAATCGACTTTACCGACATACAGATCAATGCGCTCGGTGGTACCGCCCGGGCTGACCATATAGCTCAGGACAAAATCCGCCCGTTGCAGTGTCAGACCTGATTCTTCTTCGGCTTCGCGGTGGATCACTTCGTCCGCCTGTTCACCGGGTTCGATAATGCCCGCCACCAGCTCCAGCAACCACGGATCCTGTTTGGTTTCATACGCGCCAAGACGGAACTGTTCCAGCAAGACCACCTTATCGTTTTCGATATCGTAGGGCAGCACAGCGGCCGCATGGCCCCGCTCGAACATTTCACGCTGGATCACCGGCCCCCAGCCACCGGCAAAAAGTTTATGCCGCAGGTGATAGCGGTTAATGCGGAAGAACCCTTTAAAACAAGGCTCGCATTTAATTATCTCCACATCATTACGATCGTAATGCTGATCTGCAGCCAAGGCCTGATCTGTCATCGTAACCCACTCCCGATCCAATCCCGTACTGGCGATATGCCAAAGAAAGGGCAGGTTACTCCTAAGGTTCCGGCGGAGCAATAGTGAACCTGTATCACAAAAGAATCAGAAAAAATTTTCTGATTCGCTTGCGTCCGGACGCTTTATGCACAATGATTAGAAAAAGTTTTCTAATTGAGGTACCCATGACCGAGTATTCCTCTTTGAATGAATCCGCTGCCAGTGCACACGGGGAAGAAACCCGCCTGAAACTGATTCATGCGGCAACGCCTGAGTTTATCGAACAGGGTTTCCGCGCTGCCCGGGTACAGCAGATCGCCGCGCGGGCCGGTGTCCGCTTATCCGCGATCAATTATTACTTTGGCAGTAAAGAGGGGCTGTATCTGGCTGTGCTGCGTTACCACGGCGAACTGGCCATCACCCAGCAACCGTTGCTGACTGACAATGCCCTGCCGTTGCCGGACCAGTTCCGCTTTCTGATCCACAGCGTGTTGTTACGGATGCTGGACGAACAGCAGGGCTGCCGGATAGCACAACTGGTGCTGCGGGAAATGGCCAATCCGACTGCCGCTCTGGATGATATTTATCAGCGTTTTCAGCAACCCCAGCTGCAGCAGATGTTCAGCCTGTTGCAGCAGATCCTGCCGGACGCCACCCGGGAGACGTTATTACGCTGCGTACTCAGCCTGATGAGTCAGTGCATCATGTATGTGCTGGCCCGCCCGCTGATAATCCGCACCAGCCCGCATCTGCTGACCGATCCCGGCTGGCTGGATGAGATCGAAAACCATATTGTCCGTTTTAGCTGGGCCGGTCTGATGGCCTTACGGGAGGAATCGCATGCGTAAGTACATCCCATTGTTTGCTGCCTTGGGCTTAAGCGCTTGTCAGCCGGCAACGGAGAATACCCTGCCTGGTTATGTCGAAGGCGACTATATCCGGATTGCGACTCCCGTCGCCGGTTATCTGCGGGAGCTGGCGGTCAGCGAAGGACAACAGGTTCAGACCGGCCAGCCGTTGTTCCGTCTGGAAAGCAGTGAAGTCAGCAGCAATCAGCAGGCGGCGCAGGCGACCTTAAAGAAAGCGCAGGCCCAGGCCGCCGATCTCAGTAAAGGCAAACGCAGTGAAGAGATCGCCTCCCTCAACGCCCAGCTCGGTACCGCGCAGGCGGCGTTACGCCTGAGTGAACAGGAGTTGCTGCGCCAGCAACGTCTGCGGAAACAGGGATTCAGCAATCAGGCGACGCTGGATCTGGCAATCAGCAGCCGCTCCCAGGCCGAAGGCAAAGTCCGCGATCTGAAAGCACAGCTGGCGTTGGCCGTACAGGCTGCCCGCTCCGATCTGCGTGAAGCCGCGCAGGCGGATATTACTGCCGCAGAAGCTCAGTTCAGTCATGCCGGCTGGTTACAGGCCCAGACTGCGCCTACCAGCCCGGTGACAGCAACGGTGGAAGAAACCTTATATCAGCTTGGTGAATGGATCCCGGCCGGTTCCCCGGTGGTGACGCTGTTAGCCCCCGAGGCGGTGAAGATCCGGTTCTATATTCCGGAAACAGCGCTGGCGACAATCAAGGCCGGGCAAAACATCGCCATCAGCTGTGATGGCTGCAAGGCGACGATTCCGGCCAGGATCAGTTTTATTGCCAGTAACGCGGAATACACCCCGCCGGTTATCTACAGTAAAGAAAACCGCGCCAAACTGGTGTTTATGGTGGAAGCCAGACCGCTGGATACCAGCACCTTCCCGCTGCATCCCGGACAGCCGGTCGCTGTTGCACTGTCACCAACGGAGCAATAGGCCATGAACAGTGAAAACTGGATCATTGATGTGCAGGGGTTAAACAAGAGCTTCGGTGACAAGCTGGTCGTGGATAACCTGAGTCTGCAGGTACAACGTGGCGAGATCTTCGGTTTTCTCGGGCCGAACGGCAGCGGCAAAACCACCTCGATCCGCATGATGTGCGGTCTGCTGACTCCCGACAGCGGGTCCGGTCATACACTGGGCTATGACATTGTCCGGCAGGCGGCCGATATCAAACGCCATGTCGGTTATATGACGCAGCGCTTCGGCTTGTATGACGATTTAAGCCTGCGGGAAAATCTGGATTTCATTGCCCGCATTTATGGCATGCCGCAGCGGAAACAACGGGTTCAGCAGGCGCTGGAGCGACTGGGTTTGCAGGGGCGCCAGAATCAGCTGGCCGGTACCTTGTCCGGCGGCTGGAAACAACGGCTGGCGCTGGCGGCCTGCATGCTGCACGAACCGCAACTGTTGTTGCTGGATGAACCGACGGCAGGGGTTGATCCGAAAGCCCGCCGCGATTTCTGGGACGAGATCCATGAGCTGGCCGCAGAGGGTATGACCGTGCTGGTTTCCACGCATTACATGGATGAAGCCGAGCGCTGTCATCGTCTCGGTTATATCGCCTATGGCAAACTGTTGGCCGGTGGTACACCGAAAGAGCTGATCCAACAGAGTCAGTTTACGACCTGGCTGGTTGAGGGTGAGGTCGACGTTCTTTTGTCGGTGCTGCAAAACCACCCTGCGATCACCCTGATTACCCGCTTCGGTAACAGCGTGCATATCAATGGCCTGGATGCCTCTGCTTTAGCGAGGGCAATCGAACCATTCCGGCAACGCAGCGATCTGCGCTGGCAATTGATCACACCGCAACTGGAGGATGTGTTCATCCATCTGATGCAGCAAAGTCAGGATAATTTCCGCTAGAGGTGCTTATGAATCAGATAATAAGCTGGCACCGTCTGCTGGCGATGATCGCGAAAGAGTTTATCCAGCTGCGCCGGGATCGACTCACTTTCGCCATGATGCTGGGTATTCCGCTGATCCAGCTGATCCTGTTCGGGTTTGCCATAAATGGCGATCCCAAGCACCTGCCAACCGTCATCGTGGCGCATGAACAGACGCCGTTTACCCGCGCCATCGTGCAGGGATTAGAAAACAGCGCTTATTTTCAGCTGGTCGCAACCGATCTGGGTGAGGCCGAAGCCGATCACTGGCTGGAAGAAGGCGATGCCCAGTTTGCCGTGGTCATTCCGGCCGGATTTGCCAAAAAACTGCAACGCGGAGAACGGCCGCAACTGCTGGTTGCAGCCGATGCCACCGATCCTTCCGCGACCGCCAACGCGATTGGTGCCCTGCAGCAGCTCAGTCAGCAATGGCTGCAATACGAACTGACCGGCGCACTCAGTTCCCTGAATGGTAAGGCGCAACCCTATGAGGTGGTGATCCAGCGGCGGTTTAATCCGGAAGGTCTGACGCAATACAACATTGTGCCCGGCCTGATGGGCGTGATCCTCACCATGACCATGATCATGATGACCGCGCTGGCCGTTACCCGGGAAGTGGAGCGCGGCACGATGGAAAATCTGCTGGCCACCCCGGTGCGGCCACTGGAAGTGATGCTGGGCAAGATCCTGCCTTATGTGCTGATTGGCTTTGTGCAGGTCGCGGTGATCCTTTCGCTGGCAAAGCTCTTGTTCGCAGTGCCATTTATTGGTCCGGCCGGCTGGTTGTTACTGGGCATCCTGGTGTTTATTGCCGCCAACCTCAGCATCGGCATCACCATCTCCAGCGTGGCCCGCAACCAGACCCAGGCGATGCAGATGACCTTTTTCTTTTTTCTGCCATCCATGCTGCTGTCCGGCTTCATGTTCCCGTTCCGTGGCATGCCGTTCTGGGCTCAGCAGATTGGTGAGCTGTTACCCCTGACACACTTTATCCGCTTGATCCGCGGAATTATGCTGAAAGGAAACGGCATGGCGGAAATGTGGCCGCATTTGTGGCCGTTATTACTGTTTTTATTCGCTATGCTGTTAATAGGTGTGCTGCGATTCCGGAAAACGCTGGATTAAAACTGGAGTGAATGATCCGATGAAAAAATCATTATTGTCTGCCCTCATACTGCTGGGGTTTTCCCCGTGGGTGTATGCCGAAAGCCTGCTCGACATCTATCACCAAGCCCGGGAAAAAGATCCGCAGTTGCAGGAAACCCAGGCGCAACGTAATGCCGCCTTTGAAAAAATCAACGAAGCCGATGCCGCCAAACTGCCGCAGATTGGTCTGGATGCGAATGTCAATTATCTGAAATCAAACAATGATGACGCCTATACAGCCCGCACTACCGGTGCGGGGATCACCCTGACCCAGGCGGTATTCCGCCAGTCAATCTGGATGAATTCGGATATCACCAGCAAACAGGCGCTGGCCAGCGATGTCGCACTGAATCTGGAGAAACAGAGCCTGATTTTGCGTACTGCGCAAGCCTATTTCAGTGTGCTGGCCGCACAGGATAGTCTGGAATATTCCCTCGCCAACGAAAAAGCGCTGCAGCGTCAGCTGGATGAAACCCAGCAGCGGTTCGATGTCGGCATGACGGCGATCACCGATGTCCAGGAAGCCAAGGCCGCGCATGATCTGGCGGTGGCTGATACCATCAATACCCAGAACACCCTGTCGAACAGCTATGAAGCGCTGCGCCAGCTGACCGGTACCGAACACCGGTTTCTGGATGTACTGAATACCGAACGCTTCAGCCCCGGTCAAATGACGCAAAGTGCCGATCAATGGCTGAAACAGGCCCAGGATCACAGCCTGACGCTGAACCAGTTACGTATCGCCAAAGACGTGGCCAGACAACAGATTGATCTGGCCAAAACCGGTCATCTGCCGACACTGGATCTGAAGCTGGGCGCCAACTCCGACTACACCGATTATGAAAAAAATACCACTTCGAAGCAGGATGGCACCGTCAATCAGGGCACCATCGGCCTGCAATTCAACCTGCCACTCTATTCCGGCGGCGCGACGCAGTCACAGGTAAAACAGGCGCAGTTTAACTATGTCGCGGCCAGCGAAAATCTGGAAAAGACCTACCGCAGCATGCAGGCGGATCTGTATAAAAACTACAACAACGTGTTCGCCAGTGTCGGTACCATCAAGGCGTATCAGCAATCGGTCATTTCTGCCGACAGCGCCCTGACCGCCACACAGGCCGGTTATCAGGTGGGAACCCGTACCATCGTGGACGTACTGACCGCGACGACCAAACTCTATTTTGCCAAGCAGAAACTCTCCGATGCCCGTTACAACTACATCCTGAATACTCTGCAACTGAAACTGACGGCCGGCATATTGTCGGAACAGGATCTGCTGGACATCAATAACGGACTGATAACGAAAAAATGACACAAAACCGCATTCCCGCTTCTTTCTTTGGCATGGTGCTCGGCCTGTCCGGTCTGGGACAAGCATGGCGTATCGCCGCGCATCTGTGGCAGTTACCGGCGCTGATTGGCGAGAGCCTGCTACTACTCGCCGGCATGGTCTGGGCTGTATTGCTGCTGACTTATTGTTTACAGGCGATCCGTCACTTTGAACTGGTAAAAGCCGAATTTCTGCATCCGGTACAGGGTGGCACCCCCGCATTGCTGGGCGTTTCCACGCTCTTGATCGTCCTGGCGGTATTGCCCTATTCCCTTACCGCCGCATGGCTGCTGACAATAGCGGGTATCAGCTGGCATCTGGTGTTTTCCCTGTGGCATACCGGCACTCTCTGGCAGGGTGGCCGCGACACGCTGGATACCGCGCCCACGCTCTATCTGCCGACCGTCGCCGGTAACTTTACCAGTGCGGCCGCCCTAGGGGCTTTAGGACATGCCGACTGGGGCTGGTTGTTTCTCGGCGCCGGCGTGTTCTCCTGGCTGGCGCTGGAATCACTGATTATTCAGCGCCTATGGCATCCGAAAACCATGCCGGTCGCTCAGCGCCCGTTGCTCGGAATTCAGTTTGCGCCACCGGTCGTCTGTGCCATGGCGTGTCTAATGTTAATACCGGGCAGCACCGAACCCTGGCTGCTGATGCTGTGGGGATATGGATTGTTTCAGTTACTGCTGGGATTACGTCTCGGTCGCTGGCTGGGGGCACAGGCGTTTGCACCCTCTTACTGGGCGTATACCTTCGGTGTTGCTGCCACCACGGTCAGTGGTCTGAAACTGGCGGCCGCCGGATTACCATCCGCACAATGGCTGGCGATCCCTATTTTTGCCGGTGCGAATCTGTTTATTGGTTATCTGGCCTTCCGGACAGTGCAGTTGCTGCTGCGCGGTCAGCTCTATGGAAAAGGGAAAGCCGCCAGATAGCTGGCGGCTCCATTAATCAGCGGAAATCGAACTGTTCGTAATGCAGCTGGGCGGCGGGAACATGTTTTAACAGCATATCCCGCATGGCTTTCGGGCCACAGAACCAGAGCCGGGTATCTTCATCGATCTCCAGACGTGTCGGATCCAGAAAGCCGTCGGTTTGCCGATCGACGATGGTGAGTCTGACCCCGGTCTGTTTCGCCAGTTGCTGCAGACGCTCGGCGAACAGGATCTCCTGCTGGCTGTTCACACAGTAATAGAGATGCGCGCCCGGTCGGTGATACCCCTCTGCGGCCAGCCCTTCCAGCCAGGCCAGAAACGGCGTGATGCCAATGCCACCGGCAATCCAGTACTCCTGACCACCGGACTCTGGCAGCACAAACCGGCCATACGGCCCTTCCACCGTGACCTCATCGCCCACCTGCACCTGTTCTGACAACTGGCGGGTATAATCGCCCAATGCCTTGATCGCAAAAATGATGCTGCCATTCTGCACATCTTCGCGCACAATCGTGAACGGGTGCGATCCTTCGTCTTTATGCAGTGTCAGCAGGGCAAACTGCCCCGGCAGATACTCGTCCTGAAAGTCCATCGGTAGTGCCACTTCGATCTCCAGCACATTACCTTCATGCTGACGCAGTGCGATGACTTCGCCCTGATAACGCTGTAAGCGGCCAATCTGGCCGAACAGACTCCACAAGGCAGCCAACGACCCCAGCACACCGGCGGTCAGCGTCAGCAGGCCAAACGGCGCCCAGCGGGTGTCATCAGGTAACAGATAAATACTGTGGAAGGCCGCCAGCAGAAACAGTACCGCACCGACTTTGTGGATCTGGCGGAAACGGCCATAGGGCAGGACTTTAACCAGACTGATGATCATGAACAGGATCATGGCATAGAAGCAGTATTCCCCGGCCTCTTTGGCAATACCACGCCAGGCATCCGGTACATGTGTGCCCGCCGGTCTTGGCCCTAACGTGATAAGACCCCAGTCCACCAGCCAGCGGGGTGATTTGGTCAGCAGCCAGTGCAGCAGTACCATGCTGCCGGCAGTGATACCGCTCCATTTATGCAACTGATACAGATGATCCAAGCCCCCTAACCGCTGTTCCAGCCAGGACGGACGGGTCGCCATCAGCATTAACGCCCCCATCAGGGCAAGCGCCAGAATGCCGGTTAACTGAATGCCCTGATTACGCCAGAACAGAAACCCCTGTTGCAGCGCATCGGTGGGTAACGCTAAAACCCAGCAGATGAGAGAAATGACAAGAAGTGAAATCAGATAACGCATATAAAGACATCCTTTTAGTCCCGGATATCTTTAAGTAAAACAAAGAGTCGTGGCAAAGCTGTGCCACAAGTGTGACAAAGTGCAACACCCTGCTCCGAACGGAACAGGGTGTTACCTCAATTTACCGGCATTCGCGTTCGATGATGGTTTTGACGATGTTGCTGGTCGAACAGCCATCTTCAAAATGCAGCACCCGAACCTCGCCGCCATTAGCGGTCACTTCGGCATAACCGGCAATATCCTCCGGCTGGTAGTCACCGCCTTTCACCAGCAGATCCGGCAGGATCTCGGCGATCACGCGCTGCGGCGTGTCTTCGGTAAACGGCACCACCCAGTCCACTGAATCCAGTGCCGCCAGGACCGCCATCCGTTGATCTTCCGGTACAATCGGGCGTTTTTCGCCTTTCAGACGACGCACCGAGGCATCGTCATTCACCGCCACGATCAGGCGATCACCCAGTTTATGTGCCGCCTTCAGATAAGAGACATGCCCGGCATGCAGAATATCGAAGCAACCGTTGGTCATGACGATTTTCTCGCCACGGCGACGCGCCGCCAGCACAGCGGTTTTCAGCTCGGCTTCATTCATCACCCCGAACGCCTGCTCCATGCTGCTGTGTTCATGCAGCGCCTGCGCCAGCTCCTGCGGACTCACGGTGGAAGTACCGAGTTTCGCCACCACGACCCCGGCTGCACAGTTGGCAATCGCACAGGCTTCTTCCAGCGATTTGCCGGCCGACAGGGCGGTTGCCAGCGCACCGACCACGGTATCACCGGCGCCGGTCACATCGAACACTTCGCGTGCCTGAGTGCGCAGCGTCAGCACCGCACCGCCACGGCGCACCAGCAGCATGCCGTTTTCGGAACGGGTTACCAGCAGCGCTTCCAGATCGAGTTCATTCAGCAGATTTTTCGCTTTCTCGATCAGATCATCTTCGTTCTTCACTTTGCCGACGATGGTTTCAAACTCCAGCATATTGGGTTTGATCAAGGTCGCACCGCGGTATTTCTCAAAGCTGGTACCTTTCGGATCAATCAGTACCGGCACCTTGTGTTTCCGTGCCAGCTGAATAATATCCTGCACGCAGGTCAGTGCCCCTTTGGCATAGTCGGAAAGGATCAGCACATCAAAATCCGGCAGGGCCGCATCCAGTTTTGCCAGCAACGGCGCCGGATCAGCCGTGGCGAACGAATCTTCAAAATCCAGGCGGATCAGTTGCTGATTACCACTGAGAATACGCAGCTTGGTAATGGTCGGCAGGTCCGCGACCTTGACCAGATCCGAGGCCACCTTGTGTCCCGCCAGTTTCGCTTCCAGACTATCCGCCGCCTCATCCTGACCGACAAAACCCAGCAGTGTCGTTTTACCGCCCAGCGCCGCGACGTTTAAGGCGACGTTGGCCGCGCCACCAGGGCGATCCTCATTTTTTTCGACTTTTACCACCGGTACCGGGGCTTCGGGGGAAATACGACGGGTCGGACCACTCCAGTAGCGATCCAGCATGATATCGCCGACCACCAGCACACGGGCAGCGGAAAAATCAGGTAAGGTAATGCGCATAGTCATGATGTTTACTCAATACTGACTCTGAATTGCGCGCAGTCTATCACAGCCCGGATGATGATTCGCCTCCCTGAGCGCCATTTGCTAAACTGGGGAGGCTTTTATCATTTTCTAAACCTAATTTTCCGGTCATCTGCCATGCAAGCGACACAGTTACCCGATTCCGCTCCACGTCTGACAGCCAGCCTGTTTCATCCGCGTTACTGGCCACAATGGTTCGGGCAGGCCGTATTATGGCTGATCGTGCAGTTACCCTACCCGGTCCTGATGCAGCTGGGTGCCGCGCTGGGCTGGTTCACCATGAAGATCCTACCGCGCCGGGTCCGGATTGCGCGCACCAACCTGCAACTGGCCTTCCCGGAATGGGACGAGGCGACCCGGGAACAGCAAATCCGGGAAAATTTTGCCAACGTCGGCCGGGCGATATTTGAAACCGGGATGGCCTGGTTCTGGCCGGATCGTCGGATCCGCAAGGTCATGCAGGTGGTGGGCGCGGAGCATGTCGAACAGGCCGTCGCCAATAAACAGGGGATGCTGCTGTTATCCGCCCATTTTATGACGCTGGAGCTGAATGCCCGCATGTTCGGCCTGCTGCGCCCGGGCGTCGGCGTCTACCGCCCCAACACCAATCCGGTACTGGAGTACGCGCAGTATCATGGCCGCTGCAAGAGCAACAAATATCTGGTCAACCGGGATGACGTGAAAGGCATGATCAAGGCCTTGCGTCAGGGAGAAGCGCTCTGGTATGCCCCGGATCATGATTACGGTCCGCGGGCCAGTGTCTTCGTCCCGTTCCTGGCCGTCCGTGATGCCGCCACGGTTACCGGCACCGCCACACTGGCTCGGGTAAAAAACAGTGTCGTTCTGCCCTGCTACAACATCCGTCTGCCAAAAGGCGGCTATCAGCTGATCATCGAACCACCACTGCAGAACTATCCGACCGGTGATGAGATAACCGATGCCACCCGCAGCAATCAGGTGCTGGAAGAGGCCGTCCGTAAAGCGCCGGCCCAGTATATGTGGCTGCACCGGCGCTTCAAAACCCGTCCGGACGGCACCAAATTCCGATATAACCCCGGCGAGCAACGCTGAAAAATATCGCGTGAGTACATTTAGTTACAAAACCATTAAATAAGTAAGGTTATACTGCGACGCCCTTCGGGGCGTTTTTTATTTGCCTTTCAGTATTAATCAATTCGGGATCCACAGAATGAAAAAGAATCTGTTTGGTGCAGCCATGCTGCTTGCCTCCTTCTCCGCATTCGCCGCTGAACATCATGCCCACTGGGGTTACAACGGTGAAACCGGCCCTGAAAACTGGGCGAAACTGACACCGGAATTCGGTGCCTGCGCCGGTAAAAATCAGACCCCGGTCAACCTGACCGGTTTTATCAAAGCTGATTTGAAACCGCTGAAATTCAACTATAAAACAGGCGGCAGCCAGATCCTGAACAACGGCCATACCGTACAGGTCGTGTACGATGCCGGCAGCAACGTGGTGATTGATGGCGTGGAGTATGGTCTGAAACAGTTCCATTTCCATGCCCCCAGTGAAAATCTGATCCAAGGTGAATCTTATCCGCTGGAGGGCCATTTTGTTCATGCCGATAAGGATGGCAATCTGGCGGTGGTGACCGTCATGTTTAAAGAAGGCCATGAAAACACGGCGCTGAAAAACCTGTGGGCACATATGCCAGCCAAAGAAGGCGACAAGATTGCCCTGTCTCCGGCATTTAATGCGCAGACACTGTTCCCGAACAACCACGCCTACTATCGCTTCAGTGGCTCGCTGACGACTCCACCTTGTACCGAAGGTGTTCGCTGGATCGTGCTGAAAAAGCCGGCCTTTGTCTCTAAAGCACAGATTGACGCGTTCAAAAAGGTCATGGGACAGGACAACAACCGTCCTGTACAGGCCATCAATGCCCGCGAAATTCTGGAATAACATCGCTTGTGACGTTTCTCCGCCGGGAGAAACGTCTCTTTACCCCTACTTTCCCTGCTTTGATTTTTCGCGGCTGACGGGCTAGTGTGTACAGCAGTAGCCATGATTCAGGAGCCCGCCATGTTTTATCAGAAATATTACCCCGTTGATGTGGTAAACGGTCCGGGCACCCGCTGTACCCTGTTTGTCTCCGGCTGCGAACACCAGTGCCGGGGCTGTTACAACCAGTCCACCTGGCGCACCGATTCCGGCCATCCGTTCACTGCGGAACTGGCTGATCGCATTATTGCCGATCTGAATGACACCAAAATCAAACGCCGCGGCATTACCTTCTCCGGCGGCGATCCGCTGCATCCGGCCAATCAGGCCGATATACTGGCGCTGATCCAGCGTATCCGCGCGGAATGCCCCGGTAAGGACATCTGGATGTGGACCGGTTATCTGCTCGCCGAACTCACCCCCACCCAGCAGGAAATCACCGCCCTGATCGATGTGCTGATCGATGGCAAATTCGTGCAGGAACTGGCCGACCCGTCGCTGGTCTGGCGTGGCAGCAGTAATCAGGTGATCCACTACCTGCGCCAGCCGGCGGAATAATCCTCACTTGTTACCGCCTCAACTACACTAAGAGATAAAACAGCCCGTGATGTTGAGGTGTGTATGTCTGATGACACATCCACTACAGGACTTTTCAAGTCGCAGTACAAGCCGCTGATCCTGCTGCTGGATGTAGCGCTGCTGCTGATCCTGCTGAACTGGCTGCCGTTTGATCCCCGGATAAACAAAGGGTTATCGCTGTTCCTGTTCATTGCCGTGTTATGGCTGAGTGAAGCCATTCATGTCACCGTGACTGCCCTGCTGGTACCCATCATGGCGGTGCTGCTTGGGATCTTTCCGTTACAACCGGCAATCAGTCATTTCGCCAATCCGACCATCTATCTTTTCTTTGGTGGTTTTGCCCTGGCGGCAGCATTACATAAACAGCTGCTGGATCAGTTTCTGGCCCGACAGATCCTTATCCTGGCCAGGGGACGTCTTGATATGGCCGTCGGTTTGCTGTTTGCCATCACCGCGCTGCTCTCGATGTGGATTAGTAATACCGCCACGGCAGCCATGATGCTGCCACTGGCCATAGGTATTGCCTCACAACTGGGGGACGAAAAAAAACACAATACACAGACTTTTATTCTGCTCGGGATGGCTTACAGCGCAAGTATCGGTGGCATTGGTACGCTGGTGGGCAGCCCGCCCAATGTGATTGCCGCTGCGCAGGCACATATCTCCTTTCTGCAATGGCTGATGTTCGGCATTCCGATCGTCCTGATCCTGTTGCCCTGCGCCATGCTCGCCCTCTATCTGGTGTTACGTCCGCACTTAAATCAGCACTGCACCATGCAACAGATGGAACTCGTCTGGACGCGCCAGCATAAACTGACGCTGGTTATCTTCTCCGGTACGGTCTTAGCCTGGATCGGCTCCCAACCAATTTCTGCCTGGCTGGGCGGTATTGAGCAGATAGATACCCTGATTGCGCTCGCAGCGGCCGTGATGATCTGTATTACCGGTGTTGCCAGTTGGCGGGATGTGGAACGGCATACCGAATGGGGCGTGCTGATGCTGTTTGGGGGCGGGCTGAGTTTGTCTGCGATCCTGAAGGAGACCGGCACCAGTCTGTTTCTGGCACAACAGATCACCACCTGGTTCAGTCACACCCATCCGCTGCTGTTACTGCTGGCAATCGCCACCTTTGTGGTGTTCCTGACCGAACTGGCCTCCAATACCGCGACGGCGGCACTGATGGTCCCCCTGTTTGCCAGTGTGGCCGGCAACATGGGCATGTCGGTCAGTATCATGTCGATCATGATTGCGATCTCCGCTTCCTGTGCGTTTATGCTGCCGGTCGCGACGCCGCCGAATGCCATCGTCTATGCCAGTGGTTATGTACTGCAACGGGATATGATCCGGGTCGGATTCGTACTGAACATTATGTGCGCAATTTTGTTGGCCCTGTTCGCTTATTCCGGCGGGATCTGACGAGATCCACCAAGTTTTTTTTGCATGAATATGGGCGTTGTATGTCCTGATCCGCGTTTTTATTCACACTGGATCACTGCCTAGTCAAAGGTTTTCAATAGAAACCTTTTGTGGCTATAAAAAAATGTTTATCGCCAGAGTAATACGCATAAAATACGCCGCGATCAGAAGGGCGCACCAGGGATACTGCCATGTTGCTGACACGAACGCGCCCGATACTGCACCGTGATTATGATTGATTTTTACTAAGGAAATGCCATGGCAAACTGGTCCTGTCAGGACGCCCTGAAGATGTATAACGTTCCTTACTGGGGCGCGGGCTTTTTCAATATCGATGCGCTGGGCCGTGTCGTCGTGACACCGGATAAAACCCGGTTAGACTGCAAGATTGCCTTAGTCGATATTATCGAACAGTTACGTAAACAAGGCTATGCCGCACCGGTATTGCTGCGTTTCCCGGATATCATCAAAACCCGCATTAATGCGCTGTTTGGCGCCTTTGAACAGGCGATCCAGAGTTACGGCTACAAAGGCCGTTACCAGTGCGTTTATCCGATCAAGGTCAACCAGCAGAATCAGGTCATTGAATCGGTCACGCGCGCGTTTGCCGACAAGCCGGCACTGGGTCTGGAAGCGGGCTCCAAGCCGGAACTGCTGGCCGTGCTGTCCCATCACCACGATCAGGGTTCGGTGATCGTCTGTAACGGTTATAAAGATCGCGAATATGTTCGCCATGCGCTGCTCGGCTCCCTGCTGGGTCACCACGTTTATATCGTGGTGGAAAAACCGTCCGAGCTGGAGCTGATCCTGGATGAAGCGGCCCGTCTGAATATCGCCCCTCGTATCGGGGTGCGGGCCCGTCTGGCATCACAGGGTTCCGGTAAATGGCAGGCCAGCGGCGGCGAAAAATCCAAGTTCGGCCTGAATGCCGCCCAGATCCTACGACTGGTAGAACGTCTGCGTGAGGCCGGCAAACTGGATTGTCTGCAACTGGTGCATTTCCACCTGGGTTCACAGATTGCCAATATCCGTGATATTCAGGGCGGGATCCGTGAATGCGGTCGTTTCTATGCCGAGCTGCGTCATCTGGGCGCCAACATCGAAGTCGTTGACGTCGGTGGCGGACTGGGTGTCGATTACGAAGGCTCCCGTTCTCAGAGCCATTGCTCGGCCAACTACAACCTGCGCGAATATGCCAATAATGTGGTGTGGGGTATCGGTGATGTCTGCGAAGAGTTCGATCTGCCGCATCCGATGATCATCAGTGAATCCGGTCGTGCCATTACCGCACACCATGCGGTCCTGATCTCCAATATCGTCGGCATGGAAAGTCAGCTACCGACCTCGCTGCCGGATGCACCGAATGCCGAAGCTCCGATGCTGCTGCAGAACATGTGGGACAGCTGGAAAGAACTGCATGAGAAAGAAGATCCGGGCCTGCTGGAAATCTTCCATGACTCGGTGTCGGATCTGGCCGATGTGCATACCCAATACACGCTGGGCATGCTGTCACTGCAGCAACGCGCCTGGGCAGAAGATCTGCATCTGAATCTGTGCCTGAAACTGAAGGTCATGCTGGATCCGGTTAACCGCATGCATCGCAATCTGCAGGATGAACTGAACGAGAAGCTGGCAGACAAATGCTTTGTGAACTTCTCGCTGTTCCAGTCACTGCCGGATGCCTGGGGGATCGACCAGATCTTCCCGATCATGCCACTGAGTGGTCTGGATCAGCAGCCAACCCGTCGTGGTGTGATCATGGACATCACCTGCGATTCTGACGGTATGATTAAAGAGTATGTCGATGGTGTGGGTATCGAAAATTCGCTGCCAATGCCTGAAATGCGCAACGACGAAACCCACTATATGGGCTTCTTCCTGGTCGGCGCTTATCAGGAGATCCTCGGGGATCTGCATAACCTGTTTGGTGATACCCACAGTGCGGAAGTATGCCTGAACGATAACGGCGAACCGGTGATCACCAATATCATCAAGGGTGATAACGTCGATAACCTGCTGCGTTACGTCAATATCGACACTTCGGTGATCCGTCGCGATTACCAGAAGCTGGTAGCACACCCGTCGCTGAGTGAAGAGACCCGCAAGGAATTGCTGGAGGAACTCGAAGCCGGCTTGCAGGGTTACGCCTATCTCGAAGAGGAATAATCCTCTGACACTGTTTTCTCTCTCATAAGCAAAAGGGTTCGCCGTGAAAAGCGAACCCTTTTTATTTGTACTGCAATCAGGCGTAGGAATTACATCTGGTAACTGAAATCGACGTAGTAACTGCGCTCTGCCGTGGCATAGCCTTTGGCCAGGGTGTAATCCTTGTCAAACAGGTTGTCGATCCGGCCACCAATCCGCAACTGTGGCAGCACATGATAGCCTGCCGCCGCATTCCACAGCGCGTAAGGCGCCAGACGGGTGGCACTGTCATACCGCTCACTCTGATACTGACCGGTCAGTGACGCATCCCATTTATTCCAGTTCGCCATGCCAGTCCATTTGTAGTTACGTTTTGCACGACGTGACAGCGGCGTATCGTCTTCCAGATCCCGCGCATTCTTGAAGTCCGCGCTGAGTTTATGCGTGAGCCAGCCGGTGGCGAATTCCGCTTCCAGTTCAACCCCCTTGATCCGCGCACGACCCACGTTGCCCGGATACCAGGAGCCACTGCTGTCCGGAGCCCATTCGATCATATCCTCAAGATCATTACGATACGCAGTCACACGCCATAAAACCTCCCGGGTAGTCCCTTCCAGTGCAATTTCACTGTTTTTGGATGTTTCCGGCTTAAGATCCGGGGATGCGGCATACGGCGTATAAAGATCATTAAAGGTTGGCGCCCGGAAGGCGGTGCCATAACGGGCACTCAGACGATATTCCGGCAGGAAATTCCAGCCCAGACCCGCCTGCCAGGTGTTATGCCGGCCATATTGCTGGTTATCATCGGTACGGCCACTCAGCTCGCCCAGCCATTGTTCCCAGCGATATTGCGATAACGCATAGACCCCGACGTTGTTGCGGTTTTTATCTTCATCAAAAAACGCGCTACCGGAAGACAGCGAATCCGAATGCAATACGTCACGGCGCAAATCGACACCGGCGCCCACCGTCCAGGGATCCGTCACCTGATAATGATTCAGCCAGCTCAGCTGATATTGACTGGTTTTATACACCGAATCCGCGTCATGACGGGTGATCGTATCCGGATAATAATACATGTCGTTGTTGATCAGGCTGGCATTCAGTTCGGTCTGATAACGCTCTTTTCTGTATTTCGTGCCTAACTGATAGTGGGTGTTCTCTTCCCAGGTTTCATCGCGTTCATGCCCACCATATGTGACGCCATCATAAACATATGGCACTGATGAACCGTCACTTTGCACCGTGTTGCGGGACCAGTGCATCGCACCGTACACATTCACGTTATCCGTCAGCTGGTTCTGGTAATCCAGCATGGCATTACGCCCCAGAAAACCATGTGCATCACCGTCGTTGACACCTTCCACCGGATGCACGTTATAGCCATCTTCGGTTTCATAACCGGCTGCGAATTTCAGATGTTGCTGCTGGTTGATATCAAAGGAGGTGCTGCCATTCAGGTTCTGGTAATCGCGGGAGCCGGCACTGCCATTCAGCGTATGCTTATTCTGCCCGGCGCTGCCGCGGGTAATAATGTTGATGACACCGCCAATCGCATCCGAACCGTACACCGAAGCGCGGGCACCCCGGACGAATTCAATCCGTTCAACCTGATTGAGCGGAATACCGCTGAAATCCGTGCCGCCGTTGGTCGCGCTATTGATACGTACGCCATCCATCAGCACCAGTGTTTCGGCGGAGGTCGCGCCACGCACGATGACCGAGGATTGCTGACCGCGCCCCCCGTTAGACACCATTTCCACACCCGGCAATGTTTTCACAACATCGCTCAGAGAGCGGGCATGTAACTGTTCGATATCCTTGCGGGTAATAATATTTACCGGCGCCAATACAGAGGCAGTTGGTTCGGCAAAGCGTGTTGCCGTCACCGTGATCGGCAGGCCGGTGGATTCTTCGGCGTGTACAGGCGCAGCAATAGCCAGCGCCGACAGCACAGAAGCAGTCAGTCGTTTTGACATGGGTATTCCCTAGTTCGCGTAGTGGTCCCTGTTTGTCACATCAGAGGATATGACCCGGATTTTGCTCTGGCAGGTCTTCGGGCTTGGGGGCTTGTTCATTCCTACGGCGACGGCTTCCCGCCGGGCGGCAGTGCCTGAGTGTTCACTCGTTCGCTTTCGTTCCCCGATACCGCTGCGCGCCAGCTCCGGATTCACACCGGATTCCCTTTTAAGCAGGTTATTGCGCCAGAGAGCCGCGGATTATAGAGAGCCCATCAGGGTCTGTATAGCCGGACGTGACATTTTGTTAACAAATAACACCGCATAAAACGTAAGCATAAAACTGGACAACCACGCACAACCGCATACAATTTGCGCCCTTCCAGCCGTGACGGAGTTCAACATGACATACGCAGCGCATTCCGATGCCCTTTACCAGCAACAGTTGCATGAAAAACAGCAGCGCCTGACGCAATTGCTGGCTCCGTTTCAGGCACCGGAGCCGGATGTGTTTGCCTCTGCCCCGACGCATTACCGGATGCGGGCCGAATTCCGTATCTGGCACGAAGGGGATGACCTGTTCTATGTCATGTTCAATAGCGAAACCAAACAGCGTTACTACGTGGAAGAATTCCCTACCGGCAGTCTGCTGATCAACCGGCTGATGCCGCGCCTGAAAGCATTGTTACGTGCTGACCACGCCCTTAAACACAAGCTGTTCCAGGTCGATTTTCTGACCACCCTGAGTGGTGAAGCCCTGATCACCCTGCTTTACCACAAGCAGCTTACCGACGCCTGGGAACCGGCGGCACGTGAACTGCGGCAGGCACTGCGAGCCGAATTCGGCGAAATCGATATCGTCGGCCGCGCGTACAAGCAAAAGATCGTGCTGGAGCGGGAATATGTGCTGGAACAGTTGCAGGTTGCTGGCCGTACACTGGAATATATGCAGGTGGAAAACAGCTTCACCCAGCCCAATGCCGAAATGAACCAGCACATGCTGGGCTGGGCACTGGATGTCACCACGGATTGTCAGGGTGATCTGCTGGAACTGTATTGCGGCAACGGCAACTTCTCGCTGGCACTGGCGAAGAATTTTGACCGCGTGCTGGCCACGGAAATTGCCAAATCCTCCGTACACGCTGCGCAGCATAATATCGCGGTAAACCAGATTGAGAATGTGCAGATCCTGCGCATGTCAGCCGAAGAGTTTACCCAAGCCATGAACGGCGTACGCGAATTTAACCGGCTGAAAGGCATCGACCTGAAAGGCTATCACTGCAACACCATTCTGGTGGATCCGCCGCGTGCCGGGCTGGATCCGGATACTCTGGCGATGATTCAGGAATACGAGCAGATCCTCTATATCTCCTGCAACCCGGAGACCCTGAGCGATAACCTGAACACCCTGTGTCAGACCCACGAGATCAAACGCTGCGCCCTGTTCGACCAGTTCCCGTTCACGCATCATATGGAATCCGGTGTCTGGCTGGTGCGCAAATAGCAGACAAAACAAAACGGCATGCGGATGAGACTGGCATGCCGTTTCTTTTTCACCGTTAATTAGTGGATTTCAATTTCCAGTGGCTTGTCACCCGTCGGTGTACTCTTCAGCATATGCACATAGAGCATGCCATCACTGAAGTTGGCAGTGACATTTTCCGCCTTAACATCATCCGGTAACGTGAAACTGCGACTGAAACTACCATAGTAACGTTCTATGCGATGGTGTTTTTCATCGCTCTTTTCCATCTTACGTTCGCCGGTAATCGTCAGCGTGCCATGATTGACCTGCAGTTTGATGGCTTCGCGTGGAATTTCAGGAATTTCGACTTTGAGCTGATACTCTTTGTCGTCTTCCACGATATCCACAGCA
Source organism: Tolumonas osonensis (assembly GCF_014202415.1). Lineage (GTDB taxonomy): Bacteria > Pseudomonadota > Gammaproteobacteria > Enterobacterales > Aeromonadaceae > Tolumonas > Tolumonas osonensis. The sequence goes on from NZ_JACHGR010000001.1 coordinate 470,284, forward strand.
GGAACCCAGTCGCTGCTGCCCGTCATGGATTCCCGGCCCCAGAACGGAACAGGGAAAGAGCGCTGATAATTATGGAAAATATCGTCAAGGTCACGGAACGGGTTCCATTTTTCGAGACGCATATAAACCTCCTTACGGCGCAGGTGGATCACTCAGATAACGATCACGCCTGTTATTATTATAGAACGCATTGAATATTTTTTAGGCAAAAACAAGCCTTTTTATACCAGTGAAACCCCGTGTCGCAGTAACCCTAACGCAATCAACCACATGATGCAGCCAACTCCGGCATCGATACATTGCTGAACCCGGACGCGCTGCAACTGCGGCGCCAGCCAGCTGGCCAGCAGCGCCAGACCAAAAAACCAGAGCAGCGAGGCCGAGATACTACCCAGCGCAAAACTCAGTTGCTGGGTTCGCGGATATTGCCCGGCAACCGCGCCCTGGATCATGACCGTATCCAGATAGACATGCGGATTCAGCAAGGTCACGGCCAGCGTCATACCCACCGCCTGTATCCGGCTCATCGTTCCCTTTTCTGCCAGTGACGATGTGGTCGCCCGCCAGGCGCGCTGCAGACTGGACCAGCCATAACGCAGCAAGAATGCCGCACCACCGACTGTCAACACCAACTGCAACGTCACGGATCCCGCAATCATCTTGCCAGCCCCACCCACGCCCAGTGCAATCAGTAACGTATCCGCCAAAAAACAGAGTCCGGCCACCAGCATGGCATGATTACGCCGGATCCCTCTTTCCAGCACAAAGGCATTCTGTGCCCCGATTGGCATAATCAGACTGGCTCCGACCAGCATACCTTGCAGATAAATAGCCGCGTTCAGCATCCGTTTTTCCATCTTTTATTCTTCAGTGGCTGCAGCATAAGAACGCGCTAGAATTAAGTAAAATTCATGATTCTTATAGAAGATAAGAAAAATTAATGAACCATCTGGATTACAAATTACTGCAGGCACTGGATGTGGTGTTGCGGGAACAGAGTTTTGAGCGGGCCGCACAGCAACTGCATCTGACCCAGTCGGCAGTATCTCAGCGTATCAAACAGCTCGAACTGCTGGTCGCACAGCCGGTACTGATCCGCTCTCAGCCATTGCAGCCCACCGCGACAGGGCAACTGCTGCTGACCCATTACCAGCAGGTACAACAGCTGGAACGGGAGCTGTTACCGCATCTGTCCCCGACAACGCCGGGAAAACCGCTGCCGGTCACCATCGCCACCAACGCAGACAGCCTGGCAACCTGGTTGATCCCGGCGCTGGCTTCGTTGCTGCAGCCAGGGCTGATTGAACTGAACTTACTGATTGAAGATGAAAACCGCACCATCGACCGCTTGCGCCGGGGTGAGGCATTCGGTGCCATCAGCACTCAGCAGGAACCGTTACCGGGCTGCCAGTCTGAACTGCTGGGGTACATGGACTATGTTCTGACCGCCTCGCCCGCGTTCATCCGCCGCTATTTCCCGGACGGGCTGACCGAGCAGGCCCTGCGCAAGGCGCCCGGGGTCGCGTTTGATCAGCGGGATGACATGCATGTCCGTTTTGTGGAGAAACATTTCGGCTTGCCGCCGGGCAGTTATCCCTGTCACACCGTCCGCTCTTCTGAGGCCTTCGTCGCTTTAGCCAAAGCCGGCGCTGCCTATTGCCTGATCCCGAAACTGCAGATCACGGTGGAATTGCATACTGGCGAACTGCAAGATCTGATGCCGGAGACCCCCTTGTTGCAACGCGGTCTCTACTGGCAACGCTGGGCCCTGGAGCGGGGCATCTACCGGCAGATTTCACAGCTCCTGCTGAGCCACTGTCGTCAGATCCTGCCGCAGCAATCAATATGTCGCTGATTTAACAGACAGTATTTGTGCTGCCGAACTGGCATCGTGCATCCGATTGTCTGATAATCAGACTTCAGGGCCAACAACTATCAAAGGACGGGATATGAATTGGCGTCTTATTTTTACCAGTGGATTTATCTTATCGGTGTTATTCCAGTGGCCGGCGCAGGCCTGTAGTGATGATAGTTGTTATCCGACCTGGAATCTGAAAAAAGACCTGCTTGATACCTGTAATAATGCGCCGTTTCTTTCCCCCGCCAATGACAGCCGAATCAATCTGCAATTACTGCTCGCCGACTCCAGCCACATTCCCCTGACCTCCCCGGCCTCGGACAATTACTACAAAGAGAAAGGCTACGCGCTGGTGCCGTTTCCGGCAGACTTTACCGAATTTTCAGAGAGCAGCGACAATGAGGCTGCCGCTCAGTCGCATTCCGCGTCAACACTGTTTACTCTGGCCGTACAGCTTGGCGTCAGCCGTGAAACAGCCACCGCTCTGCTGACACAAAGTCCGCGCTGGGAAGGCAGCCGCTGTGCCTCAAACAACCCGCAGACTGCCCTGCTTTATCTGCAGCAACTGGCACAGACCCGTGACATTCCCTCTTCCGAACGTCAGCAACTGGCACAGAGCCGCCTGGTCATGATCCAAAATTGCGCCCCCGATCCCGAACAGCAATCCGCTTTCTTACCCGGCGAGATAAAATCGCCGGCCGGGCAATTATTTGCCACTTACCAGCAGGGGGCACAGGCCTTTTATAACGGCGACTTTGCCCAGGCGATTGCGGCATTTAACGAACTCGGCTTGTCATCTCATCCCTGGCTGAAAGAAACGGCCACCTATATGAAAGGACGGGTCTTTCTGAACGCCGCCCAGCAGAATGCGTTCGATGAAATGGGATTTCCCAGCAATGATAAAGTCGATCTTGCGGCACTGCAGGCTGCGGAATCGGCCTTTAACGCTTATTTGAACACCTACCCGCAGGGACACTACTCCACTTCCGCGCAAGGACTGCTGCGCCGTGTATTCTGGTTGATGAATGATCAGAAACGGCTCGCGCAGGCCTATGCCTACTGGTTTGAACATCCACTCAGTGAAACGAATATCACCAGTAATCAGCTGATACAGGAGATCGATAACAAATTACTGATGTCTTCCAGTGACAACAGCATGATTGAAAACCCCCAGTTGCTGGCGATCATGGATCTGGTGCTGATGCGGCAGCGCAGCAGTGATGACAGCCGGCTGCCGTTGACCCTGACACAGTTGCAGGCGCAGGAATCCCGTTTTTCCGCACAGCCGGCGCTGTATACCTATTTGCTGGCCGCTTATGCCTTGTATGTGGAAAAGGACGCCGACAAGACACTGAGTATTCTGCCGGAAAGAGCCGCCGGAAAAATACCGGACTCTCTGGCCTTCAGTCAGCAGACGCTACGGGGATTTGCACTGGAAAGCCAGGAACAGTGGAGCCGGGCCGAACAGCTATGGCTGGACCTGCTGTCAGCGGTGACCGAGCCATTACAGCGGCAACAGCTGGAACTGGCGCTGGCGATGAATTACGAGCGCAGCGGGAAAACGGAACAGGTTTTTGCTTCCCGGTCCCCGGTCAGAACACCGATGATCCGGGAGATCCTGCTGCGCAACGTCGCCTCGCCGGCCTTGTTACGCCAGCAGATAACGCAGCCACAGTCGGAGCAGGAACATGATATTGCGCTGTTCACGCTGTTATACAAGGATCTGACCCGGGGTTTTTATGCCGACTTCCTCCAGGATCTTACATTATTGCCGGAAAAAGCCAGTACCCTTCCTCTGTTCATGGGCTTCACTTACAACACGCAGCAGGCCCTGGCGCTGTTTCAGTGGAATGGAAAAAACGCCACGGATTACCAGTGCCCGGCATTACGCGACATCGCGCAGACCCTGCAGGATGACAACACACACCCGCAGGCGCTGAATTGTCTGGGAGAGTTTATTTTCCGTCATGGCCTGGACGACTTTCCGCTGAATAATCAGCCTGAAGCGCAGGAGCTGGGTGGAACTGAAAGTCAGTTTACCGGCAAATTCTTCTCCCGCCTGGATGGATATCAGCAGGTCATCGCCAGCAAACAGGCCACGCACGAGGATAAGGCGTATGCCCTCTACCGTGCGGTGAACTGCTTTGCACCCAGCGGTTATAACAGCTGTGGTACGCAGGATATTCCGCTGACACAACGTAAACAGTGGTTTGACACCCTGAAATCCCGGTTCGGTGATACCCGCTGGGCGCAACAACTGAAATATTACTGGTAATGGCGGGATTGCAACGGCTCATTCTTCTGTTGCTGGCCAGCGTGATCCTGCCGGCACAGGCCATCGTCGATGCCCGGGAATATGATGCCTTCTGGTTATGGAGTGCCGTCCGCCCGCAGCCCGTGCTGGCGCAGGCAAAGTCGCTCTATATTCTGCAGGGGCAAATCAGTGAACAACGGGGAGAAAGCCGCTTCATCCCGCAAGGGATCGCCATTCCCCGTTTGCGTCACGGCCAGATCTGGCTGGCTTATCGGGTGGAAACCCTGAACTGGTCAGAAGCCATTTACCAGAGTATCGCGCAGCAGCTCACCCGCTGGCAGCAACAGGGCAATCCCGTCACCGGGATCCAGATTGATTTCGATGCCCGTACACTGCGCATGCAGCAATACGTCAACTTTTTACAGCAGTTGCGTCAGCGATTACCGGAACACTATGCGCTAAGTATTACCGGCTTGCTCGACTGGAGTAACCACACCTCGCCGGAATTGGTCAATCAGCTGGCCGGGATAGTCAGCGAGGTCGTCGTACAAACCTATCAGGGTCGGCACACCATCCACAATTACACCGACTACCTGCCGAGGCTGGCCCGGCTGCGTATTCCGTTCAAGGTAGGTCTGGCACAGCACGGGGAATGGCATGCCCCGGCGTATCTGGAGCAGGCTGCTTTTTTCCGCGGCTATGTGGTGTTTCTGTTCAATCACTAAGCTGGTGTGGGAATAAGACGGCCATCCCGGAGCTGGCGTAACAGCAGCAGCAACGCGGCAACACTGCGGGCCTCATGAAACTGCGGATGTTCCAGCAGCGCTTCCGCGTCTTTCAGCGGCCAGGCAATAATTTCCAGAGGTTCAGGCTCATCACCGGTCAATTGCTGCGGAAACAGATCCTGCGCCAGAAAAATCGCCATGCGGGCATTCATAAAACCGGGCGCCAGTGAAACCTGCTTCAGGAAAGACAGCTGACGGGTCGCCATCCCTATCTCCTCCTGCAGTTCCCGGTTGGCCGCTTCTGCATCCGTTTCCCCGGCATCCACCAGCCCTTTCGGAAAACCGAGTTCGTAAGCATGTGTTCCGGCGGCATATTCCCGGATCAGCAGCAAGGTATCATTATTCAGCACTGGCACAATCATCACCGCATGCCGGTTTCCTCCCGGAATGCGCTCATAGACCCGCTCCTCACCATTGCTGAAGCGCAGATGCAAAGACTCGACCCGAAACAGACGGCTCTGTGCCACAACATCCCGCTGAATGATTTCCGGTAAAGCACGTTCTGACGTGACTGGCTTATCTGACATGAAAATCACATGATGTTAAAAACTGTAACATCAGTATATCTTTCCCCGCCCGGACTGTCTTTGCTGATATTCTGTGATTTCTATGAAGATTTGCACATGAATTCCCGCAAATAGTTGTATAGGAAGGGGATCACATAGCAAAATGTTTCCTACACTGGGATAAGTATAACGATAAAGAGATCAACGTATGCAGTTACTGACGATCCGGGACTGGTTTCTGAGCGAGCGAGGGCTAAGCACGTTACAGCGCGCGCTGATATTGTTGCTGCTGATTGCCAGCAGTTATCAGCTGGCATTACTGAGCTGGCGTCTTATTCCTGCCCCGCAGACAACAGCTTCTCCGTCGGCCCCGGCAACCGTGGCGCCTGCTACTCCAGGCGCCAGTCAGGAACATCAGCAACGACTCACGCAGATCCGCGATGCCGCACTGTTTGGTGTCGCCCCACCTGCGGCAGAAAATATTCAGACTTCTGCCCCGAAAAGCCGGCTGAACGTACAGCTTACCGGCATTATGGCCAGCAGTATCGCCAGCCGCTCTATCGCGATCATTGCCCGTAACAACATCCAGCAAAGCTATGTCATCGACGAGGTGATCCAGGGCACCGATGCCAGAATTGTTCGGATCCTACCGGATCGGGTGATCATCAGCCGGCAGGGACTGCAGGAAGTCTTGTTTCTGGATGAAAATGCAGCCGCAAACGAAAATGTTGCCTCCCCGGCCCGGAATGATATTTCCGGATTAAGACAGAATCTCCTGAAGAACCCGGCCCGGTTACCGGACTATCTCAGCATTACGCCGGTCATGGAAAATGACAAGCTCAAAGGTTACCGATTAAATCCCGGGAAAAATCCGGAGTTTTTTAACCAGTCAGGCTTGCTGGCGAATGATCTGGCCATCAGTATCAATGGCCTTGATCTTCGGGACAAAGGCGACGCTGTCATGGCCATGCAGCAGCTGACCCATCAGACGGAAATGAACATCACTGTAGAACGCAACGGCGCAGAACAGGATGTTTACATTAATCTGGCACAACCATAAGCACGCGGAGTTATATATCTAAAATGAAAGCATTTCTCAAACGCAGTCTGATCATTGGTTGTCTGTGTACCCAACTCGGAATCCCGCCTGCCATCGCGGCTGAATACTCCGCCAGCTTCAAGGGAACCGATATTCAGGAATTTATTAATACCGTCGGGAAAAACCTGAATAAAACCATCATCGTCGATCCGGGCGTCCGCGGCACCATCAACGTCCGCAGTTATGATCTGCTGAACGAAGAGCAGTATTATCAGTTTTTCCTGAGTGTGCTGGATGTGTACGGCTTTGCTGCCGTGCCAATGCCGAACGGTGTGCTGAAAGTCGTCAAGGCGCAGAACGCCAAGACCTCCGCCATTCCGGTTGCGGACGACAAACGCACCGGCATCGGTGATGAAATGGTTACCCGGGTCGTACCGGTTCGGAATGTCTCGGTCCGGGAACTGGCGCCGTTACTGCGTCAGCTCAACGACAATGCCGGTGGGGGTAACGTCGTGCATTATGAACCGTCGAACGTCCTGCTGCTGACCGGCCGTGCCGCCGTCGTCAACCGGCTGGTAGAAATCGTGCGCCGGGTCGATAAGGTCGGCGATGAAAATGTCGATGTGATCAAACTCAAGTATGCCTCGGCCAGTGAAATGGTGCGTCTGATTACCGCACTGACCAAAAACGACAAGAATACTCTGGCGAATGTATTAACACCGAAGGTGGTCGCCGATGAACGTATGAATGCCGTCGTGATCAGTGGTGAAAATCAGGCCCGTCAGCGTATCGTGACCATGATCCGTCAGCTGGATCGCGAACAGCAAAGTCAGGGCAACACCCGTGTGTTCTATCTGAAATATGCCAACGCGAAGAATCTGGTGGATGTGCTGTCCGGCACCAGCAAATCCCTGCAGAACGAAAAAAGCGGCAGCGCGGGCGCGATGACAACCGAAGCCTCAGCTTCTGGCTCCGGTTCTGGTTCTGGCAGTACCGGTTATAACGGTAAAGACCTCAGTATCGTCGCGGATGAACAAACCAACGCGCTGGTCATTACCGCGCAGCCCGATCTGATGCAGGAGCTGGAAAACATCATCGCCAAACTGGATATCCGCCGGGCGCAGGTACTGGTGGAAGCCATCATTGTCGAAATACAGGATGGTGATGCCCTGAACTTCGGTGTGCAGTGGATCAACTCTAACGGTGGCGGGACACAGTTCACCGCATCCGGCTTACCAACCACGACGGTGGTCAACGCAGCACAGGAATATAAGAATGACGGCGAGCTTTCCAGCACCTCGACCTCTGCCCTCAGCAGTTTTAATGGTCTGGCCGCCGGTTTCTACGAAGGAAACTGGGGCGCACTGCTGACAGCGCTGTCCACCAACACCAAGAGCAATATTCTGGCGACACCGAGTATCGTGACACTGGATAACAAGGAAGCCGCCTTTAATGTCGGTCAGGAAGTGCCGGTGGTCACCGGCAGCCAGTCCAGCACCACCGGCAGTGTCTACAGCACCGTAGAACGTAAAACGGTCGGCACCAAACTCAAAGTCACCCCGCAGATCAATGAAGGTGACTCGGTGTTAATGGAAATTGAACAGGAAGTCTCCAGTGTGGCTTCCTCGACCTCCACCGATTCGTCATCCAGCAGCAGTGATCTGGGTTCCACCTTCAACACCCGTACCATTAAAAACGCGGTATTGGTAAAAAGCGGTGAAACGGTCGTCCTCGGTGGCTTACTCAGCAACAACACCTCCGAATCCGTTTATAAGGTGCCTTTGCTGGGAGATATACCGATCCTTGGTTACCTGTTCCGGTATAACAGTAGCTCCACTTCCAAGCAGAATCTGATGGTATTTATCCGTCCAACCGTTCTGCGTGATCCGGTCACTTATACCGGTGTATCCAGCAGCAAATACAACCTGTTCCGGGCTGAACAGCTTAACCAGGGAGAAGATGCGTTATTACCGTCGGTAGAGCGTCCCGTGCTGCCTGCTTATGGCACCGCGCCGACCCTGTCTCCTAAAATGAAAGCCTTGCTGGAACAACAAGGTCAGGCAGAAGGTGTGCGGTAATGCCTCAGGAGTCTACTGCAACAATGACAGAGCCCGGGCAACCGGTACGCCTGAATTTTGCCTTTGCCCGTGATCACGGTGTGTTACTGCAATGGCAGCAGACAGAACCCGTTCTGTTCTGTCGCACCGGCGTCAGTGCACAGACACTGCAGGAAATCCGGCGGCTGCTGCGGCAGCCCTTTCAGTTACGCTGGCTGAACGCCGACGATTTTGAACAGCAACTGACGGAGGACTATCAGCGTGACTCGTCAGAAGCTCGTCAGCTGATGGAGGATATCGGCAATGAAGTGGATTTCTTCACGCTGGCAGAAGAGTTGCCGGCCAATGAGGATCTGCTGGATGCGGACGATGACGCGCCGATTATCCGGTTGATCAATGCCATGCTGAGCGAGGCCATCAAATCGGAAGCATCGGATATTCATATCGAGACGTTTGAAAAACATCTCATCATCCGTTTCCGCATCGATGGCGTGCTGCGGGAAATTCTGCGTCCGCAGCGCAAACTGGCGTCGCTGCTGGTCTCCCGTATCAAGGTCATGGCCAAACTGGATATTGCCGAAAAGCGTATACCGCAGGATGGCCGTATCGGTCTGCGCATCGGTGGCCGCGCCGTCGACGTGCGTGTTTCCACGATGCCCTCCAACTATGGTGAACGGGTAGTATTGCGTCTGCTGGACAAAAACAACGTCCGGCTGGAGCTGAAACAACTCGGCATGACCGACAGCAACCGGGCGCATATTGCCGAACTGATCCGAAAACCGCACGGTATCATTCTGGTGACCGGTCCGACCGGTTCGGGGAAATCCACCACCCTGTATGCCGCACTGTCAGAAATTAACAGCAAAGATCGCAACATCCTGACCGTCGAAGATCCTATCGAATACGACCTGGAAGGCATTGGCCAGACCCAGGTCAATCCGAAGGTGGATATGACATTTGCCCGCGGTTTGCGCGCAATCCTGCGTCAGGATCCGGATGTGGTGATGGTCGGGGAAATCCGTGATCTGGAAACAGCGCACATCGCGGTACAGGCGTCATTAACCGGCCACCTGGTGCTCTCCACGCTCCATACCAACACGGCCATCGGGGCCATTACCCGCCTGCGGGACATGGGGATTGAACCATTCCTGCTCTCGACCTCCCTGCTGGCGGTGCTGGCGCAGCGTCTGGTACGAACACTGTGTCCGCTCTGCAAACAGCCGCAATCACTGAGTGAAGAGGATCGCCATTACTATGGTATTCCGGTTGGTGTCCGTCAGCTGTACAAGGCCACGGGCTGTGACGCCTGCAACTTTACCGGTTACAAAGGCCGGACCGGTATCTATGAACTGCTGATTGTCGATGAAAAGGTCCGGGAGGCGATTCATGCCGGTGCCGGCGAGCTGGCTATCGAACACCTGATCCGGGAACATACTCCCAGCATCCGTGCGGATGGTATGCAGAAAGTTCTGAACGGTGAAACCACGCTCGAAGAAGTCCTGCGTGTAACACGGGAGGATTAAAATGGCCTCGTTTGCATATCAGGCTCTGGATGCCAAAGGGCGCAATAAAGAAGGCATGATCGAGGCCGATTCACCCCGTCAGGCCCGTCAGGCCTTGCGTGATCAGGGGCTGACGCCGGTGGCACTGACCGAGTCGGTTGAACAGGCCAGACAGCAAACGCTGAAGCGCAGCTGGTTCAGTCCCCGTATCAGTACGGCCGAGCTGGCATTGCTGACCCGGCAACTGGCGACGCTGGTCGCCGCCGCGCTGCCCATTGAAGAGGCATTAAAGGCGGTGGCGCAGCAGACGGAAAAAGCCCGGCTGAGCACGCTGATTGCCGCCGTCCGGACCAAGGTTCTGGAAGGTCATTCTCTGGCGGATGGTATGTCCGCCTTTCCCTCCGTATTCGACCAGTTGTACCGGGCGATGGTTGCCGCCGGCGAAAAATCCGGCCATCTGGATACCGTACTGAACCGGCTGGCCGATTACACCGAACAGCGTCAGCAGATGAAGAGCAAGCTGCTGCAGGCCATGATCTACCCGGTCATCCTGACGCTGGTTGCCGTCAGCGTCGTTGCTATCCTGCTGGCGACGGTCGTCCCCAAGGTCGTGGAACAGTTCATTCATATGAAACAGGAACTGCCCTTCAGTACCCGGTTTCTGATGGGGGCCAGTGATCTGGTGCGGGATTATGGTCTCTGGTTTATCCTGTTACTCGCCCTGCTGCTGTTCGGCTGGCGCAGTTGGGTCATGAAACCCGCCAACCGGCGGCGCTACCATGCCATGCTGCTGCGTTTGCCGGTCATTGGCCGGGTCAGCCGGGGGCTGAATACTGCCCGTTTTGCCCGTACACTCAGCATTCTCAATTCCAGTGCGGTTCCTTTGCTGGAGGGCATGCGCATCAGCGGCGATGTGCTCAGCAACGAGGAAGCCAAAAGCCGGATCGCCGTTGCGGCAGACCGGGTCCGGGAAGGTAGCAGTTTGCGGGCGGCACTGGAGCAGACCCGGCTATTTCCACCAATGATGCTTCATATGATAGCCTCCGGTGAACGCAGCGGTGAATTGGATAACATGCTGGAACGGGCTGCCGACAATCAGGATCGCGAGTTTGAAAGTCAGGTCAATATCGCGCTGAGCATCTTTGAGCCGGCACTGGTGGTCAGTATGGCGGTCGTGGTGCTGTTTATTGTGCTGGCCATTTTGCAGCCGATCCTGCAACTGAATAACATGATTGGCAGATAATTTTGTTTTTATTACTCAGGGAGTCATCCATGCAACGCAAACAACAACGCGGCTTTACGCTGCTGGAAATCATGGTTGTTATCGTGATTTTGGGCATTCTGGCCAGCCTCGTCGTACCTAATCTGATGGGCAACAAAGAGCAGGCCGACCGTCAGAAAGCCGTCAGTGATATTGTGGCACTGGAGAACGCGCTGGATATGTACAAGCTGGATAACACCCGTTATCCCACCACCGATCAGGGGCTGAATGCGCTGCTGGTCAAACCGGACAGCGATCCGGTACCGAGAAACTACAAAGATGGCGGTTATATCAAGCGTCTGCCGGCTGACCCGTGGCAAAACGAGTATCAGCTGCTTAGTCCGGGTGAACACAGCAAGATTGATGTCTTTTCTATGGGTCCGGACGGTCAGGCCGGTACCGAAGATGACATCGGCAACTGGACGCTGGATAAGCGGGATAATCAGCAGTGATGCGTAAACGCATGCGTGGCTTCACGCTGATTGAAATCATGCTGGTGATCGTCATCATCGGTTGTGCCGCCGGCATTGTCGTCTTGTCGATCCCGGGTGGGCCCAGTCCGAAACTGGGCTATGACCTGGCAGAGGAAAGCCAGCAACTGGCAGCGACTATTCAGGTAATGAGCGAACAGGCCACACAGCAGGGACGAACGATCGGTCTGCATATTTCTGAACATGGCTACCAGTTTATGGTCCGCCAGCAAGCGGTAGCCGCCGGGGAAAGCAGCCCGGAGCAGACCACCAGCAAGGCACTGGATGATACCCTGACTGACTGGGAGCATCAGTCATGGCAGCCTTATGACAGTGAAAAACTGCGGACTGCCGGTGAATTTGATGAAAAGATCTCACTGGCACTGACACTGGATGGCATGCAGTTGCAGGATGAAGAAAACCGTCTGGGCCGCTCCGAACCACAATGGTTTGATACCGAAAACCAACTGGAAGCCAAGACACCGCAGATATTGCTGTTACCCAGCGGTGAGATCACGCCGTTTTCACTGACGTTGCAGGACCAGGAGTCTGATCACAGGCTGTCCCGACAGATCAAGGGACAGGAAAATGGTCAGGTCACCGTATTAAGTACATCGCCAGAGGATCTCCCGGGGGGAAGTTCTTGAATTGCCGCGGCATGACTCTGCTGGAAGTGATGGTGGCGATGGCGATATTTGCCATCGCCGGCCTGACGCTGATGAAAACCGTCACCGAGCAGGTCAGCGCTCTGGCCGTACTGGAAGAAAAAACGTTCGCCGGCTGGGTGGCCGATAACCAGCTGGTCACGATCCGGCTGACGGATAAATGGCCAAATCTGAATTGGAGCGAAGGTACAGAGGAGATGGCTGGTCACACCTACTACTGGCGCTGGCATGGCGTTGAAACTGCGGATCCGCAGTTCAGAGCCGTCGATGTGGAAGTCCGCGATGAGGAAAAAGCGGAAGATCCCCGGGCGACACTGCGCAGTTATATTGCGAAGAACTAGCCTTATATGCTGCCCCGTCCCGTTTCCAAATCATCCCAAACCGGTTTTACCTTACTGGAGGTATTGCTGGCACTGGTCATTTTCGCCATGCTGAGCCTCAGCGCCTACGCCGTTTTACAGGGCGTCATACGTAACGATGAAGTCTCGCGTGACAAAATTACCCGTCTCTCTGAACTGCAACGGGCATTTGCCACCCTGTCGCGGGACTTTACTCAGACCATACCTCGACCGGTCCGCATCAATGGTGAAACCAGCACCGTCCTGTTTCAGGCGGAACGTTTTCAGCTGAACAGCGATGACGGTGCCGTGATGTTTGTCCGCGCCGGCTGGCTGAACCCGGGCGGCGAACTCCGCCGTTCGGAATTGCAGCGCGTGGGTTACCGCCTGCGCCAGCAAACGCTGGAACGTCTGACCTATCTTTATCCCGATGCCGTCACCGGCACCGAGCCGGCCGCGACACCGTTACTCAGCAAGGTCACCGCATTCAGTCTGCGCTTTTACCGCAACGGGGAATGGCTGACACAGTGGAATACGCCAACGGAACTGCCGGCGGCGGTTGAAATCACACTCACGCTGGAGGATTACGGGACCATCCGGCGACGTTTTCTGCTGACGGGATCCGAAACTACCGCCGACAACGGGAGCAGTGAATGAGACAGCAACGGGGAATGGCTCTGCTGGTCGTCTTGCTGCTGCTTGCCGTGATGGTGACCATGGCCAGCAGCATGACGGAACGCTATCGGATGCAATGGCAACGCACCTACAACCAGCAGTTACAGCAACAGAATTACTGGTATTTGCTGGGTTCGGAAAACCTGATCAGCAAGATACTGATACAGGACTTCAAGGACAATCCGGAAAAAACGTCACTGAACCAATACTGGGCGACCGAGGGCCAGATTTTCCCGGTGGAGAGTTCAACACTGCAAGGCGTGGTCCGTGATCAGCAGGCCTGTTTTAATCTGAACGCTCTGAGCAATAACATCACAGATGAAACCGCGATTACCGCCAGTGCCACTTATCGTGCCACTGTTTTCCAGGATCTGTTAATCAATCTGGGGGCCGAGGAATACCGCGCGCAGCAAATCACCGCAGCCGTGCAGGACTGGTTGGATACCAATACCATCGTGCGATCCCTGGGTGCGGAAGACAGCGAATACGAAGCGCAGACCCCACCCTACCTGCCAGCAAACGGCCGGATGCTGGATGTCAGCGAATTACGCGCGGTCAGAGGCATGGATGCGACACTTTACCGCCGCTTATTGCCACAGGTCTGCGTCATTCCGGAAACAACGCTGCAGATCAATCCCAATACCTTGCGCCCGATCCACGCTCCCCTGCTGGCCGCCATGTTTCTCAATGATCTGAGCATCGATGACGCCCACAGCATCCTGGAGCAACGACCACCGGAAGGCTGGGATAGTGTTGCCAGTTTCCTCGAATTGAATGCGCTGAGTAACACAACCAGTGCCGGCGATCAGGTACAATCGGCGCTAACCATAAAAAGCTTCTATTTTCTGGCAACCTTGCAGGCTGACACAGATAATTATCAGAGTCGTCTTATCAGTTTGTTTCAGCGACAGAGCAATAACCAGGTGACAGTTATCCGTCGTCATTTCGGAGGATTAGAATGAATGAATTTCTGTTAATACGACTGGGTTCCCGTTATCAGGATCGTGTCTACTGGCTGGTATGGTCGGTCACACAGCAAGAGGTGATTTCCAGCGGACGCCTGGACAGCGCGGCACAACTGGCCGAGTTGACAGAACGGGCCGGTCACCGCCCGGTGTATGTGCTGGTGCCGGGATGCGATGTGATCTTCCGGGAACTTACCCTGCCTGGTCGTCTGAATAGCCAGGCAATGCGGGCATTACCGTTCATGCTGGAAGATGATATTGCCAGTGATGCCGAGCAGTTGCATATCACGGTACTGGCACAGCAGGGACAGCAGATCCAGATTGCCGCCGTCGAACAGAACCAGATGCAGCAGTGGCTGTCCTGGCTGACGGAAGCCGGGCTGGCGGCGCAGCAACTCCTGCCGGATGTACTGGCGCTGCCACAGCCGGAAGCTGAGCAATGGTCATTGCTGCAGCTGGGTGAGCAGTGGCTGGTTCGCCAGTCGGCCTGGCAGGGCAGCGTCGTGGACAGTCACTGGTTCCCTTCCTGGATCACTTGTTATCCGCAAATTCCGGTACTGCACAGCTACACACCGCCGCCGGCAGATATTCCGGCTGAATGGCAGGTTTCTTTATGTGAGCTGCCAATGCAGTTGCTGGCAGAACAGATCCCAACGCAGCGTATAAACCTGTTGCAAGGCGCTTTCCGTAAAGTTTCTCCGTGGAAAAAACAGTGGGCACGCTGGCGTCTGCCGGCAGTGCTGGCCGGGGTTCTGCTACTGCTGTTCGTGGCGAATCAGGGCATCGAATATCTGAAATTGCGTCAGCAACAGCAGCAGTTGCAACAGCAGATGACTTCGCTGTACCGGCAGATGTTCCCGGAGGAAAAACGGGTTGTGAACCCAAGAGCACAGCTAAAACAGCATCTGGAGGACTTGCAACTGGTGCCTGTCACTGACAGTTTCCTGAGTCAGCTCGCTTTACTGGCGCCGCTACTGCAGAAAACACAGGATGTCACATTACAGCAACTGCGGTTTGAAGCGGATAAACAGGAATTCCGTTTGCAGATCAGCGCTAAAGATTTCGCTATGCTGGGTCAGTTCCGTAATCAGGTCAGTTCCGTTTTCGCAACCGAAATGACGAACATGCAGGATCAGGGTGGACAGGCCAGCGGTACGCTGATCATAAGGAGCAAATCATGAAACAATGGTGGCAGAATCTGACGACTCGTGAACGCCAGATCGTCCTGGCTGGCGGCCTGATGCTGTTGCTGGTCATACTGTACCAGAATTTATGGTCTCCGCTGCAGCAGCACCTCCGGCTCCAGCGCAATCAGGTTCAGCAGTTGCAGCAGCAGTTAGGCTGGATGCAGCAGCAGGCGCCGCTGGTACGTCAGCTGAAAAGAGCACCGTCTCCTGGTGCATCCCGCACCGGCGATATCACCGGCACACTCAGTAACAGCAGTCAGGCCTATCAGATTGCGTTAAAGCGGATCCAGCCTCAGGGCGATAATGCGCTGGTTGAGATAGATATCACCGGTTTTGATCAGCTGGTAAACTGGCTGGGTATGCTAGAGCAGCAACATGGCATTACCCCGCAGCAAATTGATTTGCAGCGGACCGGCGAACCCGGAAAAATCCAGGTGAAGCGTTTGTTACTGGGACGGAATAAAGAATAATAAAATGACAATAAAGAACCTGTTTTCCCGGCTCTTGCTCCCTTTGCTGTTCCTCGTGTGTTATCTGTTGTTTTTAGTGGCAACTTTTCCGGCGGCCCAGTTGCTGCCCCGCCTGCCATTGCCCGCCGGCATGCAGTTGCATGATATCAGCGGTACTATCTGGCAGGGACGTATCGGTCAGCTGAGCTGGCAAAGACGTGCATTTCATAATGTGCAATGGGAAGTGCTGTTCAGCCGTTTATGGCTGGGAATGCCGACCGTCAGACTGTCGCTGCAGGATCCGGAAACGGCCATGGCCAGCGCAACTGTGGGCTGGCGCGGGAAATGGCAGATTGACGATCTGATGCTTCAGGCGCCGCTCAGCATCCTGCAGCAGCAACTCCCCTATCCGCTGCCGGCAGAAGCGTCAGGCACATTACATCTGAATATCGACCAGCTGAGCATTCGTGATCAGCAATGCCTCGCACTGGAAGGTCTGGCTGACTGGCGACAGGCGGCTCTGCAGACTCCGGCCGGAGAACTGGCGCTGAATAATCCGCAGGCCAAGCTGAGCTGCCAGAACAATAAACTGGAGATTGCCGTGCGTCAGGATTCACCCGCCTTGCGCAGTCAGGCACAACTACAGCTCTCCTGGCAGGGACAGTATCAGATACAGGCTTCGCTGTATCCGGGAAATGAGTTTCCGCCCGGATTGCGTGCCGCACTTGATTGGCTCGGCAGGCCCGACAGCAGCGGTGCAATCCGGATCAAGAACGAAGGTCGCTGGACAAACTGAAAAACCGCTGGCGCATCAGAGCATCAGCACAAACTGCATCACCTGACGCATCAGCCGGGTCAGTGCCGCCTTGTCCAGATCCGGATTATGGATGCTTTTTAGCAGCAGACCGTCAAACATGGCGGCAATCAGATCAACCTTGACCGATACATCGAACTCGGAGGTGGCGCCGCGTTGCGCCATCTCCTTTTTCAGCAGATCGTATAACCGCTGGTGACCGAATGCGTGCGACTTCTGCAGCGTCGCGGCAATCTGCGGATTCCGGGACGACTCGGCAAAGATCTCCAGCATCAGCGCCGCATTGTCACGCTGTGTGTTGGCCTCAATACCACAACTGACACTGTCAACCATTGTCTGCAGGATATTATCCGAGGTATAAAATATCTCCGTCCACTCCACCATCTCCTCAATGTCACGTTCCACAATCGCGGTAATGATGGCTTCCTTACTACCGAAATAGTGATAGATATGGCCCGGACTCATACCGGCGGTTTTCGAGATCTGTGCCATACTGGCTCCATGAAAACCATGATTACGAAAACAGATTGCAGCCGCATCCAGCACCTGATTGCGGCGCTGTACGGTACGGTCGGATTCTGGCGGGGTAGCGGTCATTTCACTCATCGGACTATCCATATACTTAGGGCACAATATTTTACCTTGTCTCCCGATTGATACCGAAAAAATTCTAATCTAGAATGAACGCTCGAAATAGAATGAACGTTCAATTTTTTGCATAACTTAACGTTTCAGCGGTGAATCCGTCAAAGTTCTGTGACATTTTTCAGCTCAAATTACAGATATATACTCAAACGGCCATTATTAACCTGAGGTTGACATGCAGCATTACTCCACTTTGTTCCGTGCAACATCGTTTGCACTCCTGACCACAACACTGTTTCTGGCCGGTTGCAACCCATCAGCAGATCAGGCTTCGGCAGCCAAAGGAATGCAGGCGCCCGAGGTTAATGTCATTGCACTTCAGCCGCAGGAACTGACCCTGCACACCCAGTTACCCGGCCGCACCAGCGCCTACCGGGTGGCCGAGGTACGTCCGCAGGTTGGTGGTATTGTTATCAAACGACTTTTCCGTGAAGGCAGCGATGTCAAAGCGGGTCAGACACTGTATCAGATTGATCCGGCCACCTACGAAGCCAGCCTGGCCAGTGCCAAAGCGACCTGGGAACGCGCCAAAGCGTCAGAAGCCATTGCCCGGATCAAGGCTGAACGCTATCGCAGTCTGATCAAGACCAAGGGTGTCAGTCAGCAGGATTACGACGATGCCGAAGCCAGCTGGAAACAGGCAGTAGCAGATGTGTCTTCAGCCAAAGCCGCGATGGATACCGCCCGGATCAATCTGGAATATACCCAGGTGAAAGCCCCGATTTCCGGTCGTATCGGCAAATCCGGCATCACGGAAGGTGCGCTGGTGACCGCGCAGCAAACAACCGCGCTCACCACGATCCAGCAGTTGGATCCACTGTATGTCGACGTCAGCCAGTCCAGCACCGAACTGCTGAATCTGAAAAAAGCACTGGCGGAAGGTCAGCTGGAAAAAACCGGTCCGCAGGAAGCCAAGGTGAAACTGCTGCTGGATGATGGTTCTTATTATGCGGAGAACGGCAAGCTGCAGTTCTCCGATGTCACGGTGGATGAAGGTACAGGCAGCGTCACGGTACGGGCCATCTTTGCCAACAAGGATCTGCAGTTACTGCCGGGCATGTTTGTGCGGGCCGAACTCAGTGAAGCCACGCTGAAAGAGGCGTTATTAGCCCCTCAGCTGGCCGTCAGCCATGATCCACGCGGTAATGCCACCGTTCTGGTGGTTAACGCACAGGATCAGGTGGAACAGAAAGCCTTTGAAACCGTGCGCAGTATTAACAATAACTGGCTGGTGAAAAATGGGTTGCAGGCCGGCGATCGCATCGTTGTGAATGGTGCCCAGAAAGTTAAAGCCGGCATGAAAGTCCAGGCGAAGATCGTCGATGCCGCTTCACTGGTAACAACCAGTCCGGCAACAAAACAATAATTATTCGCGGAGTCGTTATGTCCAGGTTTTTTATTGATCGCCCGATTTTCGCGTGGGTAATTGCGATAGTTATCATGCTGGCTGGTGCCTTGGCCATCCGGTCGTTACCCATCGAGCAATACCCGACCATTGCTCCGCCATCTGTCCGGATCAGCGCAAACTATCCGGGCGCGTCCGCCCAGACCGTTGAAGACAGCGTGACACAGGTACTGGAACAGAACATGACCGGTATCGACAATCTGCTGTACATGTCGTCACAAAGTGACTCCAGTGGCCGAGTCACGGTCACGCTGAGTTTCACTGCCGGCACCAACGCGGATACGGCTCAGGTTCAGGTGCAGAATAAGGTGCAGCAGGCATTGAGCTCCCTGCCGCAGACCGTGCAGGATCAGGGGGTGACGGTTGAAAAATCCACCTCATCTTTCCTGATGGTAGCCGGTCTGATCTCTGAAAACGGCAGTATGGATCAGTCCGATATCAGCGACTATCTGGTGACAAACATCAAAGAGCCGCTCAGCCGTCTGGAAGGGGTCGGTTCTGTTCAGATTTTCGGTGCCCAGTATGCAATGCGCATCTGGCTGGATCCGAACAAACTCAACAGTTTCAACCTGACACCGGGCGATGTTACCAGTGCCATTACCTCTCAGAATACGCAGATCTCTGTCGGTCAGCTGGGTGCCGCCCCTGCTGTTGCCGGCCAGCAGTTCAATGCCACGATCACCGGTCAGGGCCGTCTGACCAGCATCGACGAGTTCAAGAATATTCTGCTGAAGGTCAATACCAACGGTTCCCAGGTCCGTCTGCGTGATGTCGCACGGGTCGAACTCGGTGCGGAAGGTTATAACGCCGTCAGCCGGTATAACGGCAAGCCGTCATCCGGTATCGCCATCAGTCTGGCGAGCGGCGCGAATGCGTTAAAGACCGCCAACCTGGTGAAAGCCAAAATGGCCGAGCTCTCCAAATACTTCCCGGCAGGCCTGAAAGTTGTCTATCCGTTTGATACCACCACTTTCGTAAAAATCTCTATCTCTGAAGTTGCGCAGACGCTGGTTGAAGCCGTCATCCTGGTGTTCTTCATCATGTATCTGTTCCTGCAGAACTTCCGGGCAACCCTGATCCCGACGATTGCGGTCCCGGTCGTGTTGCTGGGGACCTTCGGCATCATGTCGGCGTTTGGCTACACCATTAACACCCTGACCATGTTTGGTCTGGTACTGGCCATCGGTCTGCTGGTGGATGACGCGATCGTCGTGGTCGAAAACGTAGAGCGCGTGATGTCCGAGGAAGGACTGTCTCCTCTCGAAGCGACCCGTAAATCCATGGATCAGATCACCGGCGCACTAGTCGGTATCGCGCTGGTTCTGTCAGCCGTATTTGTTCCGATGGCTTTCTTCAGCGGCTCTACAGGGGCGATCTACCGTCAGTTCTCACTGACTATCGTCTCGGCAATGGCGTTGTCGGTGGTGGTTGCGCTGATTCTGACCCCGGCGCTTTGCGCCACCATGCTGAAGCCGGTTCCAAAAGGTGATCATGGTATTCAGACCGGCTTCTTTGGCTGGTTTAACCATATGTTCGATCGCAACAGCCGTCGTTACCGGACCGCGGTAGGACGGGTACTGACCCGTTCTGGCCGTATGCTGGTGATCTATGCGGTGCTGTTGCTGGGGCTGGTCTGGTTATTCACGCGCATGCCGACCTCCTTCCTGCCGGAAGAGGATCAGGGTATTGCGCTGACCATGGTGCAGTTACCGACCGGCGCCACCCAGGAACGTACCCTGAAGGTACTGGATAAGGTTTCCGAACACTTCAATACCGCCGAGAAAAAGAACGTCGAGTCAGTGTTTACCATTGCCGGCTTCAGTTTCGCCGGTAGCGGACAGAACATGGGTCTGGCGTTCGTCAAACTGAAAGACTGGAGTGAACGTAAAGCCGCCGAAGACTCAGCCAGTGCGATTATCGGCCGGGCAATGGGCGCGTTTTCACAGATCAAGGACGCGTCGATCTTCGCGTTCAATATGTCGAGCATTCCGGCACTGGGTAACGCTACCGGGTTCGACCTCTATCTGCAGGATCGGGGGGGTTTAGGCCATGAGAAACTGATTGAGGCCCGGAACCAGCTGCTGGGCATGGCCGCCAAAGAACCATCGCTGACCCGTGTCCGCCCGAACGGCATGGAAGATACGCCGCAATACAACATCAATATCGACTACGAAAAAGCGATGGCGCTGGGTCTGACCGTCAGTGACATTAACAGTACCCTCTCGACCGCGTGGGGCTCGAATTACGTTAATGATTTCATCGACCGTGGCCGGGTGAAGAAAGTCTATGTGCAGGCTGATGCGCCATTCCGTATGCAGCCGGAACATCTGCAACTGTGGTATGTCCGTAACGCGCAGTCACAGATGGTCCCCTTCTCTGCGTTTGCAGAGGGTCAGTGGACTTACGGTTCACCACGTCTGGAACGCTATAACGGTTCTTCTGCGATCGAAATTGTGGGTGAAGCGGCCGATGGCTATACCACCGGTGAAGCTATGGCGACGATGGCCAGATTAATCGGCCAGTTACCGGAAGGTATCGGCTTCGAGTGGACAGGCCTTTCCTATCAGGAACAGGAATCGGGCAGTCAGGCACCGGCGCTGTACGCAATTTCGCTGCTGGTGGTGTTCCTGTGTCTGGCCGCGCTGTATGAAAGCTGGACTATTCCGTTCTCCGTCATGCTGATCGTACCACTCGGGGTGATCGGGGCACTGGCGGCGGCCACCCTGCGCGGCTTGTCGAACGATATCTTCTTCCAGGTCGGCCTGCTGACCACAATCGGTCTGGCGGCCAAGAACGCCATCCTGATTGTAGAGTTTGCCAAAGAGCTGTTTGACAAAGGAATGGGACTGCGTCAGGCCGTGATCGAGGCTTCCCGTATGCGTCTGCGCCCGATATTGATGACTTCGCTGGCGTTTATTCTCGGCGTGCTGCCGCTGGTGATCAGTTCCGGCGCCGGCGCCAGTGGCCGTCACGCCATCGGTACCGGTGTGACCGGCGGGATGATCGCAGCGACAGTTCTTGCTATCTTTTATGTACCGAGCTTCTTTGTACTGGTCATGAAGTACTTCAGCAAGCATCGTCATTCGTTACGCGCACCGAATTCTGCGGAGAAACAACATGATTAAACGCCCTCTCGCGTTCCTGGTTTCCCTGTTACTGACAGGTTGCTCACTGGCTCCGGACTATCAGCGTCCGGCAGCCCCGATCCCTGCCAGTTACGAAACCACCGCGCCAACTGCTGCAGTTCACCCGGCAGACTGGCAACAGGTCTTTACGGATCCGGCACTGCAGACCCTGATCGATACCGCTTTGAAAAATAACCGGGACCTGCGGGTGGCCGTGCTGAATGTAGAAGCGTATCAGGCTCAGTACCGTATTCAGCGGGCGGCACAATTACCGACGCTGACGGCATCCGGTTATCAGAGCAGACAGCGGATCCCGGAAACTTACAGCGGTTCGGCAGATACGATCAGTACCACGGATTCCGCCACTGTCGGCATCAGTGCCTATGAACTGGATCTGTTTGGCCGGGTACAAAGCCTGAAAGATCAGGCGTTGGAAAACTATCTGGCTCAGGAAGAAACGCAGCGCAGTACACAACTCAGCCTGATTGCCAACGTCGCCACCGCCTATATGACGCTGCTGGCCGATCAGGATCTGCTGCGTCTGGCGGAACAAACGGCCAAGAGCTATGAACAGAGCTATCAGCTGATTGATCAACGCTATCAGGCCGGTGTCTCTTCATCGCTGGATCTGAGCCAGTCGCGCAGCAACCTGGAAAGTGTGAAAGCCAGTCTGGCTCAGTATCGCCGTCAGGTCGCGCTGGATAAAAATGCACTGCGTCTGCTGGTCGGTACCGATATCCCGGGCGGCTTATCTTCCGGCCTGCCGGAACAGGATCTGACTCTGCTGTCCCCTCTCGGTGCGGATATGCCATCCACGCTGCTGGCCCGTCGTCCGGATATCCTGGCTGCAGAACATGCCCTGAAGGCCGCAAATGCCAATATTGGTGCGGCACGCGCCGCCTTTTTCCCGACCATCAGTTTGACCGCCAATGCCGGCAGCATGAGTTCATCGCTGAACAAACTGTTTGATGGTGGTTCCGGTACCTGGTTGTTCCAGCCAAGCGTCAGCCTGCCGATCTTTGACTGGGGTAGCCGTGATGCCCAGCTGGATGTCGCGGAAATACAGAAAAAAATCGAAGTGGCCACTTATGAAAAAGCGATCCAGACCGCCTTCCGGGAAGTGTCTGATGGCCTGGCCGCTCAGGATGGCTACCGGGAACAGCTACAGGCACAACAGGCCCTGGTCGATGCCAACAAAACTTATTATGAACTGGCTCAGAGCCGCTATGAAAAAGGGGTGGACAGTTATCTGACCCTGCTGGATGCCCAGCGCTCCCTGTTCTCTGCCGAGCAGGGACTGGTCAGTACACGCCTCGCGCTGCTCAGTAACCGGGTCAGCCTGTTTAAAGCCCTGGGTGGCGGCTGGCAACCGAAGTAAAGATCGTCATCAACCAAAATGAGGGAGCCTGATTCAATCTTACCGATTAATGATGGTTCTGACCCGGCAACGGGTTATTTTGGTCTTTTCCGGCATATTGCCGATCCGGCTTTATATCATTGATATAAAGCCTTTTTTCTTTGCAACTATGCCTGCGACTGACACCACGATGCTGCCGGTTTTTCCGCCCGTTATGCACTTTGTTTCCGCTTCTGTGCTAGTATTGCGCCGATTAGCGGACCTCTCATATAAAGTCAGTTACAGTGGTATGAATAAAATCAGAAAACTCCTGCTCAGTAGCGGATTCCTGCTGTTGCCTTCTCTGGCTCATGCTGTTCCGATCACTGAATTTGTCGATACGCTCTTTATTGGTGGCGGCGTCATGCTGTTTATCGCTGGTGTATTACTGCTGCTAATACCTGGATTATTCAAAACCGGTGTTGTCATCACGTTGCTGGCAGATATCCTGTTCATGACCCGGGTCCTGTTTCCGGATGTACTGGAACAGGATCTGGCTGCGGACCCCGACTGGCAGCTATTAGTAGAATCCACCACCACAGGCAGCAGCCGGTTTTATGCGGCCATGGGCGTTGCATTCATCGTACTTAGTATCCTGGGACTACGCTGGCTGGTACGCTCATTCTTTGCCCCTCCCGGCACAGGCAAGCCCAAAGCAAACAACAAACTCTCACGCCAGACCAGTGCGCGCCCCGCCCGTTTCAGTAACCAGAAACAGCCAACCCGCAACAAAACCCGCCTGAATCGTGATCGGGAAGATTTCTCGGGCTATACAGAAGAACCGGAGCTACAACCGGAACCGGTATCTCCGGTACATAATAAACGATTCCGCGTTCATGATTATCTGGAAAATCTGGAGCATCAACAGGCACAACCGGAACCGCAGCCCGTTCCGCAGGATATCGAACCTGCTATTCATTTCGACCGAATTGAACGTTAAGGACAGCCGGTACATTCATGGATGCACATCAGAAACAATCCCTGCCGGCCATCACGCTGGCAGCTATCGGCGTGGTCTATGGTGATATAGGCACCAGTCCGCTTTATACCTTCAAAGAATGTTTCTCTCCACATCTCGGTCTGGCCCCGTCACAACCGGTTGTATTCGGCCTGCTCTCCCTGATTTTCTGGGCTCTGGTACTGGTGGTCTCGGTAAAATATCTGGCATTTGTATTACGGGCCGATAACCGGGGAGAAGGCGGGATCCTGACACTGATGTCACTGGCCGGACGCAGCACCTATGCCGGCACAACGGCAGCACTGCTGGTGCTGGGATTGATTGGCGGTGGTTTCTTTTACGGCGAAGTGGTGATCACCCCCGCCATGTCCGTACTTTCGGCACTGGAAGGTCTGAGTGTCGCCACACCAGCACTGACACCCTATATTCTGCCCGTCGCCATCGCGGTGCTGACCGCATTGTTCATGATCCAGAAACATGGTACCGGTAGCGTGGGGAAACTGTTCGGGCCGGTCATGCTGGTCTGGTTTATTTCACTCGGTACGTTAGGTGCCATCAGTATTTTCAAAAATCCGCAGGTTCTCGCCGCACTGCATCCGCACTGGGCCATTCAGTTTTTTGTCACTCATAAATCAGTCGCATTTTTCTCTCTCGGCTCGGTTGTTCTGGCGATTACCGGCGTGGAAGCGTTGTATGCCGACATGGGGCATTTCGGTAAATTCCCGATCCGGCTGGCATGGTTCACTATCGCATTACCGGCTCTGCTGCTGAACTATTTTGGTCAGGGAGCGCTACTGCTCAGCAATCCGAAGGCCATCGTGAATCCTTTCTTTATGCTGGCACCGGAATGGCTGGTTTTCCCGATGGTCATTCTCTCGACCATGGCCACCGTGATTGCCTCACAGGCGGTGATATCCGGGGTGTTCTCGTTAACCCGTCAGGCGATACGTCTGGGCTACCTGCCAGGCATGAGCATTCTGCACACCTCGGAAGTGGAAGCCGGACAAATCTATATTCCATTCATCAACTGGATGCTTTATATCGCAGTCTTGATCGTGGTAGTCACATTTCAGGCATCAACCAATCTGGCTGCAGCCTACGGCATCGCTGTCACCGGGACCATGGTGATCACCACCATTCTGGCCTGTACGGTAGCTCGCTATAACTGGGACTGGCCACGCCGGTTAGTGAAATTAATCCTCATCAGTCTGCTGCTGATCGATGTGCCGCTGTTTCTGGCGAACGTGGTCAAATTACTTGCCGGCGGCTGGCTGCCAGTCATGCTGGGTGCCATGATGTTTATGGTGATGGCTACCTGGAAATGGGAACGTTTCCTGCTATTGCGTCAGCTCAGTCGTATGAGCATGCCACTGGAAAGCTTTGTCGCAATGGTAGAAAAAGAAGCCCCGCAAAAAGTACCGGGAACCGCTATCTACCTGTCGCGTACCCAGCAAGGGATCCCGCACGCACTGCTGCACAATCTGAATCACAATCACGTTCTGCATGAGCGCATCGTGCTGATGACCTTCCGCACCCAGGATGTGCCCTATGTGGATCCGGATCAGCATATTCAGATTGATATGCTGTCGCCCAACGTCTGGCGGATCTCGGCCACCTATGGTTTCCATGAAACACCGGATGTCTATGAGGTCTTCCGGCGCTGCGCAATGAAAGGGATGGCCTTCAACCTGAATACCACCTCTTTCTTCCTGTCGCGGGAAACATTACTGCCGTCTCATCGGTCCATACTGGCTCGAATCCGGGCGTCCCTGTTTATCTGGCTGAGTAAAAACTCGTTACGCACCAACGACTTTATTCATGTCCCGCCTGATCGCGTGGTGGAAATGGGCGTTCAGGTCGAAGTCTGAGAAAACAGTGATGACATCAGCCGGGCTCGTCCCGGCTTTTTTGTCTGTTGGGTCTCAGTGCAACAATCGTTATAATCTTTTTACTGTATAAAAACCCACCCCGGTAAATCGGGGGCGGCTTAATTCTGGAGCTGTGATGGATATATCCCACCTGCTGGATGGTCTGAACGATAAACAACGCGATGTCGTTGCCGCCCCGCTGCAAAATATGCTGGTTCTGGCTGGCGCCGGTAGCGGTAAAACCCGTGTCCTGGTGCATCGCATCGCCTGGTTGTTACAGATCGAGCAGGTCTCCCCGCACAGCATTCTGGCCGTGACCTTCACCAACAAAGCAGCAGCTGAAATGCGTGGTCGTATCGAACGTCTGCTTGGAAACAGTCTCGGGTTTGGCCGTGGCGGCATGTGGATCGGTACCTTTCATGGTCTGGCGCACCGTCTGCTGCGCGCTCATCCACTGGATGCTAATCTGCCGGAAGATTTTCAGATCATCGACAGCGACGATCAACTGCGTCTGCTGAAACGCATCCTGCGAAACCTGAACCTGGATGAAAAACAGTGGGTGCCTCGCGCGGTAGCCGGTTATATCAACAGCAAAAAAGACGAAGGCTTACGTCCGCACCATATCGATGTTTATGATCCGGTGGGAAAAACGTATCAGAAGATTTATGCCACCTACCAGGATACCTGTGATCGGGCCGGTCTGGTGGATTTCGCCGAACTGTTGCTGCGGGCACATGAACTCTGGCTGCATAAACCGCATCTGCTGGAACACTACCAGCAACGCTTCCGTCATATTCTGGTCGATGAGTTTCAGGATACTAACGGCATTCAGTATGCCTGGATCCGTATGCTTGCCGGCGACAGCAGCAAGGTGATGATCGTGGGCGATGACGACCAGTCCATCTACGGCTGGCGTGGTGCCCGTGTCGAAAACATCCAGCGTTTCATGCAGGATTTCGACGACGTGCAGACCATCCGTCTGGAGCAAAACTACCGCTCCACCAGCACGATACTGAAAGCCGCCAACCAGCTGATCGCCAATAACTCCGCCCGTCTGGGTAAAGAACTGTGGACCGATGGTGCCGCCGGGGAGTCCATTTCCGTCTATGCCGCCTTCAATGAGGTGGATGAGGCCCGGTTTGTCGTCAGTCGCCTGAAAGCCTGGCGCGAACAGGGGAACAGCCTACTGGATGCTGCCATCTTATACCGCAATAACGCCCAGTCGCGTATTCTGGAAGAGGCACTGATGCAGGAACAGTTGCCGTATCGTATCTACGGCGGTCTGCGTTTCTTCGAACGTCAGGAAATCAAGGATGCCCTCGCCTATCTGCGACTGGTCACTAATCATGGTGATGACGCTTCGTTTGAGCGCGTGGTCAACACCCCAACGCGCGGTATTGGCGATCGGACCCTGGGCCTGATCCGCGAAGCCGCGCGCGATCGCAGTCTGAACCTATGGCAGTCCGCCTGGCAACTGTGTGAACAGGGGGTGCTGGCTGGCCGGGCGGCCAGTGCGGTGCGCAATTTTCTCGCACTGATTAATCAGCTGGAAACCGATACGTCAGAATTACCGCTGCATGTGCAGGTAGATCGGGTGATCCGCCAGTCCGGTTTGTGGACCCACTACGAAAACGAAAAAGGTGAAAAGGGTCAGTCCCGCATCGAAAACCTGGAAGAACTGGTCAATGCCACCCGGTTGTTCCGGCCGGCCGATGAATATCTCGACATGAGTCCCCTGACGGCGTTTCTGGCCCATGCCACGCTGGAGTCCGGTGACAAACAGGCGGATGAGTTCGACGAAGCCGTACAGCTGATGACACTGCACAGCGCCAAGGGACTGGAGTTTCCGCTGGTCTTCATAGTCGGCGTGGAAGAAGGCATGTTCCCCAGTATGCAAAGCGCCGAAGAACCGGGACGTCTCGAAGAAGAACGCCGCCTCTGCTATGTCGGCATGACACGTGCGATGCAGAAGCTCTATCTGACCCATGCGGAGAGTCGCCGTCTGTATGGTAAAGAGAGTTACAATCGCCCCAGTCGTTTCCTGAAAGAGTTACCGAGTGAGTGTCTGGAAGAGATCCGGCTACGCACACAGGTCAGCTGGAGCAATACCGCCCAGTCACAAAGCCGTTTCAGTCAGGAACGGTTACAGGACAGTTTCGCCAGTACCGGTTTTAAACTGGGCCAGCGGGTACGACACCCAACCTTCGGCGAAGGCATCGTACTGAACTACGAAGGTGTTGGTGCCCAGAGCCGCGTACAGGTGAACTTTGCTACCGCTGGCAGTAAATGGCTGGTTGTCGCCTATGCCCGTCTGGAGGCGATTTAATGTTTTATCCGGTCAGGCCGTCAATGGCCTGACCTGCTATCGCCAACCAGATGAATCCTTTCTTTCATTAGCCAATATCACCTTTCCGACATAAAGGACGCGACTAACTCCATCCGGTTACACTACACTCTGCAGTGTTAATTTTTCATGCAGGGATGTGAATGATGATCGGATTACTGGTGGTCCTCGGTGTTCTGTTACTGGCCGTGTTCTGGCTTGTCTCTATTTATAATCAGTTAGTCACTCTCAAAGGTCGCTATCAGAATGCATTTGCCCAGATCGAAGTACAGCTGAAGCGCCGTTATGACCTGATCCCCAATCTGGTCGAGACCGCCAAAGGCTATCTGCAACACGAAAGCAAAACACTGACGGCGGTGACTGAAGCACGCAATGCCGCATTAGCCGGGCTGAAAGCCGCTACCGCGGCACCGGGCAATCCGGCTGCCATGCAACAGCTGGCCGCTGCTGAACATCAATTACATGGCGCCCTGCAGGGACTGAGCGTACAGATTGAAGCCTATCCTGAGCTGAAGGCGAATGAAAATATGCTGCAACTGTCGGAAGAGCTGACTGCCACCGAAAACCGGGTCGCCTTTGCCCGGCAGGGTTTTAATGATTCTGTTACAGCCTACAATATTTATCGTCAGCAGTTCCCGAACTCACTGGTCGCCAACCGCTTTGGTCATGCCAGCGACGCCTCTTTGCTGGAGATAGAAAATCCAGAAGAATATCGTCAGACACCGAAAGTCAGTTTCTGATAGCGGATAACCTATGGACTTTTATCGCTATCAGGATCAGGCGAAAAAACTCAGTGCCCGTTTGTTATTCCTGTTTTTTTCCGGTTTGCTCAGTTTATCGGTAGCACTGACATTTGCCGGATTCATGTTATGGAAACTGACGGATCAGACGGTCCATATCAATACCGATAGCCAGTTCTGGCATTGGTATGTCACCGGTAACATCGTGATCCTGGCCGTTCTGGTGCTGATCACGCTGCTGAAATACACCAGCCTGTGCAAGGGCGGCCGGGTCGTCGCCGAAACGCTGGGGGCCCGCTATGTCCACGTCAACACGCAGGATCCGGGCGATCGGCGCCTGCGTAATGTGGTGGAAGAAATGGCACTGGCGTCCGGTATTCCCGTCCCCAGTGTTTATGTGCTGGATAATGAGCCCGGCATCAATGCCTTCGCGGCAGGCATGAGCATGAATGATGCGGTAGTTGTCGTGACACAAGGCGCCATCAGTTATCTCAGCCGCGATGAATTGCAGGCTGTCGTGGCACACGAATTCAGTCATATCCTGCATGGCGATATCCGGTTAAATCAGCAACTGGCCGCCCTGATTGGCAGCCTGATGTTTCTGGGCGAGTTGGGGCGCTGGTTAACACAGGGCTCCGGACGCCACTACCGTATCAGCAATTCGTCACGGGGCAAAAGCAGTTCTGCATTGCCATTTTTTGGTTTAACCCTGATGTTACTGGGTGCTGCGGGTACTATCTGGGGACGGCTGATGAAAGCAGCGCTGAACCGGCAACGCGAATTTCTGGCCGATGCATCGGCAGTACAGTTCACCCGCTACCCAGCTCCGCTAGCCAGTGCTCTGAAAAAAGTCGGCGGACACCGTTATGCCTCGCTGGTGTTTCATCCACAGGCCGAGACGTTCAGTCATCTCTTTTTCAGTCAGGGATTAACACAGAACTTTTGTGGCTGGCTCGCCAGTCATCCGCCGTTACAGGACCGGATTCGTCGTCTGGATCCACAATGGGACGGAAAATATTATGCGAATCTGCAACCGGTCATGGAGGAAGAACCAGCGCCGTCACTTCCCGAGAGTTTCATTGCCGGCGTACAGCAGCAAGCCAATGGAAATCAGGATCTGGCCGCGATGCTGCTGGCGCAGAACGCATTGACCAGCACTCAGTGGGAAATGCCAAAACAACCCAAACCGACACCAGACGAGTTACCACTGACAACCGGAGCACAGCCGGTTTTGTATGACCCGACCGCCATCAGCGACTGGTTACCCAAACTCCCCGAGCCGCTGGTAACCGCCACCCGCTCGCCGTTTGATGCCCGCCTGCTGATCTACCGGCTGGTGCTGGCAACGGATCTGACCACCCGGCTGAAACAGCGCCATCTGCTGGGACAGGAGGAGTCGGCCGTCCTGGCACTGGCGCAATATATTATCCCGAACGGACTTCAGCTGGCACTGGTTGAACTGGCGATTCCGGCACTGAAAGAACTGACGAGGGATCAGTATCAGCAGTTTCATGATCAGTTACAGGTATTGATCCAGGCTGATCAGAAAACCTCATTTCATGAATGGCTGCTTTACCGGATGCTGACACACCAGTTACAACCGCATTTCGGCCAGACAAAACGCCCCGGCATTCAGTACCGGGATATCAGCGAAGTAGTGACGGCGCTGGAGACCTGGTTCAGTTATCTGGCGCAGATCAACAGCCTCAATAAACCGGCAAAAGAGGCTTTTGCCATTTATACCGCTCCGCTGGCCATGCACAGCCCCCTGACACTGCAGGCCAAGCCATCGCTGGACTCACTGGGCCTGGCGCTGGATCAATTACAGTTAAGCAGCCCGGCCATCCGCTTTCGGCTGATGCAGGCCCTGATTAATGCGATCGAACAGGACGGGCAAATCACCGAACAAGAAGCCGGTATTTTTCAGATGCTGTCTTATTGCCTGGATTGCCCGCTGCCACCACCTCAGGTCCAGATCTGAACAAGATGTCCCTAGAGGCAGATGGTGGCCGTCAAACTTGCTCGATTGTAATATGAACCAGTTTATCCAGCTGAGACAGAGCCCCTCGCAGTGTGGAAATTGATTCAGGTTGTGATGACGCCAGACCAATAATTGCGGCATAACGCTGCTCGCCGATACGCCACACATGCAGATCGTTGATTTGCAGATCATGCTCAATGGCAGTTTCCAGGATCCTGGCCCGCATACTGTTCTGGCTGTCGGCATCGATCAGGATCAGGCTGCTTTCTTTCAGTAAGCCCCAGGCCCAGACCAGGATCACGATACCACCGACGATACCCATCATCGGATCCAGCCAGGCAGCTCCCCATAACAGGCCGCCCGCCAGGGCAAAAATAGCCAGCACCGAAGTCGCCGCATCAGTCAGCACATGGATATAGGCCGCTTTCTTGTTCAGATCATGATGACCATGATCATTGTGGTCGTGGTCGTGGTCGTGGTCGTGGTCGTGGTCGTGGTCGTGGTCGTCAGCATGATGACCATGCGCATGACTATGTCCAAGCCCGTGATGATGCTGCTCACCCAATAACCATGCACTGAACAGATTCACTGCCAGCCCCAGTACGGCCACCAGCATGGATTCCACGTAGTTGATATCACCGGGATTCGCCAGACGGGAGACAGACTCCGCAATCATTGAAAAGGCTATCGCTGCCAGCACCAGCGCACTGGTATAAGCCCCCAGCACTTCGATTTTCCAGGTACCAAACGCCAGCCGGTGATCGCCGGCCCAACGCCGTGATAATGCATACGCCAGCAACGAGATCCCCAGAGCCAGCGCGTGTGTACTCATGTGCCAGCCATCCGCCAACAGCGCCATAGAATGAAACAACCACCCGGCAAGAATCTCGATCACCATCATCACGACAGTCAGAACGACTACCCACCGAATACGCTGTTCCGCTCCATGAACCGGACGCTGAAATGCAGCAGCCTGACAACATTGCATCATTTCTCGTACGCTTGACATACAATCCTCACTGACTGAAATTGGCGCTGTTTAAGCAAAAATGAAATTGAGAGTTATTATTAAGTATATACTCCCCCCCAGTATAAACAAGGATCTTTAATGAGCCACACACTGAAGCATAAAAAGCCATTACTGAATCGGGTCCGCCGTCTGAAAGGACAAGTAGAAGCGTTGGAGCGGGCACTGGATGAAGAAACCGGCTGCTATCCAATCCTGCAACAGATCACCGCGATTCGCGGCGCAATCAATGGCCTGATGGCGACAGTGATTGAGGGACATATCCGCGAACACATGCAGCCACTGCTGGAACAGGATGAACCACAGGCAACAGAAGAATTGATAAAAGTGTTGCGATCGTATCTCAAATAAAGTGCATAACACTGCCATGGAGCACAATATTTGAACAAAACCACTATTTTTTGCTCTTTTTAGTGGCAAATTGATGCAATGAATGGGATATTTCTGCACCACCCGGTGATTGGTGCAGAAAAAACTCGTTTTTTAACGAATTCGGGGCAGATTTCTTTGTATCTGTTGTTTTACCGACAATTTATTCTGCTGTCACGGGCTACAGGAGTTAATGATCAACACGCGCTAAGTGTCAGGACTTTATATGAGCCAAACCCCTCCATTTTTTATTCGATTAATCAATAAAACCAGCCTGGTCAGTCAGATCCTGATCGGTATGGTCGCTGGTATTTTACTTGCCACGCTGATGCCATCCGCAGCCAAAACTGCAGGACTGCTGGGTACGCTGTTTGTTGGTGCCCTGAAAGCTGTCGCACCGGTACTGGTGTTATTACTGGTTACCAACTCGATCGCAGGTCATACCAAAGGTCAAAAGACCAGCATCCGCCCATTACTGATACTCTATTTTTTTGGCACATTCTGCGCTGCTACAATTGCCGTAATTGCCAGTTTTGCTTTTCCTTCAGTATTACATCTGAGCACTCAGAGTACTGATATCGTTCCTCCCGGCGGAATCGCTGAAGTCCTGAACACCCTGCTGTTTAATGTTGTTGCAAATCCGGTCAAGGCGTTGTTAGAGGGTAACTACATCGGTATTCTGGCGTGGGCCGTTGCACTGGGTTTAGCTCTCCGTCAGGCCAAAGAAACCACAAAATCGCTCATTAATGACTTATCTCATGCCGTTTCCGGAATCGTCAAAGGCGTGATCCGCTGCGCACCACTCGGCATTATGGGGCTGGTTGCCTCAACCTTTGCCGAATCCGGTTTTAGTGCACTGGTCAGTTACGCGCATCTGCTGGTTGTACTGATCGGTTGTATGCTGTTTGTCGCATTCGTCGTGAATCCGCTGATTGTGTTCTGGAAAATAAAACGCAATCCTTATCCGCTGGTGCTGATGTGCCTGAAAGAAAGCGGTGTAACGGCATTCTTCACCCGTAGCTCAGCAGCCAATATTCCGGTTAACATGAATCTGTGCGAAAAACTGCGCCTGCCGGAAGAAACCTATGCTGTTTCCATCCCGCTGGGTGCCACCATCAATATGGCGGGTGCAGCAATCACCATTACCGTATTGAGTATGGCAGCAGTACATACGCTGGGAATTCAGGTGGATGTTGCCACCGCAGTCCTGCTGAGTCTGGTTGCCACTATCAGTGCCTGTGGCGCATCCGGTGTTGCCGGCGGCTCGCTGTTGCTGATCCCGCTGGCCTGTAGCCTGTTTGGTATCAGTAATGATGTTGCCATGCAGGTCGTTGCGGTTGGTTTCATCATCGGCGTATTGCAGGATTCAGCAGAAACAGCATTGAACAGCTCCACCGATGTACTGTTCACTGCAACTGCCTGCATGGCAGAAGATGTATCGCTGAACGAAAGCAATCTGCAGGAAGAAACGGATCTGGTCTGAACCCGTCAATCCAAATAGCTTAGGAGCGTGGCTTGCCCGCGCTCCTTCCCCTCCCGGCTCCTCTCATCCCGTGCTTGCACAGACTTTCTGTAATAATCCAACTTTAATTTGTGCTTTTAATGAAAAGTTAATTTAGGGCCGCTAATTTGTGTTCATACGCACCACGTTGCGTGAACATTTCCTTTCCGAGGAGTTAGCGATGGCATTTTCATCAGAAAAGGTCAAAGTATGGGATCTTTTCATACGGTTTTTTCACTGGACCGTCGTCACCCTGTTTTTCTGCAACTATCTGTTGTCGGGCAAAGGCATGCCATTGGAACGGGGCGGCATACTGCATATCTACGCGGGTTACATTGTTATTAGCTTCGTTCTGGCCCGTTTAGTCTGGGGAGTCATTGGTTCCCACCATGCCCGCTTTAAAAACTTCCTGCCCACTCCTGCTGAATTTACAGCCTATGTACGAGCGTTATGGCGAGGTGAGTTTCCTTACTATGAAGGACACAATCCGGCTGGTTCCGTGATGATTGTCTGTCTGTTAAGCGGTTTGTTGTTCACCGGTCTGACCGGCTGGCTATCCAGTCTGGCCGATGTTTTTGATGGCTGGCAAGGCAGTGTCGCGGCAGCCACCGATTTTATCGACTGGGGTGAAGTTCATGAGTTCTTTGCTAACCTGACGATGCTGGGCGCAGGAATACATATCACGGCCGTTGTTATTTCCAGTCATCTGACCGGTGAAAGACTGATTCATGCCATGTTCAGCGGTTACAAGAAAAAACCAGAATAGCCTGACAAAACTAACGGGGGAAGACCGTGTTCGCGTTGCTTCCCCGGTTATATGTGCAAAATATTGCTTCTGACCATAAATCCTGCACACAAAAAAATACCAGTAAAAACATATAATTATAAAAAATAACGTATTTTATTCAGATCCTTTTTTCCTCGGCCACATACTACCACTGCACCCCAGCAAGATAATAAACCTTATTTTTCAATAATTTATGAAAATGACGTGAGCTGGCACGATCCCTGCGTTCTATAGCCTGCTGCCAATTCCGGCACATCACAATAATCAGATTTTAGGAGCACGACTATGCCAACTCCCGCGTATATGACTATTAATGGTGAAAAACAAGGCTTGATCACTGCAGGGACGTTCACTGAACCATCCGTCGGGAATATTTATCAGGAGGGCCACGAAGATGAGGTTCTGGTACAGGGATTTGAACATCAGGTCGTTCTGCCTCGTGACCCGCAATCAGGCCAGCCATCCGGTCAGCGCGTTCATAAACCAGTGAAAATCAGCAAGGTATTTGATAAGGCATCCCCTCTGATCTATAACGCCCTGACCTCCGGGGAACGTTTGCCAAGCGTGAAAATCAAATGGTACCGCACTTCTGCCGCCGGTACTCAGGAACATTATTTCACCACTGAACTGACCGATGCCATCATCGTTGATGTTCAGGCATGCATGCCTAATTGTCAGGATCCATCACAAGCGCACTTCACTCACCTGGAAGACGTTTACATGACCTATCGGGCCATCAAATGGACGCATGAAGTGTCCGGTACATCCGGTTCTGATGACTGGCGTACACCAGTATCAGCCTGATACACCGAAACGGGCGAAATATCGCCCGTTTTCATTCCGCATATCGTTCATCAAACATGCCGTTTATTTTCCCCGAAGAGTATTTTACATGAGCCTCTTTTCTGCCAATGAAGCACAGTTTCTGTTTGCTGTTGATAGCTGTAGTGAAACGATGCACGTTTTACGTTTCTCCGGTCATGAGACTCTTGGTTCAAATTATCGGTTTGAAATCGACATTGTCTGCAATTCCGATAGTCTGGATGTTTATTCCCTGCATCATAAAACGGCCTGTCTGACACTACGGGATTTCCCCGACCCGCGTTACATTCATGGTATCGTGCTGGATGCCGCTTTTATCAGACAAGACTATCGTTATCATCATTACCGGTTCTATCTTGCACCTCAGGCTGAATTCCTCAATTACCGTACCAATCAACGTATATTCCAGAACAAAACCGTTGCCGGAATCATTCAGGACGTCTGGCAAGACGCCGGATTAAACCCCGACGCACTCCGGTTCCGGATACAAAAACACAGCTCTCCGCTGGTTTACTGTGTGCAATATAACGAAACGGATCTGAACTTTATTCAGCGTTTATGCGAATTTCATGGCCTCTTTTATTACTTCGAACATGCAGCCGGTCAGCACACCATGGTATTTGTGGATGGCAAAGAGCAATGCCCGAAAGTGGCGACCACCCATTATCAGCCTGATTCCGGTCAGTGCCCGGATAATCCCGTGCTTGATCAGCTGGACTGGCAGTTTCAGGCCACAGCAGGTTCTACAGAGATCAGAGAATATGATTTCACCCGGCCGTCGTTTTGTCTGACTGCGAGAACACAGACTGGTTTGCGGGAATGGTATGAATATGCGGCACAACAGAATTCGCAACAACAGGCCTCCGCACGAGCTGAGCTATTTCTGAATCAACAACAGCATGAACAGCAACGGACCTATGCAGCAGGTAACATTCGTGCTATTTACCCCGGCGGTTTTATGTCCGTCATCAATCACCCGCTGACCACCATGAATACCGACTGGCTGATTGTTACTATCACTCATGCCGGTGAGCAACCACAGGTATTACAGACGCTGGCCAGCGGCAGTAGCCAATATCAGAATCAGATCACCTTACATCCTAAAGACGCGCCATTTAACTTGCCTCGTCGTCACGCTAAACCTCAGCTCAGCGGTTACCAGACAGCCCTGGTCACCGGACCTGAAGGGCAGGAAATCTATACCGATGAGCATGGCCGGGTAAAAGTACAATTTCACTGGGATAAAGCCACCCCCGGCGATGAAACATCCAGTTGCTGGCTACGTGTTGCGCAAGGCTGGGCTGGTGCTGGTTATGGGCAGAACTTCCTTCCCCGTATTGGTCAGGAAGTCCTGGTGGCCTTTCTGGAACAGGATATCGACCATCCCTATGTCATCGGGTGTGTTTATAACGCAACCAACATGTCGGCCATAGCATCCCCGATTAATCAGTCACAAAGCGGATTAAGGACCCTTTCCAGCCCAGGTGGCATGGGCTTTAATGAATTGCGCTTTGAAGATAAAAAAGGCAGAGAGCGAATCGTACTACATGCCCAGCGTAACTGGCATCGCAAAGTTAAACGGATTAGTCGGACCGAAATTGCCGATAATGAGCATCTATGGATTGGCGGTGAAGATAAACGCAGGGTGACAGGTGAAGAACACCTGACCATTCATAAAAACCGGCTGACAGAAATTGACGGCCATCAGGATCTGCATGTCTTACAAAATAAACATCTGCATATCGACAGTAACTGGCTAAGCAAAATCGAACAGAACTTATACATAAAAGCAGGACAGATGCTCGTGCTTGAAGCCAGTTCAGCGCTGAGTTTTGACGCAGGAGGTAACTGTATTCTCATCAACGCTAGTGGCATCCACCTGCAAGGTGGCAACATCAGAATTAACAGTGGCGGCACAGTCTGAGCAGTCGAATGTCAATCGATGCTAGCGACATAAAAAAACGAGCTTTACGCTCGTTTTTTAACTGAAACCAGAGATTAGCCCGCCGCAGCTGTGTCAACCACTGCATAGCTTTTCATGACATCACCGTCAAACTTCAACTCAACCTTTTTTTCGACCGTCGTGGTGTCCGTCCCCAGAACTTTAGCAATTCCGGCAACGGTACCTAGTTTACTGCTGACACTGTTGATGTCGTAAGTCCAGACTTCCAGTGAATCGCTGGTGGCGGTGGCGACAGGTTCACCCAGGTTGGCTTTGACTTGCGCTTTGGTAGTCACATTTTCCTGAAATTTTGTTTTCAGCAACGATGTGACAGCCTGTTCTGTGGTAATACCTGACTCTTTGGACGAAACCATCGCATTCGTTGTTTCAGCAACACTTTCCAGCAGACCCGCATTTGCCACACCCGCCATCACCAGCAAAGACCCAGCTACAATAATTTTTTTCATCAATTTTTTTCCAGTTAAATTATCCAGGCTCAGAAAAAAGCCATGGCGAATCTATAAAATTCAGTCTTATTGATCAACTGACTGAATTGACACTACAAGCCCAATCAGGAGTTTCTGATGAATAAGACAAAACTACTAGTTCCTTTACCTTGGTTAACACTGGATATGATCGGGATTTTATTGGTCCTGTGGGGCGGACTGGAATATTTCGGCTGGCTGCAATGGTGGCCCAAAGCATGGCATTACCCGTACTATGAATTACTGCTGATGATGGTCGGTTTTTTCATGATGATTCCTTATCAGGTCATGTTATTAATGGCCGTGATGCGCCGGATTCAGGAAGTGAAAAAAGCCCAGCAATAAAGCGCTCGCCATTGCATTAACGCCCAGAGCTGGGGCTCAGCTATAGTCTGTGATAACATAGCCTGCAAATCATTTTTTAGTCAGGACTGCGACCTTGGATACCCCGCTGCTGAATTTTCGTAAGGTGCATTTTGTTACCAGTGCGCCAGACATCCGTCATCTGCCCAATGACGGAGGCATAGAGATTGCGTTTGCCGGTCGTTCCAACGCAGGTAAATCATCGGCCCTGAATGCTTTGACCCAGCAAAGACAACTGGCCCGTACCAGTAAGACCCCAGGCCGGACACAGCTGATCAACCTGTTTGAACTGGAACCGGGTAAACGTCTGGTAGACTTACCTGGTTACGGTTATGCCCAGGTTCCGCTGGATATGAAGCTGAAATGGCAGGCATCACTGTCTGAATACCTGCAGCGCCGGGAATCGTTAAGAGCGCTGGTACTGCTGATGGATATCCGCCATCCGCTAAAAGATCTGGATCTGCAGATGCTGGAATGGGCTTCCAACAGTGATCTGAAAATTCTCGTCTTGCTGACCAAAGCTGACAAGCTGAATCCGGGTCCGCGGAAAAATGTTGTGCAGCAGGTGCGGAAGGCGACAACCGTCTTTGGTGATAATGTGTTTGTTGAAGCATTTTCATCACTGAAAGGAATTGGTGTCGAAGAAGTCACCCGGATCCTTTCTGAATGGTATCAGTCCGACGACCTGCAAGATGAAGCAGGCGCCAGCGAATGAAAAAATGCCGATGGATTTTCCATCGGCATTTTTGTTTGAGCGTTAGTGAGCCTGTTCCCAGTTCTCACCCACGCCGATACCGACATCCAGTGATACTTTCAGGTTTGCAGCCTCCGCCATGCACTGCCGGATCACCGGCAGATAAGCATCCACTTTGTCTTCCCGAACTTCAAATACCAGTTCATCGTGTACCTGCATCACCATACGGATAGAGTCTTTGTCACAGGTTTGAATCCAGTCGGCCAGTTTGATCATGGCCCGTTTGATAATATCCGCAGCGGTTCCCTGCATCGGCGCATTGATTGCCGCCCGTTCCGCCGCCTTGCGTAAACCCATGTTTTTCGATTTGATATCCGGCAAATACAGACGACGCCCGAAAATGGTCTCCACATAACCGGCCTGTTCCGCCTGTTGGCGGGTCCGTTCCATATAACTCAGTACACCCGGATAACGCTCAAAATAGCGA
Organism: Tolumonas osonensis; assembly: GCF_014202415.1. Taxonomy (GTDB): domain Bacteria; phylum Pseudomonadota; class Gammaproteobacteria; order Enterobacterales; family Aeromonadaceae; genus Tolumonas; species Tolumonas osonensis. The sequence goes on from NZ_JACHGR010000001.1 coordinate 510,048, forward strand.
TCCATATAGCGCTGCGCTTCGCCGCGCGGGATACCCAGCTGTTTTGCCAGACCAAATGCGCTCATGCCGTAAATCAGACCAAAGTTAATCGCTTTGGCATTGCGACGCTGCTCACTGGTTACCGCTTCCGGTTCGATGCCCATGATTTCAGCCGCCGTCGCCCGGTGAATATCTTTACCATGTGCGAAAGCATCTAGTAGCCCGGCGTCCTCTGACAGATGCGCCATAATGCGCAGTTCAATCTGCGAATAGTCGGCTGCCACAATCTTGTATCCCGGTTCCGCCACAAACGCCTGACGGATACGCCGCCCCTCTTCCGTCCGTACCGGAATATTCTGCAGATTAGGATCAGTGGAAGACAAACGTCCGGTAGCCGTCACCGCCTGATGATAAGACGTATGCACACGCCCGGTTTTGGCACAGATCATCTGCGGTAATTTATCGGTATAGGTCGATTTCAGCTTGGATAGACTGCGGTGTTCCAGAATCAGCTTAGGCAACGGATAGTCATAGGCCAGTTCCTGCAATACTTCTTCTGCTGTTGAAGGTGCCCCTTTCGGGGTTTTCTTAATCACCGGCAATTGCAGCTTTTCGAAAAGAACTTCACCAAGCTGTTTGGTCGAACTGAGATTAAAAGCCCCGCCGGCAATTTCATGTGCCTGCGTTTCCAGTTCCGCAAGTCTGATCTCAATCTGCTGACTCTGATTTTGCAACAGGAACGGATCAATCAGGGCCCCGGTCCGCTCCATGTCTGACAGCACCAATGCCAGGGGTTGTTCCATCTCCAGCAAAAGTGATTTCAGCGCCGCTTCTTTTTCTACCTGGGGCCAGAGCGCCTGATGCAGACGTAAGGTAATATCCGCATCTTCGGCGGCATAAAAAGCAGCCTTGTCCAGTTCGACCTGATTAAAAGTCAGCTGTTTAACGCCTTTCCCGGCAACATCTTCAAACGTTTGGGTGGTGTAATTAAGGTATTTTTTCGCCAGATCGTCCATGTTATGCCGCGAAGCCGTGGAATTCAGCACATAGGACTCCAGCATCGTATCAAACGCAATGCCGCGCAGCTCAATACCATGGTTCAGCAACACGTTCCGATCAAATTTCAGATGCTGCCCGACTTTCAAGCGGGATGGATCTTCAAGTAGTGGTTTTAACCTGGCCAGCGATTCTTCACGATCGAGTTGCGCCGGCGCCCCCAGATAATCATGCGCCAAAGGCAGATAGGCCGCTTCGCCGGGCGCAATCGCAAACGATAATCCGACAATCCGGGCCTGCATGTAATCCAGAGAATTGGTTTCTGTATCGAATGCAAATAATTCGGCCTGCTGCAATTTCTCCAGCCAGTTCGTCAACTGCGCTTCTGTCAGAATGGTTTCATAATGTACCGCAACAGGCTCCGCCTCTGCAGTTTTAACTGCAGCATTCTCGGCACTTTCCAGTTCCTGAACCAGATTTTTAAATTCAAACTGACGATACAATGCCAGCAAGGCATCTTTCTGTATGTCGCCACGGCGCAAACAAGTCAGGGAAACCGGCAATTCAACATCGGTTTTGATCGTGGCCAGTTGGTGTGATAAGCGGATTATCGCTTCCTGCTCTTTAAAACGTGCCGCAAAGGTTTTAGCCCCCCGGAAACTCAATTCCGCAATCCGTTCCGGATGCTCGGCAATCACATCAATACCACCAACACCTTGCAGTACAGCGACAGCTGTTTTTTCACCCACACCAGCCATACCCGGAATGTTGTCCGAACTATCACCCGTCAGCGCCAGATAATCGATGATCAATTCAGGTGGCACGCCAAACTTATCAATGACACCCTGACGATCGGTCAACTGATCCTTCATCGTATCCATCAACGTGACATGATCCGATACCAGCTGCGCCATATCTTTATCACCCGAACTGATCAGTGTATCGATCTGCAACTCTGTCGCCTGCCGGGCCAGCGTACCAATCACATCATCAGCCTCAACACCATCAATGACCAGCAGAGGAATACCCATGGCCTGAATGATCTGATGAATAGGTTCAATCTGGCTGCGTAAATCATCCGGCATCGGTGGGCGGTGTGATTTGTATTCCGGATATAAATCGTTGCGGAAACTTTTTCCCTTGGCATCAAAAACTACGGAAACAATGGAGTCAGGATACTGCTTCAGCAAGCTGCGCAGCATATTGGTCACCACACGAATGGCGCCAGTTGGCTCACCATGCGAGGTGCGCAAATCAGCTTGCTGCGAGGCAAAAAAAGCACGGTAAAGATAGGAAGATCCATCAACCAGAATCAAAGGAGGCGTCTGCGTCATTGTATTTTGTTCTATGAAAGAGAATTGCTTTAGCATGCCACAGCTGGCTATTCAGCTCCATGGCTGGAATCTGTGGATAACTAAATTAATTTGTGGATAAGTTTGTTGAAGAAATTGGCAGAACCTGTTAAGCAATATGTAAAACTTGAGAAATAAAAAATTAAACCCAATGTTTTCAATATGTTAAAAACAAACAAATACCGAATTAACAATAAATATGATTTATGTCAATGTGGAAAAAATATGATCTTTTGAAAAAAACTTACAAAGTTGATGCCAAAAATACTTGATCTTTGGCATCAATTGATTCAGATGGCTTGCCAGGCTGAACCATCCGGTCCCAGCAATTTCCGAGTCAGATAGCGCAGCAACACCCCATAAGCCGGGACAAACAAACCGATACTAATAATCAGTTTCACCACATAGTCTACCGCAGCGATTTCCACCCAGTGTTCCGCCATAAACGGATCCGGACTCTGATAGAAAGCAATGCCAAAGAAGGCAACGGTATCAAGCAAGTTGCCAATAATGGTTGATGCTGTCGGTGCTATCCACCATTGCGGCAATTGCCGTAGCCGGCTAAACACAGAAATGTCCAGGATCTGGCCCAGCAAATAAGCCATAAAACTGGCACAAGCAATGCGGGCCACAAATAAATTCAACTGCGTGATCTGGCCTAGCCCCTGAAAATCACCCGCATTGAACAGCACCGACAATAAATATGAAATCACCAGCGCCGGTAACATCGCACAAAGAATAATTCTCCGGGCCAGTTCAGAACCAAAAATACGAACCGTCAAATCTGTCGCCAGAAAAATAAAGGGGAAACTGAATGCACCCCATGTGGTATGTACGCCAGCCATTTCTATTGGCAGTTGTACCAGGTAATTACTGGAAGCAATGATCAAAATATGAAACAGTGACAAACGCCACAGCGCCTGCCGAGACAGATTTTCGGTGGACAACATAACGATTCCTTTTTGGATAATAAATGGGGTGAGGGAACCCATGAGCGCTTGCATCTTAACCAGATATTTTGCACATAAAATATCGGCAAACCATAGCAAGGCGCGCGATTATACCGATAAAGATGTCAGAAACAAGTCAGACATCAAACTTATCGTAAAATTTCACTGACTGACTTGCAGAACCGGCAGGCCGGTACCATGCTTAGGTTAAGCGAGCAACAAGCTTTCGGGCGTAAGGATTCCACTTCGCACCCGGAAGGATGATGAAGCGAATCAATCAAAAACGCTCCGACTTGTTGACCGACTGGGTGGTTGTTTTTTGTTCTGTCGCAAACGATCCGGTGAGCAGGCTTTATGCCAGACCCGATCAGGACACATGATGACGCCATGCGCAGCTACAGAAAATAATCAGAAAGACAATCCGGGAGCGCTTTACTACGTTGGCTGTCGGGAAATACCGGATAGCACTGCAACAAGTAAGGACGGCTCTTCCTGAACCAAGGAGGCAGCACCCTGATCAATCTTTTAAACGTAATCCAGTGTTAAATGTTAGCTAGTTTGTGTGTTTTGTTAATTCGTAAAACCGTAAAACTGTTTTGCAAGGGCCCATCCACCGGGCCCTTTTTGCTGCTCCCGTTTTGCCATTTTCGGCCGAAATCCTGCAACGATCTCACCCGATGAACAACGCCTAAGAAATCGCTTCTGAAGTCTGGTTAAAATTACGTTACACTGCTCATGTTATTAGCATAAGGAATCGTTGCACATGGCGGACAACACTCATTTCGGCTTTAAAACCGTTTCCGAAACTGAAAAAGAACATCTGGTAGCAGATGTATTCCATTCGGTCGCAGATAAATATGATCTTATGAACGACCTGATGTCGTTTGGTATTCATCGTCTGTGGAAACGTTTTACTATCGATTGCGCTGGTGTACGCCCGGGTCAGAAAATATTGGATCTGGCCGGAGGAACCGGCGATCTGACCGCTAAATTTTCACGTCTGACCGGAGAAAACGGTGAAGTCGTGCTGGCAGATATTAATGACTCCATGCTGAAAGTCGGTCGCGAAAAACTGCGCAATAGAGGCCTAGTCAACAATATCCGTTATGTACAGGCCAACGCGGAGAACCTTCCTTTCCCGGATAATCATTTTGATCTGATCACCATCGGTTTTGGTCTGCGTAATGTCACCCATAAGGAACAGGCACTGGCCTCCATGTACCGGGCGCTGAAACCCGGCGGACGCTTGCTGGTACTTGAGTTCTCAAAACCAACAAACGTTGTCATGTCCAAACTGTATGATTTCTATTCCTTTCAGGTACTGCCAAAAATGGGACAGCTGATTGCAAAAGACAGTGACAGTTACCAGTACTTGGCTGAATCAATCCGCATGCATCCGGATCAGGAAACACTGAAGTCAATGATGGAGTCGGTTGGTTTTGAACAAGTGACGTATCACAACCTAACTCAGGGGATTGTCGCCCTGCACCGCGGCTTCAAATTCTGAAAATAAGATTAGCAGGAATACGGTATGACACTGTCCCCGCTGAGCATTGCTTTCGCCGCCTTGCTGGAAACAGGCTTGAATCGGCTACTGAGCTTTGACCCTCAGTCAGTAGCGCGCAGCAAGACGCTGCACGGTAAGGTACTGAAATTAGAACTACAGGGATTACCCGCTCTCTGGCTGGTGTTCTCACCGCAGCAGGTCGATGTATTAACCGATTTTGAACACCCGGCACATGCCAGTCTGAGTCTGAAATGGCAGGGACTTCAGGTATTACGCCAACCCGAGAACCTCAGTCGTTATATCCGGGAAGGCCGTCTCGATCTGCAGGGGGATCCGGCGTTGTTCCATGCGTTCAGCCATTTATTCAGTGAGCTGGACATCGACTGGGAAGAACAACTTGCCGCCTATACGGGCGATGTAGTCGCGCACAGCTTATTCCGGGGGATGACCCGGATTCACCAGACCGCAATGAGGCAGTGCCAACTCTCTGTACAGGATCTGCGAGAAGCAATTACCGAAGAGTGGTTGTTGGCACCAGGAGCCTTAGAGGTAGTCTCTTTTTGCGATGATGTTGCCATTCTGGAAAGCGATAGCGAGCGATTATTGCAACGGGCTGAACAGCTTTTACTGCGGAGTCAGCGATGATTTTACGTGAATGGCGCCGCTTCTATACCATCGGAAAAATCTTACTGCAGCATGGCCTGGATGAACTGATCCCCCGTCACTGGCAACCCTGGCCAGTACGGTTGTTTCGTCGCACCCTGTTCTGGCTCCATAACCGTTATCCGCAGCAATCTCGTGGCGTCCGCTTACGTCATGCACTTGAAAATTTAGGACCCGTCTTTATTAAATTCGGGCAGATGCTCTCCACCCGGCGGGATCTATTACCACCCGACCTCGCGGAAGAACTGGCGCTCCTGCAAGATCGCGTCCCTTCCTTTGACGGAGAGCTGGCACGGAAACAGATAGAGCAATCCTTGGGCCAGCCAATCGAAGCCCTGTTCTCTGATTTTGATCCCCAACCGCTAGCCTCAGCCTCTGTCGCTCAAGTGCATACCGCACGTTTGAAAGAAAATAACGCCGACGTAGTTATTAAGGTGATCCGTCCGGATATACAACCGGTGATTCATGATGATATCCGCCTGATGCGGTTATGCGCCCGGATCATTGCGTTCCTGATCCCCAATAACCGGTTACGCCCGGTAGAAGTAATCGAAGAGTACCGCCGGACATTGCTGGATGAACTCAATCTGATGAGTGAAGCCGCCAATACCATCCAGTTACGGCGGAATTTTGAGAATTCACCGCACTTGTACGTGCCATATGTCTATTCCGATTATTGTCGGGAAAATGTGCTGGTCATGGAACGGATTTACGGAATTCCCGTCTCCGACCGCGCAGCACTCGAGGCAAATGGAACTGATCTGAAGTTGCTGGCAGAACGCGGGGTCGAGGTCTTTTTTACTCAGGTTTTCCGCGATAGTTTCTTCCACGCCGACATGCACCCCGGCAACGTCTTTGTCTCCCGGGAACACCCTAATAACCCGCAATGGATCGGCATCGATTGTGGTATTGTCGGTACACTGAACCGACAGGATAAACGTTATCTTGCCGAAAATTTTCTGGCCTTTTTTAACCGCGATTACCGTAAAGTCGCCGAATTGCATGTTCAGTCTGGCTGGGTTCCACTTGATACAAAGGTGGAGGAATTTGAATCGGCGTTACGTACTGTACTTGAGCCCATTTTTGCTAAACCGCTGGCAGAGATCTCTTTCGGGCATGTATTACTGAATCTGTTCAACACCGCCCGGCGTTTCAACATGCATGTGCAACCGCAACTCGTGCTGTTGCAAAAAACACTGCTGTATATTGAAGGACTGGGACGCCACCTCTATCCGCAACTCGATTTATGGCAAACAGCCAAGCCTTTCCTGGAACACTGGATGCGTCAGCAGATCGGTCCCCAGGCTGCATGGAATGCTATCAAAGAAAAAGCGCCATTCTGGGCGGAAAAATTACCCGAAATGCCGGATCTTATTTTCGACACCCTGACACAGGTTCAGCATCAGCAACATATGGTGAAAGGGCTTTATCAACAATATCATCAGCAACACCGTCGTCATGCTCAGGCCCGTTATCTGTTAGGAACCGGAGCAACACTGATGCTGGGGAGCATTATTCTGCTACCCTCTCACGAACAACTGGCAACCATTGGATTAACTATCAGTATTCTTTGCTGGATCAACGGCTGGTGGAAAATCTCCCACCGTTAATTCTTCAGCCACAGGAGCAGACATGCCACAATTTATAGCCTCCCCCTTTCCTCTGCGTCGTCTGCGCCGGGTGCGCAAACACGAATTCAGCCGTCGTTTAGTCCGGGAAAACCAACTCACGGTTGATGATCTGATTTATCCCATGTTTGTTCTGGATGGCGAAAATCGTCGGGAAATCATTGCCAGCATGCCCGGAATCGAGCGTTTATCGCTGGATTTACTGCTCAGAGAAGCAGAAGAGCTTGTTCAACTCGGTATTCCGGCTATTGCCCTGTTCCCTGTTATACCCGCCGAGCAAAAAAGCTTACTGGCGGAAGAGGCCTATAATGATGAAGGTCTGATTCCCCGTGTTGTTCGTGCCCTGAAAGAACACGTTCCAGAGCTAGGCATTATCACAGATGTGGCTCTGGACCCCTATACCACTCACGGCCAGGATGGAATCATTGATGATCATGGCTATGTTTTAAATGACATTACCAGCGATATTCTTGTCCGGCAGGCATTATGTCATGCCAAAGCAGGTGCTGATGTTATTGCACCATCAGACATGATGGATGGCCGGATCACCGCAATCCGGAGTGCGCTGGAACAACAAAATCTGGTCAACACACAAATCATGGCCTACTCAGCCAAGTATGCATCCAATTATTATGGACCTTTCCGTGACGCTGTTGGTTCAGCCGGAAATCTGGGGAAAAGCAATAAAAACACCTATCAGATGGACCCAGCCAACAGTAACGAAGCTCTCCATGAAGTCGGCCTTGATATTCAGGAAGGTGCGGATATGGTCATGGTAAAACCAGGAATGCCTTATCTGGACATCATTTACCAAGTGAAACATCAGTATGGTGTACCCACTTTTGCTTACCAGGTCAGTGGGGAATATGCCATGCATATGGCCGCCATTCAAAACGGCTGGCTGAAGGAGCGCGAATGCATCATGGAATCGCTGCTCTGTTTCAAAAGAGCTGGTGCTGATGGCATCCTGACTTACTTTGCCAAACAGGTTGCCGGCTGGTTACAGCATAAATAGCTTACATAAAAGCCCCGAAAGGGGCTTAAAGTAACTATTTTCCCGCTGAATCCGTTGCTGATGCCGGCGTATCCAGAACAGGCTTAAGCTGCAATTGCCGCTCACGTAAACTCTGCATCATCTTCTGACGCGCTTCAAGACGCGCGGCTTTCAATTCATCCTGAGTAATGCCACTATCCCCATCTCTGTCAAAGGACGAAAACTGCATCTTATCCATGCGCTGCTTTATCTGCCGAAACATACGTTCTTCTTGTAATTGTTTAAATACAGCAAATTCTTTCTGATCCAGTTTACCATCCTGATCTTTATCAGCTTTGGTAAATAAGTTATCAGTCTGTACCGGGACAAGTTTGGCTTGCGTAACCTCTGTAGCCATAACATAAACAGGTGCGCACAGAATAGTTACCAACAGCGCAGATCTCATCACTTTCATCTGTATTTCTCCGGTTAATCAAGCACGAACAAACTAACGGAGAAAATGAGTAAATCTATGTCTGAAATAGCTTTATTTGCGACAAAGTGTGACAGAAAATAAAAATAAGCCAGTTTTACCGGCTTATTCTTCAAAATATTTATGGGCGAATTTCAATTGGCGTCCCAGGTGATACAGAGTCCCAGATTTCATCCATATCTGCATTAATTAAAGCGATACAACCATTAGTCCAGTTAGAACGTTGTACGGTTTCATTACTCATCACAGAGCCCTTACGTTGACCATGTAACAAGATTTGACCACCCGGCTCAACACCTAACCGTTGGGCTCGCCTCATATCATCCAGACTTGGATAAGAAATATGAAATGCTTTGTAATAATTGGAGTCTTCTTTTTTGTAGTCCAACAAATAACGGCCTTCCGGCGTTTTATTATCACCTTCGCGAACCTTTGGTCCCCGGGGATTAGGGCCTAACGCGACCCAATATCGCTTTAACGGTATTCCTTTCGAATATAAGGTCAGACTATATTGTGACTTTTTTACAACAACTAAATCCGCTTTCGGCATTATTGTTGCCTTAGCTGAGAAGCTAAGAAACAATAAACCTGAAATCAAAATAGTCAACTTCATGCTTCCGTAACCTTATCAATCCATCATTTTATTTAAATCAACGCCCGTGCACGATCATAGTCATTACAACAACCAACTCAATGTAATAATGACAATTTTCACTAACTATTTTCATTCAACCGCATGGTCTGCGACGACTAGCACAGTAGCAACATATTCGCCAAAAACAAAAAGCCCTGAGCAGTTGCTCAGGGCTTCTCTTTTTCAGTGGCGGAGTGGACGGGACTCGAACCCGCGACCCCCGGCGTGACAGGCCGGTATTCTAACCGACTGAACTACCACTCCGCGTATTTCTTCATGCTCGCTTAACGCTCGGTTAGCGTCAAGGTCTTCACATCAAATTTAAAAGCCTGGCAGTGTCCTACTCTCACATGGCGAATGCCACACTACCATCGGCGCTACAGCGTTTCACTTCTGTGTTCGGAATGGATACAGGTGGTTCC
>NZ_JACHGR010000002.1 GCF_014202415.1 Tolumonas osonensis
TATACGTTGTTATGTGAATTACCGGAGCTTGGTAGCCTGAACAGTAGGGAGATCGCAGCCTTAGTCGGATTAGCCCCATTCAACAAAGAAAGTGGTCGAATGAAAGGCAAACGAAGTATCCGGGGAGGAAGACCCCGGATCCGAACAATCATGTTTATGGCGATGATGTCATCAATCCAATGTAACCCGGTATTCAAACAAAAATATGAGCATCTAAAAGCTGCTGGGAAGTTACCAAAAGTTGCGTTGATAGCCTGTATGAGAAAGCTGATTGTGATCTTAAATACGATGGTAAAAAACCAGCAGCAATGGCAGTTAAATTAGTCGAAAACAGTTGACGAAGAACCACAGTCACTTGTTATATGATTTTATTTAGTTTGAGACCAAAGTCGCCGCTTTTTAAAGATGCCTTAAATAGTGGAATGTTTCGATCAGCGACGATTTTACGGATGATGTCAATATCTGAATTACTTGCTCTGTTACCAAATATTATTGATTTTATACGACCAGGTATTCTTTCAACAGTACCTCCATTAATTATAAAGCTTCGCCATTCATATTCATAAGACCATTGTTCTGATTTTGTATACAGAACCCTCAGCTGAGCTTCAGACATAAGGCTCTTTGAATTAAAGATATTGGGTGTTAATGAAGGATATGCTTTCGTATAGTTTACTTTTTTGGTTTTTGTATCATCTCCGAGCACACATGATTCAGTACGTTCAAATTCAATACACAAACCCTTATGATCATCAGCATAGTGAGACCACATTAAAATGTCTTTACAATTTTCAGAAAGAGACAAAATACCATATGATTTCAGTTTTTCCTCAAATTCATTTATATCTTGAGTGTGGTCGTTTAATGAATAAGCCGTTATTCCGTCTCTTATACCATTAGGGAAGTGTTTTTTAGTCTGTGCTGTTGTGGCAGGAGTTGTGCTGGTCTGTCTTTTAAATGAGCATTTAGCATCAAAAGGATCATTAAATGATTCTGGAAGCGCATAAAAAATTCTTTCATTAGCAATGATATCCAGAGTAAATAAATTGATAGGTTTATATTTGTATAGGCTTTTTATTTCTGGATTTTTCATCTTGTGATGCCTAAGTATGGGATCATATAACAATTTATTATAAAGAATTATTCCATAATTCATGCGAATCCAGCGCTGTTATACGGAATTCTTCCATGTTTCATTTTTAGACCGGCAAAGCTACCGCAGGACCGCATAAGTGCGATCTGGGTTTGTTCCTGTCAGATAAGACAGATATGTTCTATCCTAGTCTCGTTCGGGGTTGGTTTCAATCAGAGCGCTTGATCAAGGTCAGTTTTTGGTAGGTTATAGTAACAGGCAGAAGGTGGAGGAATGCATGATGAAAACTGAACCCCTGAATACGGCTACTGCCACGCTGATGGCGCGTTTACTGGATAAGCAGCGGATCCGGGTGCACAAGCGGTGGGCGATTATCCAACTGAATGTCTGGCTGCAACACGGCTGGGTTACCGCACAGGGCGACGGGATTTATCAGCTTACAGCCGAAGGGGAGCAGTATTTCCGGCAGCATCTGCTGGCACACGGTGATGTTTCGCTGGAGTCACTGCTGCATCAGCTGGATATCCAGTTACCGGAGAAGTGCAATAGCCGTATTCTCTCTTTCCTGCTGAATCAGGAACGTAAAATCTCTGAAGCACAGATGCGTGAGCACGAGATAACGTTGCTCCGGGATAGTTATCTACTGTTACGCTGCAATTTGCCCTGCAGTATTTTTATGCAGTCCGGCGAGCTGATTGATGTCAGCACCCTATTCAGCGTATGGGGGGAGGTGGTCATACCGGAACGCGTTATTCCCGATATCAAAAAGGTGCTCTGGAAGACAGTGCCGCCGCAGTATGTGATCACGGTTGATAACCGGGATGCGTTTGTCAGTATGCCGTTACCGGCGAATACACTGCTGATTCATGCGCCTGCCAGTGATACCCGGATGGCGGAACAGCTACTGTGCGCGCTGACAACGGATATTCCCTGGAGCCATCTGGGCGATCTTTCTCCGGAAGGGATTAAAAAAACCGCCGGATTCGCCGAACGGCTCCAGCGTCCGCTTTCACTTTATCTCCCTGAAAACTGGCCTGATTATTTGAAGCTGCTAGGGACACCGTTGCCGCCTGATGAGCAGTGGCCACTCAATCTGATTCCCCGTCCGTTGCAGATTAAGCTGAGGTATTTGCTCGAAAACCGGCGAAAAATACCGCAGCAGGCCATGGTATACGCAAAAAAATGGGTTCATGAATTATAGTTTTTTAATTTGCTATAGTGGCTTTATCCGCGCAGTGCTATAAATAGCAGTACTCAGAGACTCCGGTCTCATCCCCCCAACTAGCCAAACAGAAAACAGGACGAATCATGTTTGAGAAGGTGACACAGGCTCCGGCCGACCCGATTCTGGGTTTAACTGAAGAATTCCGCAATGACCCACGTACCAACAAAATCAATCTGGGTGTCGGCATTTACAAAGATGAAGCGGGTGCTACGCCAATCCTGAACTGTGTGAAAAAGGCAGAAAAAATTCTGCTGGAAACCGAAACCACCAAAAACTACCTGAGCATTGAAGGTAATGCCGAGTATGGTCAGCTGGTGCAGGAACTGCTGTTTGGCGCAGATCATGAAATCGTCACCAGTAAACGGGCTAAAACAGCTCAGGCACCAGGTGGTACCGGCGCGCTGCGTATTGGTGCCGAATTCCTGTTTCGTCAGGGTATCTCGAAAAAGGTCTGGATCTCTAATCCGACCTGGGTAAACCATTTCCAGGTATTTGGTGTTGCCGGCATGGAAACCGCCGAATATCGTTACTACGATCCGGCGAACAAGAATCTGGATTTCGATGGCATGCTGGAATCACTGTCTGCTGCCGCACCAGGCGATGTGGTATTGCTGCATGGCTGCTGCCATAACCCGACCGGTGTTGATCCATCGCTGGAACAATGGGAAGTGCTGGCAAAATTCTGTGCTGAACGTCAATTACTGCCATTCTTCGATTTCGCGTATCAGGGCTTTGGCCGTGGCGTAGATGAAGACGCTGCTGGTCTGCGCACATTTGCCAAATACAACAAAGAGTTGCTGGTAGCCAGTTCCTTCTCTAAAAACTTTGGTCTGTACAATGAGCGTGTTGGTGCGATCACCGTGGTCACTCCGGACAGCGAAATTGCTCTGCGTTCTTTCAGCCAGGTTAAAACCACAATCCGTGCAAACTACTCCAACCCGCCATCACACGGCGCGTCAGTGGTCGCGACTGTACTGAAAGATCCTGCGCTGCGTGCCGAATGGATCGAAGAAGTGAAAACCATGCGCGACCGTATCTGGGAAATGCGCGAGCTGTTTGTGCAGAAACTGAAAGACAAAGGCATCGAGCAGGATTTCAGCTTCATTACAGAGCAAAACGGCATGTTCTCCTTCTCTGGTCTGAATAAAGATCAGGTGGCTCGTCTGAAGAATGAATTCGCGATCTATATCGTCGGTTCTGGCCGTATCAGCGTAGCAGGTATGACCAAGAACAATATCGACGCGCTGATCGATGGGATTGCTGCAGTAATCTGATTGTCGCTGCTTCCGGAAGAATGATAAAAGCCCTCTGAAAATTCAGGGGGTTTTTTTATGGGGAAGCCGAAAAAACAACGAAAAAAACAAAAGGGAGCCGAAGCTCCCTTTTCTGTTTGAATCACTGAGGCTGATTATTTGGCGACAGTGGCATCAATACCTTCAACAAACCAGTTGATCTGAGCCAGTTCTGCGTCGGTCAGAGAGTGACCAGCCGGAACGACTTCTTTACCGGTGTTGTCTTTGATTGGACCAGTAAATGGCTTGAACTCACCGGTTTTGATCTTGGTGTAGGTAGTGTTGATCGCATCTTTGACGTTCTGTGGCAGATTGTCATTGATAGAACCCAGTTTCACTACGTCTTCAGCAAAACCACCCCAGTAGTCCTGTGGCTTCCAACTGCCGTCTTTAACTGCCTGAACAGTTTTCAGGTAATGCGGTTCCCAGTTATCAACGATAGAGAAGATATGCGCTTTCGGACCGTAGTGAGATACGTCAGAAGCCTGACCAACTGCACGGATACCGCGTTTTTCAGCTACCATCATTGGCGCCGGGCTGTCAGTGTGCTGCATCAGAACGTCAACGCCCTGATCGATCAGCGTATTGGCGGCATCGGTTTCTTTACCCGGATCGTACCAGGAGTTCACCCAAACGATTTTGATTTTTACATTCGGATTAACGGATTTCGCGCCCAGGAATACAGCGTCGATATCACGATATACTTCCGGAATAGGGAAGGAAGCGATGTAACCGATGGTGTTAGATTTGCTCAGCAGACCTGCGGCAACACCGGCAACATAACGGCCTTCATAGGCGCGCTGAATGTAGGTGCCTACGTTTTTGGTGCGTTTATAACCGGTCGCGTGCTCAAAAACCACATTAGGGAATTTTTTCGCAACTTTCAGAGTCGGGTTCATGAAGCCGAAAGAAGTGGTAAAGATAATCTTGTTGCCACTTTTCGCCAGCTGAGTAATAACGCGCTCTGCATCGGCACCTTCAGCCACGTTTTCCACGAAAGTGGTTTTAACCTGACCTGGCAGTGCTTTTTCCAGTTCTTTACGTGCGCGGTCGTGCTCATAGCTCCAGCCATGATCGCCAACAGGGCCAACGTAAACAAAACCAACTTTCATAGGTTCTTCTGCGGCGGCTGCAAGAGAGCAACCTGCAGTTAACGCGGCGACAGCCAGTAAGCGGAAAATCCTTGTCTTCATGTGTTTTTCTCCGATCATTTTAAGAAACACAAGCTAAAGCTTGCGGCTCATCAATCACACAGCAAAAGTAATAGATGAAAAATTATACTCTGGAATCAAAGGTCTGGCCCAGTGACATCGGGGCAGACAGTTTTTCTTTCATCCGGTTCGAACCGATAAAAATCATCACAATCAGTGTTGCCAGATACGGCAACATCGCCAGCAGGTTAGGGGAGATCTTCATGCCCAGACCCTGCAGGACCAGATGCATGATGCTGGCAATACCGAACAGGTAAGCGCCCAGCACCAGATTCTTGGTTTTCCATGAGGCGAATACAACCAGTGCCAGTGCGATCCAGCCGCGGCCACCGGTCATGTTTTCCATCCACATCGGTGTATAGGCCAGTGACATGTATGAACCGGCCAGACCCGCCATCGCGCCGCCAAACAGAATGGCCAGGTAACGGACTTTCAGTACCGGCAAGCCAATCGCGTTCGCATTATGCGGATTTTCGCCAACGGCACGCAGAGTCAGGCCGCCACGGGTTTTAACACAGAACCAGCCGACAACGATAACCAGCAGCCAGCTCAGATAAATCAGCGGATCATGTTTAAACAGCAGGGCACCGATAAACGGAATATCAGACAACCCCGGGATCACAACAGCCTGAAAGCCTTTAACGGTTTGACCGACATATGCCGAACCCACAAAAGCACTCAGACCGGTACCAAAAATCGTCAGCGCCAGACCGGTTGCCACCTGGTTGGCCCGCAGGTGCATACTGATCACGCCAAACAGCAGTGACATCAGGGTGCCGGCCAGCATGGCCATCATGACGCCAAACATCAGGGAGCCGGAACTGGAAGCAGCGATAAAGCCACATACCGCGCCCATCAGCATCATGCCTTCCTGACCGAGGTTCAGTACGCCTGATTTTTCACAAATCATTTCACCCAAGGCAACCAGCAGCAACGGCGTTCCGGTTTTAATGGCTGCCGTCAGAATTTGCAGAAGCAGTTCATTATCCATTCTGAGTTTCCTTAGATTTCACTTTAACCAGGCGATAACGCAGCAGGAAATCGCTTGCCAGTAACAGGAACAGTAATGAGCCCTGGAACAAACCGGTAATGGCGGTTGGTACGCCCAGTTCGATCTGTGCCATATCGCCGCCCATGTAGATCAATCCCAGGAACAGACCTGAAACGCACATGCCCAGCGGATGTAGACGACCCAGCCACGCCACGATAATTGCGGCATAGCCGTAGCCTGGTGATACCGCCGGAATCAACTGACCAATCGGACCGGATACTTCACTGGCACCGGCCAGACCGGCCAATGCGCCGGAGAACAACATGATGCCCCAGCGTAAACGGCGGATTGAGAATCCGGCATAATGCGCGGAGGACTCATCGTGACCCAATACCCGGATCTGGAAACCCAGCCAGCTGAAACGCAGTAATACCCAGGAGAGGATCGCTGCCAGCAAGGCGAAGAGAACACCCAGATGGACGCGGGTATTTTCAATCAGAATAGGCAGTAACTGTGTATCGGCAAACAAGGCGGATTCCGGGAAGCCCATGCCTTCCGGATCCTTGAGCGGGCCATGTACCGCCCATTGCAGCGTATACAGCGCGATGTAGTTCAGCATGATGGTGGTCAGGATGATATTGCTGTTGAACCATTGCCGCAGGGCAATCGCAATACCTGACCAGGCCATGCCAGCCAGAATACCGGCAATCATGGCCAGCCAGACACTCATCGAGCTGTCGGCAAATTGCAGACTGACCGCACTACCGACGACCGCACCCAGTAACAGCTGGCCTTCAGCGCCGATGTTCCACAAGTTTGCCTGGTAGCAAAGCGCCAGACCGATGGCACAAAGCAGCATCGGTGCGGTTTTTACTAATAACTCGCCGATGTTGTAACCATCGGAAAGCGGGCTGATGAAGAACACATGCATGGCATGGAACGGATCTTTGCCCAGAAAACTAAATAATCCCATTCCCAGCAGGATAGTCAGACACACCGCAATTAACGGTGAGACCAGCTGCAGATACCATGGAATAAAGGTACGAGGTTGAAATTGCCACATGGTGGTTTATTCCTGCTCCAGAAATTGTCCGGCCATCCACTGACCGATCTGATTCGTGCTGGTTTCCTGTGTTTTGACGACAGGCGAGAGGTGACCATCAAATAAAGCCGCAATACGGTCACTGATCAGGAACAGTTCATCCAGATCTTCGGAGATCACAACGATAGCTGCGCCCCGATCGCGCAATTCCATCAGTTCACGATAGATCGCATTGGCTGCACCGATATCAACCCCCCAGGTCGGGTGAGCGCAGACAAACACATTCGGTTCCAGCGCCAGTTCACGACCAATGATGAATTTCTGCAGGTTGCCGCCAGACAGCGATTGCGCCGGTGCATGCTCGTTATGGCATTTCACCTGATGCTGCTCAATCACATCGCGGGTCCGGGCGGACACTTTGTTCCATTTCACCCAGCCCCAGCGTTTTAACCCCAGCGTTGCGTTGGTCAGCAGCAGGTTTTCACGCAGACTCATTTTCGGCGCGGCACCGTGTCCCAGACGTTCTGCCGGAACATAAGCCATACCGAGCTGACGACGACGGCCCACCTTCAGACGACCCACCGGTTTTCCGTTCATAATGATCTGATCACTATGCGGACTCTGCCATTCACCACTCAGTGCACTCAGCAATTCTTCCTGCCCGTTACCGGCCACACCGGCAATACCGAGGATCTCGCCGCCACGCAGAGAGAAGTTCAGTTTTTTCAACGCGCAGGCGAAAGGATTAGGTGCCGGCAGAGACAGGTCTTTTACCGCAAGATTGATGGTCTTGCTGGAGCGACGCTCATACGTTTCCGCGATGGCACTGTCACCCACCATCATGCGGGCAATGCTTTCCGGTGTTTCATTAGCCGGTATGCAGGAACCGGTAACCCGTCCGCCACGCAGGATGGTTGCGTTATGACAGAGTGCGGTCACTTCCTTCAGTTTATGGCTGATAAACAGGATTGTGCAGCCGTCAGCCGCCAGTTGGCGTAAAACCACAAACAGACTGTCCACTTCCTGCGGTGTCAGCACGGAGGTAGGTTCATCAAGAATAAGCAGTTTTACTTGCTGGATCAGACAGCGAAGAATTTCGACTCGTTGGCGTTCGCCCATGGACAAGCTAAACACATAACGATCTGGATCTATATTCAGTCCGTAATTTCCCGACAGCTCACGGATGCGTCCTGCCAGATCACCGATTTGTTCCCGCATTGAAGGGGTTAAGCATAAATCGATGTTTTCCGTGACGGTTAATGTTTCAAACAGCGAGAAGTGCTGAAACACCATACCGATGCCCAGTTCACGGGCATGAGAAGGAGAGCGGATTTGCAGCTCCTGCCCATCCCATATGATGGAACCACTGTCCGGGGTCACCAAACCATAAATGATTTTGACCAAGGTTGACTTTCCTGCACCATTTTCGCCCAATAGTGCATGGATTTCACCACGTTCGAGCTTCAAATTGATCTTGTTATTCGCAAGACAGCCAGGATATTGCTTAGTAATATCCCACAATTCAAGCTGGTAATGATGTGTTGTCATCCTCTTTACGACACTCCGTTTGCGGGTGTAAAAAATTGATGTGCGAGTTAAGCAAAAAATCGTCCAATTTGCCATTTTTTCTGCATGTAAATTCACTGATCAGCGAAAAAATCACCATGCAGGGGCACAATCACCCGAATAATGTACCGTATGCAATATCGGAGCCGGGTATCCGGGCTGAATTCAGACTGAAAGCGGTACTTAAGTATTTTAGTCAATCAGGCTGAATGTTCATCTTTTCATCGTGATATCTTTAAATGCAGAATTAATGCTGAACAATTAAATGAATACTTTCGAAATCAGAAATAACTGGCTGACCAACCTTCTTTTCGGCCATCCGCCATCGATTCTGACTTTACATAGCAAAGGGTTGCAGATCTCGGATGGCAAGAAAAAGGTGATATTGCCGTTTAGCCGGATGAGTTCACTGCCGCAAATCCGGCGCCGGTTATTCTGGTCGCATTTGTCTGTGTCTACGGCCAAAAAGTCCTATCTGTATAAAGGCTTTTCTGTTTCTCAGCTGCGTCAGTTTTCGCTGGCGCTGAATGACGCGTTAAAGAGTCACGTTCAGCCACTATTACAGGCTGAATACAAAGAAGCCAAACAGCTTAAAACCGAAATCAGAAATTTTCTTGATGCGTCTGCGTATCGGCGACATTCTCAGGGCCGGGCATTAATCACGCGCTGTCGTCAGCTGGTCGCGAAGACATCTGTCCCGCTGCGGGAGCATTTTGCAACTTCTGCGCATTTATCCGCTATAAAGTCCCTGGCGGATTTTGTGGCGACGGCAGAGGAAAAAAGGAAACGGGCGAACGCCAAATTCCTCCGGCAGGAATTGCAACGCTGCCAGTCGTTCTTTGATCAGCTTGAGCGGAACCCGCTGACTGCGGCGCAGCGCCGGGCCTGCGTTATCAGTGAAGATAATAATCTGGTACTGGCAGGTGCTGGTACCGGGAAAACCAGTACGATGACCGGAAGGGCCGGATATCTGCTAATGAGCGGACAAACACAGCCGGCGCAGATCCTGATGCTGGCGTATGCCAGAAAAGCGGCAGAAGAGATGCAGGAGCGGCAGGATAAATGTTTGCGGCCACTGCTACAGCAATCAACCCCGGTCATTAAAACCTTTCATGCGCTCGGGCTGGAAATTATCGGGAAGGTTGAAGGCAAATGGCCGGTGATTACGCCGTTTGCGGAAAACAATACGGCCTATCTGCAATTCATCGAGGATGTCATTCGTCATCTGATGTCCGATCCTGCATATAAGAAGAAGCTGAATCAGTTTTGCGCTGCGTCCGGTTATCAGAAACCAGTGGCGGACGTTGCCAGGTTAATGGCTGATTTTCTGATGTTATTCAAACAGTCCCGTCAGACATTCAAAGCGTTAACCTCGGCTGTGAAAAAACAGGCGGATACCGCACGATTCTCCTTGTTCCTGTCGATTTTTGAGCCGGTTCTGAATGCTTATGAACAGCATCTGGCAGAGAAAAATGAAATCGATTTTACGGACATGATTGTCAAGGCCACCGGTTATGTTGAATCCGGCCGCTATTTCTCGCCTTATCAGCATATTCTGGTAGATGAGTTTCAGGATATCAGTCAGGAGCGGGCGCTTTTAATCAAGGCACTGCTGGCTCAAAGGGAAGCTGCCGTACTCTTCGCGGTCGGTGATGACTGGCAGTCCATTTACCGGTTTACGGGAAGCGATATCCGCCTTACCCGGGAATTTGACGCGTTATTTGGTGCGACGACTACGACGGCACTGGACACCACGTTCCGGTTTAACAACAAGATCGGTGAAGTTGCCTCGGCGTTTGTCTTGAAAAACCCGGAACAGATGACAAAAACGATCAATGCGGTTTCTGTGGTGCCGGATCCGGCAATTCATCTTATCCGTACTTCCGCCACGGAATCTGGTTTGCATCAGGCACTGAACCGGATTCAACAGGAGGCTTCGGAACAACAAACAGAGAGGAAAACGACGGTAGCGGTACTGGCCCGGTTTAATTTTCTGTTTGGTCATGATAATCCGGTAATGCAGAGACAACAGATGGGGGAAAAATATCCGCAGCTGGAAATCGAGTTGATGTCTGTGCATGCCTCTAAAGGAAAAGAGGCGGATTACGTCATTATCCTGGGGATGAATAAGGGGAAATACGGTTTTCCTTCGCAGAAGGCGACTGACCCGATACTTGAATTTTTGTTACCCGGCAAAGAAACCTTTCCTGACGCCGAAGAACGCCGGCTGTTTTATGTGGCATTAACCCGTGCCCGGCACCGGGTTTATCTGATATCGGATCCGAGGGATGAATCCCCGTTTATTACGGAGCTTATTGAACAAAAATATCCGATATGTACATAACAAAATCCGGTGATGTGATCTGTTTCACGGTAGAATGTTTCATTCCGGCATTCCTGATCCAGCAATAATTTCTTATGGAAAATACACAGTCTCTTGCTCAGACGAAAAACAGCGATACCCGTTTTCGTGTTCTTGGTGCTATCAGTGCGTCTCATTTTCTGAATGACATGCTGCAGTCACTGATTTTTGCTATCTATCCATTGCTGAAAGGCAATTTCGCGCTGAATTTTACCCAGATTGGCCTGCTGACACTGACATACCAGCTGACCGCCTCTGTGTTACAGCCAATGGTTGGTTTGTATACCGACAAGCATCCGAAACCTTATTCGCTGGTGGTGGGAATGGGGTCAACCTGTTCCGGATTGTTATTATTGAGTCAGGCAAATACCTTTCCGCTTTTATTGCTGGCTGCGGCAATGGTGGGACTAGGCTCCTCGGTTTTTCATCCGGAATCGTCACGTGTTGCCCGCATGGCGTCCGGTGGCCGGCACGGGCTGGCACAATCCATTTTTCAGGTCGGCGGGAATGCGGGAACTGCAACCGGACCGCTATTGGCGGCGGCCATTATTTTCCCGCTGGGACAAGGGAGTCTGGCCTGGTTTTCGCTGGCAGCGCTACTGGCGATGTTCATTTTATGGCACGTGGGTAACTGGTATCGTCAGCAGCACCGCAGCAATAAAATGACGCCGGTACACCGGGAGACCGGCTTGTCACGTAACAGCATTATTCTGGCGCTGGGTGTGCTGCTTCTGCTCATTACCTCCAAGTACCTCTATATGGCGAGTCTGACAAACTACTACACCTTTTATCTGATGCATCGGTTCGGGCTGGATGCGCAGAATGCACAGTATCATCTGTTCATTTTCCTGTTTGCCGTTGCTGCCGGGACGGTATTGGGCGGACCGATTGGTGACAGAGTTGGCCGTAAGCGGGTGATCTGGTTTTCTATTCTGGGTGTGGCGCCATTTACGCTGGCGTTACCGTATGCCGATCTGTTCTGGACGTCGGTACTATCCTTCATCATCGGGTTTATTCTGGCATCTGCGTTTTCAGCAATACTGGTTTATGCGCAGGAACTGGTGCCGGGGCGGGTAGGGACAATCTCCGGACTGTTCTTTGGTTTCGCCTTTGGGATTGCTGGTATTGGTGCCGCGCTGATTGGTCAGCTGGCCGATCATTACGGCATTGAGTATGTCTATCAGCTCTGTGGCTGGTTGCCTTTGATGGGAGTTATTACCGCGTTGCTGCCAACATTAAAGAAACGCTAACGGATTGAAAGCCTGGTCAGAACAACCAGGCTTTTTCATTTCTAGTGCGTCGAATCTTTATCCCGTAAGAGTTTGTCCAGATAGCCCATGGCAAACGCAGACATAACAAACGTGATGTGAATCAGCAGATACCATTTGATCTTGTCATCCGCGATGTTCTCGGTGTTCATGAACACTTTCAGCAGATGGATCGATGAGATGGCGACGATCGAGGCGGCGACCTTGTTTTTCAGCGAACCGGCATCAAGCTTTCCCAACCAGCTCAGTTTGTCATCATGATCATCAAGGTCCAGACGGGAAACGAAGTTCTCATATCCGGAATACATGACCATGACAATCAGGCCACCCACCAGTGAAATGTCAATCAGCGACAGAATGATGAGGATCAGCTCTACTTCTTTCATGGAAAAAATCACCGTGAAAAGATGAAAAATTTCCTGAAAGAACTTAATACCCAATGCAAGCAAAGCAAGGCTCAGGCCCAGATAAATGGGAGCCATGATCCAACGGGCAGAATACATCAAGCGTTCAATAAAGCGTTCCATGATAACTTGTAATCAAAATGTTAATGATGATATTAGTTTCGTCGATGAAAGTAGGTGCGGTCAACCCTCATCCTGCAATCACCCATCAATTCATGGACTGTCACTGATAGATATGTTGTTCAGGTTGTTGATCTGAGCACCCGGCACGGATTCCCGACAGCAATGGAATAGGGCGGAATATCCTTGGTTACCACGCTACCCGCACCAATCACGCAACCTTCGCCGATGGTAACGCCCGGACAGACGATAACACCGGCGCCCAGCCATGCTTTTGAACCGATGGTGATGGGTTTTGCGTATTCAACCCCGCTGATACGTGTTGCCGAATCCAGCGGGTGGGTAGCGGTGACTATCTGAACGGATGGACCAAACATCACATCGTCACCAATAGTGACAGGTGCTACATCCAGGATTGTGCAGCCAAAATTGGCATAGAATCGTTCGCCAAGGTGAATATTAAAGCCGTAATCGCAATGAAACGGGGGAGTAATGTAGAACTGTTCGCCATAAGAACCGATCAGTTTCTGGAATAGTTCTTTGCGGGTTTCTTTATCAGACGGACGCAGATTGTTGATTTCGAATTGCAGGTCAGCAGAAGCGTGTCTGGCGGCTGAAAGCTCCGGATCCCCGGCATCGTAAAATTCGCCCGCCGTCATTAATTCACGTTGTGTTTTTGCCATTGCGTTACTCCTGATCTTATAGGCATTGGAAACATCGATGTGATACAGACTATCAAGGAAACCGGTTACATTTGTTGTTACAATCACGCTCTGTGACTTTACTCACAATCAGCAATTTGCCGGAGCAATCCCGATCTATACTTAATATGCACCTGTTTCCGATCAAAGGAGCAATATCATGGGCAAGATTTGGCAAAGCAATAAAGAACCGAAAAAGAAACCAGCCATGACTCATAAGGAAAAGAAAGCCATTAAACGCGAGAAAAAACATCCTCAATAACGTTTTTTGTTTCTGTAGCTGGTTCGTTTGATTTATTAACCCGGCGCTGGTGGATATCAGCGCCGGGTTTCTTTTTGCCTGCAAAAACCGATACGAGGGAATGGCAAACTACATAATATTCGCCGTCGCAAATATTATGTTCAATATTGTATCCCTGTTCAATCTAGGGTGGTTGATTCAATCCAGGAGGGGAAGGTCAGAGTCTGTAGCTTGTTGCTCATTTCTCTTGTGTGCTCAGCGACACAGAACCAGCAGAACGCCAATCGCCATGATTGATTGGTTTCTCGATATTTTTTATGATGTATCTCAAGTAAATATTAGTAAATGCTAATAGCAAACTGAACCGAAAGGTCAGGACGCAAAGCTTCCGGTCTAAAATCAACGTGAGTGGATCATGATAGCGGAGTTGCCATTTATCTCAGCAAAAAACCAGCTTTGTGCCTGGTTATTTAGTCGTGTTCCAATGGCAATATTTGTGTCGCCTGTCCTTGTACTACTATCTCTGGATCGGACTTGTTTTGAACCAATAATTCTCAAACGGATTATACTTTAGACATTGGTCTTGATTTCATTGAATATCTTCATATCGGTATCTGTTTGTCTGGAATTATAGACAGGGAGTGCATTATGTCTTTTGAAATTTTTCCATGGAACGACAATCTGGAAACTGGTATTGAGGCTATTGATGAACAGCATAAAAAACTGGTTCAGCTCCTTAACCGATTAGCTGCGCATCTGGCTGACTGTTCTCATTTGGTGACATTGAATGCCATTTTTGATGAACTGGCGGATTATGCCGACTACCACTTTAATGCCGAAGAACAACTCTGGAAAAATTATTTGGGAGAAACAAATAGTTGTCTGATCGCACACGAACAGGAGCATGCTGATTTTTTCCGTGAAGTTCAGCAATTGAAAAACAATCAGGATGAAAACTCTGATGATACCATCCGGAGTGTTGTTTCTTTTTTAGCCAAGTGGCTGGCATATCATATTCTGGATTCTGATAAAAAGATGGCTGCCATTTGTCTTGGGCTTCAATCGGGCATGTCTGCTGAAAATGCTAAATTGAATGCAGAACAGCAGATGTCTGGCGCAGCCAAAGTTCTGGTCGAAACTGTATTGCATATGTATGACAGTCTGTTTAACCGCACGTTAGACATGATGAGGGAATCTGCCTTACGCCGGCAGGCAGAAGAAGCACTTAAAGCCAGTGAAGAATTATATTCTGGTCAATCAGCCTTCATTTCAAATTTGTTAAGCAATAGCAATATCAGTGAACGTGAACTTGCTGATCTGGTTTATCATAACAGTAGCCAGGGGATGTTTGTAACGGACTCCGATAATCAGATTATTAGCATTAATCCTGCATTTACGCAGATCACGGGTTATGCTGAAGCGGATGTTATTGGAAAACTGCCGACCGTTCTGCTGCCTGATATGCATAGTCATTATTCATTTCTTATTTCGCTGCATGATAAGCTTAATTCCTTAGGTCATTGGGAAGGTGAATACTGGAATAAACGCAAAAATGGCGAAGTTTATCCGGAAATGATGAACTTGATGCTGATAAAAAATGACGGAAATACAGAAAAATACATGGTTGGCATGTTTTCTGATGTTTCAAAAATAAAAAATACAGAAAAGCAGCTATGGATAAATGAGAATTACGACTCTCTCACCAAGTTGCCAAACCGGCATATGTTTAACCGGAGTCTTAAAAGAGAAATAGAAAAGGCAACTTTTTCTGGTGTGCCATTATCTCTATTGTTAATTGACCTTGATTTATTTAAGCATGTCAATGATAGCTATGGTCACGCGGTGGGAGACAGCCTGCTGAAGATGGCCGCGCAGCGAATTTCAAACATAGTGAGCAACTATGGTGAAGTGGCGCGAATTGGCGGTGATGAATTTACGGTTATTCTTCCAGCAATAGGCGATGGCCGTTGGCTGGATGATATTGTTGAGCTGATTATTACTGATTTATCGAGACCATTTGTACTGGGTGAAGGCAGGAAAACATATATTTCTGCTTCAGTCGGGATCACGGTTTATCCTAAAGATGCAACTGAAGCAGATGTCTTGTTGAAAAATGCTGATCAAGCGATGTATTGCGCAAAAAGACAGGGACGGAACCGGTATTGTTATTTTACGTATTCAATGCAGGAAACGGCAAAAATGCGGCAACGCCTCATTGTCGACTTGCATCAGGCATTGAAAGAAAATCAGTTTGTTCTTTATTATCAGCCTATTGTTGATCTTGGTAAAAACACGATAAGTAAGGCGGAATCGCTCATTCGCTGGCACCATCCTGATCACGGCATGATCAGTCCGGCAGACTTTATTCCTGTGGCAGAAGAAACAGGGTTGATTGTTCCATTAGGTGATTGGGTTTTTAATGAGGCAATTGGTCAGGGAAACCGCTGGAATTTATTATTTGGTCCTGATTTTCAGATCAGTATTAATAAATCTCCTGCTCAATTCACACAGAAATCAGAACATCATGATTGGCTGGACGATCTAGATGTTAATGGTAGTAATTTTGTTATTGAAATCACCGAAGGTATGCTGATAGAAAATACCAGTACGGTAGAAAAACGGATACAGAAATATAAAAACAAAAAAATCGAAGTGGCGATTGATGATTTTGGTACTGGCTATTCATCGCTATCATATCTGAATAAGTTTGATATTGATTACATTAAAATTGATCGGTCTTTTATCAATAATTTATCTCAGGGAAAACAATATCAGACCTTATGTGAAGCGATGATTCTGATGGCGCATAAACTGAATATCAAAGTGATTGCGGAAGGCGTTGAAACTGAAGAGCAGAAAAACATGTTGATCGCCATGGGATGTGATTACGGGCAAGGATACCTGTTTTCACCACCGGTTCCGGCGGACGTTTTTGAACAATTTATGGTTCAATGGCAAAAATGAAATGATGGGTTAAACAGGTAAAAATCTGTTTAACCCATCATGTGTGCGTGTATTGATTCTTCCGGTATTAACCGAATTTCAGGAATAATCGGGAATAGGGCTGTTTCAGTTTACTTATCGCGGCCTGAATGGCTTGTTTGTCTTTCGTGGACAATGCGGCTTGCAGCGCATCGACAGCCATATTCTGGTTCTCAATGAGTTTGGCGAATTCGGCCTGATTGCGATATTGCTCTGGCGCTTCCGCCCGGAGTTTTTCGCTGAGATATGTCAGCACACCGGCTTTAGCAATCAGTTGTTCGATACCGTCTGGTTTTGTCAATATCGCCTTGTTTTCCTCCAGAAGTTGTTCCATCACCGCATGATACGCATTCATATGATCGCTGTAAGTGATGACCTGATTACGGTGGCGCAAATCAGCCAGCGTGTTCCGGATTTTTTCCAGCGTCTCGTGTGATTGAACGAGCTGTTTCTGCGTCACCTGACTTTCTGCCTGATCATAAATCTGCATTACCTGCTTTAAGGTTGCTGCAAAATTTTCATCACGATCATAGGGGGCAGGAGCCTGAGCTGAAAATTGATCTGTGATTTTCGTCCATGCGAGTTTTGCCTGCTGAACGCTCTTAAGCGCTTCGTCCGGTGTTCCGTTATTGGTTTTAAACAGTGCTACCCGATACGGTACATAAGCTTGTTGCATGGCATCGGTAAAAGCGTCTGCCGCAGAGGCAGTTGCAGATAAAAATAGTGTCAAAACACCAGCTATAATTACTCTTTGCATAAAGTACTCTCAGTACAGTCAATAATGACATATCAACTATAGCAGTGATTAATGAATATATATTATATAATTCTAATATAGTGTAGTGCATTTGCTGATCGCCCGAGTGCACAAAGACAGTAGCCGGAGGAAGTAATATGACTGCCGACATTATTACTGACGTTGCAATTATTGGTGCCGGGACCGCAGGGCTTTATGCATTACGCGAGGTTCGCCGGGCCCGTAAATCCTTTGTTCTGATCGATACTGGTCCGCTCGGTACAACCTGTGCGAGGGTAGGTTGTATGCCATCCAAAGTGGCACTGCATGCCGGAAAGCTCTGGGCGTCACGTAATGAACTGAAGGCAATCGGGGTAGCGGGAACCGATTCTTTAACCATCGATCTTGCCGCGACCTGGGATGCGTTGC
Organism: Tolumonas osonensis; assembly: GCF_014202415.1. GTDB lineage: Bacteria > Pseudomonadota > Gammaproteobacteria > Enterobacterales > Aeromonadaceae > Tolumonas > Tolumonas osonensis. The sequence continues at coordinate 17,664 of NZ_JACHGR010000002.1, forward strand.
GGCAGCAACGGGATAAATTCACTAAAGGGGCTGCCGCGAAAGCGCTGGCGGTGGGCGAACACCTCATCAGGGGAAAGGCCCGCTTTCTGGAACCTGCCGTTATTGAAGTAACGAATGGCGGAGATAAACAAACCATCCGCGCCACTTCCGTGGTGATCGCTACGGGTTCACGACCGGTTATTCCGGCCTGGCTGGATTCGGTAAAAGACAGACTGGTAACCACTGATGAATTCTTTGAACTGACCTCTTTACCGAAGCGGGTAGGTATTCTTGGTCTGGGCGCTATTGGTCTGGAGATGGGGATGGCGTTATCCCGGCTGGGTGTCACCGTGTTCGGAGCGGATCTGGCACCGGTGGTTGCGGGTATTTCAGATCCTGATGTGGCTCAGCGTGTAATTGAGCAATTTGGTTCTGAGATGACGATGTGGCTGAACAACCCCGTGAGTGTGGAACGGACAGAGCAAGGTGTTCTGTTGCGTAGTGGTGATAATCAGGCAGAAGTGGATCTGCTGCTCTGTGCATTAGGCCGTCGTCCCAACATCGACACGCTGGGTTTGGCTGAAGCGGGATTTCCGATCGGTGATCGGGGCATGCCGGTATTTGATCATGCGACCTTGCAGATCGGCAATTTACCGGTATTTATTACCGGGGACGCCAATGGTTTTCGTCCGCTGATGCATGAAGCTTCCGAGGAAGGTGCGGTTGCCGGCTATAACGCTGTCCGGGAATCCGTAACCCGGTTTCGCCGCAAAATTTCAGTGGGTATCGCATTCACTGATCCGGATATTTGCTCCGTAGGTGCTCGTTTTGATGAGTTGGATCTGAACAATACAGTTATTGCCGGTGCTTCCGGCGAAAGTAATGGTCGAGCCCGCATTCTGGGGGCGGAGGGTAGTCTGTTGCGTGTCTATGCCGATGCCCGGAACGGACAGTTATTGGGCGCTTCAATTTTTGCTGCCGATGGCGAACATCTGGCGCACCTGCTTGCCTGGGCAATACAGCGAAGGGAAACGGCTGAAAGTTTACTGGAACTGCCTTTTTATCATCCGACCATGGAAGAAATGTTACAGAGCGTTTTACAGGATATTACGCGAAAGCTGGTCATAAAAGAGGGTGTTCCTGCTGGATTATTGGTCGATTACAATTGATTTCAGCGAATTATCCTGGTTGATTTTTTGAGTCCGTTGACAGATTGCAAAGTGCAACTAGATTGTATTATATGTGTAGTTGTATTTTTTTCGATCAGAAATGGAGGCGCTTTGCAAATGAGAGACTCACATCTAACCGAAATCAATAATGCTCATCTTTTCATGGAATATCTGAGGTGTTCAGGTTTTAAGCTACCAGGTTCGCGATGCAATAACTGGGAACTGGTCATGCATGAAGAGGTCATTGCCCGGATCAAAAAAGACAGTAACGGCCAGAAAAAATTTTTTATCTGCGCCGCATTGATTGGGCGCAAATAACAGGCTCAAGAGTATCCGCTACCACTCAATCGTCACCCATCCTTATCTTCACGCCGGATGCATAAATCACGATTCCTGAGATCTTCATCAAAAAAAATGAAACCGGTTGCTGAAACCGGTTTCTGGTTGTTGTATAGTCTCTCTCAGACACACCATCACGGAACATATAAGAGGGCTTTACTATGAAGAAAATTTTTCTCTGCTGCGCTGCAGGCATGTCTACCAGTATGGTTGTAAACAAAATGAAGCAAGCAGCTGCTCAGAAAGGCGTGGAAGTCGAGATCATTGCGGTAGCCATGGAAGAGTTTGATACTACCTTGCCTAAATATGACTGCTGTCTGTTAGGGCCTCAAATCAAATACAAATTTGAAGAATTCAAGAAAAAAGCCGATGCCGCAGGTAAACCAATCGCGGTGATCAACAGCATGGATTACGGCATGATGCGTGGTGATAAAATCCTCGCAGATGCGCTGGCCATGATGGGCTAATACGCTGTTAGCTAACGAATTTAATAGTAAAAATTATCAGCAAATGTCATTTAGGAAGTAGAGATTATGACGAGTCAGTTGCCGAAGGATTTCTTGTGGGGTGGGGCAGTTGCGGCGCATCAGGTTGAAGGCGGCTGGAACGAAGGCGGAAAAGGCGCCAGCATCTGTGACGTATTATCAGGTGGCTCACACGGGGTTGACCGTGTTATTACCGGCGAAGTAAAAGACGGTGTTTATTACCCGAACCATGAAGCGAGCGATTTCTTCCATCACTTCAAGGGCGATATCGCACTGTTTGCTGAAATGGGTTTTAAATGTTTCCGCACCTCGATTGCCTGGACCCGCATTTTCCCGAACGGTGATGAACTGGAACCGAACGAAGCAGGTCTGAAGTTTTACGATGACATGTTTGACGAATTACTGAAACATGGCATTGAACCTGTTATCACCCTGTCTCACTTTGAAATGCCAAACCACCTGGTCAAAGAATACGGTGGCTGGGCAAACCGTAAGGTCATTGATTTCTTCGTGCGTTATTCCGAAGTTGTCATGAAACGTTACACCAAAAAAGTGAAATACTGGATGACGTTTAACGAAATCAATAACCAGAAGAACCATGAATATCCGTTATTCGGCTATTGCTGCTCTGGTGTTGTTTTTAATGATTATGAACGTCCTGAAGAGATGATGTATCAGGTTGTTCACCACGAGCTGGTTGCCAGCGCCAAAGTGGTGAAACTGGGCCACGAAATCAACCCAGATTTCAAAATCGGCTGCATGATTTCGTTTGTTCCGTTGTATCCATTCTCATGCCATCCGGATGACATGATGTACGCGCAGGAATCCATGCATGATCGCTTCCTGTTCGGTGACGTGCATATGCGTGGTGAATACCCGTCTTATGCGCTGAAAGAGTGGGAACGTAAAGGCTACAACATCAAGATGGAACCAGAAGATAAACAGATCCTGAAAGAAGGTACCTGTGATTACGTTGGTTTCAGCTACTACATGTCGAATGCTGTGAAAGCAGACGCGGTGGCTGCAGGAAACGGGATTTCTGGTTTCGCGGGCAGCGTGAAAAACCCACACGTAAAAGCGTCTGACTGGGGCTGGCAGATTGACCCGGTAGGTCTGCGTTACTCACTGAACGTGCTTTACGAGCGTTATCAGAAACCACTGTTTATCGTTGAAAACGGTTTTGGTGCGATTGATAAAGTGGAAGCGAACGGCGAAATCAATGACGACTACCGCATTGATTACCTGAAAGCACATGTTGAAGAGATGAAGAAAGCGGTCACTATCGATGGTGTTGATCTGATGGGTTACACCCCATGGGGCTGCCTTGACTGCGTCTCGTTCACAACCGGTGAATATCGCAAACGTTATGGTTTCATCCATGTTGATAAACATGATGATGGCACCGGTACTCAGGCGCGTAGCCGCAAGAAGAGCTTCTTCTGGTATCAGAACGTGATCAAGTCAAACGGCGAAGAATTATAAAATTTTGTTATCCCGTGCTCATGTTCATCCCCTTTCTCTGGAAGGGGATGTTTTTTATGGCAATTTCTGGAGTCAAATCATGGATGCATCTGTCACAGAACTGATCGGGCTGGTTGCTGGGTGTTTAACCACCGGATCGTTTATCCCGCAAGTTTTTAAAATTCTGAAAACCCGCGATGTATCGGGTATTTCACTGGTGATGTATGTTGCTTTTACTATCGGTGTCTTGCTGTGGTGTATTTACGGTTTCAGCCATGGTCAGATCTCGATTATCGCCTCCAACGGTATCACGCTGGCACTGGCGTCTGTGATCCTAGGGATGAAGCTTCGTTACCGTTAGGGCAGGTAACAGGCGTGTTGCACTGAATATCGGAAATTAAAAAAGGGGCATTGTTTTTCAATGCCCCTTTTTACTATCTTTTAAAAACCACCCCGGCAAGGGGTGGTAAACGCAGAATTACTTATGTTCTACCTGTGGAACACCGGTACCAGCAGAAGTGCTCAGCAGACCAGTTTCAACATAGTTGTGCAGTTTAGCGCGGGTATCAGTGATATCCAGGTTACGCATGGTCAGCTGACCGATACGATCGTCCGGAGAGAATGTTGACTCGCCTTTTTCCATGGTCAGACGTTCTGGCTGGTAAGTCAGGTTGTCAGATACGGTATTCAGGATGGAGTAGTCGTTACCACGACGCAGTTCCAGAGTCACTTCACCGGTGATCGCGCTGGCAACCCAACGCTGAGAAGCGTCACGCAGCATCAGTGCCTGAGAGTCGAACCAGCGGCCCTGATACAGGAAACGGCCCAGCTGACGGCCATGCGCGTGATACAGCTCGATGGTGTCTTCGTTGTGGATACCGGTCACCAGACGCTCGTAGCAGATGTGCAGCAGCGCCATACCTGGTGCTTCATAGATACCACGGCTTTTCGCTTCGATGATACGGTTTTCGATCTGATCGCTCATGCCCAGGCCGTGACGACCACCGATGCGGTTAGCTTCCAGCATCATTTCGACGTCATCCGCGAAAGTGATACCGTTGATCGCTACAGGATGACCACGTTCAAAACGAACGGTCACGGTTTCAGCCGGGATCTTCACGTTTTCATCCCAGAATTTCACGCCCATGATCGGGTTAACGATCTTGACGCTGGAGTTCAGGAATTCCAGATCTTTCGCTTCGTGAGTCGCGCCCAGAATGTTGGAATCGGTAGAGTAGGCTTTCTCTACAGACATTTTGTAGTCGAAACCAGATTTGATCATGAATTCTGACATTTCATGACGGCCACCCAGCTCATTGATGAAGTCAGTATCTAACCATGGTTTGTAGATCTGCAGAGATTCGTTAGTCAGCAGGCCGTAACGATAGAAACGTTCGATATCGTTACCTTTGTAAGTTGAACCGTCACCCCAGATGTTGACGCCATCGTCTTTCATCGCGGCAACCAGCATGGTACCGGTGACTGCACGGCCCAGCGGAGTGGTGTTGAAATAGGCTACGCCAGCGGTCGTGTTGTGGAATGCGCCGCACTGAATGGCAGCAATACCTTCAGCAACCAGCTGTTTACGGCAGTCGATCAGACGAGCTTCTTCTGCACCATATTCTTTGGCGCGGCGAGGGATCGCATCATAGTCCTCTTCATCCGGCTGACCCAGGTTTGCGGTATAAGCATAAGGTACCGCGCCTTTCTGGCGCATCCACAGCAGTGCAGCACTGGTATCCAGACCACCAGAGAAAGCGATACCAACACGTTCGCCAACCGGAAGATGCTTGAGAATAGTTGTCATATTTTTATATCCTGCCCGAAAGAACTATGGAACAACGCACTACCACGCCGGGTCTGTGCATTGCTCCCCGTAATCTGTTGCTGTCATTTTAATCATGCATATTTATGCATAATAAGTGAGTGGGAATTTAAACATCTTTTCCCGCTTTCGGGAAGAGATAAGCACCGATTTATTCGAAAATTTTATAATAGTTCATTTACCGGAACTGGAGCAGCGAGATAAAGAAATGGATGATTCCCTTGATCAACGGCGCCAGAGGCAGGATTTGAATATCCGTGTTGGCCTGGATCAGGATAATCAGCAGTAAACCTAAAGTGCCATATCGGTAGATAGTGTTTAGCAGCTGAGGATTGGTTTTCTGCAAAAACGTGGTGTAAAGATGTGAGCCATCAAGCGGCGGGATCGGGATCAGGTTAAAGACAAACAAGCCGACGTTGATGAGACTCCACACAATCAGCAGGTTGATGACCGCAAATCCGGAAGGCGCTTCAAAGTAAGGGAAAATGAATAAAATCCGGGCAATCACCAGAAACAGGATTGCTAGCAAGAGATTGGAAAAGGGGCCCGCCAGTGAAATCAGGATCTCATCCCGGTGTCTTTTTTTCAGGTTATCCGGATTAAAACTCACCGGTTTTGCCCAGCCGAAGCCGGCAATGATAATTAGCAGAAAACCCAGCGGGTCGATGTGTTTCAGCGGATTTAATGTCAGACGGCCATCATTCCGTGCGGTCATATCGCCCAGCTTGTACGCCGTGTATGCATGAGCCAGTTCGTGAACAGTCAGTCCGATGATGACCGCAGGCATCGCCTTGAGTAGCCAGAAGAGATCAAAATTCATAAATAATTCCCGATTCAATCAGTTATCCCATTTTACATGGGTACTTTATCATTTAGATATACGAATCTGGGCAGACAAATGATGATCTCTGGCCGGGAAAAGAATTTCTGGCCTATCGGGCAATCCATTCGCCACGGGTAACGATTTTATCATCAACCATGACATTTGCTGTAAACAGGTCATGCTGATGTATCACGCCAACACCTTTGGGTGATCCGGTCATGACGATATCGCCATCATTCAGCGTTATAAACGAGCGTATTTCTTGCAATATCTGTTCGGGTTTATGGATCATGAGGTCTATCTGACCGTATTGTGTCCGTTTGCCATTAATATCCAATGAAAATGACAGGTTTTTATCGTGATCTGATATTTCGGTAAAGTTGCTGAATACGGCGGAACCATCAAAAGATTTTGCTCGTTCCCAGGGCAGGCCTTTTTTTTTCAGTGTCGTCTGAAGTTGCCGTTTAGTGAGATCCAGGCCAAAACCAATCGCGGAAAATCTGTTTTTTTCATAAAGAAAACAGAGTTCGCCTTCATAACTGAGTGGTTCCTGATGATATGAAAGGAGTTCATTGCTGATGGCGGAATTATGTTTCATGAATATCAGGATTTCATCCGGAATTTCATTTTCCAGTTCCATGATATGTTCAACATAATTTCTGCCGACACAGACAATTTTAGAGGGGATTATTTTTCTGTCATTGATAGTGATGCTTTTCATTGCCATCGCTCTTTTTATAAGAAAGTGCTATTGGTTATATCGCTAAAAGCAATTCCGTAGAATATAAATTTAATGACCTTTATTTGCTTTACTGTTCGACTAACGGACACCGCCTGTAATCATATGTGAACAATGGCGATACGGATAAAGCTTGTTTAGCCCCATTTCATTGATTTCTCTGGAGATCCGTTCAATATCATGCCTATTTTCATTAAAAAACAGACCCACTACGGTGCCGCTGTGTGCGACATTCAATCCATAAAGATCATGGGTTTCGATCAATTTAAGCAATTTATCAAATGCGGGTTTGGGTAATATATTCTGGCTGGCTTCGGCGCTGAGCGTTGCGGCTTGTCCTAATTTATAAATATCATTATTTCGGGCTGCTTCCTGAAAATAAATCCAGGATTGTTCCAGTTTACCGGCATTTGCCAGTAATGCGTGCCGGCGATCAAGCCGGTGATAGTCGGCGGTAATCAGTTGTTGTTCACTTTCCAGGATCAGAATATTTAATTCTGGCGACCAGTTGTGGCCAATTTGAGTCTGACCGGTATTATGATCAAATAATGTGAGATCGCTGAAAATCGTACTGTCGGTGGGCTCTATCTGCAAGCAGATATCCGCGATTTCCTGTTCTGTCAGACGCTGATTCAGATGGCGGGCGGTTGCCACGGCGGTTGCCGCAATATCGGCGGTACTGCTGGCCATGCCTTTGGCCACCGGAATGGTGGAATCAAAACGGATCCGCAGCATCTGGTGCAGTTCTTCCGGTAGATCAAAATGCCGGAGAACCCGTTTCAGCATGTCGCGCATTCGCGGGCGTTCACGGGCATCCGGGGCACCGTCACATACTTCAACGGTGCTGAACCAGTTGATGGGGCAGGAAATCAGTTTCTCGCTGCCCAGCACCCAGCCCTGGATCAGTTCACCGCAGGAGGCCGGACAACGCGCTTCAGCCATGTCCGAATACCTGTTTCAGAGCGGCAACCAGCTGTTGGTTATTTTCGTGGCTTTTAATGGCAACCCGGTAATGTTGATCGCTGAGGCCGGGATAATTGGCGCAGTGACGGATCAGCAGATGATGTCTGAGCAGTTCATCCTGCAGGTTTAATTCAGTTTGTTGATTTCTGATGAAAATGTAATTGGCGGCAGGACGCCAGACTTTCAATTCGCTGAACTGACTTAATGCCTGATAAAGATATTCCTGTTCGGCCTGTAGCCAGTGGTGCGTTTGCTGAATATATCCCCGATCATCCAAAACCGTTTCACCGGCAAGGGCGGCGAAGGCGTTGATCGTCCATGGCTCACGCTGATCGCGCATGGTGTCGATAGCCTGCATATCTGAGCTGAGCAGATAGCCCAAACGTAAGCCCGGAATAGCGAAAAACTTGGTGAGTGAACGCAGGATGAACAGATTCGGATAGTCGTTCAGGCTGGCCGTCAGCCCGGTCTGGCCGGGCAGAAAATCAATAAACGATTCATCGACAATCAGAGTGATCTGCAATTCACGACACCGGTCAAGGATCTGCAGCAGCAGTGCCTGCGGTGGTTGTTGCCCGGTCGGGTTGTTGGGCGTGCATAAAAACAGACAATCGAGATCCGGCGTCAGTGCATCCAGCAACGCGGCGGTTGGCTGATAATCATCAGCCTCATGCAGCGTGTAATTCACGATGTCACAGGATTCCCGCTCCAGCGCCCGCCGGTATTCGGCAAACCCCGGAACGGGCAGCATGGCTTTTTTGGGGCGCAGATAATGCGTGAGCGCGAAAATCAGCTCGGTGGCACCATTACCGGCCAGAACGGCGCGGGGGCTGCATCCGATATGGCGGGCGAGCGCAGCATGCAGCCGCTGATAATCGATGTCCGGGTAGTGTTCCGCCAGCGTCAGATTATCCACGATGGCCTGTTTCAGCGATGCCGGCATGCCGAGCGGATTGATGTTGGCGCTGAAATCCAGAATCGAATCCGGCGCCAGCCCGTACCGCTCTGCCATTTGCAGCACATTCCCGCCATGCTGACCGCTTTTTGCCATGCTTATCTTCCTGAGTAATTAAAACGCTTCCGCCAGTGTGGAGAGATCAATCATTTCATCCAGTTGCATGACGGTCGGCGTAAATTGTAACAGCTTCTGCAGTTGGACCACATTGCCAATCACAATCAGCGCCGGTGATTTGATCCCTTCGCGGAGCACATCCTGCGGCAAGGTGGCGAGCGTACCCTGTGCAATTTTCTGAACCTGATGGCTGGCGCACATTACGGCAGCGGCTGGCGTAGAAGCGGCTTTGCCATGTTCAATCAGTTGCTGGCAGATGGTTTCAATCTGACTCATCCCCATCAGAATGACCAATGTGCCCTGCAACTTGGCCAGCGTCGGCCAGTCCTGCGGATCTTTACCCTGCTGCAAATGCCCGGTAATGACGTGGAAGGAAGAGGCATGGTCCCGGTGCGTGACTGGAATACCGGCGTAGGCCAGGCCGCCAATTGCCGAGGTGATACCGGGGATCACTTCAAACGGAATACCGGATTGCGCCAGGGTTTCGACCTCTTCACCACCGCGGCCAAACACATAAGGATCGCCGCCTTTCAGCCGTACGACATTGCGTCCCATCAGGGCTTGGGCAACCAGGATCTGATTGATTTCGTCCTGCGGGATCGGGTGGTTGTTCGGGGTTTTTCCGACATTGATCATCTCGCAGCCGGCCGGTACTTCCGCCAGCAGTTCTTTACAGACCAGACGATCATAAACCAGCACATCGGCATGTCGAATACAGTGCAGACCTTTTACCGTGATTAAGGAGGGGTCACCGGGACCCGCGCCAACCAGCCATACTTTTCCGTTCATAGTTCACACTCTCATGACATCACGGGCAATCATCAGTTCTTCATTGGTGTTAATCACCGCGATGCTGACAGGTGCCGCAGATTGTTGAATAAAGGTTTCATTTGAATTATTTTTACCGGCATCCAGTGAAATGCCAAGATAATCCAGCGCATGGCAAATTGCTGCCCGTGCGGTGCGCGAGTTTTCACCGATGCCGCCGGTAAAGATCAGGGCGTCCAGTCCGCCCATATGGGCTATATAGCTGCCGATAAAATCCCGGATACGGTTGGCGAACATCCTCAGCGCCAGTTGTGCTTGTGGGTTGCCATTTTTCGCGGCCTGTTCCACATCGCGGTAATCATTGGAGACACCGGAAACTCCCAGCAGGCCGGACTCATTATTGATCAGAAGGTTCATTTCATCGGGCGTTTTCGCTTCGCGCTGCGCGATAAAAGGCATGATGGATGGGTCAATATCACCGCAACGGGTTCCCATCATAACACCGGCCAGTGGCGTGAATCCCATGGAGGTATTCACCGAACGGCCATGCTGAATGGCGCAGATACTGGAACCATTGCCCAGATGGCAGCTGATTATCCGCAGCTCACTTAAAGGTGTATCCATTTTTTCAGCACAGACCTGGCTGACATATTTATGGCTGGTGCCATGAAAACCGTAACGGCGGATGCCGAGCTCCGTGTAATAACGATAGGGCAGCGGGTAGAGATAGGTATCCGGCGCCATGGTTTGATGGAAGGAGGTATCAAATACCGCGACGGCTTTCGCATGGGGTAAGGCTTTCAGGAAAGCACGAATCCCGATCGCATTAACCGGATTATGCAGCGGCGCGAGGATGCTCAGCTGTTCGATTTCGTACAGTGCGGCATCGTCGATCAGGGCAGAATCGCGGAAAGCTTCACCACCGTGAGCAACACGATGACCGACTCCGCTGATTTCATCCAGCGAGCGGATGATCTGGTGATCCAGTAATACCTTTAGTAAATGATCAACCGCCTGTTGGTGATCACTGACCGGCAAGGTTTCCTTTTGTTTCTGTCCGGCAAACTCAATAGTGAAGATAGCATCCTGTTTTCCGATCCGCTCGATCAGACCTTTGGTAATGACCTGTTCATCCGGCATGGAAAAGAGCTGAAATTTCAGGGAAGAGCTGCCGGCATTGATCGCCATTATTTTCTGCGACATAGGGTGTTTCTCCGGTTACGGCTTAGTTGAGATATTCCAGAAGTGGTGAGAGACCCTCTCCGGTAACGGAAGAGGTAATAAACAGAGACTGCGCTCCTGCCTGCATCAGTTGCTGACGGGCAAAATCGAGGTCATGGCCGTCAGTCGTGGTGTCGGCTTTGGTGATGATGCCGATCACGGGTTTGTTGAACGCGGTGGCAAACATCGGTGCAAAAAAGCATTGCGGACTGTCAGCACTCTGCACCAGCGCCACCACATCGGCATCGCAGGACGTGGTAATCAATGCGCTGTAAAGACAGCGGTTTTCCAGATATTCGCCCGGTGTATCGATAGCGTAGTCGCAATAATCGAGCGCCTGGGTTTTATGGTAAGCCATAGGGTCGCCCTGCAGGCGCTGGACTAACGAGGTTTTGCCGCACTGGCTTTGTCCGATCAGCATGATTCGTTTCATGATGGTTACGTCCGGGTCAGTTCGCAGGCGCTGAATTTCATCATGTCGCCCAGCGTATGGATGACCTGACGTAGCGCATATTCGATGGCTGAAACATCGCCGGTGATGATGACGGCGCCGGTGAAACGATCAATAAAACCGATGGTGACTGCGCCGGATTTGGTGGCGATATCGCTGGCGATGATGGCGCCTTCACTCGGGGTAATCGTCAGAATGCCGATGGCACTGGCTGCTTCATTCAGGCCAAGTTTTTTGTAGAGTTCTTTATTCGGGTTGGCGATCAGATGCGCCAGTGTGATCTGCTTACCCGGTACGTATTCCTGTATGACACGTTCTTTGGCTTGAAATTGTTCCAGCATAAAATCACCTTGATTAGACTAATTGTTGCCAGAGGGCATCGTGAGGTTTGGCAATGACCGCACTGTGTACCAGCAATCCTTTTTCACCGGCACTCTGACTGGCAGCTTTGACGGCGGTCGCGGCATCAGCGATATCACCATTCACCACCAGATAGCATTTGCCACCGATACCGAAGGCCATATGAATGCGCACCAGCGTGACATTGGCCGCTTTTACGGCACTGTCGGCGGCGGCAATACAGGCGGCGACGCTGTAGGTTTCGACCACGCCCAGTGCCTGACGTTTTTCGACCGGGGTGACACCGCTGATGGCGGGTAACACAGACGCATGCACATTCGGCAGCACAAAACTGTCGACTTTCATATGTCCGCCTTCGCGTTCACCGTTTTGCACCGCTTGCTGTACCGCCGTTATTTCACCGCCAACCATGACGATGTATTTGCCGGGGCAGATGGTTTTGGCACTGAGCAGATCCACGTTCGCGCTTTTCAGCATCACGTCGGTGACCTGAATGCCTTTGGCGATACTGTTCAATTCAACCAATCCGATTGCGTGATACATGGTTATCCTCTTCTTATAGTGATGCAGCCTGGTGAGACCTGCGTGATCTGACCGGAAATGCTGGCGTGGATGCCGACACTCAGCGCATCGGCTTTGGGCTGCGCAATACACTGGCCAGCCATGACCTGATCGCCAACCTGTACGCAGGCTTCTGCCGGAGCGCCGATATGTTGTTGCAGCGGAATAGTGACGCTTTCCGGTTGCCATGACAGAACTGTGAACGGTGCTTCGTGGTAATACGGCTCGAGACCCAGACGTGAAACCAGTCGTTTGATCGGCACCATACGGTATTCCGCCATTGCATCCTGTGGACGTAATTCCCCCTGATAGCGGGCGCCCTGAGCACGCAGCTGTTTCTTCAGTAACTGGTTAATGCGCATCGGCGAAATTTCGACCGGACAGGCATAGCTTTCACAGACGCTGCATTCGGAGCAGGTGAGTGCCGATAACAAAATGGAAGGTGTCGCGACCTGCTGGTAGTTCATCGCCCGTACCAGCAGATGCGGTGGCAGCTCGTGACCAATGATGTGTCGCGGACAGAGTTCGGTGCACAAACCGCACTGTTCGCACACCGTTTTCGCCATATTCAGAATGGCGTCATCACTGCGCTTGCGGCGCTGAATGATCAGATGGTTCTCTGGTAGCACCAGCAGACCGCCGGTGGTTTTGGTGACCGGCGCATCAAGGTCAGTCACCAGTTTGCCCATCATCGGGCCGCCATTGATAAAGGCCGGATTGGGAATCGTGGCGCCACCTGCCAGTGCCAGTACATCGCGCAGGCTGACACCCAGCGGCACGGTGATGGTCATTGGATTTCTGACCGCGCCGTTGATGGTCAGTGTGCGCTGAGTAACGGTCTGATTGTCTTCCAGTGCAGCAGCCAGATTCAGCAAGGTCTGCACATTATTGACGACCACACCGATACTGATCGGCAGTGCGGCGGGTGGCACACGGCGACCGGTGGCCTGCCAGATGGTGATCACTTCATCACCGGCCGGGTAAACATCCGGCAGAATATGAATGCGGATATTGGCGGGCAGTTGCGGGTCTAACGCGGCAATCGCAGTCTTATATTTGGCTTTCAGCGCGATGATGCCTTCTTTGGCGCCGGTGGCGGCCATGCCGTAACGCAAACCGCGGACGAGTTGTGCAGCATGCTGCGCCATCAGCTGTTGATCGACCTTCAGCATCGGCTCGCATTCGGCGGCATTCACCAGATAAATTTCAGCCTGCGCCTGCAATTTCACGTAGGTCGGAAATCCGGCGCCACCGGCACCGACGATGCCTGCCTGACGAACCCGTTCCGGGATTTGTGCTGCCGGGATCGCGGCCAGCGTTTGCTGAACCCGTTGTTCCTGCGCGTTTAAAAGGTTTTCACTCATAAAATGGCCTCAACAATCCGGGCAATATCCTGATCGGCAATCGGACTCGGATTGGTTTTTAAGGTGCTGTCCGCCTGTGCGGCACGAATGATTTCGGGTAAACAATCGCGGACCTGTTTCCCGGTGATTTTCAGCGTGTGCAGCGCGGTGGGAATGGCGATGGTTTTCTGTAACTGGCGGATGTGATTGAGTAGCTGGTTAAGCGCGGCTTTATCTCCGGCATCCTGTGCACAGAACAGGCAATGTTTGGCCATGCGCGCGTAGCGTTTCAGCGCTCGGGCATCACTGGCAGCATTAAAACTGATTACCTGTGTCAGCAATAATGAGTTCGCCAGACCATGAGCGATGTGAAACTGGCCGCCCAGTTGATGCGCGATGGCGTGGTTTAAGCCCAGCCCAGCCTGACTAAATGCCATGCCCGCCATGGCGGAAGCGTTGTGCATTTTGCTGCGGGTTTGCAGACAATCGCCTTTAACACAGGCCGTTGGCAGATATTGAAACACCAACTGTACGGCTTTTTCAGCCAGCGCATCGGTAAAATCGCTCGCGCCTTTCGATACATAGGCTTCCAGCGCGTGTGTCAGCACGTCCATGCCGGTATTGGCAGTAATGGCCGGTGGTACGGTGACCACCAGGGACGGATCCAGAATGGCGATGTCCGGATAGATGCTGTCTTCAAATATCGGATATTTAATGCTTTTTTCCGGATCGCTGATCACGGTAGCGCTGGTGACCTCCGAGCCGGTACCGCTGGTCGTCGGAATGGCAATACAAGTTTCGATATCACGCCCTTGCTGGCGAGCGAAATAAACAATGGCCTTGGCGGCATCAATGGCGGAACCGCCGCCAAAGCCGATGACGATATCGGGTGTGACGACATTGAATTGGGTGATCCCAGCCACCACGATGGCAATGCTGGGATCGGGGGTGATATCACTGAATAAATGAACCTCGTTTTGTGGTGCCAACAGGGCTTCGAGCCGGGTATATGCCGGACTTTTCGCTAAGAAGCTGTCGCAGACGACCCAGATCTTTTTCCCGTTAAACCGTTTCAGTACATCCAGACTGTTAATACCGCTGTAGATTTTTGTACTGACTAAAAACTTGTTCATTTATTCCAGCCTCATCAGAACTTAGCGAATTGAAAAACCATTGGTCAGTACACAGCGACGCAGACGGCCGAACGTACGCGCCGAGGTTGTACCTTCACCGGTTGGGGTCGCGATAGTGAAGGTGGTAAAGCCTTCGGCGCCGACCCCGATACCGGCGTAAGACGGACCATTTTTGACAAAAATCGAGGTTTGCATCAGATGTGCGGCCTTGTTCAGACGTGAGACGTTCTGAGAGTGCATCATGGCGGTATGGTGCAGAGCATCTTCGACTTTCAGCGCCAGCTGCAGGCCCTGCTCAAAGTTATCGACACGCACAATCGGCAGCACCGGCATCAGCTGTTCGACGACCACAAACGGATCATCTGCCGGTACTTCCACAATGATCAGACGTGGTGCTTTAGCCGGGCAGGGTAGACCAGCTGCTTCCAAAATGGTTGCCGGGCTTTTGCCGACCAGAGCCTTGTTGGCCGCGCCTTTCTGGATGCAGACTTCACGTAACTGGGCGATCTGTTGCGGATCGGTAATCTGATAGGCACCGAATTCACGCATCTGCTGAATGAGCTGATCGGCGATGCAATCCACGGCAATCACGCTTTTTTCCGCAATGCAGGGCAGGTTGTAGTCGAAAGAAGCGCCTGCCACGATGTCTTCTGCCGCTTTGACAATTTCAGCGGTTTCATCGACCAGACAAGGCGGATTTCCGGCACCGGCACCAATCACTTTCTTCCCGCTTTTCAGCCCCATATTGACGATACCGGGGCCGCCGGTGATGGCTAACACCGCGATTTTGTTGTGTGCCATCATCTGCTGGGTGGCTTCAAAAGTTGGTTCTTTGACTGTGACCACCAGATTGCGGATGCCACAGGTTTTGAAGGCGATCTCTTCGATTTTGCTGATCAGCCATAGCGAGACATTTTTCGCACCGGGATGCGGGCTGAAATAGATGGCATTACCGGCGGCCAGCATACTGATGCTGTTATTGATGATGGTTTCAGTCGGATTAGTGCTGGGCGCGACAGAGCCGATCACACCAAATGGTGAATATTCAAACAAGACCATGCCTTCGTCGCCGGTCAGTGCGGTGGTTTTCAGATCTTCGATACCGGGGGTGTTTTCTAATGCAGCCTTGTTTTTCAATATCTTATCGGCAGTATTTCCCATCCCGGTTTCTGTTGCTGCGCGCTCTGCCAGTTCGGGAATGCAAGGGGCTATTTCGGCCCGGATAGCGGCAATGATGGCGCTACGGGTTTTTAATGGTGCATCCTGATAACGCAGAAAGGCGGCATGAGCCGCACAGATGGCGCTGTCTACGTCATTAAACAGTGCCACCGGTGTACTGGTACAGGCCGATGTTTCTGTTGCCGCCGGTGTCAGTTGTTCAGTCAGAATAGTACGGATTAAGCTTTCTAACTCTGTGTTATTCATTCTTCTTTCCCCAGATGTAATCCATGAATTGCGGCTTGTGCAATCTTCATATCTTGTTCAACGGAGCCACCGCTGATCCCTAATCCACCTACCAGATAACCGTCGCGATAAAGCGGATAACCGCCACCGAACGTCACCACTTTGCCGCCAGTGCTGGCTTCAAGCTGGAACAGATTGGCACCGGGCTGGATCGCGGCGCTTAATTCGTGCGTTGCGGCTTTCAGCGCCACGGCGGTGTAGGCCTTTTTCGGTGCCAGCTCAAGACTGACCAGCAAGGCATCCGGCATCCGGTAAGTCAGGATGGTATTGCCATGCCGGTCTGCCAGCGAAATCACCACTGGCACCTTTAATTCATTTGCTGCGCCGATGGCCTGTTGCAGCAGACGATGTGCAAGCGAGAAGTCCAGCGCTAACGGTCTGCTGGTAACGGGTTGAGTGTCAGTCACCGCCGGCAGTGCTTGCTGTTGCTGCGTGGTTGCAGACAGATAACGCTGGATAACGGTATCGACGATCTGATGGGTTTGTGCCAGCTGGTCTTCAAACCGGGCGAGGGCATACAGACAATCAGATAGTCGGTTTAAATATTTCAGGAGTTCCGGCCGGATTGTGGCGGTATCAGCCAACTCGACCAACCGGCGTTCTGCGCGACGGGCGAGAGTACGCGCGACATGCAATCGGCTACCGGCTTCTGAGGTGCCGGGCAGCACAAAACTGTGTACTGGCGGCAGCGCTGCCATACAGCGGTCAATCGCCTGTTCCATCGCAGTAATGTCTTCCGCGGTGACCACACGCTGATTGGGCTTGGTGGCAGTTGCATCTGCTGTTGCTAATTCTGCACCCAGATAAAACAGCTGATATTGCAGCGCTTCCAGCAGTGACTGGTTTGCATCGTCTTTCACTTCTTTGCTGGCCAGACTCAGCATGGCATTCAGTTCATCGACGGTGCCATAGGTCTCGACACGGATATCGGTTTTCTTCACGCGGGCGCCGCCGACCAACGAGGTTGTGCCTTTATCACCGGTTTTGGTGTAAATACTCATGGCTTGCTCCTCAGGCTGACAGGTTTTGTGAGACGGAATCGACGATCCCGACCACTGCCATGTCAATGGCGTCATTGGGTTCAGGAAAGACCCGGCGAGCTGATGAGCCGCAGGTAACCAGCACAATTTCGCCCTCACCGGCACCGACAGAATCGACGGCGATCTCTGTTCGTATTTGATCTTGGGCGGGCAATGAACCGTCGGCATTCACCCACTGGATCAGCAGCAATTTTTTGCCGGTCAGCGACGGTGATTTTTGTGTTGATACGACGGAACCAATGACTTTCGCTAATAGCATGATTTACTCCGGTCGGATCCATTGAATATGTCGCTGCGTCAGAAGGTCTGAGGCCAGCGGAGTTAACAGCGAACGCGGTGCGATGAGCAGGATCCCGGATTTAAACCCGATGACATCGCTGTAGCCGATCACCGGTTTGGCACATAACCGGATGTCCTGCCCCAGATGATTACTGAATGTCAGTGGCAAACGGTTCAGGCCGGTGACAGGTAACGCTTTCAGTAACTGGCTATGCAGACTGATGTGGATCTGCACGCCATAGGACATGGCATCCAGCGTTGTTGCGACTGCCGGGTGCTGAACATCGTTCAGAGCCAACTGCGCGAGAAAGCCCGGATCTGGTTGTTGAATGTGCAGATGGGCATGGCGAACATACACAGAAGGTGACAGCCCTTTCACTAAATCTGACTGGCGAGTAGCAAATACGGCCCGTTCACGTTGCTGTAGCAGGGCAACGATCGCGTTGACGATTTGCTCAGTTTGATCCGGAGAAAGGACTGTCATGGTCTATTCCTTCACCAGCACGGCATAGGCTGCCGGGTTATCGATATCTGCCGCGTTCGCTTCATCGGTGTCGATGTGCATTTCCAGCGTCATCTCCGGAGATACCCGGATCGCGACATCGTCGAAAATGGTTTTTCGGCTGCTGCCATGAATCGCGACTTTGACCGAGTCACCGTGTTGTACGCCGTAGATCAGCGCATCCAGCGGCGACATATGGATGTGACGCAGCGCGACAATGACGCCCTGGTTCAGCGTGATTTCGCCGAACGGACTGATCAGTTTGATGCCCGGTGTATCACCTAATTTGCCGGATAAACGCAGCGGGGCAGTGACGCCTAATGTGCGGGCATCAGTGCGTGAAACTTCGATTTGGCTCTGACTGCGTAGCGGTCCGAGGATGCGCACGTTTTTCAGATGGCCTTTCGGACCGGCAATGGTAACTGTTTGCTCGGCGGCGTATTGTCCCGGCTGCTTCAGTTCTTTTTTGACTGCTAACGGTTGATCAGGAAACAAGACCTGATAGTCCGCCTGAGATAAATGCACATGACGATTGGAGACGCCCAGCGGGATCGGGCGCTGACGCAGTTCATCCAGGACATGGCAGACGGCAGTTCTGACGAGTTCTTTTTCCATCATGCGTGACCTCTTGCATGAATACATTTATTCCGTGGTTCGCCTTTCTGGCGCGGGCAAAGCGGGTCCTGACAAAGATTGCAGGTCGCCTGGCCTTCATAAGGAGCGGCTTCCGGTTCGGTCTCCTGCACCCCGGACTCACTGACTTCAGAAGCGGATTCAACCACTTCGGTGACAGTAAATGATGTCGCAGGCTGCACTTCAGCTTCTGGTTCAGATGCTGTAACGGGTTCAGCTACGGCTGCTGGTTCAGCCTGTGGTTGTTTGACAGGCGTAGTCGGTACCACCTGTTGCAGTAACTGTTCATTCGGACGGGCTAACAGTGCTTTGGCGACCAGTCCGCTATGTTTTTCAGCCAAAGCCGCGCCAGTACTCAGCGCAGCATTGACGGCAGCGACATCACCGGTGATTTTGATTGTCATCCAACCACCGCCTTTGGCTGTATCAATGCCAACCAACGTGACGGCCGCGGACTTCACCATGGCATCGGCGGTGTTGATCGCTAATGCCAGGCCGCTGACTTCTAATAATCCGAGTGATATTTTCACGTTGCACACCTCTTACTGGCTTGGCTCTTGGAGTTACAGGGATTTCGGTAAAATCGTTTCCACGTCGCTGTGCGGGCGAGGGATCACATGGCAGGACTGAACCTGACCCACGTTCTTCGCTGCGGCTGAACCGGCTTCTACCGCCGCTTTGACCGCACCGACATCACCCCGCACCATCACGGTGACCAGACCCGAACCGATTTTTTCGTATCCAACCAACTGTACGTTGGCCGATTTGACCATGGCATCAGCGGCTTCAATAGCAGCCACCAACCCCTTGGTTTCGACTAGTCCTAACGCGTTGTTCATTGCTTGCTCTCCTGTTTTGCTTGTTTCGCTTTGTGTTAACACATTGAATTACAATGATTTAAATGGTAATCCTTTCACCAGCCGGGCAGCGTTGTTGCCCAGACTCCGCAAGACATCCGTTTTTTGCTGCAGCGGCTGTGATAAACGGAATAACGGTGCTTCCGGCCGTAGATTTTTAAAGTGCACCACGATGTCATTGCGGGTGCAGGCCATACCGACCAGTAACGGGGAACGTTGCGCAGCGTCATAGGCCGCAGTGACTACGTCGCCGGACTCAGTCGGTTGCAGCAGAAACGGAATGCCTTCTTCTTCGATACCGTAAAACACCTGCTGCCAGAGTCCGGCATCACAGCCGGCCAGCAGGTGTACTAAAACGACGGGCAGCTCTTCATGCAGTGATTTCATGCTGGCAGCTCCCGCAGATAAGAGAGGATCAACCCGGTCGCTACGGCGTTACGCGGGCCTTCACAACCGCGGATATTGCCGCGGCCTGCTACCAGGTTGTAATGCGACAGGGCATCGGTCACCAGTTGCGGCACTTCAAAATCAAGGGCGGAACCACCGACCAGCACCACGAACGGGATATCGCGGATATTGCCGGTCGGGCTGACAAACTGCAGCGCGCGCAACGAGTTGGTGACAAATACGCGTTCTTTGGCGGAACGGCGAATATTGCGTACTTTTTCCAGCGCAAATTCGCCGGGCAGCGGGATAAATTTGCCTTCTTTCACCACCACCACGCGCGCGAATACGGCGGCGGGCAGGGGGCTATCAAAAAATTGCACTGTGCCGTCTTCATGGCGGATGTGGAACAGGCTTTCTACTTTCGCCAGTGGATATTTCTTGATGTCTTCCGCCAGATAGCGATCTTCCAGCCCCAGTTCGGAGGCGATGATCATGGTCACCATATCGCCGGCACCCGCGAGATGCGTGGCAACAATTTCCCCCTGCGGATTGATGATCGACGCATCGGTGGAACCGGCGCCCAGATCGAGAATCGCCATCGGTTTGGTGGTGCCGGGGGTGGTGAGGGCACCCAAAATCGCGGCTTCGGCTTCGGCGCCGCCGATCTGCACATTGATATGCAGTGTGTTATGGATCTCTTCGGCAATACGCGCCATCTGCAGATGATCGGATTTCACCATCGACGCGATGCCAACTGCCTGTTCCAGTGAGAATTCGCCGGCCAGACCGCCCTGAACATTGACCGGGACAAAGGTATCGACGGCCAGCAGATCCTGAATAAAGATCTCGCCGGAAGGCTTGTTGGTCAGCTCCGCCATAGTCTGACGCACGTTTTCCAACATACCGCCGATATTGGAGCCGGATTCGCCGGTGACGTTATCCAGCTGACGGCAGGTTTTTACCGCGAGCATGATTTTTTCGCTGCCTGATGCAACATCGACAGTCGTGGTGCGGCCATTGGCAAACAGCATCAGATGACCGGCCGGAATGGTACGGGCTTTGACATCGCCTTTCGGTGTTTTCACCACCACGGCAGAGCGGGTGCCGATCAGTGCGCGGGCCACCGGGACGATGTTGCGGGTTTCATCGGCAGATAAATTGAAGACAGTGGCAATGCCGTAGGGGTTGGACAGGGTACTGATCACCTGTCCGGGCATGGCGACTTCAACGGCGGCCAGCATACCCATTGGAATTCGGTCGATGTAACTGACTTCATCGACAATCGGAATTGGTTTTTCGAGACGGTTATTGACCAGAACACCGTCATCGCGTTGCAGGATCGCGGCTTCAATCTGATAACCGGCTTTCACTGCTGCGTTGATCATGCCGGCAATATCAGCAAAATCGAGCTGAGCCGGTGCAATAATAATGTAAGGTTCACTATTACTGCGGGAAAGCAGTTCATCGAAGGTAATGGTGATGCCGACACCTAACCCTAAACCGCCAGGGGTTTTCGGGTTGTGCCCAATCATGGTGGATTCGGTGATGATGGTTTCTGTAATAGTTTCCATCGCCACATCACCGATCACCGGGGTGGCCTCGTTAATGCGGATCAGACTCAGATCGCTTAACGAGAGCCCCGCGTTTTCCACCAGCAGGTTCAGTGCCTTGTAGATACCGAACAAATTGCGTTTGGTGCCCTTGATACCTGTGGTCTCCGTCAATGCACTGGCGATAAAGCGAAAATCACCGTTGGATTCCCGCCGTCCCAATGCCACTTCGGTTGAAGAGTTACCGATATCAACGCCTACAATGTATTCCATCACCTTACCCCGATTCGTTATCCCCGTCCCACTTGAAGTTGCAGCGGCGTTGGCTGCGTTCTTCGCCCCAATCACATAGTTTATCTATGCTCATGGGGTCTCATTCACTTGCCGCCTACCTGCAATTTCAATTGGTTAGGGTATAAGCATGCTAAAGATATTTAGTCATCGCCTTTGAGTTTCTTCCGCGACAGGTAGAGCTCGGCAGCTTCGCGCACGAATCCGGCACAGATTTTTGCGTTATATTTCTGTTCCAGTTCACTGGCGATCGTCATCAACTCGTCTTTGGAAGAACGGTAAGGGCGCAGTGCGTTATAGATCTCCAGCACACGCTCATCCGGTACCGCGGTCAGTTCTGCTGCACGTTCAAAATTGAGCGCCAGCAGTTCACGACCCGCGCTGCGGGCAATGTCGGCCTGAATGCGTAAAATCTCAGGAGTGATACGCATATCCTGCGGTGCAACCTTGCCGTTCAGCACGTTGTCCAGCGTGATGTCTTCCAGTGTTTTGTTGGTTGCCGTTTTTACCCAGTCAGGATGTTTATTCGCTAATGGATAATCGTGCACCGTAGCACCGCTTTTCGAGGCCGCAGCTGGCGCTGAAACCACAGGTGACGCACCTTGCAGGCTGTTCATCTTGCTCAACACATCACGAACCATGGATTCAATAGCTTCTGAATTCATTGTGTTTTCCTTTATTAAAGTGCGATCTGTAATTCCTGCGCGTTCTTACCGATCACCACGTGTTTGGTTTCCTTGATATGCAGTACCGCTGATTTGGCCTGATATTTCGGACGCGCCATCTGATCGTTCAGTGTTGGCACGGGTTGTGGTGATTCACCCTTGGCATATTTCGCCGCGTTCTTGCCGATCTGGCGGTAGGTTTCCAGCGTGATCAGCGGTGCCTGCGGGAACAGCTCCAGGTTGGACAATGGCGGTAAACCACGTTGATGGATCACGGTGGTACCTTTGGACTGAATGCCAATCGAGATACCGGAACCGCTCAGACGGTTACCTTCCACCGCAACAAACGCGACGTCGGAAGATTTGAAACTGCGGATCACCCGCGCTTTCAGACCTTCTTCTTCGATGCCGGCGATCACTTCGCGCAGAATGTTTTTATGCGGCACACCCACAATGTTGGTGGTCTGAGACAGACCGAAAGCAGGGCCGACAGCAATCACCACTTCATCGCGGCTGGTACCGGGTTTGGCTTCACCCACTTCTTTCAGAAAGCATTCACCGGAAACAGGCGCCGCAGCGGTTTGCTTAAAGGAGACGCTTTTGTCCTGTGTCTGCATGCCTTGCAGCACTTCTTCGATGATCTGACGTAATAGCTTTTCGTTAATATCAACCATGACACGTCTTCCTTATCCCAATTCGTTAGGGTCAAGCGCATTCGGGATGTTTTTGATTTCTTCCCAGCGTTCGCCTTCCAGACGGTAACCTGTGCCCGGACCGGCATAGTCATTGACATCGTTCACCGCAGACAGCACCTGGTTGTCACCGACGATAATGGCGGAGGTATGCAGGTAGTCGCCGGAGATCTTGGCTTTCTGGATGTTGAGCATGTCCTGCGCGACATCGGCAAAGCCGCCTTGCGCCAGCGCTTTCACTACTTCCAGACCGGTGCGGTTACGCTCAATGATTTCCTGCGCCGCTTTCAGATCTTCAACGATGTTGCGCTCCGGCATGTCTTTCGAGCCGTGTGCATAGGTTGCCGCTGTGACTTCTTCATCGGTGATCGCAGGTAAGCCCATACCGGCAAACACTGCCTGCAGGGCGCGTGCTGCCTTGTTACGCACTGCAACCACGTCTTCTTCACGCACCGGACGCAGACCACCGTCTACTTTCAGGTCGCGCTGAATGACGTTGTAATCGTCAAAGTCTTCGGCATCTTCGTTGGAACCCGCGAACATGTTGTCGTAGTTCGGCACGGCGGAATAACCGGACGAAATGAAGTCAGTACCCGGCAGGAACTGCATCAGCAGACGTGCGGTACGACGCATATCGGAGTGGGTGAAGGTCTGGTCGTTACTGGACGCACATTCCAAATCGATGGAAGAGCAGATCAGGTTTTCAGCCAGCACGGCACGGATACCAGACGGCACGGCAGAAGGAACGCCGATGCAGCTGACAGAACCGTTTTGCAGACCCTGTACACCCGCCGCTTTGGTGATGTAGATGCAACGTGCTTCCAGATACAGCATGGATTTGCCTTCGGCATAGCCCATCTGCACTTCAGAACCGGAGCCGGAGGTGAAACGCATTTTCAGACCGCGGGAAGCGTAAGAGGAAGCGAGGAAGCCTTTCGACCAAGGCGTATCGTCACCGTCGGTGAAGACAGGTTCAGTGCCGTACACAGAAATGGTTTCTGCGTAGCAGGTATGACCCAGCATCCCCAGTTTCAGTTCGGTGGCTTCTTCCAGCGAGCATTGGGTCAGTACGCCAGGGCGGCCAACCTGTGAACCTACCAGCAGCGCGATGGCGTTGAATGGCGCGTAACGGGCTACCGCAACGGTAGTTTCCTGTTCGTCAAAACCACGGAAAGCACCTTCGGCTGCATCAGCAGCGATCTGCACCGGGTTATCACGCACGTTGGTGACGTGAGCCTGCTGGGATGGGGTGCGGCGGGCGCGCATTTTCTGCATCGCCATCATCATTTCCACTACGTTCATGTGGGTCATGACTTCCACGATTTTGGCCGGCGTCATCGCGGTAGTGAGCGGGATGATGTCTTTGCGTGATACGTTCGGATCACACAGCATGTTCGCCAGTTTTTTGGAGTCCATGGCCATGACTTCTTCCGCACGTTTCAGATTGATACCGTAGCGGGCGATGAAATGGTCAATCAGATCAAACTGGGCTTTGGGTTTGCTATCCAGCTCAACGACTTCACCATTCACGATCTTGATGGATGGTTTCGGGTCGTTCGGGCTTTCCATGGCGATGAAGCCTTCTTCGATCCACTCTTTGACAAAGCCGTCCTGGTTAACCGGACGTTTTGCCAGTGCCTCAAATCTTTTCGATCTCATGAAAGAACCTCACTCACGTGCTCAGATGTAGGAAGGGCGGGTATTGGTCGGTTCATCACCCAGCGCGCCGAGTAAGGTCTTACCGATTTCACGGGCAGAAATCACTGCCTGACGTACCGCACCTGAATCACCGGAGACGATCAGAATGACTTCGTTACTGAAGCTGGTGCCATGAGCCGGAGAGCTGTAAGCCACGACATCGACATTGGCGGATTTCACCGCGGTATCGGCCATCAGCACACCGACAGAAGCGGGGGCTCCGACGATCACGCCGCAGGCTTTGCCGAGTGGGGCTCCGAAGGCTTTTTCCAGCGCATAACTGGCACGGGCACTGTATTGCAGTTCGATATGGCCCGCGTCGTTGGCATAGACATCACCAAAGGTGCGATCCAGTTCTTTCAGGGCGACTTCCACCGCGCGTTTCACGTCAGACACGTCTTCGCCACCGAAAACGATCAGAGAACCGTGACCGGCGCCGCCTTTGGTGTCGCGTGGCAGTTCGATGCTGACCACTTCGGTATTGGTACCTTTGACTGCTTCATCGGCCGCCATGATATGAGGGCCAGCACCGGTGCGGGCACCGAGAATACCGATGGAGCGATAACGTTTTTCCAGTTTCATTGCGTCGAGCAGTTGTTGATCAACGTTTGCGATAACCAGTCCGATGGTGTCGCCGATTGCGGTGCCCACGAATTCAGTTAAGCTGCAGGATTTTTCAGCCATTGTTGTGCCTCGTTGTGTTGTTTGCGGAGTCTTGGCCGCAGTTTGATCGCTGACTTTCGCCATCACCTGGGCCATGATTTGTTCGACCAGGTTGTCCTGACTCATTGGCTAATTCCTTTTGGCAGAATTTTTTCAACATCAGTGTGAGGGCGTGGAATAACGTGCGTCGCAACCACTTCACCGACATTCGCGGCGGCTGAGGCACCTGCGTCTGTCGCTGCTTTTACGGCACCGACATCGCCCCGAACGATCACGGTCACCAGACCGGAACCAATTTTTTCGTAACCCACCAACATGACATTGGCGGACTTGACCATGGTGTCTGCGGCTTCAATCGCCGCGGTTAATCCACGGGTTTCGACCATACCTAACGCTTCTTGTTGCATGTGATACCTCGACTTAATTTCTGGGAGAGCTGCAAAACGACTATACGAAGAAGCGATAAAAAAGAATGGCTGTCTTGAATTCTTAAATAAGGAAAAAATTAAGCTGTCATATAAAAAAATTGCTGTGCATATAACGAAAAGCACAGTAATGGCCTGGGTTTGGCGGGATATGACAATATGAATTTTTTAGAAAATGCATTTGCAACTTCAAAAAAAACAAGATGACAAATTATATTGAGATGTGTTATTCGCGAGAGTTTTGAAGCCCGGAAATAATGACCAAAAATAAGGAAAAACTGGCAATATTTTCAAGGAAAAGAACAGGAGAACATATAAGGTAATAAAAATGCGATGCCCATAGCAATATTTGCAGATGAAAAAGACAAAAAAGTCATATCGCCCAATTCGTCATAACCAGATGTCTTTATTAGAAAAAGGAAAATATTACTTCTGAAAAAGAACAATATTTTAATATCCCTCAACGATTTTTTACCTTCCGCCTGAACCAACACAACAATTATTTCCTCCGGTGCCTCTATATATTTATCTGGCATAAATCATGGCTTGTCGCGCGCTGTACCACGACCCCCATGACGACCATCTTAGGCTACGGAAAGGGACTGTTATGAATGATTCATTGAGAGCGCAATGTGTGGCCGAGTTTCTCGGAACCGGTTTGTTTATCTTTTTTGGTGCCAGTTGTTTATGTGCAGTGAAACTGGCTGGTGCAAGTTTTGGGTTATGGGAGATCTGTATTGTATGGGGGCTGGGGATCGCGCTGGCTGTTTATTTGACCGCTGCGGTATCTGGCGCGCATCTTAACCCGGCGGTGACGATCGCGCTTTGGCTGTTTGCCTGCTTTGATCGCAGCAAAGTTGTTCCCTATATCATTTCTCAGGTTGCCGGCGCCTTCTGCGGAGCGGCATTAACCTACGGCTTGTATCATAATCTGTTCGCTGATTACGAACAGGCGCATCAATTGGTGCGGGGGAGCGTGGATAGCCTGTATCTGGCCAGTATTTTCAGTACCTATCCATATCCGTCCATATCCGTACTCCAGGCATCACTGGTCGAAATCGTGATCACGTCGGTGCTGATGTGTCTGATCATGGCGCTGACCGATGATGGCAACGGTGTTCCGAAAGGTCCGCTGGCACCGTTGCTGATTGGGGTGCTTGTGGCGGTAATCGGTGCGGCGACAGCGCCGTTAACCGGATTCGCCATGAACCCTGCCCGTGATTTTGGTCCTAAATTGTTCACCTTTTTCGCAGGCTGGGGCAATGTCGCGCTGACAGGTGCCCGGGATATCCCTTATTTCCTGGTTCCTGTCCTGGCTCCGGTAGTTGGAGCCTGTCTGGGGGCGGCCGGTTATCGCTTCCTGATCGGGAAAAACCTGCCGTGTAATGTCTGTAGTGTAAACACAGATACTGCCACAGAAACAGACACGCCGACGATCTGATATCACTTCGTTTGAATCTGTATTTTTAAGGCTTTCAGGCAACTCTATCAACGAGTTGCCTGATTTTTATAATTATTGCCAATCAGATCACCGTTATAAAATTCGAACCATGATAGAAACTACCTCTGAAATTTTGAGATTAGAGTGAATCTCAGGTAATCCTGCCGGTGTTTTTGTATACACACGGATGAGATGCTACTCATCTTTCCCTTTAGAAAAACAAGCTGAGAGCTTTTTCATGACTTCTGCAAGTTCATTAGATTCCGAGCTGATCAACAAAATTGCCCTGGATTTTGCTAATGCCACCAGTCTTGCTGTCGTTATCGTAAATATCCATGGCGAAGAGATCTCGGAGCGTTTTAATTTCACCTCGTTCTGTCAGAAAATGCGGCAGGATCCGGAGCATTACTCCCGCTGCCGGATGAGTGATCGATGTGGCGGATTAGAAGCTTCCAAAGGCAATAAACCCTGCATCTACCGTTGTCATGCCGGACTGACCGATTTTTCCATTCCGCTCGTGATCACCGGCCATCTGGTGGGCTTTGTGCTGTGCGGACAGGTGAGGGTCATTAATGATCTGTCGCTGGAAAACATCCAGCAGGTTGATCAGCAATGGCAGGCAGATCAGGAACTGATGCAGGAATATCAGAATATTCCTCTGGTGGATTATTCAAAGGTGATGGCCTCTGCCGACCTGTTAAAACTCATTGTCGATAACTGTATTAAAAAGAATCTGAATTTTATTGTTATTAATGATGCCAAAGAGACACCGGTTGCGTCGAAAAACCGGATTCAGCAGCCCCACGACAACAAGATCAAAAAAGCGTTGCGTTACATTGATACGCATTTCTCTGAAGATCTGAGACTGGAAGATGTTGCCGCGCATGTATATCTCAGCCCGTATTACTTCAGTAAATTATTCAAAAAATATCAGGGAATTGGTTTTAACGCCTATCTGAATCAGCAGCGGATGATTAATGCCAAACAAATGCTGCAGCACAGCGACTGGTCAATTGCCAGTATTGCGAAAAATCTGGGTTATTCGCAGACCAGTTATTTCTGCAAGGTTTTCCGGCAGACCTATCAGGTAACACCACAGATGTACCGCGATACATTAATGAGTGATGATCTGGTGGGTTAAGTGGTTCATGCTCCGCTCATCATGACTGAACGGAGCATGAATTGGAGAGTTACAGATTATCCTTCACGCCCAGCATAAAAGTGCCATGCGGACGGATCGGCAGGTATTGTTCGTAAAACTTCAGATAGGTTGCTTGCGGATCCAGATCCTGGAATAAATCCGGATAGAGTGTCTTGGCGACATACTGAATCAGCGCGGCATCCATGATGCTACGGGTTGCGCCATGATAAACCGCATAGACCCGCTGATTCTTCACTGCAGGCAAGTCAGACCAGCCGGCACGCTGAATAAAGCCCTGCAAGCGTTGTTGCACATTAGCTACGGTGATGTCCTGACCAACCTGCATCGCCGTTGGGCTGACCACACTTTCATACCCGGCAATCAGAATCACTTCAGGTTTGCTGGCCAGTAATTGCTCCGGATGAATGGTTCCCCAGCTTTCGACGAAGGGGGCGGCTACGTTATTGCCACCGGCCAGCTCCGCCATCGCGCCCCACATATTTTTGCCGTAGGTGTAGCTGTATTCTGCCGGGCCTTTATCACCGAGTTCGATATAAATGCGCGGTTTGGGAAGATTGGCGGCTGTGATCCGTTCGGTGATGGTATGAATAACGTGCTCATAGGCATGAGCAATTTTATTTGCCCGTTCATTTTCTCCGGTAACCTGACCGAGAATGCGAGTGCTGGCCAAGTGACGTTCCAGCGTCTGCGCGTTGTAATCAATGACCACCATCGGGATTTTGGCCTGTTCCAGACGAGCTAATTCTGAGCCAAGCGCTTTGTATTGCCAGTCAGCCAGAACGACGACATCCGGTTTGCTGGCTAAGACTTTTTCCATCGAGAAAGTTTGATCCTGGACGTTACCAACATTCGGGATCTGCGCCAGTTGCGGTTTGCTGGCCACATACATATCCCAAATGGCCGGACGGGATTTCATAAACCATCCGCTGGAAATACCGGCGAGCCGATCAAAGGATTTTTCACCGCCGATCGCAAAATAATCTTCAATATAAAAGCCGAGCAATACCCGTTTTGCCGGAGCATCAATAGTTACTTTTCGCCCCAGAACATCTTCTATTTCTACCTGTTTTGCCATGGCGATCTTGGTAGTCAAAGCCAGTAGTACGATAGCCGTGAATTTTGTGTAACGACCTAACCAGTTCATAACATTCCTTTTTCGTTCAACTTTAATAATGGTAACCATTATCAATATCATCATCAAGGTATATACTGCGTCATCTCATCCGTTACAGAAATTCAGATCTACGGGGTTTTTTCATGTTAAATGCAGCTGCACATGAGGCAGTAGTAGTTCGGCAGCGTCAGCGAGAGGCGCGCCGGTGGCAGTTTTTGATGATTTTTATTGTCCTGATCGCGTGCAGTATTTTGTTCGATATTGCCACCGGTCCTTCCTTGTTGCCGGTTTCGGATGTTGTACATGCGCTTTTTCAGCCGGGCACCGCCGAGCCAATGACCAAAACCATTGTGTATGAAATGCGTCTGCCGATAGCTTTGATGGCGCTGGTTGTCGGCGCTGCGTTGGGGTTAGGCGGTGTGCAAATGCAAACCTTGCTGGATAACCCGCTGGCGAGCCCTTTTACACTGGGGCTGGCTGCGGCTGCCGGATTTGGCGCGGCATTGGCTTTAGTGACCAGCAGTTCGTTCGGTATTGTCTCGCTGCTGGCAATTCCTGCCGGTGCCTTTATTTTCAGTATGCTGGCGGCCAGTTTGTTGTTTGGTCTTGCGCTGATGCGTCGCATCAACAGCCAGACCATCATCTTGGCTGGTATTGCATTACTGTTCCTGTTTCAGTCGCTGTTGTCACTGCTGCAGTTCATTTCGTCACCGGAGTTAAACCAACAGATTGTCTTCTGGCTGTTTGGTAGCTTGATGCGCACCACATGGGATTCGTTGCTCATTACGGCCGTCGTGACACTGGTGTGTGCGGTGCTTTTATATCGTGATGCCTGGAAGCTGACGTGTTTACGTTTAGGGGAGGCAAGAGCCCTCAGTCTGGGGGTGAATATCAATCGGTTGCGGATAAAAACATTGGTGCTGGTTGCACTGATGACCTCCACGGCGATCAGTTTTGTCGGTGTTATCGGTTTTGTCGGTTTGGTTGCTCCGCATATCGGTCGGATGCTGATTGGTGAAGATCAGCGCTATCTGATCCCGTTATCGGCACTGTGTGGCGCGTTGCTGCTGTCGGTTTCGTCGGTCATTTCAAAATCCATTATTCCCGGCGCGTTATTTCCGATAGGGATTGTCACGGCGATTATCGGTGTCCCGTTTTTCATCTGGTTGATTCTGGGGCGAGGGCGCAGACATGCTTGAATTGCATCAACTATCGGTGACGATTGGCTCGCAGCCATTAGTGAGGGATCTCAGTTTGCAACTGAAGCCCGGACAGTTGCATGTCATCATCGGCCCGAACGGCACTGGCAAAACCAGTCTGCTGCGCACCTTGTTTGGCGAATTGCCGTTACAGAGTGGCGATCTTCGATTTAACCAAAAAAGTCGCGCGGAAATGCCAATAACACAGTGGCGCCAGCTATTTGGTTATATGCCGCAGAACACACAATCTGATCTGGAACTCAGCGTTCTGGAAGTGGTGGTGCTTGGCCGGCTGGAGCGGCTGAAACTACGTTTATCCGATGAAGATCTACGGGCTGCACTTGCAGCATTGGCTGATTTGGGCATTACGCATCTGGCCGATCGTCCGATGAATTCCCTGAGTGGCGGACAACGCCAGATGGTGTTGTTTGCGCAGGTGTTACTGCGTGAGCCGAAAATGATGATGCTGGATGAGCCGGTCAGTGCGCTCGATCTGCAACATCAAATGCAATTAATGGAACATCTGCATGCCAAAACCCGCGCGAATGATTGGGTCACTCTCGTGGTATTACACGATTTGAATCTGGCGGCGCAGTTTGCAGATCAGTTGATCGTGTTGGCCGACGGGCAGCTACAGGCTTTTGGTCATCCCAGGGAAGTACTGGATGCCGCGCTGATTTCCCGACTCTATCAGGTACCTGTCGAACTTTATCATGACCGTGACGGGTTACCTTATATCCGCACAGTCAGACGAGCCGGCCAGATAGCCTGACCGATGCTCTCATTCAAATTAGCGATACCACTCAAATCAGTGATTAATAGCTGGTGTAGTTTAAGCCCTGCGGCGCGGCTGTTAGTGACCAATGGCCTTGCGTTCAATCTGGGCTTCTACATGATGTTGCCTTATCTGGCGCATCATCTGGGTAGCACGCTGGGCCTAACCGGTTGGATCACGGGCCTGATCCTGGGAATACGGGTATTCAGCCAGCAAGGGTTGTTTTTGCTGGGCGGAACGCTGGGTGATCGGCTTGGCTACCGTCCGGCGATCCTTGGCGGCTGCCTGATCCGTGCATTTGGTTTTGCCTTGCTCGGCTGGGCCGATTCGGTGCCGGTGCTGATTGTGGCGGCATTCCTGACCGGCTTTGCCGGGGCGTTGTTTACGCCCTGTGCACAGGCTTATCTGGCCGCGGAGTGTCGAGACGCCGAACAAAGGCATCAGGCGTTTGCGTTACATAATCTGGCGAGTGAAGCCGGCATGTTGCTGGGGCCGCTGGCGGGTTTATGGCTGACGAACCTGAGCTATGCGGCGACAGGGTGCATCTCCGGCAGCATTTTTTTACTGCTGACCGTATTGCAGTGGCGTTATCTGCCCAAAGCGGTGTTAGCCAGCAAATCAGCGCCCATCAGCGTGCTGACGCAATGGCATTCGATCTGGCTGAACCGTCCGTTTTTGCGTTTTACCCTGTGTGCGGCAGCATACCCCATCCTGTTCCATCAACTCTATCTGGCGATCCCGGCCTATATCCAGAGTGCACATCAACCCGCCAGCCTGCTCAGTTCGGTATTTGTCATCACCGCACTGATTGGCGTGGTGTTGCAGTTGTCTGTAACGCATTGGGTAAAAACGAAGCTAGGCACTCCGCGCGCGATCGGAATCGGTCTTGTCTGCATGGGTGGCAGCTATGTGACGATGCTCTATTTAGCGGAAATGCCAGTGATGGCGGTAACGTTACAGGCGGTGCTGTTTTCTTTCGGTTCGATTCTCTGTTATCCGCTGTTTTCTGTTCGGCTACCGCATTATGCCGGCGACGGACAACTCGGCTGCTATTACGGCTTTTACGCCAGTTTTGGCGGTTGCGTGGCTTTGCTGAGCAATATTGTGGTCGGCCGGATGCTGGGCAATGTCGGCACTAAGCCGCCGGAAATACTCTGGTATGTGTTGATTGGCGTCGGCGTTTTGTCCGGCTGGTTGTTATACCGTCAATTATTGTCTGAAGATAAGCAATATGAATCGAGGGCTGGTTGAATTCATTTGTGGGAGAGGAATAAAGTCTCACATGGGGCTTTTATTTTGCTGTCACATTTGACACCATAAGTTCAAGCAAATCTCTACTGTAGATTAAGGGGCAAGGTAGTAGTTTTGACAATACAATTTCCTTTATTGTGCCTGAAACAGACGGGTTATACGGAATATATCCGTTTAATGAATTGTTAGACTAAAGAAATTCACCACTTGTGAACATAACAAATTACTGCTAAAGTTTACATATAGTGAACTTATGAGATCTGCTTGTGCATGTAATTTCCAGAAAGCCGTTTAATGATGCGGTTAAACTTTATCCTAACGATGCAACCGCCATTGAAGCTGCTTATAAAGTGCTGCGAAATGGTAACTTTGACGACCCACTTGAGTTAAAAGCTGTTTTCCCAAGCCTTGATAACTTCAAATACAAGAAAAAATGGTGGGTAATTGACATCGGTGGCAATAACCTGCGCATGATCGCTTTCATTGAGTTCCGAGATAACCGCATGTACGTCAAACACATCGTGACGCATGCTGAATACGATAAACTTTGCAAAAAATACGCTAAGGAGTCTGAACAATGAGCTTCTTACAAGTGAAAGAACAGGCCCGGTCATTATTCTCCAATGCCAGTTTCCTTGTTCACATCAGCAACAATGAAGAATACGAACAAGCCCTCTCCTTTATGGAGGAGCTAATTGAAGAATACGATCTCTATGAGCCGCTCATTGAGTTACTTTCTGCGTCAATTGAACGCTGGGAAAATAATGCACCTGAATTTGCCGAGTTCAATCGCAAGGTGGCAGCGCTGGACAGCAGCGCAGCGGTATTGCGAATACTAATGGATCAATACGATTTAAAAACCGATGATTTTAAAAATGAAATTGGTGGTAAAAGCATGGTCTCGATGATCCTCGGTGGCACACGAAAACTTTCTAAAGACCATATTCAGGCGTTATGCGATCGTTTCAAAATCAGTCCTGCGCTATTTTTCAATCGGCCAAACTGACAAGTCAAAAGCAAAAGCGTCTAACAAATTTTAATGTCGGATGGCACTACGTGCCACCGCATAAAACGAAGTTATGCTCCTTTCAAACTAGATTTTGTTTGTTCATTGTACTAACATTAAGTTGTTCATTTTTTGTTAATTGAGATAATCATGGCCAGCTCTGCATCTTCTGTTTCACGAACTTCACGTTCTGCTCGTCTCGGGCTTCGGGCTACGCCTGAGCAAGAAGCAGTGCTACGTCGTGCAGCGGATATTTCGCACAAATCATTAACTGATTTCATTCTTGATAGTGCATGTCATGCTGCTGAACAGACGCTACTTGATCAACGTTTGTTCGTAGTTTCTGGTGAACAATATCAAGACTTGCTGGATATGCTTGATCAACCGGCTCAAGAAAATCAGGGGTTACAAGACCTTTTCTCCCGCACAGCTCCTTGGGATAAATAATGTCTATTTCGAAACCAGAGGTGTTACATGAAAAACACCTTCTTGAACAATTTGATTGTGGCACTCCTGCACTGAATGAATGGCTTTTACGTCATGCCAGACAAGCCCAATCCAGCGGTTCGGCTAAAACTTTTGTCGTTTGCGAAGGCAATGTGGTTGTGGGTTATTTTAGTCTCACTGTAGGACAAGTAGAAACCTATGATGCGCCTGAGCGAATTCGCCGTGGCATGGGACAATATCCTATTCCTGTCGTTATTCTGGCTCGGTTGGCGGTATCAAAAATGCACCAAGGCTCAGGGATTGGCATCGGTATGCTGCAAGATGCCATCCGACGCACCATGATGATTTCGGAGCAAGTCGGCATCAGAGCTTTATTGACTCATCCTATTGATGAACTGGCATCTAAATTTTACGAGCGATTTGGCTTTATTTCATCGCCAGTGAGAGAAAGACAACTGGTGTTATTGCTTAAAGACGCACGAAAGCTAATTCGTTAATCATTCAAGATCTGCGTTTGGCATAACAAAAACTTAAATTTGGACGGCGCAGGCCAAGAGCCATACTGTTATCCAAATTCCGACATTCTCATCAGTTCTCTGAATAATCATCAGCCATGCAGTGCACCACTGATGATTATCCGCATAAAAGACAAACCGCTTCGTATTAATAAAGCGATGTACCGTGGTCGACATATAGAATTTGCCCGGTGATCGCTTTTGACGCATCGCTGGCAAAAAACAGAATGGCTTCCGCTTGGTCTTCTGCCGATGCCGTAGGTAACGTCACGTCGATATGTTTAGCACATAAACTCGCAAATTCACCGTGGAAGGTTTTTATTTGTTCCGGTGTATTCAGGGGGGTGGGGGTTGGCCCCGGAGCGACGGCGTTACAGCGGA
Source organism: Tolumonas osonensis (assembly GCF_014202415.1). Lineage (GTDB taxonomy): Bacteria > Pseudomonadota > Gammaproteobacteria > Enterobacterales > Aeromonadaceae > Tolumonas > Tolumonas osonensis. Next base: position 52,793 of record NZ_JACHGR010000002.1, read on the forward strand.
TTGCGGTCGAGGCGTATTGTAAGGCGATGTTTTTGGTCATGGCATTGACGGCTGATTTTGCGGCACTATAGGCGATGCCTGCAACACCCTGACTGCCGATGGACGATATATTCACGATTGAGCCGGCACCACGGTGTTCCATATATTTCAGTGCGTATTTGGTCATGTAATAGACAGAATACTGGTCTATTTTACACACGGTGTCATACCAGGTTTCGCTGCATTCCGTAATGGGCATGTGTTTGTCTGCAATGCCCGCATTGTTTACCAACACATCGATCCGGTCATATTTCTTGATCGTTTCGGCAATGACTTTTTCACACTCCTGCGCAACCGACACGTCGGCCTGAATGGCAATAATTTCGCCTCCTTTGGCGGTAATTTCATCGACAACTTTCTGGTTTTCCTCGGCTCTTCGGCCGGAAATAATAACTTTAGCGCCTTCGCGGCAGAATAATTCAGCGGTTGCCTTTCCGATGCCTGAGTTACCCCCAGTGATAATGATTACTTTATTTTCTAATCTTTTCATTTTGATTCTCCAGACAATAAAAATTACGAGACTTAGAAAAAGTAACATCGGTATTTTTACGCCGGAAATTCCTTTTTTATTTTTGGTTATACAATTTGGGCATGACCAAATCTGTCGCTTCTCTTTGAAGGCATTCACAAATTGATTTTTCTTGCTTTGATATAGTGCATATCGTTTCTCACCGCATCGGGTTTTGATATGAAGCTACAGTTGTTATATGAGTTCGTGACGCTCTGTGAAATGCTGAATTTCACGAAGGCAGCCCAGAGGATGAACATTACACAGCCTGTATTAAGTCGTCATATGAAAACCCTGGAAGAGCATTTTGGTGCCGAGTTATTTAAACGGGATACGCATGTCGTTGACTTGACCAGCAGTGGTCATCTCCTGCTGGATGAAGCCAGAAAGATCATTCTGCAATATGAAAACTCGCTCGATGTGATGAGCAAATTTACGGGTAAGAGTAAGAAAAAGCTGAAGATTGCCTTTTTGGGCGAGGCGGTTCAGCAGGTGCTGGTCGACTTTTTAGCTGAATTTAATGTGGATTTTCCGGAGGTCGTCATTGATTGCCGCGATAGTGAGCTGGATGAGGCGTTAAGTTATCTGGAAGATCTGAGCTATGATTTTGGCTTTTTAATCCGGCCTAATTTTGTCGAAAACGAGTTATTTGAAGATTTATATATCCAATCGGACACCATCGGTGTCGCGGTAAATAAACGTCATCCGCTGGCGCAACAAAAAGTCGTTTCATTAAATGAAGTTGAAAACTGGCCTATCATTCGTGTCGATCCAGGCAGCTTTGTTTTATCGCACCAATTCAGTACCGAGTTTCTCGACCGCTACCAAATTCCTTATCGTGTAGAAAAAGAATATCCGAACCTGAAAACCTGTTGTTTTAATCTTGAATTTAATCATCGTGCCGTGCTGTTAATGCCAAGACACCGGAGTTATCTGTTGAGTGAAAATTGTGTTCTCTTAGATATTAAAGAAGATAAATATTGGTTTGATCTGGAACTGGTCTGGGACGCTAAAAACAGAAATCCTTGTGTGCCATTATTTCTGCGGCAATTTAGAAAATTTTTACAACACAGAAATGCTAATTATGCTGTCTCATTCAAATCAAAAGACAGTATAACCAGCACTCTGGATTATGCTTAAATTCTTTCTACGATCATCGCGACGCCCTGACCGCCACCGACACACAATGTGGCCAGACCCAGCGTTTTGTTTTTCGCACTCAGGGCATGTAACAGCGTCACGAGAATGCGAGTGCCGGAAGCGCCGATTGGATGGCCCAGTGCAATGGCGCCGCCGTTGATGTTTGTTTTTTCCAAATCGAACTTGAGCTCACGCCCAACCGCGATAAATTGCGAGGCAAACGCTTCATTGGCTTCGATCAGATCAATATCCGCCATGGATAAACCGGCTCGTTTCAAGGCAATTTGTGTTGCTGGAACCGGGCCGATGCCCATCAAGGCCGGATCGACACCGCTGGTTGCAAAGCTGCGAATTCTGGCAAGTATTGGAACCGCCAAGGCTTTTGCCCGTTCTTCCGTCATGATCACAAGTGCCGCAGCACCATCGTTGATGCCGGATGCATTCCCGGCGGTGACGGTACCATCTTCAGAAAAAGCAGGATTCAGCTTGGCCAATTGCGCCATTGATGCATCCTGACGCACAAACTCATCCGTCGAAAAGACCGAATCGCCTTTTTTGCTGCGCAGGGTAACGGGCAAAATTTCTTTTTCAAACGCATGTGATTGAATCGCAGCCTGGGCCCGTTGCTGAGAGAGCAGGGCTATTTCATCTTGCTCACTTCTGCTGATACCGTATTTCTGCGCCACATTTTCTGCCGTAATGCCCATGTGATAATGGTTTACGGCACAAAACAAACCGTCATGAATCAGACAGTCCTTCACGTTTTGCTCGCCCATACGGTAGCCCCAACGCGCTTTATCCAATACATAAGGCGCAGCAGACATATTTTCCATGCCACCCGCCAGCACAATATTGGCATTACCGGCGGCAATACTTTGCGCGGAGTAAATAATACTTTGCAGTCCGGAGCCACACACCATATTGACGGTGGTGGCCGGTGTGGAATCAGGAATGCTGGCTTTCAGTAATGCCTGCCGTGCCGGATTCTGGCCCAGACCGGCTTGTAAAACGTTGCCGAAATTGACTTCGTTAATATCGTCTGCGGATATTTGCGCACGACGGATGGCTTCTTGCATCACCAAAGCACCTAGTTCAGTGGCTGGAATACTGCCAAGACTGCCACCGAATTTCCCGATTGCAGTACGAACAGCACTCGTAATCACAAGTGATGACATATAAAACTCCTTTTTATAAGTTGAGTGATCCCAAAGCCGACGGAATCCGACGGCTTCAGGTTTTGCTAGTAATGGAATATCCGGAGCAGGTCGTCAGCGAAGCGGCATGCTGATACCCAGGTGGATGAATGACACATCCGCGTCGTTTCTGGCCCGCAGAGAAACCAGCAGGCGACTGGTTAACGAAAATGAACCGAAGTCATAGCCGAGGAGAGGGCCGGCAAGAATGTGTTCGCTCTTGTTGCCAGAACCAGATAACCCATCCACAGCGGCGACCGAGACACCGTTCACCTCATCATCCGTAATTTGCTTGGTGTAATTGCCGATCAAACCCACGGTGAAGTGATCGATGCGCCGGGTCGCGCTGGCATCGAGGTAATAAGTCATACCGGATTGATAATCCGTGGTGTGATTGGTCGTGTTGTAGTCGAGCATATTATTGAGCGTTAATGTCCATTGCTCACCCATGCGCGTCACGGCGAAAGCCGGCTCGAATGTCCAGTAATCATTGCCGATGGCTTTTGCGTTTTTCACATTACGACCGGCTGCCGCGTTGTAGTCGTAACTGAAATCACCGTTATCCGCGTAGATGGTCAGCCCGGTCGAGATGAAATAACCATTCTTGAGATCCCAGGAAAGGATCACCGGTGTGATCGCGGTATTGACTATGCCCTGACTATCGACTGTGGTTGAGCCGTCCGTCGTCGTGAATTCGGTGCTGGCCCATTTATAGGGTTGGGCAATGGCCGCCGCATAACGCGCACCGAACAGTTCTTTATCGGTTACCCAGGTGAGTGCGATGACACTACTGACATTGGATGCTTCGATCTGTTTGCCATCCGGTGTAGTTGCTGTGTCTCCTTCATTATTTTTAAGTTTGCCGCCTTCATAATCGGCATCCATCATGAGATAGAAACCAGGGGGTGGCAGCGCCCCGGCCGGCGCCCCGGTAGTTGCGCCGGGCTGGAGGGGACTGATCCCCTCCGCAGCATAAACCTGTGGTGCCAGACAACAGCAAGCCAATGCCACAAGGCTGTACGACGGTGTTTTACATACTGTTTTGATAAATGAAGCCATGTTTTATTCCTCCTGGTTTATTTAAAGGTTGTGTTCATCGACAGGCGTGACATCTGTGATGAGAAACAGGAGGAGGGTGACGACACCGACCGCTGCCAATAAGAGATAGGCGCCGGTATATCCGCCCAGATAGGCCAATCCGAAAGCGAGGATTGAGAATGAGAAGCAGCGGATAATGGATTGGATCGGATGGACAATACCAATCGCACGGATATAGAGACGACGGGGGAATTTGGTAGCAATCAGTGCGGTACTTAAGTTCGTCGCGCCTGGCAGGCTGAAGCCAATCATCAGCAGCGAGATCCAGAGCATATAGACGTTATCTGCAAACAGATTGACCACGATGGCGACGATCCACCAGACGGTGTAAGTCATGATGGCTTTTTTGACGCCGATCCGCTGATTGAGCCAACCCCAGCCGAAGGCGCCAAAGGTTCCGAACAGCGCAGAAGCAGACATGTAGAAGATCGCGGTTTCCAGAGAGTAACCGGATGACATCAGGCGGGGTACAATCTGACTTACCACACCAACCAGCATGACGTAGATGGCGCCGGTCGCGATCCCCATCAGCCACACATCTTTCATGCGTAATATTTGTGCTACGGTCAGCGGGCATTGATAGGCGTCATGTTGTTTCTGTCGTTCAGCTAACTGCGCCGGCGTGATCCGTTCGTTGTCGGGCGCTAATCCGATATCTTCCGGTTTGTTATGAATAAACAGCGTGGTGACGATTGCCAGGACAAACATCATGCTGGCGATCCCCCAGAACCCGTGCTGAACGCCCATAATGGCAAATGAAGCGGCCAGAGCAGGGACGAAAAACGCACTGGAGAAGGTTTGACCCACGGTGCACCAGCCCAGCGCCAGACCGGCTTTTCTGACGAACCAGCTAGTGACGATGGAGGTACCGCCGACATACGCAAAGCCGGTACCGAAAAAGCAGACACCGGCGAACAGAAGGGAGAAGCTGAGGAGCGAGCTGGCATAGCCGAGCAGGCCGAAACATAATCCACACGCAAGCAGACAGAGGATGATGTTGAACTTCGCGCCTTTTTTCTCGCACAACCAGGCGGTAACTGGCCCGGCAGGAATGGAAGCCCATGACGCCGGGGTTGCCAGCGCCAGGAGCGTGTTGTAGTCAAGGTTATACGTTTTGGACAATGCGGGAAGCGTAACATTCAGGCCGTGTGTGATGGCACCTGCTGCCACCCAGAACATGACGGCCTGGAATGCAATGATTGACCAGCCTCTGACGCCGAATCCGGTCTTCTGGGTTTCGAAGTCAGCATATTCCGCTGTTTTATCGAGCGTAGCGTTGTTTGTCATAAGGTTTACCCCTTAGAGAGCGCGCTTTCATCAAGGACTCATTGCTGGAGTCGTAACCCGTACAACAGCACTACACTGCAGTTACGCCTTTCACATCTGCCGTGACTATCTCGCCATAATGATTAATTCCGTGTTGTCGTTCGTGTTAAACCGGGATTGTGGCCAGATGATCAGCAACAATTAACCGTGGTTCGATCTGCTTCTGAATGTCTTCGGGCGTGAGTCCTTCTAACAGGGCAACCAGCACCAGACCGTCACGTGTCACGTCGATCACGCACTGTTCGGTGACGATATGGTCAACGCAGGCTTTTCCGGTCAAAGGGAAATCGCAGGACTTCACAATCTTGGGTTTGCCCTGTTTGCTCGTTAACTCCATCGCGATAATGACTTTGCGGGCACCGTTGACGAGATCCATGGCGCCGCCCATGCCGAAGACGCGTCCGGGCTGAGCCCAGTTGGCAAGATCGCCATTTTCTGCGACCTGCAGTGCGCCCAGCACCGTGGCGGCCAGCTTGCCGGAGCGAACCAAACCAAAGGATTCGGCGCTATCAAAGGCGCTGGCACCGGGAACCGGGATGAAGCGCATCGCGGTAGCATTCGAAAATCCTTCCACCGCCAACATGCCATCACACAGGGAACCGACACCGACCAGCCCGTTTTCGGTATGAAACATCACACCGGGGGCCGCGTAATCGCCGCAAAGACTGGGAATACCAATGCCGAGATTGACCACATCGCCGGGTGAAAAATAAGCGGCGGCTTGTTTTGCAATACGATCACGCGCGTTCATGATCTGACTCCTCTGCTGCCAGTACGAAATCGACATATGCACCGGGGGTGACGATGCTATCAATCGAGAGCTCGCCAATGTCGACATGCATATCTGCATCAACAAGGGTGATGGCACTGGCTTTAGCGACCAGCGGATTGAAATTTTGCATGGTGCCGTGATAGGTCAGGTTACCCAGCGGATCGCTGGTTCTGGCCCGTACCAGGCCGATGTCAGCACGTAACGCGGTTTCCAGCAGGTATTCTTCGTTATCAACCGAAATGACCTGTTTGCCTTTCTCAACCACGGTTCCCAGACCGGTTTTGGTCAAAACGCCGCCCAGACCTGAACCGCCACAGCGGATCCGCTCGGCGAGGCTGCCTTGCGGCACCAGTTCGAGATCGATTTTCCCTTCTTCAACCAGTTGGATCGTGTCGGTATTCCGGCCGATGTGTGATGCAATCAGCTTATCGACAACGCCGTTGCGGATAAGGCGTCCGATGGTAAGATCGGCATCACCTGAGTCATTTGAAATGAGCGTCAGATGACGTGCGCCGCTTTCAAGGATGCAATCAATGAGCTTGTTCGGAACGCCGTGATTGGCAAATCCGCCGCACATGATGGTTTGTCCATCTTTAAACAGACGGACGATCTGTTCTTTGCTGGTGTATTTATCTGCCATGATTAATCCCTCGACAGTAAGACGGCGACACCCTGACCACCACCGACACAGAACGTGATCACGGCATTGTTCAGTTTGCTGCGCTGCATTTCATAAACTGCCTTGGTCGCCAGAATGGCGCCGCTGCCTGCCAGTGGATGTCCCAGTGCAATCGCGCCGCCATTCGGATTGACGCGCGCCGGATCCATACCGATATCCCGCATACAGGCAATCGACTGTGCTGCGAACGCTTCGTTGAGCTCCCACAGGTCGATGTCATCGACTGTCAAACCAGTCTGCTTCAGAAGTTTTTGCGTAGCCGGTATCGGCCCAAGCCCCATGTAGTTCGGATCAACGCCAGCAACCGAGTAACCGCGGAATACCGCCAGAATCGGTAAACGCATGGTTTCGGCCTGAGAGCGTTCCATCAGAACCAGAGCGCCTGCGCCATCACTCATTGGCGAGCTGTTCCCGGCGGTCACGATGCCATCTTTAAGAAAGCAGGGACGTAAAGCCGCGAGGCTTTCTATCGTGCAATCCGGGCGAACCGATTCATCCCGCTCAATCACGATGTCCTGCTGTTTTCTGTCTTTGTAAGAAACAGGAATTAGCTGTTCATCAAAGCGTCTGGCATCCCATGCTTTGGTCGCGAAGTGATGGCTTCTGACCGAAAAGGAGTCGAGTTCATCCCGGGTTAAGGAATAACGTTTGGCAATATTCTCAGCCGTGATCCCCATGGATGGATTACCCAAGCGGTCAGGGGAGGTGTGAATATCCACGAATTTGGGTGGCTGTACGGAATAGGCCGAATCGGTTTTTTCCAGGCACCATGTCCGGCGGGAGTCACTTTCAACGCCTCCGACAACAATGGTTTGAGCAAACCCGGCCATGATTTGAATGGCACCATACGCCAGTGCATTTAGCGAGGCGGCGCACTGGCGATCAAGCGTGATGCCTGGAACAGAAACAGGAAGCCCTGCCTCTAATGACACCATTCTGCCCATGTTATTGATTTCGCTGTTCATTAAATTAGCGAAAATAACGTCGTCGATCATTTCCGGATCAATTTGTGCGCGTTTTACGGCTTCTTTGACTGCGGTAGCGCCCAAAATATGGGCCGGCACCGGGGCAAGCAAACCCCGGCACTTACCAATCGGCGTACGGGCAGCCGATACGATAACTGCTTCTTTCATAGTCTTTTCCTGAATGGGTTTCGGTTTGAGCGATCAGCCGGTTAATGCGACATGGCCAGAGCAGGGGATGGCACTGGTATTTTCAGCGGCGGTAAGTTCAGCAAACGGCGAGCCTCAGCCGGTGTTGCAACCTTTTTACCTTGTAAGGTGATAGCTTCCGCTGCACGGGCAACCAGTTGCGGATTCGTGGCCGGTACGCCTTTACTGAAGTAAACGTTGTCTTCCAGCCCGACACGGATGTGTCCACCCAACGCCAGCGCCGCATACATGATAGGCAGGTGGTGTTTCCCGATCCCGAATGCAGACCATGTCGCATCGGCAGGAATGTGATTCACCAGATATAAAAGATTTTCAACCGTTGCCGCCATACCGCCAGGTACGCCCAGACAGAATTGGAAATGCATCGGTGTTTTGATGACGCCTTTTTCGGCAAAATAATTCGCCACACCTAACATGCCGCTATCGAAGATTTCAATTTCCGGCTTAATGTCGCGGTTCAGGAATGTTTCGGCCAGTTTGCCGAGAAATTGCGGTGAGTTCATGAAAACACCGCCCGGCATCCAGTTAAACGAACCGGCATCCCAGGAGGCTATTTCGATGCCATTGAGTGTGGATACGTGTTCCATCCGTTGTTGGTCGGAGGCACGATGATCGCCGGAAGTAGTGCAGTTGATAATGACATCGCAGTCTTCATGGCTGCGGATCAAGCGGATGGTTTCTTCAAATTTACGCTTATCCATGGTGCCCATACCCTCATCATCGCGCATATGCAGATGAACAACCGCTGCGCCTTTTTTCCAGCAGGCATAGGCATCCGCCGCAATTTCTTCAGGTGTCAGGGGAATGTGTTCATTAATATCTTTCGGTGTTACAGCGCCGGTAAGTGCTGCGGAGATGATAACGTTGTCGCCTGTATTCATGGTGATGACCCTCGCTCAGACTTTTGGTCTCTAAGTTCGGGTCAGGCGATAGCCGTCAACATCGCCTGACCCGGAAGAAAAATCAAACAAACGTGGCAGTCGTTTATTTAATTTCGTCTTCAAACTGGCCGCCGCCAATGCGTGGGCGAACTACTTTTCCTTGTTTTTCAGCTGCTTTAACCAATTCAGCTTCTGCGTGTGCATCTTGCCAGAAACTAATTTCGTGCGGAGAGTGCTCGGTTGCGGTGACATACATTTCTGTCGAGAACGCATTGCGCAATTCATTGGCGATGTCTTCTTTCCATGGTTTACGCAGTTGTTGAACGGTTAAACGACGGGTAACTCGGGTACCGGTGCGGATAATCAGTTCTGCGATTTCCTGGGCACGCGCATAGGCTGCTTCGGTGTCTTCACAGATTTCATTGACCATCCCTAAGTCCAGTGCCTTACGCGCAGTGATGATTTCACCGGTTAATTCAGCATAGGCATAACGTTTACGGCCCATCAGTTCACGCCATGCGATTTGGATACCGTCACCGGGAACCATATTGGTTCTGAAGTGCATTTCAGTGGTCCATGCATCTTCGGTACATAGAGTAATATCGCTGAACAGCACTAAATCTGTATGGAATGCAGCACCGTTCCAAACACCGATGGTAGGAACCTGAATATCAAATACCTGGCCTTCAATATCTTTGGTGCCGTCTAAGTATTGATACTCGTACATACGCCAGGCGATATCAGGCGCTGAACCAAATTCAGTGGCTGGTTGCCATTCACCTTTTTTATCAACACGGCCGATGCCTTTGAATAAATCCTTGCCGGTGCCACCTAAAATGATGACTTCGTTTTCCGGATCGCGACCTGCCCAGTCAAAGAAGTAGTGAAGGCCCTGGTGAGCTTGTGCACACCATTGCAGGCTGTCGCCGTTCGTGTGCAGACGGGCTTCCAAAATGCCGTTTTTACGAGTCATGGTGAGAAAATCTTTACATTTCTCTTTGTATTCTTCAAAAGGCATATGAGGGATAGTGCCCAGTTCTTCGTGAGACATTGATTTTCTTGTGCCGGCATCGTTTTCATAATTAGCTTTAAGAACCATGTTATTTACCTTCTGCTTATGTGTGTTGTGGAGATGTATGTTTTCGTTGTTAAAAAATTAGCAGTGGTATCTAACTGATTGAAATTCTATTTATTTTTTTTGTTATGTTATAAATGCATAAATAATTGAAGCTTGATTTATTTCAATAAATTCAATTGGTTAATTGTGTTTTGAAAATAAATTTAATTTTGAACGGAAGTGTCAGTGTGATATGGATCACGCATGTTTGAGGGTTATTTGAAAAAGAATTACATGGGTGAAATGTTATTCTGAAAGATAAAGCCTGATGCATAACCAGCACCATTTTTCCCAGATAAATATTCATGATTCATGAATAACATTCAATTGTTCTATGAAATATCTCTGCATAATTATTTCATGCTGCATCTGTAAGTCTTCGCATTAGGTCTTGGATGCATGCGAATGAGCTTTGGTGATAAGCCTGCTGATAAAAATGAAATGATCTCTTTTATGCATCAGGCCGTTGACCGTGGCGTGGGCCACATCCGGGCGCTGGTTCAACAGCCTCTGGCATTTGATTAGCCAAATACTAGGGGCTGCATAAAACCGGCTTTAGATTTTCTCAATGTAGAGAACGACTTCACCGACTTTAAAGCCAAATTTGGTAATTTCAGCGTGGTTGATCAAACGCCGTTCATCAAGCAAATACATCCAGTCGTTAAATTTCACCTTCACGGTTGAGCCATCTTTGAGTTTGAGGTTCATACGATAGTGCCAATTCAAGGTAAAACCTTGTTGATTGCCAATTGCTTCACCATCGATATCAGCAGCGGTACCAATATAATAATTGCCGGCTTTCTGCAGATACCAGGTTCTTTGTTCTTTACGACCATCCGCATAGACGAAGTGTTCAATCAAAGTGCCTGTCGCATCCTTTGTCCATGTACCGCTCATGTCGACGTGAAAGCGTTCGGTAACTTTCCCACTGTAGTCTTTCACTAATCCGTAAGCTTTGAGTGGACCACTGAAGAACTGTTGAACGTCGATTTGCGGTTGGGTATTCGCATAATCTTCCGTTGTTTGTGAACATCCGGCCAGTAATGAACCACAGGCAATCAGAATCGTGCCGGAGACACGACAAACATTGTGAATCAGTTTCATCTTCATGCTCCTTCAGGTGAGAACGATAGCGGTTGTAACGCATCAAGCTGAATTACACTGATCGTGCGTTGTTTAAAACCAGCTTCGCAGTAGCAAAAATAAAATAGCCACAGGCGATAAAAAACATCATCAAAACCGAGTGATTGGATCTGCGACCATCGCTGTTCAAAGCGACTCCGCCAGTCGGAAAGTGTTCTGGCATAGCTTTGCGCGAAGTCATAAACACCTGTGACTTGTAGGTGTGTTTGATCTTTGAGATGCCGGACAATTTCCGTCAATGAGGGCAGGCAACCGCCGGGGAAAATGCGTTCCTGAATAAAGTCCTGGCCCTTCCGGTAGCTGTCGTAACGGCGATCATCAATCGTGATTGCTTGCAGTAACAACCGACCACCGGGGCGGATCAAACGACCTAAACGTCGAAAGTAATCAGGTAAAAAGTCATGACCAACGGCTTCGATCATTTCGACCGATACTAATTTGTCATATTGCCCAGTGAGTGTTCGGTAGTCTTGTTTTAACAGTGTGACTTTATCTGACAAGCCAGCATCGAGAATGCGTTGTTGTGCAATCACATACTGGGCATCGGAGATCGTCGTTGTTGTGACACGACAACCATATTCTGAGGCTGCAAAAATCGCAAGGCCGCCCCAGCCGGTGCCGATTTCCAGCAAATGATCAGCGGGAGAGAGTTCTAATTGCTGGCAAATTCGATGTAGCTTTTGTGTCTGAGCTTCCGCCAAAGAACAATCATCGGTTGTATAGATACCACTCGAATATTGCATCCGCTCGTCGAGAATCAGTTGATAAAATTCGTTACTGATATCGTAATGCGCCAAAATATTTCGTTTCGAGCCCGAGAGGTTGTTTCGGTTACGGAACTGCCGCCAAAACCGGAATGGCGTAAGTAATAACAAACTGGAGCGTTCAATCGCATCAAGCATCGGCATATTGGCCGCAAATAATTCAAGTAGCGCTGTTAAATCGGGGGTACTCCAATCGCCATCAATAAATGAATCGGCTGCACCATTTGAACCGGAGGTAAACAGCCGCATGTAAAATTGGCTGTGGTGAACTTCCAGAATGGCAGAAGGATGGCTGTCTGGCTGACCAAAAAGTAGTGTTTCGTCTTGATCACGAATCAGTAAATGCCCCTGTTTTAGCTGGGCTAATGATTTCACAATCAACGATTTGAACCAGCGATGAGTAACAGGAAGTACAAGATCTGCTGATGCTGTTTTTTCAACTTCCATCTGTTTTGCCCTTCTGAGTCAGATGTCCGAAAAAAGGGACACCTTTGAGGAATAAACGTAGTGCCTGCCAATAGATGCCGCCAATGATTTTTAACGTCATCGCAGGCCAGTAGCGCAACAGAAAATATCCGAATTTTTGCTCAAATGGCTGATGTTGAAGCTGCAGCGTGGCATCGAATATTTTTTTGTCAGTGTGGTTTTCTATGTTGATCAAAATCTGTTTCTGGCTGTATTTGATACGCCATTGATACTGCATATCCAGATGCATAAATGGCGATACAGGAAACACTTTTTCATTCGGTTCAGGCTGACGTAAATCAACCAGATAAAAGTGTTGTTCCAGCCATGGGGTGTTTGTGACTTCAGCTAGTAAATAACAGAGTTGATCGGTGCGATCAAACGCGAAATAAAAATTTACTGGACTGAAATGAATGCCGAAATTGCGAAGATTTGCGAGCTGCAATACACGGCCTTGCTCTGAAGGTTGGAGTGTACCGCCACATGCATTGAGCTGTAACCACACCGCTTCACGCAGCGGCAATGTTGCAGGTTGTGAACGGATGAAATCGCGCCGATACCAGCTCACAGGCGCAAACCGGTTCACTCCAAACCAGCGCGCGGTATTTGCCAGATCATGCAATTCATCTGGGTCAATCGCTGTCATATAACAGCTATAGGCAAAGCGATGTTGCTTTGGGTGAAAGCGGCGATGTCGTATAACGCCTGTGTAAAAAGCACTGTTGGCAATCGTCATAGCGTTGCTCCAAAGCGCTTGCATACATCATTCGCACTTCTGACACCATCTTCATGAAAGCCGTTGTACCAATAGGCACCGCAGAAATGGGTTCTGTTGTGACCACAGATAGCGGAACGTTTTTGTTGTGCGGCAATAGCTTGTTGTGTGTAAAACGGATGACTGTAAGTGAACTGTTGAATCACGCTTTCAGGTGACATGGTGTTCGTATTGAGTGTGACGCAGAATCGCTCTGGTGCTGTGAGTGATTGCAACCGATTCATGTCATAAGTCACGATGGCCGGCATTTCCTGATCATCACCGAGCAGATAGTTCCACGAAGCATGCGCCAAATCAGCTTTCGGTAACAAATTAAGATCGTTGTGCAGTGTTACCTGATTCGTCCGATAGCCAATTGCCCCGAGGATCTCACGTTCGTCATTACTTGGATCAGCCAACAAAGATAAAGCCTGATCACTGTGACAAGCAAAAATTACCACATCGAATTGATACTCAGCATGTTGCGTCTGAATTGCGACATGATTTGAAAAGCGCTGAACTTTCTGTACCGGTTCAGAAAGATGAATGTGGCTGTGCCAGCTTTGGGTGAGTGGTGCGATGTATTCACGAGAACCGCCGGGAATCACATACCATTGTGGCCGGTTTGCAATCGACAACAGCCCATGATTGTTGAAAAATCGCAGAAAAAAGAACACTGGGAACTGGCGCATATCAGCCAATGATGCTGACCAAATGGCAGCGCCCATCGGCAAGATATAATGATCACAAAAATCATCTGAGAAATGGTGTTGAGACAGATATTCGCTCAGGGTTTGTTCTTTCGATATCGTGTTATTTGCCAGATCGGTTTTAGTTAAGCGGTTAAATCTCAGAATTTCGGAGATTAATCGATAGAACGAAGGTCTGAACAAATTACGGCGTTGTGCAAATAGCGTGTTGAGGTCATGGCCATTGTATTCAAGACCCGTAATCAGATCGCGAACAGAGAAGCTCATCTCTGTTGGCTGTGGGGTAATGTTCAGTTTTTTCAGTAAAGTCAGGAACAGTGGGTAAGTTCGATCATTAAAAACGATGAATCCTGTATCAACCGGCCACACTTGATCATGACGTTGAACATCGACGGTATGCGTATGGCCGCCAATGTAATCATTGGCTTCAAACAAGGTAATCTGATGTTGCTGATGCAGTAGATAACCGCATGTTAGTCCTGAAATGCCACTTCCAATAATTGCGATATTCATGAAGTTATCCTAAGTCCGGTTAATGAATTGACGCGCCAGTGAAGCCCATAACGAATGCGGTAGCATGTGTAACAGGGAAAAACAAAGATGCAATGACCATGGGAATCGAATCAATCGCTGCCGACGAGCGATGCCTCGTCTGATTTTTTGAGAAGCCTCAGCAACAGACATCAGCCATGGCATCGGAAAATCATTTTTTTGTGTCAGCGGCGTATCAATGAAACCCGGTTGTACGAGTGAACATGCAATTCCTTTTGGGACCAGACTGATTTCTAGTGTTTGAGCGAGATAATCAATCGCTGCTTTTGACGCGCCATATGCCTCAGCACGGGGAAGCGGTAAGCGTGAGGCAGCAGAACTGATAAAAACGAGCTGGCTACCAGGTTTCATTTTGGGCAGACAAGCGGCTAAAACATTCAATGATCCGGTGACATTGGTTGAAAAAACATCAGTAAACAACGTAGCATCCAACTGCATTGGATTGTCGACATACCGGCATGTTCCAGCATTTAGAATCAGCAAATCGAGCGTTTCTACGCAGGCCAATGTTGCATCAGTTTGCTCTTTGTTGGTGGAATCAAACACGAGCGTTGATGCATCACTGTGCTGAAAATGGTTGGCGAGTTTTTCAGCGTTGCGTCCGCAAGCGAACACCTGATGTTTCTCAAGCAGATAATCTTGTGCAAGCTGCAAACCTAATCCCGAACTTGCGCCAGTAATTAGAATTTTCATGATTGCATCATCCGATTTTTTAGCCAGAAAATGACTCGCCGCAGAAAAGGAATATTTTCATAAACCATTGCGCCAAGATCGTAATAATCCCGCTGATAGGTGATTCGATGATCAAATTTGAGGTGCGTCACGCCTTCTAGCTGAAATGCACGCCCGCGATTCAGGCGAGCGTGCACACAATCCATTTTCCACACAATCCAAGCGGAAGAATCTGCTACATCACATTGTTGGACGGTGAAAACACACGATTTCGTGTTTTCATAGAGGGATGCAAGATAGCGCTGATAAGGCGCTAATCCGGATATTTGTTGTACCGGATCAACAAAAATGAAATTTTCTGAAAACAGATCATCCATGTGCTGGAGCTTGTCTTGAGAAAATTGTTCAAAATATTGAATAAAACTATCTACAAGTGTATGTGCCATCAATAGATACCACGCAACCCGTTGTAGACTTCAACTAAAGCAATCATTTGCTCTCCTTAAGCCGGCGGAAATGGTGCCGGCGATGTATGAAGTTCAAAGCAAATTACGATCAAAACTTTAGTTTAGATCATTCAATCAATATGGCTTCAAATGGATTGATTTTTTTTGAGTCGGTAGAATGACAGAGATCCCTTTTAAAATTAAATATTTTTCCCATAGAAAGACGTTAATTTTCCGATGGCCTGATTGACGTATTCTGGTTTCCAATACGTTTCAATATGTGTCGCGTCTTTAATTAAGAATAGCTCTTTCTCTTTGGCGTTCGTTGCCAGAGGGAAGGCGCTTTCAGTCCTATAAAGGGTATCAGCCTTATCACCGGCGATCATGAGTAATGGCTGGTTAATCAACGTAACGTGGAGTGCCACCACTGCCGCCCTGATAGGCTGCATCAGCGGTAATGGTGATATAGCCATTTTCAGCTAATCGTTGTGCATATAAGCTTGCGACTTGTTCTTTTACGCAACCATTGGGATGTGCCACAACCAAGGCTAAATGGGTGATTTCTTCAGATATTTCTGAACGTGTAACCCCGTTCTCGAGGGCAAGATTCAGATGTGATCGAAGTTGATCCGGGCGCTCTCAAATATCGTTATAAAGAACGTTATCGGTCAGCTCCGCGAGTTTGGGAGCGGTTTCTCCCATCAATTGCTGGGCGCGGGACGGTTGCGTTGGTGCCGGCGCTGGTTTCAGTACGCCATATTGTTCGTCGGTAACTTTTTCCATCCAGTCTGCGGTTTTATTTTCTGCAGAATTTGTTTGCGGTGCAGCCGAAACAGAAAAACAAGCGGTACTCGCGGTCAGCAGTAGCAATGATTTTAGTGAAGACGTCATATTTATCCTTTCAGAATGTTATGCAGACAATCAAAGAAATAACAAACGGTTGCAGCACTAACTAATAGGTAATATGAATCGTATGGCCTGATGACATATTCAACAATAATCTGATTTAGCAATAGGCTTATGAATGAAATTCAGCAATCACATGGCTGTTTTCCCTGCATGATTTCTGAAAATAAACAACCATAATAAACAGCGGGTCAAATAAGCCATGAAGATCGTCATTGCCAAAAAATCGGCATAAAAAAGGGTCTTATATTCTTCAAAATCAAAGAATGAAAAATCCGTTTGCAGGAACAGATAAGACGCTATCTCCCGATGAATGAAAACGGATAACCCGTAGAATCCAATCATTGAAAAGATGATCGGCATTACCCGATTTGCAAATAACGATGCGGGAGAAAGGCGGAGTATCTTACAGAAAAAATCAGCCAGCATTTTCCAGTGCAGCCCTAAATGCAGGGAAATAAGCAGGTGCCCCCAGTGAACACTGGCCATATGCGTTTTTCTGACAAGATCTGAGGCGTTATGTATGGCCAGGTTGGGGAACAGGTGCTGTGAGAGCATTATCCCGCTTAATATTGCCGATAAAACAACCAGCAGAAGCAATAGATTTATCGTCACTTGCAGTATGCGGAATGCCGTATATTCCGTCTGAAATAACTTTTCAAACCAATGAAGATTCAATCCGTTATGCAACAGCAGGAACATGGCGAAAATAACACCAAGCAATTCATGGATTCTTTCATCCCACAGATGATATCCCATCAGGGATAACAAAATCCCAGTCATTACAACATCCTGAATTACCTGGAATATGTATTTTTTCCGCATAAATAACCTGTTCTTATAAAACAAAGGCTCGTGATTATTTCACTGCAGGGAGATCATTCAGCCAGTCTTTTACTTCAGATTCGATATCGTCATCGGTGACATCATTCCGTGAAATGGCAAGACCGTCCGTGATCACGCTGGCACCCGGTTGGAGACGCTGGATTTCCTGAATAGAACCTGAAAAATGACTGCCGCCGTGAGTGGTGAACGGAATAATCGTTTTTCCTTGCAGATTATGCTGTTCCAGAAAGCTGTATAACGCCATTGGCATTTGATACCACCAGATGGGGTAACCAATAAAAACAGTATCATAGTCAGCCAGGTTATTTATTTTTGATTTCAGCGCCGGTCTGACATTATCTTGTTTCTCTTTTTCTGCATACCGGATGAGCGGTTCATGCTGAGAAGGGTAGGTGTTTACTGTTTCAATGCGGAATAATTCTCCGTCAGTCTGTTGCTGAATGAGTTGCGCGATATATTGTGTACTGCCTAACAGCTGATTGTTTTTAGATAACAGGCTGGCTCCTGAGTTTCCGTCAACACCATCCAGTTTGACATCTTCCGGCTGAGAAAAATAAACAACCAATGTTCTTTTTTTATTGTTCTGGTCAGCGATTGCATGGAAGCTAAAAATTGTCATCAGCAAAAAGACAAATATTCGTTTCGTGAATAACTCATACGAAGATATTTTCATGATTTTCTCCCTTCAGACATCCAGTTTGCGATAAGCCAGCCATTCAACCATCGCCGGATCGCGGTGTGAGAAAAAGGCGCTCGTTGCCGAATCCATTGCCGTGATCTGAATTATTTCCTGCTGTGTCAGTTCGAAATCAAAAATAGTGAAGTTCTCGGCCATCCGTTCTTTGCGCACCGTCTTTGCCAGAGAGACAATCCCGCGCTGGAACAGCCAGCGTAAAACCACCTGACCGACACTCTTATCGTATTTTTCGCCGATTTGGGTTAGTACCGGATTCTGGAACAGGCCATTACGACCTTCAGCAAATGGAGCCCATGCTTCCGGCTGAATGCCTTTGCTCATCATCCACGGTGCCGCATGCAATTGCTGGTTAAACGGGTTAACTTCAACCTGATTCACGGCCGGTACCACTTTGTTGAACGCGATCAGATCAGCCAGACGATCCGGGTGGAAGTTACTGACGCCGATGGCTCTGATGCGTCCCACGCCCAGCAATTCTTCCATGGCCCGCCATGCGCCATGAACATCACCATACGGCTGATGGATCAAATACAGATCCACATAATCCATATTCAGGCGATTAAGAGAGCGTTCAAACTGCGCCTTAGCGCCTTCATAATTGGTATCCTGCAGCCAGAGCTTGGTGGTGACGAACAACTCTTTGCGATCGATCCCGCTTTGTTTGATCGCATTGCCGACCTGCGTTTCATTCTGATAGGAAGCGGCGGTGTCAATAAGCCGGTAGCCCGTTTCAATTGCATCGATAACGGCCCGTTCGCATTCAGCCGCATCTGTCATCTGGAAAACACCGAAGCCTGCCAAAGGCATTTCAACGCCGTTGTTTAATATAATGGTTTGCATCTGATGGACTCGTAAAAGGAATGTCAGATGAAATGATACCGATGCAACTTTCCGGCATTAAGTACTGAAAACTGCATAGGCTTATGAGCCAGAGTCACAAATCACAGCACTACGAGTACGGATGATGCGCTGTTTCGGTGATTATCTCACTGTGGCGAATACTGAATTCACCATTATGTGATTATTCTCTTTGTCTTTTTTGATTATTCTTTCATGAAAGTACAATGCATGAACATTTTTGTTCAAGGTAAAGATGATTTTTATCCATCAAGAGTATTTTTTAATTTAATTATTTGGTTATATTAATATGAATCAGTGGATTATTTTATTAATTGCAATTTGCTCAGAGGTAATAGCAACTACCTCGCTGAAATTAAGCGATGGGTTCTCTAAACTGGGCCCGTCTGTGCTGGTTGTGCTGGGCTATGGCATCTCATTTTACTGTTTGTCACTGACATTAAGATCAATACCAGTTGGTGTTGTTTATGCGATCTGGTCCGGGATGGGTATTTCGCTGATAACCCTGGTTGGTTGGCACTTTTTTGGTGAAAAACTAAACATTCCCACATTGGTCGGTATCAGTCTTATTTTTGCCGGGATTATGGTTATTAATTTTTATTCATCAGTTGAAGCCTGATTATTTCTGTTTCTGCATAAGCTGAAAAGGTGGTGATTGCTTAAACAGGTGTTGCGCAATACGGCAGCATTTGCTGTGGCTGAATATTTAACTCTTCTTTATCCTTGAGCGCCAGATGAATAAAGTCTGCACAGGCTTTAACTCTGGGCGCGATCAGTGAGCGATGAGGGTATTGCACCATCATCTGGAAATCGCCAGGGTCATGTTGATCGAACAAGACTAATTTCAAGTCACCGCTTTTCAGATATTTCCACGAGAGATACACGGCTGATTCCGCAATGCCGAGTCCATCCAATGCAGCGTTAACCAGCGTACCGGGATCAGACAGCGTCAAAACGGAGGAAACGGGTTCATGCATATATACACCATCATCCGGCAGCGTGAATTTCCACGGCTGGATCCGGCTACCCAGAAATCTGCGGGAGATAAGGTGATGTCTTGTTAATTCAGACGGATGATGTGGAATGCCATATTTTTCCAGATAAGTTGGTGATGCCACCAGACAGCGTTTGAGAACACCTAACCCTCTGGAAATCATGGAGGAATCGTGGATATTTCCGGCCCTAATCACAAGGTCATAGCCTTCCTTAACGAAATCAATGATGTGATCATCAAAATCAATTTCAACCCTGAGATCCGGATAGGTTGCCAGTAATTCCGGTATGACCGGCATCAGCAGTTTACGTCCGATCACATTAGATACCGATATACGGACAAGTCCGGCCGGGCTGGCATCATTGGTTGTGACGCTTTCAATGGCTTCATCAAGAGATAAGAGAGCAGGGGCAACATTCGCTAAAAAATGCTCGCCTTCTGCGGTCAGACTCAGGCTACGAGTCGTGCGGTTAAATAGGCGGATACCCAGATTTTGCTCCAGCGTCGCTACGTTTTTACTGACAGCTGCAGGGGTGATGTCCAGTATCTTTGCCGCTGCAGTAAAACTGCCGAGATTAGCCGATTTTACGAACGCAACAATGCCATTGATGTGATTGATGGTATCCATAAGGCTCAGTCTATTTTCAACTTTTAGTTATATAACTTTATCCTATTCATCATCTAATTCTCAATAATCCAATCGGATAAACTTAACGAAAACAGGGGAGTTAAAGCGATGACCAAACCAGCTTATTTTATCATTGATGTCAAAATCCATAATCCCGAAGGCATGAAACCTTATGCGGAAAAAGTGGCTGAGACTTATAAGGCATTTGGTGGAAAACGGATTGTATATGGTGCAAAAGCAGAAGCCTTGGAAGGCACAGTGCCAGAAGGCCAAATAGTCATACTGCAATTTGACAGTATCGAAAAAGCAAAAGCCTGGCATGACTCGCCAGAATATCAGGCGATTATTGATTATCGGTTGGCTGCATCTGAAGGGAATGCCTATTTAGTCGAAGGTATTGCTGGTTAATTTAATTTTTTATTTATTCAAAGGTTTTAACAATGAAAACTCTGATTGTTGTATCACATCCATATCCTGAACAATCCCATACGATTAAATCGCTGGAACAGACGGCAAGATCTTTTTCTGACGTTGAGGTTCGCAATTTAGAATCCTTGTACGGAAATGATTTGAATAACTTTGATGTACGTGCAGAACAAATTGCGCATGAGGCGGCAGACCGGGTTATTTATATGTTTCCGGTTCATTGGTTCAATTTAACACCGATGCTGAAAGCATATATGAATACGGTATGGGCTTATGGCTGGGCGTTTGGTCCGGAAGGTACTGCGTTGAAAGGAAAACAATTCCAGGTTGTCGCCACCGCAGGGGCTGCAGAGTTCACTTATTCGCATGAAGGCATCATTGAATGCACGATGGATGAAGTCCTGAGCCCATTAAAAGCCAGTGCAAAATATGTTGGTATGAATTATCAGCAACCAATTGCATTTTATGAGGCAATGGGGGCTGATGCTGCAAAAATGAAATCGTTTAAAGAAGTTTTAGTCTCTGCATTATCCGTATAATTGAGAATGGCTGACTTACCAATATAAGTCAGCTCTCTTGTTGGAACAGGAGTGATATGAATATGTTACGGTTCCGATTCAGTGCATTTTTAAATCAAAGAAATAGAAAACATGGCTGTTTGACAGGTGTGTTTTTTGCCGTTATTGCCAATTTTGTACAGGCTGCACCAGGAGACACTGCGATGACCCAAATTTTCTTTCAGCTTGATGGCCATGAGGTTGGAATTGTATTAGATGATAATGACGCAACCCGCGATCTGCTGACGCTTCTCCCGCAACAACTTGATTGGGATGACTATGGCAATGTTGAAAAGATCAGTTATTTATCCAGAAAAATCAGCACCCAAGGCACCCCTGATGGATATACCCCAGCGAAGGGCGATTTTGCCTATTACGCACCTTGGGGAAATATCGTCATCTTCTGCAAAGCATTCTCTTATTCTCCGGGGCTGATAAAACTCGGACATGTTGATACCGGATTCGATGAAGCCTGCCGCAAGGGCAAATATACTGTTGAGATGAAGATTCGCTGATATAGCTATACCGTTTATCAGAAAAACACGCAGCAGCCCGCACCAAAAGTGGAGCGTTATACTTTAGAACCAGGTGTTTGAGAGAGGTTAAACAGATGAGTTTCGTATTCATTACCGGTAGCACACAAGGGCTTGGTCGGGCGACTGCACAAAACCTGATTGAACAAGGCCATCAGGTCGTGCTTCATGCCCGATCACCAGAACGACTTGCAGCAGTTAAAGATTTAATACCTCAAGCCGCAGGCGTTGTGATTGGTGATCTAAGCAGATTATCTGATATTCGGCTTGTAGCGGAACAAGTGAATCAAATCGGACGAATGAACGCTGTCATTCATAATGCGGGCGTTTATCCTTCGAGTGGGAAAAAAGAAATTGTTGATGGCTATCCAAGCACGTTCATGGTGAATACGGTAGCACCTTATCTTTTAACTGCTCTGATACAACGTCCTGAACGTTTGATTTACCTCAGTAGCAGTATGCATTTTAGTGGTGTTGGTGATATCCATGATATCGATTGGCATTCGAGACCTTGGAATGCCAGCGAAGCCTATTCAGAAAGCAAGCTCTTCGCCACTGCTTTAGCTTTCGCAATTGCAAGGTATTGGCCGAATGTATTGAGTCATGCCGTCGATCCTGGATGGGTACCCACCAGAATGGGCGGAAAGGATGCACCTGATGATCTGATTGAAGGTTATCTAACTCAATGCTGGCTTGCTGTCAGTAATGATGATGCAGTGCGAATAAGCGGGAGATACTGGCATCATCATGAATGTCGAAAAGCATCTTCCTTGGCTTATTCTTCATTACTTCAAGACAATCTTATAGATAAATTGTCGGTGATAACAAATATTTCATTATTTTAATAATAGCTGTAATTCAGGATTAATATTCAGCCTGTAGGTGTATGATTTTTCAAGGGCATTATTTTTGTGTCATGGCCGGGTACATTTATTATGAATATAAGGAGATAACAATGCGTCGATATCATTTATTGGCTGTATCATTACTTGGGGTGAGTACAATGTTAAGCGCGCAGACTGTGTTATATCATTCAAAGGTGATTGAACCAAAACCAATGTCACTGGCTGAATTCCCTGTCAGTAAATCTTATACCGATGGCATGAAGGTCATTCAGGCTGATTTTTCAGATCCGGATGTTACAGCATTTACCCATGTGGAATATGCGAAAAAATCGGGGATGGCGTTACATCTGAATATCCTCACACCAGCACAAGAGATTGGTGCTGTTTCTGCTCCGAAATATCCATTAATTGTGTATGTGCAAGGTTCAGCTTGGATGAAACAGGAAATGCATAGCATGCCACAATTGATCAAAATGGCGAAAAAAGGTTACGTCATCGCGATTGTCGAATACAGACACTCAGCTGTTGCAGGTTTCCCTGCGCAAACTGAAGACACCAAGACCGCCATTCGTTTTATGAAAAAAAATGGTGAAAAATATAATGCGGATACGTCAAAAATCGTATTGTGGGGCGATTCTTCCGGTGGTCATACCGTATTAATGACGGCTGTTACCGTGAATCAGAATAAATTTGATGATGAAGGTCAGGATAAAGACCCGATTTCATTAAAAGCGGTCATTGATTTTTATGGTCCGACTGATATCAGCAAGATGAACAAGGAACCTTCGACCTGGGATCACATCACAGATAAAAGCCCGGAAGGGATGTTTCTGGGTGGCGTGAATGTTTTAGAAAATCCTGACAAAGTAAAACCAACCATACCGATGAATTATGTAGCGCAAGATCAAACAATTCCGCCAATTCTGATCGCTCATGGAAACAAAGACCGGTTAGTGCCGTTTGGGCAGAGCGTGATGATGTTCGATGCGCTCAAGAAAAATAATAAAGATGCGGTGATGTATCAGATCAATGGTGCTGACCACGGAGGTGCACCGTTCTGGAGTAAAGAGATGTTAGAGATAGTTGATCAGTTTATTCAGCAGCATCTGAAGTAGTATGATTTAAGTAATGAGGGTGACCAATTTAATTGTTCACCCTCATTTTTGTGGAAAATTAATTATTTCGTTCGAACAAAGAATTAATTAATCAGTAACAGAGCTTATCGCAAGCTTGTCTTATAAAACTGCTCAAATTTGTCAAACGGAATTTTTCCTGCCTGGTTGTCGTACAAATCCACATGATTCGCATTCGGCACAATGACCAGTTCTTTGTTTTTGCCGCCAATAGCTTTATAAGCATCTTCAGCAAAATAGCGGGAATGCGCTTTTTCACCTGTCACTATCAGTGCTGGAATAGTTATTTCATTTGCATAGCTCATCATC
This sequence comes from Tolumonas osonensis, assembly GCF_014202415.1. Lineage (GTDB taxonomy): Bacteria > Pseudomonadota > Gammaproteobacteria > Enterobacterales > Aeromonadaceae > Tolumonas > Tolumonas osonensis. Next base: position 76,956 of record NZ_JACHGR010000002.1, read on the forward strand.
GGAATATTCATAAATGAGTGGGCAGTGGTTGCTGTCCATGCGCCATTCGAGTTAACAGAGCGGGTATGGAAACCACGTGGGACTTTGTAATAGTCATAAAATTCTTTGATGATCGGGTTAGCGTCAGCAGGCAGCGTATTTGGTAAACCGCCGGCCATCGAAGCTGGCTTGCCGTTTTCGGCATCTGACCAGCGTTGTTGACTGATCTGGTCAAGCGCCGCATGTCGTTGTTCTGCGGTCATGCTGTCAAATAAGCCTTTGGCCATCACACGACTCATGTCATACATCACACTGGTGGCAACAGCTTTTACCCGGGTATCTGCCGCTACAGCATTTAATGCCATTCCGCCCCAGCCACAGATGCCGAGGATACCAATCCGGTTACGATCGATTTCCTGCTGAAGACCGAGAAAGTCGACAGCTGCGCTGAAGTCTTCGGTATTGATGTCCGGTGAAGCAACATTGCGTGGTTCACCGCCACTCTCACCAGTATAAGATGGGTCAAACGCCAGCGTAATAAAACCACGTTCTGCCAGTGTTTGCGCGTATAAACCACTCGACTGCTCCTTCACCGCACCAAACGGCCCGCTGACAGCAATGGCTGCCAGTTTATTGTTGCCGCGATTTTTGGGGAGATACAAATCACCGACCAGGGTAATGCCGTAACGGTTTTTAAAGGTCACTTTGCGATGTTCGACTTTATTGCTTTGAGGAAAGGTTTTATCCCATTCAGCCACGATAGAAACTGGCTCGTTAGGATTGATGTTTTGAGCATACGTCATAGCGGAAGTTCCGGTTAAGGCTGCGCCCAACAATAAGGCAGAAGCGATAGTGGTCAGTTTTTTGGGTAAAATGTTCATAGTTCAACTCCTGTTAAAACCAGTTATTGGTTCTGTGGTGAGTGTTTTTTAATCGATGTATGCATTGTAGTTAGAACTACACGTGATTATTAGATGGTGAAAATAGATAACATTAATGCTTTTTAGTTATAAATAATTGCGATAAATCGGGCAGCGGAATTACAATGGCTGTCTGCATTTGTTTGAATGAATGAATATGACAGACCGCGAAAACTACAACGATTTATATGCATTCATGCTGGTTGCACGAGAAGGCAGTTTCACCAAAGCTGCAAGCAAGCTGGGCGTTGCACAGTCAGGTATTAGTCGCACAGTTCGTGATCTGGAAGCGCGTTTGGGGGTTCAGCTCTTAACAAGAACAACTCGTAAATTGTCGCTCACGCAGGCAGGCGAACAACTTTACCGGACGGCGCAATCCAGTTTCCAAACGCTGGATAACGGGTTATCCATGCTTGCCCATTTCCGGGATACACCATCTGGTACAGTCAGGATCAACGCTAGTCAGCACGCAATCGACAAAGTATTGTTGCCAAAGTTGGCGGTTTTCAGCCAACGTTATCCAGAAATTCGGCTGGAGTTGATTAGCGAAAGTCGTTTTGTGGATATCATTGCAGAACAGTTTGATGCTGGCGTGCGGTTGGGTGGTGATGTGGGAGAGGGAATGATTGCTGTACGAATTACGCCCGACATCGAGATGGTCGCTGTGGCTACTCCTGAACATTTTAGCCGCTATGGGTTTCCGCAAACGCTAAAGGATTTAGCCGGGCATCCTTGCATTGCCTATCAGTTTGCCGATGGCAGCCTTTATCAGTGGGAGTTCTGGCTGGATGGTAAACTCATAAAGCATAAACCACAGGGTCAATGGGTATTCTCAGATAGTTATATGGAAGCGTCAGCAGCAAGAAAGGGGCTGGGATTAGCATATGTGCCGGAGGACTTAGTGGCTGAGGATTTAGAACACGGCACACTTATTCGAGTGTTAAAACGCTACAGTCACCGTTTTGCCGGATTGCACCTGTATTATCCTCATCGCAATGTTTCGCCAGCACTAAGAATGGTGGTGGAAACACTAAAGATGAGTTAAAAAAGACAGCCAACAATTTGTTTGGCTGTCTTTGTTTAACGTAACAAAACAGATCCGTCGGGCAAGAATTATAAATTCTTGCTGAAGAAATCTGTCAGTTTAGCAAACGGAATCAAATCAACACGATCATATAAATCAACGTGACCTGCATTTGGAACAATATATAACTCTTTAGGCTGACCAGCGAGTTTATAGGCTGTATTGCTGAACTCACGGGAGTGAGCATTTTCGCCTGCGATAAATAGCATAGGGCGAGGTGAAATGGTTTCAATATCGTTGAAAGGGTAGAAGTTAACAAATTTGACTGCACTCGTTAATGTTGGATGCGTTGTTAATTCAGGAGATGAACCATTCGGTGTAAATTCTCCTCGAGGAGTACGATAGAAATCATAGAACTCGCGTTGAATAGCTGGGGTATCTTTGGTTATTTCGTGGGTTGTACCACTGGTATATTTGGTTTTACCACCAGTGAATTCAACGTAACGTTGTTCGGCTGCTTCGGCCAGAATAACCTTGCGGTCTTCAACAGTCATTGGTTTAAATTCTTTGTAATGAGTCAGACCGGAACGGTTTGCTTCGCCCATATCGTACATGCTGACGGTCGCGATAGCTTTCATGCGAGGATCAATTTTTGCTGCACTAATGGCAAAACTGCCGCTCCCGCAAATACCTAATACACCGATTTTATTGCGGTCGACAAATGGTCTTGTACCTAAATAATCGACAGCAGCACTAAAATCTTCAGCATAGAGATCAGGTAAAACAGCGTTACGAGGTTCCCCGGCACTTTCGCCCCAGAACGACAGATCGATAGCCAAGGTTACAAAACCTTGTTCAGCAAGTTTTTGTGCATAAAGATTAGAACTTTGCTCTTTAACTGCCCCCATTGGATGACCAACAATGATTGCCTTTTTTTTGGCGTCGTTGGTGGTATCTTTAGGCATAAATAAATTACCAGTCACATCCATTTTGTACTGATTTTTAAACGTAACTTTCTGCAAAATCACTTTGTCACTTTTATAAAAGTTATCTGCACCATTTGACATGTCTGCTGCGAAACTTGTAAATGAGGCTATAGATAACATAAAGGAAGCTATAAGTTTTTTCATGAGAATTCCCAATGTCATATAGACTAAAATTTAATGTGGATTAGGAGGATGTCTAAATAGGTCTGATTATCTGATAAATAAATATTCCGTGATAGGTGTCACGTTAGAATGATTATTTAGTTAAGCTGTAATGTTAATTCCAAATTATGGAAAAGATAATTCCTGTCGAGTATCGGATATCCCCAGCTAATACTGCGTGAAGAAAAAATCTGGCGATGAGAAATGCTCAACAAATGCATCATAGACAAGCCGAGTCCGGTGAGGAACCGGGCCGCTTTGTGGCCTGTACAGGAATAAATCCAGTTCGCCGCTTTTTTCCTCAAACGATTGCAGAACAGGAATTAGCTCGCCATTTTTGATATAAGGCGCGGCCATAAAGATAGCGAGCTGACCGAAGCCTAACCCAGCCCGGACTGCGGCAAATTCAGATTCACCAGAATCCGTAGTGAAAGCTGGGTTGGCAGGTATCAGGCTGGGATGGTCAGTAAAAAACCAGGGCCATGGCTGATTTTTGTTTTTGTCCATTAGAAGGGTGGTTGGTAGTCGATGTAAATCATCGGGCGTTTCCGGAATGCCATGTTTTGCGATTAGAGCCGGTGTTGCCACAATCACATGTCTGATTTTGGCGAGGGAACGACCGATAAAACGGTTACTGGTTAACTGGCTGCCCACCCGGATACCAATATCGATCTGACTTTCGACGACATCTGAAATGGCGTCAGAGGGGCGGACATCAAAATGGATCTCCGGATTGGCCAATGAAATTTTCTCAATCAGCGGCATCACAAACAGTCGGCATATGACGGCTGGTGCTGTGATCCTGACCGGTAAATTATCATTGACATGGGGAGCAAACATCTCATCGATCAGATTGAGTGTAGCTTTGGCTTTTTCATAGAACTGCAATCCGAAAGTTGAAACTTTGATGCTGCGCGTGCTGCGTACAAACAAAATTTCACCTAACTCGGCTTCTAATTCCTTGATACAGCGGGTGATGACCTGAGGTGACACATTTAATTCAATAGCGGCATCTTTAAATGTCTTGTGTCGTATTGTGGTACAAAATATTTTCAAGTAATCAAGACGATTAAACATTACGACACCCTCATGGATTCAAACTGTCATAACATCAGCAATGATGATGTTATATGCATTAGTGCTTTCTGGTTGGATATGGCATACCTGGCTATGGTAGCACACCGCTACTGGTAATAAGTGAAGCATAGTTAACGTTTATGGAATTAATAATTCCATAAATTGGAATTTTTGTTGTAGAGTTCCGCGGTTGATCACCATAATTCTCAATTTAAATATCTCTTTTATTCCTGTATTCGGAATTAAGTCTTCCGTTGTGTTGTACTGATCTAAAAACAGAATCATTTTATGATAATCACAATAAATCATGCATCCTCAGGAAAATAAATGAACGTTATTAAAAACACCTTCTATGAAGGAGAGCGTGCGTTATACGCAAGCAAGGATCTGCTTATTGAAAATGTTAAATTTTATCCGGGTGAATCGCCGATTAAAGAATCAGAGCATATCCAGGCAGTGGCCTGTGAATTTATGGCGAAATACCCGTTTTGGCATTGTCAGCATGTGAAGATTGAAAATAGCCATTTCAGCATCTATAGCCGTGCGGCAATCTGGTACACACAGCATATTGAAATGAGAAACAGCATTATTGATGCGCCAAAAATGTTCCGTTCTGTATCGCACCTTCATTTGGAAGATACAAAACTGAATAACGCCGCGGAATGTCTGTGGAATTGTGACAATATCAATCTGAAAAATGTACAGATGACAGGTGCTGATTATGTATTCATGAACTGTCATTCTATCCGGGCTGAAAAATATTATCTGCAAGGTAATTACTCCTTTCAGGATGCGCAGAATGTGGAAGTTTATGATTCACATTTTGATTCAAAAGATGCCTTTTGGAATACCAAAAATGTCACTGTATATAACTCCGTTCTGGATGGGGAATATTTAGGCTGGTACTCCGAAAACTTACGGCTGGTGAATTGTACCATTTCAGGAACACAGCCGCTTTGTTATGCCAAAAACCTGGTATTAGAAAACTGCACCATGCTCAATACCGATCTGGCATTTGAATACAGTACTGTAAAAGCGGATATCAAAGGACACATCGACAGCATCAAAAATCCGATGGCTGGATATATTCGGGCTGACAGTGTCGGTGAAGTAATTTTTGATGAAAACGCCCGTAACCACGGCGGATGCGAAATTATTGTTGCTGGGAAGAATAGCTATGCGTGATCCCGAAATATTCGATTTACCGGTTAGCCGCCGGGCGACTGCCAGTTATAAATGGGATTCATCACCGGCTGACGATGTTATCCCAATGTGGGTTGCGGATATGGATTTTCGCACCGCACCGGCGATCATTCGGGCACTGATACAGCGGGTGCAGCAGGGTGTTTTCGGTTATACCAAAGTACCGGATGCTTATTTTGATGCAATCATTCACTGGTTTGAACAACAGCACCAGTTTGTCGTTGTGCGGGAACATATTCTGTTTACGACCGGTGTGGTTCCGGCTCTGTCTGCGGTGGTCAAAGCACTGACCGTCCCCGGTGACAGCGTCATTGTTCAGACGCCCGTCTATAACTGTTTTTTCTCGTCTGTGCGTAACAATCAGTGTGAGCTCGTTGATAATCCGCTCTTGTATCGTGATGGCACTTATCAGTTTGATTTTGATGATCTGGAACAGAAAGCCGCCAATCCAAACACTAAGCTCCTGATTTTGTGTAACCCGCATAATCCGGTTGGCCGGAGCTGGTCTGCGGAAGAACTGCGGAGATTAGGCGAGATCTGCTTCCGTCATCAGATAACGGTTATCTCAGACGAAATCCATTGTGACCTAGTCTATGCATCGAAGAGACATGTTGTCTTTGCCGGCCTAGGAAATGAATTTCTGGCAAATTCAGTGACATTATCGTCACCAAGTAAAGCGTTTAATCTGGCCGGGCTCCATGTCGCCAATATTTTCTGCAGTAATCCGGAATTCAGAAAACGCATAGATAAAGCACTCAACGTGAACGAAGTGTGCGAAATCACACCGTTTGCAGTTGATGGGCTGATTGCGGCCTATACAGAAAGTGCCGGGTGGCTGGAAGCGTTAAAAAACTATCTTCGTTCCAACTATGATTATTTCTGTGAATATATTCATCACTGTTTTCCGGAGATCAAAATACTGCCATTAGAAGCCACTTATCTGGTCTGGACGGATTGTTCGGCATTGAATATTTCAGCACAACAGTTAGCCGATGAATTAAAAGAGAAACAGCACCTGTGGATCACCGCCGGAAGTGTTTATGGCGTCACCGGACAGAATTTCCTGCGCTGGAATATCGCTTGTCCTCGGCATCAGTTACAGGAAGCCCTAGACCGATTTCTGGTTTATTTAAAAGACGTGAACTAATTTAAAATACTTTTATAAAAGACAGGATTTTCTATGCAGTTAGAAACCACATCGGATTTGAAATTCGAAGAAGCAACCACAAGCTGGTCTGCTTTTTATGCAATGTCATTATGTGTTTTTGTGCTTATTGCCTCTGAGTTCTTGCCAGTGAGTTTATTATCTCCCTTGGCCAGGGATTTAATGATCACAGAAGGGCAAGCAGGCCAGTCTATCGCGGTATCCGGTATTTTTGCGGTAATTACCAGTTTATATATTGCCGTGATAACACAGAGGATTAACCGACGCACAGTAATGCTGGGATTGACACTTCTTATGATTCTATCTGGTGTTGTTGTCTCGTTTGCATCGAACTATATCGTGCTGATGGTCGGACGGGCATTGCTTGGTATCGTGATCGGTGGGTTCTGGTCACTTTCTACCGCCACGCTGATGAATTTATTACCGGCGCATGATTTACCCAAAGGCCTGGCCATCCTCAATGGCGGTAATGCTTTGGCGGCTACAATTGCGGCGCCGCTGGGCAGTTTTATGACAACTTACATTGGCTGGCGTGGCGCGTTCTTCAGTGTGGTCATTTTAGGCGTTATTTCATTCATCTGGCAGTTGAAAAGCTTTCCATCCATGACCTCAAATAACAATAAAAACATTTCAGTGAATGTGTTCAGATTATTTGGAAATGGCACTTTTACTGTTGGCATGGGCGCTGTGTTCTGCCTCTTTATGGGACAGTTTGCTTTATTCACCTATCTAAGACCATTTTTGGAGTCTGTTACCGTATTAGATGACACATGGTTGTCTTTAACCCTGTTTATTCTTGGCATAACAGGGTTTGTTGGCACCGTTGTTGTTGGAAAATTATTAAAACGAACATTGTATCCGGTATTAATTCTCTGGCCTTGCCTTATGGCGTTACTCGCACTCGGGATGATTGTCAGTGGACATGAAAAAGCAGAGACAATCGCATTAATTGGGCTATGGGGTTTTATTGGTACTTCAGCCTGTATCGGCTGGTCTGTCTGGTTGGCAAAAGTAATGCCGGACGATACTGAACAAGGCGGCGGATTGATGGTTGCAGTTATTCAGTTCGCCATCACCCTCGGCGCCAGTCTTGGTGGCAGACTCTATGATCATGGTGGCTATCAGTCTTGTTTCACGTTGAGCGCATTGGTTCTGATAGGCGGTGGTGCGCTGAGTTTTATCGTATCCCGGATGCGGAACCTATAATATTTGGCTTTTTGCGCACTGATTAACACTTTCAGACTGTCACAAATCGCCAGAAATTCATATTGAGTGAAGGCTGATAAACGGCTGTCAAAGCAGGAGATACGGGCTGTTCCGCATCTGGCAGAGCAATAATTTGTTATTGTTCGCCAGAATTTTGCTGTTCTGAGTGTAAAGAGAGCCATTTTTTTGATCTCGCAGAGGGTATAGTGCTTTTAACAGGATAAACTGCATGTTTATCAAGGATATTCAAAGGACGCCGTTACAAATCATGTAATAGCCAGATTTTATGTAGACGTGTATGACGATTCATCGTCCGGGAAGTGAGGTGCAAACCCTCCGCAGCCCCCGCTGCTGTGATGCTGACGACTCTGTATAAACCACTGATCTGAAAGATTGGGAAGGGCAGAGAAGGATGACGCTAAGCCAGAAGACCGACACGGATACAACAGTTTCAACTCCTTCGGTGGGAAGCGGGTTGTCTGCATCATTCACTGCCGTTTGGACAGTGCGTGTACGTGCTCATGACAACCCCGCTTCCCGGCCACCAGGTCGGGATTTTTTTAGCAGGTTGGTATGAAAGCGTTTTTAGTCGGCGGAACAAGTAGTGGTAGCGGTAAAACAACGATCACGTTGGGTTTACTGCGTGCTTATGCCCGCAGAGGGTTGCGCGTTCAGCCATATAAAGTCGGGCCGGACTACATCGATACCGGCTGGCACACACAGGTAACCGGTGTTGCCTCCCGCAATCTGGATGCGTTCATGTTGCCGGAAGCCGCCATTCAGCGTCTTTTTCACTATCACACCGCCAAAGCGGATATTGCCATTATCGAAGGTGTGATGGGGTTATTCGACGGCTACGGCGTTGATCCGCTCTATTGCAGCAGTGCCGGTATGGCCAGACAGCTGGGTTGTCCGGTGATTCTGGTGGTAGACGGTAAAGCGGTGTCCACCTCCGCTGCGGCGACAGTGCTAGGGTTTAAACATTTTGAGCCGAGCGTGCAGATCGCCGGTGTTATCCTCAATAACGTCAATTCCGATTCCCATTTTGAGTTACTGAAAGCCGCGATTGAGCGGTATTGCCAGATCCCGGTGTTAGGGCGGGTGCCGGTGATTAAAGAAATCAATCTGCCATCCCGTCATCTGGGGCTGGTGACTGCACATGAGCAGGCTGCGTTAGATATGCAGTGGGACAAACTGGCCGATGCCATTGAGCAGTATATTGATCTCGATAAATTAGCGGAGATTGCAGAATTACCGGCATTGGCAGAACCGCCTGCGTCGTTAGCACCGGATGAACTGGCAGGCGCGGGTGCCGGGCTGACGCTGGCCTTGGCCGAGGATGAAGCATTCAATTTTTACTACCCGGATAATCTGGATCTGCTGGAAGCGGCAGGGGTGAACATTGTTCGCTTCAGTCCGCTACGCGATGCCGCAATTCCTGCCTGTGATCTAATCTATCTCGGTGGCGGCTACCCTGAAATTCACGCACAAACCTTGTCATCCAATACGTCCATGCTGACATCGATCCGCGATGCGCATCAGCGTGGTGTGGCGATTTACGCCGAGTGTGGCGGCTTAATGTATCTGGGAGGGTCATTAACAACTGCATCCGGCGATTCATTTCCTATGGCCGGGATCTTCCCCGGTGAAAGTCGCATGACGTCTTCGCTGAAACGCTTCGGTTATTGCCAGGCGCAGGCACAGCAAACGACCTTGTTAGCGGCAGAAGGCGACGTGATCCGCGGGCACGAGTTCCATTACTCCGACTTTTTCAGTGATGAGCCCACGGTATTCCGGTTCAGTAAGGAACGGGATGGCATGGAAGTGACACACTGGCTGGGCGGCTATCAGATCGGTAATACGCTGGCGAGCTATCTGCATGTTCATTTTGGTCAGAATCCGGCGATGTTGCTGAACTGGTTTGAACGGGCGAGGGCAGCACAATGACGCTGGCGATTTATAGTGCTGCATTCTTATTAGATTTGATTCTGGGTGATCCGCAGAACTGGCCACATCCCATTCGCTGGATTGGCAACTGGATTTCTCTGGTGCAGAAAGGGATCCGCAAGGTCTGCCGTAGTGAACGGGCGCTGTATGTCGGCGGTGGTATGTTGTGGCTGTTGGTGGTGGGGCTCACCTGGCTGGTCACCTGGGCGGTGATTACCGGGTTAAGTTCTATCAATATCTGGCTGGGCCGGGCAGCGGAGCTTTGGCTGGCTTACACCATTCTGGCTGGACGCTGCCTGAGCGATGCCGCAATGGATGTCTATCGTGCGCTGGCTTCCGGTTCGCTGGAAGAGAGTCGCCGCCAGCTCTCCTATATTGTCGGGCGTGATACCTCGCAGCTCAATAAAACACAGATCACCCGGGCCGTTGTTGAAACTGTCGCCGAGAATACCGTCGATGGCGTGATTGCGCCGCTGTTCTATCTGTTTCTCGGCGGTGTGCCGCTGGCGATGGCCTACAAGGCTATTAATACCCTCGATTCCATGGTCGGCTACAAAAACGAAAAGTACCGGGCGATTGGTTGCGTCTCGGCGCGCATCGACGATCTGGCGAATCTGATCCCGGCCCGGCTGAGCTGGTTGCTGTTGACCGGTGCGGCAGCGCTGATGCGGCTGAATGTCCGCAATGCGTTTCGTATCGGCTGGCGCGATCGTTATCAGCATAAAAGCCCGAATTGTGCCTGGCCGGAAGCAACAGTTGCAGGGGCGCTCGGTGTACGCCTTGGCGGGCCGAATTCCTATTTCGGTGAACTGGTCGAAAAGCCGTGGATCGGTGATGAGCAGCGCGAAATCAATCAGGGGGATATCAAGCTGACAATCCGCCTGATGATGTTGTCTTCGCTGATCGCGCTTGTTTCGTTTTCCCTAATTTATCTTGTTGTTAGTTAAAGGATCGGTACGCATGAACTACATCACGCAGCCTCAGCAAATTGAACAGCACAGCTTTGAAATCATTGCTGACATCATTGCTGCGGAGTATCCCGGCTATGAGTTTGCGAATGCGTTGCAGGAAAAAATCATCAAGCGTGCCATCCATACCACGGCGGATTTTGACTGGCTGGAGATCCTGACATTTTCCGGTGATGCCCTCGACGCGATCATCGCGGCGCTGCAACAGGGCTGCACGATTTTCACCGATACCACCATGGCGTTGTCGGGCATCAACAAAACCCAGCTGAAAGCGATGGGCTGCGATATTCAGTGTTATGTGGCACATCCGTCGGTGGCTGAGGTTGCCAAAGCACAGGGCATCACCCGTTCTATGGCGGCTGTTGATCTGGCGATGCAGACGGACGGACCGAAATTATTCGTGTTCGGTAATGCGCCAACGGCGTTATTCCGCTTGCTGGAGCTGAGTCAGCAACATCCGGCACAACGTTATCCAGTAGTGGGTGTGCCGGTGGGTTTTGTGGGGGCCGCGGAATCCAAACAGGCATTGATTGAAAGCGATCTGCCGTATATTGCAGCGAAAGGCCGCAAAGGTGGCAGTAATGTGGCGGCGGCGATCATCAATGCGATTCTCTATCATCTTCGGGAGACGCTATGACCATCGCGCTCGAAGACGACAAGATCTGGCACAAGGGCAAAGCCTACCGCAAGGGCTATACCACCGGTTCCTGTGCCACTGCTGCCGCCAAAGTGGCGGCACTGATGATCCTGCGCCAGCAAATCATTAACCAAATCTCTATCGTGACACCTTCCGGTGTGACCTTGCAACTGAATGTCGAAGAACCATTAATCCACGGAGACCAGGCCTCGGCAGCAATCCGCAAAGATGGCGGCGATGATGTGGATGCGACGCATGGCATGCTGATTTATGCGCAGGTGAAATTGCGGCAGGACACGCAGATCACCATCACTGGCGGACCGGGTGTTGGCAAAGTGACCCAGAAGGGCATCGGTTTGCCGGTTGGCAGCTCGGCGATTAATAAAACGCCGCTGCAAACCATCGAAGCGGCAGTGCGCGAAGTGCTGGGGCCGGAACGGGGCGCGGATGTCGTGATTTTTGCACCGGAAGGTGAAAGCCGGGCAGAACGCACCTTTAACGGAAGGCTTGGCATCGAAGGTGGCATCTCGATCATCGGCACCACCGGCATCGTCACGCCGATGTCGGAAGAGAGCTGGAAACGTTCGCTGGCGATTGAACTGGAGCAGAAACGGGCGAACGGGCTGGACAAGGTGATTCTGGTGCCGGGCAATCACGGTGAACGTTTTGTGCGTGAACAACTGCAGGCAGACACCAATCTGGTGGTGACGATGAGCAATTTTGTTGGCTACATGCTGCAGGAGACGGAGCGTCTGGCATTCCGGCATGTGGTACTGATTGGTCATCTGGGCAAACTGATCAAAGTTGCGGCAGGCATCTTCCATACGCACAGCCATATTGCCGATGGCCGGATGGAAACGCTGGTCACGCAACTGGCCTTACTGAATGCGCCGAACTCACTGTTACAGCAAATCTATCGCTGTCCGACGACAGAAGCGGCGATGGAGCTGATCTCGGCCGCCGGTTATGAGCATGTTTACGATGCGATCGCGCAGCGCATTGTCGAACGGGTGCAGCAAATGCTGCGCTATTCCCCGCAGCCATTCCTCTGTGATGTGATTTTGTTTTCGCTGGACAACATCCCGCTCGGCAGTAACCGGCCGGTCGCTGGGATTGCGGAGGCACTGCGATGATTTATGTCCTGGGAATGGGGCCGGGCGATCCGATGTATCGGACACAGGTGGCGACCGATCTGATAGCGAAGGCCGATGTGCTGGTTGGCTGGCCGCGCATGTTGTCCGGATTCCCGGATTTTCACGGGGAAACGCATGTGCTGGATACCGATCTGGACAAATTGCTGAGCTGGCTGAAAGCCAATGCACAGCGGAATGTGGTGGTGCTGGCTTCCGGCGATCCGTTGGTTTTTGGCATCGGAAAACGGCTGGCAGAGCAGTTGCCAATCGAACAGCGGCAAATCATCTCCGGCATCAGTGCGGTGCAATATCTGTTCGCTCGGATCGGGCTGGATATGAACGAGCTTTATCTCACCAGCAGTCACGGCAAACAGCCGGATTTCGATTTCATTTTTCAGCACGACAAAGTGGCTATGGTCACGGATCGGGAGATCGGTCCGTTTCAGATCGCACAGGAAATTCTGCAACGGGGATTAAAGCGAAGTCTGGTGATTGGTGAAAACCTCTCTTATGCCAATGAACAGATCCATCTGCTGAAACCAGACCAGGTCAAACAACAATATGACATGAATGTGGTGGTGATTCTGAATGAAAGATGCTGAATTTCTGCGTGGTGAAAAGGTGCCGATGACCAAAGAAGAGGTGCGTCTGGTCGTGCTGGAACGGCTCAATCTGCGGCAGGCCACCACATTGATTGATGTCGGTGCCGGCACTGGCAGTGTGGCGCTGGAGGCGGCGCTTCGTCATCCGGAATTGCATGTTATCGCCATCGAAAAAAATCCGGCAGCGTTAAGCCTGATTGAAGAAAACCGGCAGCGCTTTGATTGTCAGAAAGTAAAAATCATCGCGGCAGAAGCGCCTTGTCCGCTGGATATTCAGGCCGACGCGATTTTCATTGGCGGCAGCGGCGGCAACCTGACCGATATCATCGACTGGGCGTTAATGCGGCTGACTAAAACCGGACGTCTGGTGCTCAGCTTTATTCTGCTGGACAACCTGAATACCGCGTTAACTCATCTGAAAAAATGTGCGGTCGCCGAGCTGGAATGTACCCAGCTGCAGATTTCTCAAATGACCACATTAGGCAATGGTTTCTATTTTAAACCCAATAATCCGACTTTCATTATTTCCTGTAAAAAGGAGGCAATAGATGCCTGCGACTTTTGATCCGTCACTTGTTTATTTTGTTGGTGCAGGCCCGGGCGATCCGGAATTGATTACGTTAAAGGGATATAACCTGCTCAGTCAGGCGGATGTGGTGATCTATGCCGGTTCGCTGATCAATAAAGATCTGCTGCATTACTGTAAAACCGGTGCGGCCTGTCATGACAGCGCCAGTCTGAATCTGGGCGAGATCATCGATCTGATGGCGACCGACGTGCACACCGGGAAACTGGTGGTGCGTCTGCAAACCGGGGATTTGTCACTCTATGGTTCAATCCGGGAACAGGGTGAAGAACTGGCAAAACTGGGGATTGGCTTTTGTTCAGTACCTGGCGTCAGCTCCTTCCTGGGCGCGGCATCGGAACTGGGCGTTGAATATACCGTACCGGAAGTGTCGCAAAGTCTGGTGATCACCCGCATGTCCGGACGTACACCGACACCGGAGCGGGAATCGCTGGAATCGTTTGCCGCGCATCAGACCTCCATGGCCATCTTTCTGTCAGTACAGGAAATCGGTGAAGTCGTGGAGCGGCTCGTCAACGGTGGTTACCCGGTCTCAACCCCAGTCGCGGTGGTTTACAAAGCTACCTGGCCGGATTGTCAGGTTGTGAAGGGCACACTGGCCGATATCGCCGGGCAGGTCCGGACTGCAGGTATCCGTAAAACAGCCCTGATTCTGGTCGGCGCATTTCTGGGCGACGAATACCACTATTCCAAACTCTATGATGCCGGATTTACCCATGAATATCGTCAGGCCTGAATCCATCGCTGTGTTTTGTCTTACACCGGGCGGTCTGCGTCTGGCGAAAAGACTGAAACAGCATTTGCCGCTGACCTGCTATTGCAGTGAAAAGCTGCTGGAAGACGGCTTCACCGCCTTTAGCGGTACGTTTGCTGCGACGGTTGCGCAGGCCTTTGCCACGCATACCGCGCTGGTGGTGATCGGCGCCACCGGGCTGACCGTCAGAGTGATCGCGCCATTACTGAAAGACAAACTGACCGACCCCGCGATCGTCGTGATCGACGAACAGGGGCAACACGTGATCAGCCTGCTATCCGGCCATGTCGGTGGTGCCAATGAGCTGACACGCTATCTGGCGGGGATATTAGGCGCCGATCCAGTGATCACGACCGCTACGGATGTCAATCAACTAGCGGCGCTCGATACACTGGCCGTGCAGTTGGATGCGGACATGCACAATTTTCGGCAAGCGGTGAAGGTTGTGAACCAGATGCTGGTGAGTGATCAGAGGGTGGGGCTATTTTGGGATCACGACTCATTGCCGGAATCGGACGATCGCTGGCAAACCGAGCGTTACGATACTCGCGGCTTTGTCGCGGTAAATTCGCTGGCTGATCTGCCGTCTGATCTTTCTGCGCTGATCTGTGTCAGCGTACGGGAAAAACTGCCGGATCTGGCGATTCCGGTTTTTAAACTGGTACCGCGTCGCATCGTCGCCGGTATCGGCTGCCGGCGTGAGACGTCATTCCGTTTGCTGATCAGCTTGCTGCAGCAGCAATTAGCGAAATACGAATTTGATCCGCTGGCATTACGGGCCATCGGCAGTGTCGTTCTGAAGGAAGATGAACCGGCGTTGAAGCATCTTTCCGACTGCTGTCGTGTACCGTTCGAGATCTACAGCGTGAATGAATTACGTCAGCACGAACATTTATTTCCTTCTTCAGATTTTGTCCGTCAGACCATCGGCGTCGGCTCGGTATCGCAGCCGGTTGCCTGGCTGATGAGCGATGGCCATCTGGTCGGCGATACCCTGAAGCAACAGGGTGTAACCATTACCTTAGGAGTTTCTCACTGATGTTATATGTGATTGGAATCGGACCCGGCAGTCAGGCCACCATGACGATGGAAGCGCTGGATGCCATCAACGATGCGGAAGTTATCGTGGGTTATAAGACCTATACCCATCTGGTGAAGGCACTGACGGTCGGTAAAGAGGTCATCAAGACCGGGATGTGCAAAGAGATTGAACGCTGTCTGGCAGCGATTGAACTGGCGCAGACCGGCAAGAAAGTGGCGCTGATCAGCAGTGGCGATGCCGGTATCTACGGTATGGCCGGGCTGATTCTGGAACTGGTCACCAAACAGAATCTGGATGTCGAAGTGCGTCTGATCCCCGGTATGACCGCTAGTATCTCGGCGGCGTCGTTACTCGGGGCGCCGCTGATGCACGATTTTTGTCATATCAGTCTGAGTGATTTGCTGACGCCGTGGGAAGTCATCGAGAAACGCATTATCGCAGCCGCGCAGGCCGATTTCGTTATCTGTTTCTACAATCCGCGCAGCCGGGGCCGGGCCGATCATCTTGAACGCGCTTTTGAGCTGATGAAACCGTTCAAAGCCGCAGCGACACCGGTTGGTGTGGTGAAATCCGCCAGCCGTAAGAAGCAGGAAAAATGGATCACCACGCTCGGTGACATGGACTTTGAACCGGTGGATATGACCAGTCTGGTGATTGTGGGTAATCAGTCTACCTATGAGCAGAATGGCCTCATGATCACCCCGCGGGGTTATGAAGTCTGATGCAGCCGACGGTTCATGTCTTTGGTGGCACTTCCGATGCCCGTTTACTTTGCCGGACGCTCGATCAGGCCGCTATCGCGTATAGCCTGTCCGTTGCCAGTGAAGTGGGCAAGTCGCTGGCACAGGACGTTGCCGGTCAGATCCACGTTGGCCGGATGAATGCGGGCGAAATGCAGGCCTGGTTTCAGCGACAACAGATCGGATGGGTGATCGATGCCGCGCATCCGTATGCCACGGCGCTTCGCGCCAATATTCAGGCAGCCTGCCGGGCGCTGGGAATACCGTTACTGCGGTATCAGCGTCCCAGTGAAATTGATGTCGTGCGTCATCCGCTGATTACGCGGGTGACCAACGTTGCCGAGGCCTGTCAATGCGCCAGTAGGTTGGGGCAGCGCATCCTGCTAACCACAGGCAGTAAAGAGCTGGCGGATTATGTCCGGTTATTACCGGGGAAAATGCTGTTAGCACGGGTTCTGCCAACGTCCGAGGTCATCGGACAGTGTGAGGCACTGGGGCTGGGTGTGGAAAATATCATCGCCATGAAAGGGCCGTTTACCGCGGCTTTGAATCAGGCGGTGTATCAATTTTGTCAGGCCGATGTGGTGATCACCAAAGAGTCCGGCGCAGAAGGCGGCTATCAGCAAAAAATCGAACCCTGCATCGCGTTAGGCATTCCGTGCATTGTTGTGGAACGGCCAGCATCGGCAAAAACAGCTGACTACGGTGATGTCATCACGTCACTGGATGAACTGGAAAACTACGTAACCCGCTGGATAAACCGGGAGCACTCGTTATGAAAAAAGCGTTATTGATTGTCAGTTTCGGGACCAGCTATGCCGAAACATGTGAAAAAAACATCGTGGCCTGCGAACAGCGTATTGCGCAGGCTTATCCGGATCGCGATCTGTTCCGGGCATTTACCTCCCAGATGATCATCCGCAAACTGGCTAACCGGGATGGTGTTCATATTGATAACCCACAGCAGGCACTGGCCCGTCTGGCGGACGCGGGGTATCAGGATGTGATTATCCAGTCACTGCATGTCATCAACGGTGATGAATACGAAAAAGTCGCTTTTCAGGCGCGCAGTTATGAGGATCGCTTCCTGCGATTGCGTGTGGGTGTTCCGCTGCTCAGTAGTCATGACGATTTTCAGTTGCTTATTACAGCCATGCAGGCGCAGATGCCTGAACTCGCGGCGGATGAGCGGGTAGTGTTTATGGGACACGGCGCGACGCACCATGCTTTCTCGGCTTACGCCTGTCTGGATCACATGCTGATGACGCAAAACATTCCGGCACTGGTCGGCGCGGTAGAGAGTTATCCCGAAATTGATTCGGTGATTGACCGTCTGCGTCGCGATTCTGTCCGTAAAGTGCACCTGATGCCGCTGATGCTGGTTGCCGGTGATCACGCCATCAATGATATGGCGTCCGACGACGAAGACTCCTGGAAAATTCTGCTGCAACAAGCCGGGATTGAAGCGCAGCCCTGGTTGCAGGGATTGGGCGAGAATCCGCTGGTACAGCAGATGTTTGTTGATCATCTGCAGGCTGTGGTGGAACAGACAGAGGAGGCTGCCTGATGACTGGTAAATTATTCGCGATTGGTACCGGCCCCGGCAGCAGTGATCTGATCACCGTCAGAGCCGCCCGTTTGCTGGCAAATCTGGATGTGCTGTATGCGCCGGCAGGGCGTCGTGGCGGAGACAGTCTGGCGCTGTCGATTGTGCGCGAATACCTGACGGATCATGTGGTGATCAAAGAACGCCACTTTCCGATGAGCACGCACGAAGATGAAAAAGAAAGCATCTGGGACACCGTGGCGGAAGAGATCCGACAGGATGTCGATGCCGGCAAACAGGTGGGGTTCATTACACTGGGCGATGCCATGCTGTTCAGCACCTGGGTCTTTTTGCTGGAACGCCTGCAAGGCCGTATTCCGCTGGAGGTGATCCCCGGTGTCACGTCGTTTGCCTGTATTGCTTCCCGGGCAGTGTTCCCGCTGGCAATGGAACAACAGACCATGGCGGTGGTGTCATGCACCGCGCCTGAACCGGAACTTGAACAAGCCCTGCAGCAACATGATTGTATCGTGATGATGAAAGTGTACGGCCGGTTCAGTCAGGTTAAAGCCTTATTAGCCCGTCACCACTTGCTACCTAATGCGCTGCTGATGTCAGAAGCCTCATTGCCTAATGAACAATGCTTCCGTCAGTTGCATGAGATCGGTGATGACGTGGCACTGCCGTATTTTTCCACCATTCTGGTGAATAAACAGTGGCTGGCTGCAGAACCACAGACAGTGTGAGCTGAATAAAACGGGAAGGAGTCACGATGAAAACGAATCAGATCGCGGGTCTCAGTACCATCCTGATGCTGGCAGTGGTACCACAGACGGCCTTTGCTATGCATATCATGGAAGGTTTTTTGCCACCGCTATGGGCGTTAACCTGGTGGCTGTTATTTATTCCGTTTCTGATTCTTGCAGTGAAGCAGCTCAGGCAGATCGTGAGCCAGAACAGTCATCAGAAGGTGTTACTGGCTCTCTGTGGCGCGTTCATCTTTGTGCTTTCTGCCCTGAAGCTGCCGTCGGTGACCGGAAGCTGTTCTCATCCGACCGGTGTGGGCTTGGCCATTATTTTGTTTGGTTTTCTGATCGTGCCGGTTCTGGGCGGGATCGCGCTGTTATTTCAGGCTTTACTGCTGGCGCACGGCGGAATCACTACGCTGGGCGCCAATGGTATGTCGATGGCGGTGATCGGTCCGCTGGTCGGTTATCTGGTCTGGATTTCGGCCTGCAAACTCCATTTGCGGAAAGATATCGCCGTTTTTCTCTGTGCTTTTGTCGCAGATATGGCGACCTATGCCGTGACATCGGCACAACTGGGCATCGCGTTTCCTGATCCGCAATCCGGCATCGTGGCGGCGATTGCCAAATTTCTCGGAATTTTCTGTGTGACCCAAATTCCGATCGCGATTGCCGAGGGCCTGCTGACCGTGCTGGTTTATGACCAGCTCACTAAACGCCAGTTACTGACCATAGGGGAGCGTTAAAATGAAAAAAACCGTGTTATTGCTTTCGCTGGTGATCGCTCTCGTTGTTTTCCCTTTTTTTATCAACCACGGCGGTGACTATGCCGGGGCAGACGGCATTGCTGAAGCTGCAATCCAGCAACTGGCGCCGGATTATAAACCGTGGTTTTCGTCATTTTTCGAACCGGCAAGCAGCGAAATCGAGAGCCTGTTATTCACGCTTCAGGGATCGATTGGTTCTGCTGTGATTTTTTACATTCTGGGTTATTACCGGGGAAAACGGGCGGCACATGCTAATCATCGATAAATTGTCATATCAAAGCCGCTGGTGTCAGTCTGATCCCCGGCGTAAATTCGGGCTCTATCTGATCCTGCTGGTGATTGCGTTAACCAGCTCGCCACTGGTGCAGATCGTCGAACTGACCGGAACGGCAGCGCTGACCTGCTATCTGCTGCAAATCAGTGTGCGGCGTTATCTGCGCTGGCTGGCCGTTCCGCTGTTTTTCCTGCTGGTCGGATTGCTGGGCATTCTGGTTTCATTTTCCTATCAACCGGAAAATTTGTTGTGTTCGTTGCAGATAGGCAGCCTTGCTATCGGCATCGATCCGGCCGGATTACAGGTGGCGCATCATACGTTATGGCGCAGTCTGGCCGCGCTGTCTGCCACGTACCTTTTTGTATTAACCACGCCGTTCAATCAGCTGATCCGTTTGCTGCAGATGAGCCGGTTGCCGCATGTCCTGATCGAACACATGCTGCTGACCTACCGGTTTATTTTCATTCTGATTGAAGAAGCCAGCGCCATTCGTCAGGCGCAGTCATTGCGGTTTGGGTATTGTTCTCTGCGTTGCAGCTACCGCTCCATGGCGATGTTGGTGGGGTTATTGCTGCAGCGAGTGATTTACCGTTATCAGCAAATGGAAACCGCCCTGGATGTAAAACTCTTCGAGGGGGAATTTCATCTATGAGCCTGTCGACACAGCAACTTTGTTTTCAGTACCAGAGCGGGGAGCCGGTGCTGCAGGATTTGTCGCTCGATTTCACCCGCGGTAACGTCATCGGTATTCTCGGCGCAAATGGCTGTGGCAAATCAACGCTGTTCATGAATTTGCTGGGGGTACTGAAACCGCAGCAAGGGCAGGTGCTGTGGAATGGCGACCCACTGAATTATGACAAAAAAAGTCTGCGGCAATTACGGCAGCAGATCGCCATGGTCTTTCAGGATCCGGATCAGCAGATTTTCTATACCGATGTCATGAGTGATATTGCCTTCAGTCTGCGCAATCTGGGGGTGGATGAGTCGATCATTCAGCAACGTGTGACTCAGGCGCTGGCGCTGGTGGATGCCGGATCATTCCGGCATAAACCGGTTCAGTATCTGAGTCATGGCCAGAAAAAACGGGTCGCTATCGCCGGCGCTCTGGTGATGGACGCGGATTATCTGCTGCTCGACGAACCGACCGCCGGGCTGGATCCGGCTGGACGCCAGCAGATGATTCATATCATTGAGCGCATTGTGGCGCAGGGAAAACGGGTTGTGATTTCCAGCCACGATATCGATCTGATTTATCAGGTTTGCGACTACCTCTATGTGCTGTCACAAGGCCGCTTACTGTGTGAAGGCAGTGAACGGAAGGTGTTTCTGCAGGCGTCACAGTTACAGGAAGCCGGGCTGGTACAACCCTGGCTGGTCAAACTGCATACCGAATTAGGTATGCCGCTTTATAAAACGGAACAACAACTGTTTGCTGCTCATAACGGGCAGCCACGCATGCGGGAGGCATTATGAGTCAATCCATTATGATTCAGGGGACGGCTTCAGATGTCGGTAAAAGTGTATTGGTGGCGGGTTTATGTCGGATCTTTGTCCAGGACGGACATCGGTGCGCGCCGTTCAAATCGCAGAATATGGCGCTGAACTCCGGGATCACCGCCAATGGCGATGAAATGGGACGGGCGCAGATCTTTCAGGCGGAAGCCGCCGGCATTGCGCCGGATGTCCGCATGAACCCGGTCCTGCTCAAACCGACCAGTGATCGCAAATCGCAGGTGATCCTGATGGGGAAAGTGCTCTGTGATATGGACGCAGTCAGCTATCACCAGTTCAAGCCGCAACTGCAAAATCAGATCCACGAGGTGTATCAGAGCCTCGCCCGTGAACACGACATCATGGTGCTGGAAGGGGCCGGCAGCCCGGCGGAAATTAATCTGCGTGACCGCGATATTGTAAACATGGGCATGGCAACGATGATTGATGCGCCGGTGATCCTGGTGGCAGATATCGATCGGGGTGGGGTGTTTGCCTCCATCTACGGTACGCTGGCATTACTGGAAGAATCAGAACGGGCGCGGGTGAAAGGCGTCATCATCAATAAATTCCGGGGCGATGTGGCCTTGCTGATGCCGGGAATCCGTCAGATCGAGGAGCTGACCGGTGTGCCGGTGCTGGGCGTGATGCCGTATCTGCAAGTCGATCTGGAAGATGAAGACGGCGTGGTTCTGCAACCGGGGAAAAACAAACAGGCTAAAGCGCGCGATCAGGTAGAGAAAGATCTCGATATTGCGGTGATCCAGTTACCGCATATCTCTAATTTTACCGATTTCAATGCATTGGCGGCGCAGCCCGATGTCCGGCTGCGTTATGTCGCCAGACCGGAGTTGCTGGGTTCACCGGATCTCATTATTGTGCCGGGCAGCAAAAATACGCTGGGGGATCTCGCTTATCTCAACGACAGCGGACTGAGTGCCTGTATCATTGCACAGCATCATAATGGGGTCCCGGTGATAGGGATCTGCGGTGGTTTTCAGATCCTGGGAAAACGGCTGATTGATGGCGTTGAATCCGGGATTGATGAAATGGACGGACTGGGTCTGCTGGATTGTGAAACCGTCTTTGCCCGCAACAAGATCACGACACTGGTCACCGGAAACGTTCACCATCAGGTGACCGGGCTTTTTGCTTCCGGACAGTCATTACCGCTGGCAGGCTATGAAATTCACATGGGTGAGACAACCCGTGGTCCGCATGTTCGTCCTTTTACGGTCATTACCAGCCGCAATAAACAGACCATCCAGTTTGAAGACGGCGCAATCAACGAGCAGGGGACAGTCGCCGGCACCTACATTCATGGCCTGTTTGATAGCGCCGGTTTTACCCGGGAGTTACTCAATCAGTTGCGTGCCGGAAAGGGGCTGGAACCATTAGCAGGCGCAGCGTTCAGTTATCAGCAATACAAAGAGCAGCAATTTGACATTCTGGCGGATGCCATGCGCCAACATATTGATATAGAAAAGATTTATCACATCATGCAACAGCAGCAACAAAACAGGAGTGCAGTATGATCCTGATCACCGGCGGAGCCCGGAGCGGAAAAAGCAGACTGGCGGAACAATTTGCCGCCGAACAGGGTGACAACGTGCTCTACATCGCCACCTCCATTGTGACCGATGAGGAAATGGCACAGCGTATCGCCATCCATCAGCAGACCCGTCCTGCAACCTGGCAGACGCATGAGGGCTTCAGCCAGCTCGGAAACGTGATTCGTGACCGGGGCGCAGAGCACGATGCCATTATGCTCGAATGCATCACCACGATGATCACGAATCTGATGTTCGAGAATACGGGTGATATTCCGGCAGAAACGATGGATTTCACCGCGCTGGAAAACAAAATCAACCATCAGGTCGATGCCCTGATCGACAGCTGCCGGTTGTGTCCTTGCCCGGTTTATATCGTCACCAATGAAGTCGGATTTGGCATCGTGCCGGAAAACCTGCTGGCACGCCGGTTCCGCGATATTGCCGGCCGGGTCAATCAGCGTCTGGCAGCCTTTGCGGACGAAGTGTATCTCGTCGTCTCCGGCATTGAACTGAAAATGAAAGGGTAGGACGCACGATGAAACTCTTTCTGGCGAATTTGCAGTTTATGACCCGGATTCCGGTGCCGGAATCGTGGACCAAAGATCTGGATTTTAACCGTTACGTTGACGGGATTGTCTGGTTTCCGCTGGTCGGGCTTGTTGTCGGTGCGATCGCCACCGGTGTGTTTTCCGCTGCCTTGCTCTGGTCCGATGTCTATCTGGCTTCCGCCTGTTATGTACTGGCGCTGGCCCTGCTGACCGGCGCTTTCCATCTGGATGGTCTGGCGGATACCTGCGACGGTATTTTTTCCGCCCGTAAACGCGAACGCATGCTGGAAATCATGCACGACAGCCGTCTGGGGACGAACGGTGGTCTGGCGCTCATTTTTATCATTCTGTTCCGCGTGCTGGCGGTCAGTCATTTGGCCAAAACGGCGCCGGCGTTATGTCCGTTCCTGTTATGGGCTGCGCCGGTGGCCAGCCGGGCATTGATGGTGGTGCTGATGTACCGGCAGCCGTATGCGCGTGAAAGCGGATTGGGGAATGTCTTTATCGGTAAGGTTTCCGGTGCACGAACCCTCCTGACGCTATTGCTGGGGCTGGGGTTGGTCACATTACTCGGACAGGGGCAAGCAAGTATCGCCTTCCTGTTAACGCTTTTATTTTCATATGGTTATCAGCGTTTCATCCATCATCGCCTGGGTGGACAGACCGGTGATACGCTGGGTGGCGGCAATGAACTGTTTGAGTTGGTTTTTATCCTGACGCTGCTCTAGGCAGCAAAAAACAAAAAGCGAGGTACCACTATGCATTCACTGGATCAGCTGATTGATCAGATTAAACCTCTCGATCAGGAATCAATGAAACAGGCTAAACACCGGACCGACGGATTATTAAAACCGCTTGGCAGCCTGGGTCGTCTGGAAGACATCGTCACTCAGCTGGCCGGTATTTACCGGACGCCGGAACTGAAACCCGGCCGGAAACAGATCATTGTGATGGCGGCCGATCATGGCGTGTTTGATGAGGGCATTGCGGTGACACCGAAGAACGTCACTGCGATTCAGGCGTTCAATATGACCCGGGGATTAACCGGCGTTTGCGCTCTGGCTCATGCCGCCGGGGTTGAAGTGAATATTGTGGATGTCGGCATCGACTGCGATCCGCTGCCGGGTGTCCTGAATATGAAAGTCGCGCGGGGATGCGGCAATATCGCCAGAGAACCGGCGATGACTCGTGAGCAGGCGGAACAGCTGCTGCTGGCCAGTGCGAATCTGGCCATAGCTCAGGTGGCTAACGGTGTCTCCGTGCTGGGCGTTGGAGAACTGGGTATCGGAAATACCACGCCAGCGGCCGCAATGGTCAGCATACTGACCGGCACCAAACCGGAACAGGTTGTCGGGCTCGGCGCCAATTTCCCCAGTGATCGTTTACACCACAAAATCGCGGTAGTTGAACAGGCGATTGCCTGTAACCGGCCCGATCCAAATGATGGGCTGGATGTGCTGGCGAAAGTCGGTGGCTTTGATCTGGTTGGAATGACCGGTGTGATGCTGGGTGGCGCGGCCGCGGGTGTGCCGATCGTACTGGATGGCTTTCTCTCCTATGCCTGCGCATTAGTCGCTTGTCGTATTGCGCCACAAGTCTGGCACTATCTGCTGCCTTCGCATTTATCCGCCGAAAAAGGCTCCTGTGTCGCCCTGGCACATATGGATTTGAAACCGTTCCTGCAACTGGAAATGCGTCTGGGTGAGGGGAGTGGCGCTGCTATCGCCATGCAGATCATTGATTCAGCCTGCTCGATGTACCAGCGAATGGGCAAACTGGCTGACGATAATCTGGTGTTACCAACCCCTGCCTGAATCCGCTGCCCGCATCGTGAATCCGGTAAAAAAATAAGAGAGAATTATTCAGACGGATAATTCTCTCTTAGTGACATACAGTGACGAAATGTGAAAGCTCAGCAAACCCATTTGACATCAACACAAGATACGATGTCGCCATATCTGATGTTTTTCCCTTGTCTCGGTTCCTTTCACCTGTCACTCAAAAAAGCCCCGGATTATTCATCCGGGGAAGACGCACACTAATCAATCGAGGGTATTTGTCTGTTACGCTTCCTGAACTTCCATGGCTGGTTTCAGCAGCGCATACATCAGGCCCGTCAGCGCAGTACCTGCCGCGATAGCAACCAGATACATCAGCACGTTACCTACCGCGTTCGGGATGGCCAGTACAAACAGACCACCATGCGGCGCCATCAGGGTGCAACCGAACAGCATTGATAGCGCGCCAGCCAGGGCACCACCCGCCATGGTTGACGGAATAACACGCATCGGGTCACGGGCTGCGAAAGGAATGGCACCTTCAGAGATAAAGCACAGACCCAGTACGAAAGAGGCTTTACCGGCTTCACGTTCTGCTTCGGTGAATTTATCGCGGGCAACAAAGGTGGCAACACCCATACCTAACGCCGGTACCATGCCTGCCGCCATAATCGCTGCCATCGGCAGGTAAGACTGGGAGGCCAGCAAACCTACGCCGAAAGTGTAAGCCGCTTTGTTGACCGGACCACCCAGGTCGAAACACTGCATAGCGCCGAGAATGATACCCAGTAACACCGCATTCGCTGAGGTCATGCCGGAAAGGAACTGCGTCAGGCCAGACATCGCCGCCGCAACCGGACCGCCCACCACGTAGATCATGGTCAGGCCGGTGATTAATGAGGAAATCAGCGGAATGATCAGGATCGGTTTTAACGCTTCCATCGTTTGTGGCAGTTTTACATTATCGGCAACCAGACGGGCACTGTACCCTGCCAGGAACCCGGCTACGATCCCGCCCAGAAAGCCGGCTCCGGCGGACGATGCCAGCATGCCACCGATCAGGCCGGGAGCCAGACCCGGACGGTCAGCAATAGAAAACGCGATGAAACCAGCCAGCACAGGCACCATCAGACCGAATGCGCCGGCACCACCGCCGATCTGCATCAGGGCGGCAGCCAGTGTTCCCGGCTCTTTAAAGGCCGTGATCCCGAAAACGAAGGAGAGGGCAATACATAACCCACCAGCGACGACCAGCGGCAGCATGTGCGACACACCGGTCATCAGGTGTTTGTAGACACCGGGTAATTCGGCTTTTCCGGCATGAGACGACGATGCCGAATTACCTTTGAAAGTATTCTGTGTTGTGAGTGCGTTATCGAGTTCCTGGGCTGTCTTCTTGAGCGCCGCGCCGGTACTGGTTTTATATAGTTTTTTACCTGCGAAGCGGGATAAATCCAGCTCAATATCAGCGGCAATAATGACCACATCCGCCTGGGCGATTTCCTCACTGGTTAAGGCATTTTTTGCGCCGACTGAACCCCGGGTTTCAACCTTGATCCAGTGACCACGTTTTTTTGCCTCTTCTTCCAGCGCTTCCGCAGCCATAAAGGTATGGGCAACACCTGTCGGGCAGGCGGTGATAGCAACGATACGTTTGCTCATGGGGGACACCTTATGTTTATCTTTTGTTGTGGTGGATAACAATCACCTCAGTGAACGTCACTGTTGCCGAAGTGATTGCTGTTTTTGGAAATCGTTGGATATCTGAAATTATTCCCGCGAATATTTAGCCGCCTGCCGGAATAATTCTTCGCTTGGTCGGATACCGGTATAAAGCGCAAATTGTTCTACGGCCTGTATCGCAAAAACTTCAGAGCCGGTTATCACGGTTTTATTCTGTGATTTGGCGTAACGAATTAACGGTGTTTCGGCTGGCAAGGCGACGACATCGAAAATAACTTTCGCGTTATTCACTTCGGCTTCCTCATAGGCCAGCTTATCGCTGTCCGGTCCGCCGGCCATGCCGAGCGGGGTCGCATTAATCAACAGGTCTGCCTGAATGCCTTCCATATCCGGCCGCCATTCATATCCGCATAATTCGGCAAGTTGTTTCCCGGTTTTTTCATCAATGGCGACGATAAAACCTTTTTTGAAGCCTGCGTCTTTCAGGGCACAAGCCACGGCTTTGGCCATACCGCCACTGCCACGCAGGGTAAACACCAGATCTGTCGGCACCTGATACTGCGCCAGCAATTTCGCAATCGCGATATAATCGGTGTTGTAAGCTTTTAAATAACCATTGGTATTCACGATGGTATTGACGGAATTAATGGATTTGGCTGAAGGATCCAACTCATCCACCATCGGAATACAGGCTTCCTTAAATGGCATTGAAATAGCACAACCACGGATACCGAGCGCGCGGACACCACCGATTGCCGCATTTAAATCAGTCGTGGTGAACGCCTTATAGAGATAATCCAGATCCAGCGCATCATATAAATAGTTATGGAATCTGGTTCCGAAATTACTGGGTCTTGCTGCTAATGACATACAGATAGTCGTATCTTTATTCAGATTTCTGGTCATCTCTTTAATTCCATACTTGAATTGATATTTTTATTTCCGGTTTGATAAATAAGCCGGAAATAAACCGCCGGTTGTTTTTATGCTTGCCGTTGAGAAAATAATGGATTAAAAAGGTGTTATTAAAAATTGCTGATTTTTACTTAATTTGGTTCCTCTTTTATGTCAGGACGTCGGCTTGAACAGCAGTATCTGAAACTACGCCATCACTTTGGTTCCCAGGCAGTAATGACCACGCTGCAGGAGCTGGCGGACCGGCTTTTCTGCACGCGGCGGCATATGCGTAACCTACTGACGCAGATGCAGGCGCTGGGCTGGATAACCTGGCAGGCAGAACCGGGGCGGGGACATCGCTCGATGCTGCAATTACTGCGCAGCGAGCATCAGTTGCTGAGTGATAAGGCCGATAAGCTGCTGGATTCCGGCCAGTTCAGTGAAGCGATCAATCTGCTCGGCGAGGAAAAACAACTCATTGCGCCGTTATTGCGGGCCAAGCTGGGTTATAGCATCCGGGCCGATCACCAGGTGCTGCGTGTGCCTTATTACCGCACCATGCCGAATCTCTATCCCGGCACGCCGCTGCGACGCTCAGAACTGCATCTGGTCCGACAGATTTTTAGCGGATTGACCCGCATAAATGAGGAAAAAGGGGAAGTGGAAGCGGATTTGGCGCATCACTGGCGCATGCTGGATCCGCTGCACTGGCGTTTCTATCTGCGACCGGCAATTCAATTTCATGACGGCCGGACACTTTCTGCTGCCGATGTGATTGCTTCCTTAAACCGCTGCGCCCGGTTACCGCTGTTCTCCCATATTGAACAAATCAGTGAAGCGGGTGCATTAAGTATCAATATCCGCTTATCTGAACCGGATAACCGGCTTCCGCTGTTGCTGACCAATATTGAAGCCATGATCTTGCCGGCTGATCATGATGCCCGATCCGATTTTGCTTCCATGCCGGTGGGGACTGGGCCATATCTGGTTGCAGAAAATGATGACTGGCATTTACGGCTCAAAGCGTTTGATCATTACTTTGGCTACCGCGCCTTGCTTGATGAGGTTGAGATCCTGATGTGGCCGGATCTGACGTCATCGTCATTACCGGCGGCGCAGAAATCAGCCGCGCCGTCTCCTGATCCAAACCGCAAGGAGAAAGCGATCTCCGCCGAGACCGCAACCTGGCTCAGCTCCAGCCTCAGTGATGTGGATTATGCCGCCGGTTTGGCAGCCGGATTTACCGGAAAACCCTCTGACGAATTCCGGGAAATGTTTCTGGAGCGGGGCGGATATTTCCTGCTTTGTGATAGCCGATCACCCTATTGGCAAAACATAGAACAGCGTCGATGGTTGCGGGAAACGCTGAGCCCGCACAGTTTGCTGCAACAGCTGGTGGAGTCTATCCGTCATTTCTGGGTACCTACGGGCAGTCTGCTGCCCAGCTGGTTTCACTGCATGATCCCCGGCGAGTCGGAAAATCCGTTTACCTCTGAACACGTTACCACCGGGCAGTCCGCAGTTGCTCATAAACCGGATATGCCGGTGCTGAAACTGGCCTATCACGAACAGCATCCGGAATATGACATGCTGACCCGGCTGATGGCGCAGAATCTGGCGGAAAAAGGTGTTCGTCTGGAAATAACGGAACTTGATTACACGGACTGGGCCAATGGCAATGCGGAGGTTGATCTTTGGCTGGGCACCGTCAATTTTGCGGTGCCCGAGATATGGAATGTCGGCGTCTGGTTGCTTGGAACGCCGTTACTCCGGCACTCCGTCTCCGGTGGGGATCCGCTATTGCTGGATGACTGGTTGCGAAGCTGGCGTAACGAATCGCTCAGTTCCGAACAATTAATGAGAAGAATTACCGGTTCCGGCTGGTTGCAACCGCTGTTTCACCACTGGATGCGTCTGAAAGGGCCGGAACAGGCCAAGGGCATCCATCTGAATAATCTGGGCTGGTTTGACTTTAAATCCACCTGGATGGAGCCCGAATAGTCTTAGCCGGAGGATCCATCCCGTGGCGTATAGTGGGTGTGCAGCAGCGCGTGCGCCTTATGACTGCAAGGGCCTTCCGGCAGAAATTCCCGGTAGATCTGAAGTACCTGCGGGTTTTCGTGCGATTTACGCACCACATAATGAGCGTCTTCGCTGTAGATCGCTTTGGCCCGTTTGGCCCGGATCTCCGGACTGGTCGGGATCGGCTGACCGCCACCACCCAGACACCCGCCCGGACAGGCCATCATTTCGATGAAATGACAGGTACTGAAAATACCCCCGTTTTTGATGTCTTCCATCACCTTGTGAATGTTGGCTGTCCCGTGTGCGATACCGACCCGGAGGGTCACTCCTTTCAGCCATTCAAAATCGGTGAACAGATGACTGAGCAGTTCGGGCACCGGTCCGACTTCGGTCACCGGCAGTTCTGCCAGGCGAATGCCTTCGAACCCACGCACCGGAATAATGTCGGCATTTTCGAAGAAACTCTCGACCTTTTTGCCTGTGACTAGTTCCAGCACGGTGCGCAGGGCGGCTTCCATCACGCCGCCCGTAGCACCAAAAATAACCCCCGAACCCGTAGGATCGCCAAAAGGCTCGTCGAATCCGCTTTTCGGCATCTTTGGTAAATCAATACCGGATTCGCGCATCATTTTCACCAGTTCCCGGGTGGTAATCGCAAAATCGACGTCCTGGAAACCTGACGCGGTCATCTCCGGCCGGCTACATTCAAACTTTTTGGCTGTGCAGGGCATCAGGGCCACGGAAACGATATTTTTCGGATCGATCCCTCTCTTCTCTGCGTAGTAGGTCTTGATCATGGCGCCGAACATCTGTTGCGGACTCTTGGCAGTAGACAGCAGCGGGAGCATTTCGGGATAAAAGTATTCGATGTATTTGATCCAGCCCGGACAGCAGCTACTGAGCTGGGGCAACTGGGTAGCGGGGGATTCTCCGGTTAACGACTGATGCAGACGCTGGAGCAATTCGGTGCCTTCTTCGATAATCGTCAGATCAGCGGAAAAGTTCGTATCGAACACTGCATCGAAGCCTATGCGCCTGATTGCCGTATTCATCTCGAAGGTGAGCGGCGTGCCCGGTTCCAGCCCGAAATATTCCCCGATAGACGCCCGCGGTGCCGGGGCGGTTTGTATCACCACGTGTTTGGTCGGATCGTCGAGCATGGTCCAGACCTCGTCGGTCTGATCGACTTCGCTGAGCGCACCGGTCGGACAGTGGTTAATGCACTGGCCGCATTCTATGCAAACGGCGGTGGCCAGCATGTTCTCGCCGAACGTGGAGATTCTGGCGTTTTCACCGCGCCCGGTGAGCGTCAGGCAACCGACGTCCTGAAGTTCGTTACAGGCCCGCACACAGCGCCGACAAAGGATGCACTTGTTCATATCGCGCACGATGGAAGCACCGGAACCATCAATGGCATAACGGGGTGCCTCCGGTCGGCCAAAACGGAAACAGTCAATACCGTACTCGGCCGCCAGCGATTGCAGTTCACAGTTGTGATTGCGCTTGCAGGTATTACAGTCGCCATAATGGGTGGCAAGCAACATTTCGAGAATATGCCGCCGGGCAGTGCGTATTGCACTACTGGTAGTGGTTATTCTGATCGGCCGGGTGATCGGATAGGTACAGGCTGTCTGCAAACAATCCACGCCTTCGATCTCAACCATGCAGATCCGGCAGATACCAACCGGTCTGAGATCCGGATGATCACACAGCGTCGGTATCCGTACGCCGATGCTTCTGGCCGCAGCCAGAATCGTCGTTCCGGAAGGAACAGTGACCTCGGTACCATCAATCGTAACCGTGATGGCGTCGGCGGTAGTATCAACAGGCATGACCATTTATCGGTTCCTTTCTACATCGGCTTTACCGTCAACAGACGGTGCGGCTAGACGGGCTGTTAGCTCGTCGCGGAAATACTCATTGATCGCGAGCAGGATCTTCGGACTGGTCTGGCCCAGCCCGCATTTTGACGTCATCCGGATGGTTTTGCAGAGGCTAAGCAGTTCATCCAGCTGACGACGAGTACAGGTGCCGGCAAGCAACATCCGGATACCACTGAGCAGGATGCCATTGCCATCACGACAAGGCGTACATTGACCGCAGGATTCATCGACAAAGAACTCAAGGTAATTTTCCGCGACCTCAAGAAGATCCCGCTCAGGCCCATAGATGATGACGGTACTGCCTGCGCCAATATCCTCATAAGCCAGCTGCCGGTTGAACGCAGCCGCTGGCAGCAGAGTTCCTGAATAACCGCCGATCTGAACGGCTTTGGCGCCTTCGCCGCCCACAAGCGTCAGCAACCCGGCGACCGTTATGCCCCAGGGTAATTCATAAAGTCCGGGCCGGGCACAGTCCCCGGAGACACTGAAGAGTTTGAAGCCTTTCGATTTGGCCGTGCCGATGCCGGAGAACCATTCCGCCCCGCGCGCCAAAATGACGCTGACTGTAGCCAGTGTTTCGACATTGTTGACCACGGTCGGCTGGCCATGCAGACCGATTTCCGTCGGGTAGGGTGGCCGGCTGCGCGGTTCACCGCGTTTTCCTTCCAGCGATTCGAGCAGTGCGGTTTCCTCTCCACAGATATAGGCTCCAGCACCCAGACGAAGATGAATCTCAAAGTTGAATCCCTTGCTACCGAGAATGTCATTACCCAGCAAACCGGCTTCACGCCGGGCTTTCAGTATCTGTTCCAGCTGAGGCAGGAGTTTGGCATATTCAGCCCTAAGATAGAGGAACCCCTTGCTGGCACCAATGGCCCTGGCGGCGATGGTCATGCCCTCAAACACCAGATCCGCGAACCGGGTCAGGATGAACCGGTCCTTGAATGTACCCGGTTCACCTTCATCGGCATTACAGACCACATAGTGGGTGTCACCACTGGCGTTGGCAGCCATTTTCCATTTTGTACCGGTAGGAAAACCGGCCCCACCACGTCCGCAAAGGCCCGATGCCGACACTTCAGCCATGATCTCATCCGCGCTCATGGCGATGGCCTGACGGAGACCGCTGTCGGCGGTATGGTTGGCATAAATCCGGGCTGTGGTGAATGTCTCGCCGACCTTGCCAGTCAACGGACGATGGGCAAGAAATGCCTCGGTACATTCGCGGATGATTCGGGGAATGTCTTCGGTCGAGAGATGAGAAAAGACCTCGTTATTGATCATCATCGCCGGCGCCTGATCATCCATGCCGATAGAACCGGTCCACTCGAGGGAAAACATGCCATCCGGCGTGGTTTCGCCAACGCGGATGCCCAGCTCTTTTTCAAGCTGCAACGCGATCTCTTTCGCGCCTTTCATGATGGAGGCAATGTCCCGGCTCAGGCGAATAATGAACTTGCCCTTTGGACGGGTATGAATGAAACGGTAGAAAGTGGCGACACTCCAGACGCCGGAGGCATGCATGCCCAGCAAATCGCCAACCTGTTGCATGGCCGATTCAGAAACATAACCATATTTTTCCTGAATCGCCCAGAGGATAGGGAGCAGCGCCGACCGCTGGCGATCGTATTTCTCCACGATCTCCGTGATAAAAGTCCTGCTTTCTTCCTGCTCTGACAACATTACGGCCTTCCTCCGGATTCAGCAATATCACTTTATGATCATAGCAAGGCTGGATATGCGCGGCGGTCGGAGGGGGAAATTAATTTGGTGGCGTCATCAATCCTTCCACCCTGATAACTGGCTTGATTGTAACTGATGGCGGTATATACTCTAGGTATACACCATTTCGTAAACAGGAGATCGCTATGTTGAATGGCTCAGTCTTTGTCTCAAATAAAACACAGGCAGTGCGTCTGCCGGTCGAAGCTCGTTTCCCTGATGACGTGAAGAAAGTGGTGATCCGCATTGTGGGAAATGAGCGGATTCTTACACCAGTTGAAAACACCTGGGATAGCTTTTTTCTGGGTGATGCGCAGGTGTCAGATGATTTCATGGCTGAACGTGCAACCCAGCATCAGCCAGAACGGGAATCATTCTGATGCTGAAATACATGCTCGATACCAACATTTGTATCTATGTCATCAAGCGCAGACCTTTAGAGGCACTGGCAAAATTTAATGAGAATGCGGGGGCGCTTTGTATCTCATCAATCACGATGGCTGAGCTTTATCACGGCGCGGAGAAAAGTGAGCAGCGTGCACGCAATCTGACTATCGTTGAAGACTTCATCTCTCGCCTTGAGGTGCTGAGTTATGGTGAAAAAGCTGCCT
Organism: Tolumonas osonensis; assembly: GCF_014202415.1. Lineage (GTDB taxonomy): Bacteria > Pseudomonadota > Gammaproteobacteria > Enterobacterales > Aeromonadaceae > Tolumonas > Tolumonas osonensis. Next base: position 110,611 of record NZ_JACHGR010000002.1, read on the forward strand.
CGCATTATGGCGAGATCCGTGCTGATTTAGAGAAAAAAGGCACCATCATCGGGGTGAACGATCTGCATATTGCCGCGCATGCCCGTAGTGAAGCGCTAATTCTGGTGAGTAATAATCTGAAAGAATTCGAGCGTGTTGAAGGCTTACGAAGCTGTAATTGGGTATAGATTTCAGCATATGGGATGAATTTCTGTGTTCATAGACATCCAGTCTAGTTGAAAGGATGTCTATGAATCACACAAATCATTTCTGGTTTGACCCAGAGCGACTTTTCTTTTCTTGATGCACTTGGTCGTCTTCGTTCGCCACCCAGTGTTCATTTGGATCAAATTTGGTATCGCACAGATCAATCGTAAATCCCATTTCTTCCACTTCTTCCAAAGTCAGGTCATCAGCTAACTTAGTAACATCGCCAGCTTTGTTGTGTAGTTCCATAACTTGCCTCCACCATGGTGACTTGTCTCGTAACAAGTATAGTTCGATGGTATTTATTCCGCTTTGTTGATCCCCAAAAAGATATTCAAGAAATGAATGACTGGATATGGAATCTCTTGTCAGGCTATAACCACTTGGTTTTTGCCTTTTTCTCTTGCTTGATATAGCGCTTTGTCTGCCTCTGATAACAGTGATTCTTCCTTTTTTATTGATGTGACGTTATCTGCAGTGGATATACCCATACTCACTGTTACAGAAAACGACTCATCCACGGAACCAAGTTTAAGTTTTGAGATGGCACGACGAATACGCTCCGCTACAATCATCGCGCCGGTAGCATCGGTATCATCTAAAACAATCAGAAACTCTTTTCTATCGTACCGACCGACGTTGTCATATTTCCGGAGATGATGGACTATTGTTTTAGCAACCTGCTGCAGAACAGCGTCGCTCACAATATGACCATATATATCATTAATGGCCTTGAAGTTATCTACATCGACCATGATCACGGATACAGGCGTTTTCTTACGCACACCTGCATGCAGATTTTTCCCCAGGAATTCCATGATAGTTCCGCGGTGATAAACACCGGTCAACACGTCACGACAGGCCTGTTCTCTGAGTAAGGCCATTGCGTCGGCAAGACTATGGTTGAGCTCGTATACCTGCTGATAAAGTCGGCTTCTCTCAATAAGAAGCGACACTTGCTGAGCGATATAAACAAATATTTTCTGATGTATATCACGATAAGTATTCTTTTCCAGACTGGAGAAGAAAATAAATCCAATGGTTTTTCCGTTAGCAACCAGAGGACAGGTCAAGCTTGATTGCGTCCCCTCGGCGATCATCAATCTGGTTGAGTTTGACTTGGGGTGATCCCCCAGATATTCCTCCAAATCGTTCAGGATCCTGGGCTGTTTTGTTTGGGCGATGAGGTCCAGACTACTGCCTGTCAGCGGGGCTGAAAATCCACGGGCAAGCTGGATGTTTTCTTGATAATTGGTTTTTACCCAATGAGTGATGACCTCATTACCATCATCGGATATCAGCGCACAGCCGATTCGATCATAAGGTATCAGGTCCTGGAAGGCATGATAGATCCGGTCAATAACGTCAGAGAGGAGACTACCATTGCTGATTTCAGTGGATATTTCATGAAGCTTATTAATCTCCCGAAACCGTTGATCAATCCATGCGCTAAGCTCTATCAGGTCATTTTCAAAATCACGTAAATGGCTATCAGTGGTGGAGGCAGGGAAGGAGATAAAAAAATCACCGTCTTTCATCTTCCGGATTGCGTTTTTGTATAAGGCTAGGCGATCTTCTGGTTGCATCATCTGAAATCCTTTTTATAACGTTTAGAATATAACGTGTTGGATTTTATGAAATAAAAGCTACCGTATGACGCATTCTATGATGATCGGTGAGAGTTAAGACTTGAGTGCGTCTTGAAGATATAAGGTAGGTGAGCATATGGATAGAAGCAACGAATTTCTCAATTGAGGATGATCAAGGTCAACAATTTTTTGTATAGCTCTCCTCAAGGTATAAAACACAAAACGGGCCCCTCAGGGCCCGTCTCACTCCATTACTCAGATACAGTCGTGAATGATGCCGCATCAACGCCATCCGGCAGGGCCAGGGCGCCTGCGGTGGTACCGCTGACACGGATCTCTTTTGCTACCGTGAAGGTTACCGGTGCTACATCGGATACATCAGACGATGGACTGACGTAGGCTTTATAGGTACCGGGTTCAACAATCCACGCATTGGATGATGGATCAAAGCTTGCCAGGATTTTGGCAGGGATAGTGAACGTCAGTTTTTCAGCGGAACCGGCGCTCAGCTCACTGGTTTTGGCAAAGGCTTTCAGCTCGATAGTTGGTTTTTTCAGCTTCACTTCCGGCGCTGAAATATAAACCTGTGCGGCTTCCTTACCGGCAACGCTGCCGCTGTTGGTAATTGTGGCTGTCAGCGTTATGCTGCCTGCGGCACCTTTGGCATCCAGTGTATTGTCAGTAACTGCCGCATTGGCATAACTGAAATCGGTGTAGGACAAACCATATCCGAACGGATAGGAAACAGCTTTATCAAAGCTGCTGAAGTAACGATAACCAACGTAGATACCTTCGTTGTAGTAGATATCGTTTGGCTTGCCATCACCGTCCGTATCAACACCTGGGAAGGTTGCGGATGACGGTACGTCGTTGTAGCTGGCCGGGAAGGTTTGCGCCAGTTTACCACTCGGGTTCACGTCGCCGGACAGAACATCTGCAATCGCGTTCCCTGTGTCCTGACCACCCATATAGGCTAACAGGATGCCATCCACTTCGTTTTTCCATGAATTGGTATCAATGACGCCGTTGACGTTCAGCACAACCACCACTTTTTTATCTTGTGCATGGAACGCGGCAGCCACTTTCTCAATTAATGCGGCTTCGTTCGCACTCAGCAGATAATCGCCTTCGGTAGAGGCTCTGTCGGCACCTTCACCCGCCTGGCGGCCGATATTGATAACCGCCACATCTTCACTGAGCGCAGACGCAGTGATCAGATCAGTTAGCGCCTGATTATCAGTCACGGATGCTTCAGCACAGGTGTAGTAGCCCGCCGCACCGAACTGACCGGCATGGTAGACCTTGTTTGCCTCATAGAACTCGCTGTAATAGGTCTCCAGATCCGTGTTGACCGTAAATTTATTCGCCAGACCCTGCGCAATGGAAACAGTGTAGGCTGCGTTGACGTCACCACTGCCGGTACCGCCTTTGTAGGTCGCAATCTGGTTCACACCAAAAGAGGCCACTTTTTGAGAAGCGGCGGCAATCGGCAGGGCAGATTCATTTCGCAATAACACCATACCTTCTGTGGCAGCGGTTCTTGCCAGCACCGCATGGGCATTCAGATCCGGGTTATTTGAAAAGACATAATGATTGTAAGAAGGGGATTTCTGCACTTGCGTCAGAATATGAACCACGTTTTCGTTCAGTTGCGCTTCGGTTAAATCACCGCTGTCCATGGATGCCTGCAGGTTATCTTTCTGTCCGCCCGGTTCGATCAGATCATTACCGGCATTCAGTTGCGCGGCGGCAGAGCTGGCATCATTGCGCACATTACCGGCAAACCAGTCGGACATCACCAGACCGGAGAAGCCCCATTCATCACGCAGGATACTGGTGACGGTATCACGGCGCTGGTTAACATAAGTTCCGTTCGCCTTGTTGTAAGAGGTCATCACCGCCCATGGTTGCGCTTCATCCACGGCGATCTGGAAACCACGCAGATAGATTTCACGGAAGGTGCGGGGCTCGCCGATAGAATTGATCGAGTTGCGGTTAGTTTCGGAGTTATTACCAAAATAGTGTTTGATAGTGGTGCCAACCCCGTTTGATTCAACGCCGTTCACCATGGCCGCGCCGATTCTGCCGGTCACTAACGGGTCTTCGGAATAATATTCAAAGTTACGACCGTTCAGCGGGTTGCGCTGAATATTCATGCCCGGTGCCAGCAGAATATCAACACCGTATTCTTTGATTTCTTCACCGACCGCTTTACCCACCTGTTCAATCAATGTGGTGTCCCAGGTAGACGCCAGCAGGGAACCGATTGGCCAGGCAGTCGCATAATACGTACCGCTATCACCATCGCGGGTGCCTGAAATACGCAATCCGGCCGGGCCATCCGCCAGTTTAATCGCAGGAATATCCAGCTTGTCGTTTTTAACCCCGTTAATATAACCAGCAACGCCGGATACATTATTCTCAAGATTGATTGGTGTACCGCCCATGCCCGGCCCGGACGCAATGTCCAGTTTCTCACTGGTGGTCATCTGGGCGACCATGCTCTCGGCCAATGATTTGTAATAGTTATCGTCTTTTACGGTTGTCGCTGTTTTGTCAGAAGAGTCGTCATTACAGGCGGTAATTCCCGCCATCGCAACCAGCACCGCCATGGAGACAATTTTCAATCTTGGTTTGAAATCACTCATGTCTTATTCCTTTAATCGATTCAGCATGCTTTAATTCTTATCAAATACCGTGTGACGAGTTATCTGCCAAAGCGGAACTCATCCCGTCATCAAAATAACGGCATGCTTACCGAATTAATTGGCGTTCGGGTGCAATGATTTTGCATCCAGGGGCAGTGTTAAGATTATGTGAAGCCGACGCGACATTTACACTTCGTTACATGTCTGAACATAATATGATTCATATACTCCATCCCATGAACGAACCGGAATACTGAATAGTTAGGGTGAGGATATGACCAGAAGCGTTTCCAATATCATCATGCGAAATGTGCTTAACCGATTGAAAAATGATGGTATTAATCCAAAACCGATTATTGATTATTGCGGCATATCCGATTACGAAATAGAAAAATTGAACGGCCGTATTCCGGAAAGCAAACATTATCGTTTCATGCTGAAAGCCAATCAGTATATTGAACCGATTAATGAAATATTTCTGGAAAAGGTGATAGAACGCTCCTTTCGGAATTTTCCCGACTTTATCAGTATTTGTCTGAATGAAGAAACAGCAGAAAATGCACTTGATGTTTTCATGCGATATCGGGTGATTATAGGCAATTGCGATAATATTCTGAAAACGGAAAGCTTTAATAAAAAAAGGTTTGAATATGTTAATATGGGGCCGGAACAACTTGGAGCTACGCAGGCGATACATAATTTTATCATGATCTACAGTATAGCGAAAAGCTATCAGCATGATTTGAGTGTCGAGATCGGATTTATAGGAAAACCAAGGTCAAAATCATTTCTTCTGGATGATTTCTTCAAGACTAAATGTCTGTGGGGGCAGGAAAGCAATTATATCTGTTTTAAATATGCGGATATCAGCATCTCATCGGGTATATATAATCCCACGTTACATATCTTGCAGGAAAATCGGTTAAATGAGATATGTTCTGAACTGGAATTAACAGATAGATTCTCCTCATTAATAAAAGACATGATTAAGAAATCCATTTCTGAAGATCAATATACCAACGATCATGGCGTACTCGATCACATCTGTAACACGTTAAATATCAGCAGATGGACTCTGAACAGACGATTACAGAATGAAAGCGCATCGTTTTTGTCACTGCTAAAAGATGTGAAAGTGAAGGAGTCGTGCCGGTTATTAACAGAATCTGCCTATTCGATACAGGAAATCGGCGATTACATGGGCTTTTCATCGCAAAGTGTATTCAGCCGCTTCTTTAAATCGCATGTATCGGTCAGCCCGATGACTTTCCGGGCACAGCATAAAAATCAATAAGATATTTCTACGCTCCGTTACAGTGGCTGATTTGACGGGGTGGTGTACCCATGATACTTTCAAAGTTCTCAACTTAAAGGTAACTGCGTGTACTTAATGGATAAACTCAAGTGGTTCATCATCGCGTTCGTCCTCGGACTGACGTTGTGTGCCCATGCGTTTTATCCGGCTAAAATTGAGTTGTCTTCATCTGTCTCTCATTCGGCGTCGCAACAGCTTTTGGAAAACGGCGATTCTTTTAAGTTCATCGCCAGTAATCAGCAGTTAAGATTACGTCTGTCTTCCGTGGTCAGCGATGACGATGACACATCTGATCCGGTTCTCTTTGATTTAATCAAAACCTGGGGCGGGGACGTGCTTGCGCTGTTCCTTGCCGGGTTGATATGGCTGATTCTCCCGTTACGCCATCAATCCAGCTCAGGTGCATTTGCCCGCTTCCCGGCAAATTACTGGAATCCTAAACACCTCCAATTCCGTTTTTCTCATTCCGGAAACTGATTTTTTCTCACCCAAAGTCTATTTACCGATCTATGCCTAATTTTTTCCGGCGTAGCGATTATTTCATTTTTGAATATGAATCAGACCATGATGAAGAAAAATACAGGTTTCATCAGAAACCGGATGAGCAAGTGGCAATACGCCATTCTTGCCTTGATATTTATTACATTCAGTTTTTATTCAATGCCTACCTTTTTCGGGGAAAGACCGGCGCTGGGCTTACATTACGCGCAGGCATGGGGCGGGAAAGATAAAACCATTCTGCAGGACAATCAGGTATCTCCCGATACCGTGATCCAGTCCGGGGAAAAAACATTACTGGTTTTTTCTTCACAAACCGATCAGCAGCGTGCTAAACAGCTATTGGAACTTAATGGCTATGACAGCAGTGCGCTGACGCTGGAATACTTCTCCGATTCTCCGGCCTGGATGCAATCGCTGGGTGCAGCACCGATCCGGTTAGGGCTCGATCTCAGAGGGGGATCGCAGCTACTGATGGGCGTGGATACCGACTTCATTATCCAGAGTCATATCCGTAATTTTGCCGATACCTTACGCACGCAGTTTAAAAAGGAAAAACTGCGGGGAAGTACCATAGCGACAGGTGATGATGAGGTGGTCATTACCTTATCGGCGGAACAGGAAATGGCGCCCTGGCTAAAAATAATACGCCAGGAAACAGCAGGACAAACCAACACCTGGCTTTCTCAGCGTGAGGATAACCGGATTGTGCTCAGATTAAATGAAACCGAGCGCAATACCCTGATCAATAACGGGGTGACGCAGAACCTTTCCATTCTGAAAAAACGAATCAATGAACTCGGCATCGTGGAAGCGTCTGTGCAACGTCAGGGACAGAATGGCATCCGCATCGAGTTGCCCGGGGTGCATAACCCGAAACAGGCAAAAGATGTGATTGGTGCCACCGCGTCGCTGGCTTTTTATCAGGTCAGCGACAGAGGTAGTTACACACTTCAGGATAAATCGGACCGAACCATCAGCATGATGCGGGAACCCGTGCTCAGCGGGGAACATATCGTGGATGCACGAGCAGGCTCCGATGAAATGGGTCGTCCGCAAGTCAGTATTGTGCTGGATAAAACCGGTGGCGACAAAATGAACTGGTATAGCCGGAACAATGTCGGTCAGGCCATGTCGACGGTGTTTACCGAATATAAAAATGCGCCAGATGGTTCGCTCAAAGCCAATAGCCAGGTGATTAACGTCGCCACGATACAGACAACATTAGGCAATCAGTTCCGGATCACGGGGCTTGATAATCTGGCAGAAGCGCAGGAACTGTCCATGTTATTGCGGGCTGGTGCACTGACGGCGCCACTGAAAATACTGGAAGAACGTTCGATAGGGCCGACCCTGGGGACGGAAAACATCAAAGCCGGTTTCACCGCATTGGCATTTGGCATGGCCGGCATGATGCTGTTCATGTTGATCTGGTACCGCCGCTTTGGCTGGGTAGCAATTGCCGGGCTGGTCATCAATTTACTGATGCAGGTTGGTTTACTGGCGCTCTTGCCGGGGGCCGTGTTGACGTTACCCGGTATCGCCGGACTGGTGCTCACCGTGGGTATGGCGGTCGATACCAATGTTCTGATCTTTGAGCGGATAAAGGATCGTTTACGCGAAGGCGGCACCCTGGCCAATGCGATCAACTTTGGCTACCGCTCGGCGTTTGTCACCATTTTTGACGCCAACATCACCACGCTGATCAGCGCTGTCGTGCTTTACAGCATCGGCTCCGGCCCGCTGCAAGGCTTTGCCATTACGCTGATCCTGGGTCTCATCTCGAGCATGGTGACCGGTGTCTGGGGAACCAGAGCCATCATCAATCCTATCTGGGGAAGAAGTTCCCTCAAATTGCTGCGGGTATAACATGATGAATCTTTTCCGTGTATTAACACTGACCCATTACCGATACGCCGGGCTGATGCTTTCTATCGTTCTGACCTTATCGTCCGCCATTATTCTTTCGATCTATGGCCTGCACCTTGGGCTGGATTTTACTGGCGGGGTATTGCTGGAGCTCAAGATCCAAACCCTGAAAAACGCAGTGGAACTGAATGCGTTACTGGATCCATCATTGTCGGACCACATTCAGCTGCAGTATAACGGCGTACCAGGCGACTGGCTGGTCAAACTACCGCCGCAGGACAGCGGGTTTGTGGCGACCGAACTGGTGCAGCAAATCAGTCAGGATCTGAATCTGCCGGTTGAATTGAGTAAAACCACCATTATCGGGCCACAGGTCGGAGCCGAATTGTTTGAGCAGGGACTACTGGCGCTGCTGGCGGCATCCATCGCGATTTCGGTATATCTGGCGTTTCGTTTTGAATGGCGACAAGCCGTGGGGGTGCTGCTCTCCGTGTTGCACGATGCGGTGATCGCCCTGGGGGTATTGTCATTTATGCAGATCGAATTCGATCTCAATGTGATCGCCGGCTTAATGGCGGTAATTGGTTATTCTCTGAATGACAGCATTGTGATTTCCGATCGCTTACGCGATCTGCTGCGAAGTCCGTCAGCCGGAAATATTTACCAATGTTCCAATAGGGCGATACGGGCTACTTTCAGCCGGACACTGATCACCTCGGGAACAACCTTATTCACCGTGAGCGCATTGCTGCTATTTGGTGGCGAAGCATTGTTTTCGTTCTCTTTTATTCTGTTTATCGGGGTATTGGTCGGTACGGTGTCCTCGATCACGATTGCTTCGACCGTCCAGGAGTTACTGGGCTTGAGTGCAGAGGCATACCTGAAAAAAGAGGTGCCTGAACAGGATGGCATGATGGAGTCGCTCTGACAGGAATGAGGGTAATACCCCGCAGCAAAAAACAGGTCGCCGATCCGGATGTTCTGCATATGAATGAAGTGAATTATGGAGTATAAATAGAGGGTGTATGACAGATGCAATCGAGATTTGTATGAACCCGAAATTACTGGCTTTAGCCACGTTGATTGTTTCTGCCACCGCCTCGGCAGATAGTACATTACGCTGTGGCAATTCACTGATTTCGGTCGGTGATACCAAGTTCGAATTAGTGATGAAATGCGGGGAACCTATCACCGGTACCAGCAAGGAAATCATCGTATTAGATGAATACGGGTTCAGAACTGCGGTTATCAAGGAAACGCTGACCATTGATATGGGGAAGGACCGGCTGCTCGGACTGGTCACTGTGGTCGATGGGGTGATCACATCAATAGAAGATGGCCCCAGAAACAATTAGCGGGGGCGTTTTGCCAAGAGATAATGAGCTCCAATAATACGGAGCCCATTCATTTTTACTTTATGGCATCTGAAAAACGTTCAGCGCTTATAACGTTCGAGCCAGTGCGCATAAGGGGCGGGCAGTACCCACGACGGACGTTCTACTTTCAGCGCCTGTGCAGCCTGATAAGGCCAGTTTGGATTGGCCAGATGCACCCGGCCAATCATCACCAGATCCAGTTGTCCGTCTTCGACGGTTTTGTTGGCAACAACCGGGTCATCAATTCCCCAGGATGAAGCCACCGGCAGATTGGCCTCCTGACGCACACGCTGGGCCACCGGTGCCAGGAATGCCGATCCCCATGGGATCTTGGCATCCGGCGTTGAGAAGCCGACACTGACATTGAGCATATCCAAGCCGTTATTGCGGAACAGTTTGGTCAGCTCAATGGACTCTGCCAGTGTTTCTTCATCCCGGCCATCATATTCGATGACACCAAAACGGGCCGTGAGCGGCAGATTTTCCGGCCAGACTTCACGCACCGCCGCCAGTGTTTCCAGCAGGAAACGGCTGCGGCCGGCAAAATCACCGCCGTACTGATCCGTACGCTGGTTGGCATGCACAGAGAAGAAGCTCTGCGCCAGATAACCGTGCGCAAAATGCAATTCCAGCCATTCAAATCCGGCATCACGCGCTCGGCGGGCGGCATTAACAAAGTCATTTTTTACCCGGTTAATGTCGTCAATGCTCATCGCTTTCGGCACTTTAGGCAGATTTGCCCCAAAGGCAACCGCGGAAGGGGCGATGGTTTCCCAGCCACGAGCATTGTCCATAATATGGTCGTCACCTTCCCATGGGATATTGGCACTGGCTTTACGGCCCGCATGGGCGATCTGGATCCCCGGTACGGCGCCACCGGCCTTGATGCTACGGGCAACCCGCGCCAGCGCTGCGGCCTGTTCATCATTCCAGATGCCGGCACAATGCGGCGTGATCCGTCCTTCCGGTGACACGGCGGTTGCTTCAACAATGACCAGTCCGGCACCGCCTCTGCCTAGGCTGGTGTAATGGACTTCGTGCCATTCGTTGATCATCCCATCCACCGCTTTGTATTGGCACATAGGCGGAATGGCAATGCGGTTACGGAGTGTCACATCTTTTAATTGGAACGGTGAAAATAGTGCTGACATTGTGTTCTCTCTGTTATGTCTGATCTTTAGATGGTGGCAACCAGTTTTCCTGAAAAATTACGGTTTTTAAGCGCTTCCAGCTTTTGCTGAATTTCAGCGAAACTGCAAGTGTGGATCTGTTCTGTCCGCAGGTGTCCTGACGCGATCTTCCGTAGCAGAACTTCTCCGGCTTCGGTTAATTCCTGCCAGGCTGCGCCATCGCCATACTGATGCAATGCGCCTAATGCGACTTCGTGCAGTGAGATGGCCTGGCTGAAAGGTTGGGTTGGCCATTGGTCGGGGCGGCCCTGAATCGAAACCAGGTGGCCATTCGCCTGAATTAACGCGACTAAATCAGCCGAACGTGCCGGGCTGACGGTATCGATGACAGCATAGAATTGAGGTTTCTGTTTCTGCTGCAACAGCGCTGGCAGCCGCTGGCTATCCAGAAAATGCTGCGCACCGAGATCCATCAGATTTTCGCGATGACGCGGGTTTGCCATGACACTGACCTCAAAACCACGGGATACCGCCAATTGCGTCAGATAGTGGCCCACGGATCCACCAGCGCCGCTGATCAGCAATGATCGGCCGGATTTGCTCGGGATCTTTTCCAGTGCCTGCCAGGCTGTTAGCGCGGGGCAGGGGATACTGGCTGCGGTGGCATAATCAATTTCATTAGGGATGCGGATCAGTACCGTTGCTTTGATCGGGGTATATTCGGCAAAACTGCCGGGCCGGTGCAGATTCTGGTGATATGCAACCCGTTGACCCATCAGAGAAGTCTGAACATTTTCACCTGCAGCAACGACAACGCCGGCACCATCGACACCGGGAGCTAGGCCATGTTTTATATCCAGCACTTTCCAGTCAACCGGGTTTAATCCGATCGCGAAATTACGAACCAGCACATCATCAGCGGCCATAGCCGGCAAGGCGACAGATTCCTGTTTCAGCGTCTGAAGTGAATCACTGTCATGCCATATCCATGCCCGGCAGAAACCGGGATTCATTCCGTCATTTATCATCTATCAATCTCTAACGATGCTTAATGGTGTAAGCGTATGCTAGACTATTCATAATGAAAACTATCCAACCATTATGAATTTGATAAGAGTTTCTTATGATTAATCCCCAATGGTTAAGGACATTCTCGGTCCTGGCTGAATTGCGTCATTTCACAAAGACAGCAGACCGGCTCGGTCTGACACAGGCTGCGGTGAGTCAGCATTTACGGCATCTGGAGAGCGAGTTTGGTGCTTTATTTGTCAGAAAAGGGCGTCAGCTTGACATCACGCCGGCTGGTCAGGCATTGCTGGATTACGCGCTGGAGATGGAGCAGGCGAGTAACCGGCTGACGCTCAGGCTGACAGAAACGGATGCCGAACATGGCGAAATCCGTATTATCACACCCGGCAGTATCGGTTTGCTGATTTATCCTATGCTGCTGGAGTGGCAGATACAGCATCCGGATTTATCGGTTCGTCATCGTTTTGCGCCTGATGCCGAAGTGCTGGAGGCGGTGCTGAATAATCAGTATGAGTTGGGGATACTGACATTTAAACCGGACGACCCCCGAATTATGGCCACCCCGTTTGCAGAGGAAACGCTGGAGCTGGTTGCGCCGGCAGATCATAAGCTCTGCACATGGGCTGATCTGATGGATCTTGGATTTATTGATCATCCGGACGGGCAGGCGATGGCCACCCGTTTATTCAGCCGTCGTTTTCCCGGTAATGCGGGTATCCGCTCTGTACCGGTGAAAGGATATTGTAATCAGGTTGGGTTATTGCTTGAGCCGGTAGCACGCGGATTAGGGTTTACCGTGCTGCCTTGTTATGCCCGGCAGGCATTTTCCCGGCAAGATGAGATCGCGGTAATGGATTGCGGCGTTTCGGTAGTGGATCAGCTCTGGCTTATCCACCGGGCAGAATGGCCACTTTCCTGCCGGGCAGAGGTGACGGCTGATTATCTCCGGACACAGGTCGGCAGGGCTTATCAGAGCTGCATACAGGCATCGGAATAATCCGCTATTATCTGAGTATTTATTCCTGCTGCAGGAATTATAAAGATCAAAAATCTGAATAACCCTTTCTTGCTGTATCGGGAATAATAGGCTGTCTTTTCTATCTTTTTAGTGATTCTTTATGAGCAATGCTGACGCGTTATCAAGCCATACTCTGACACCCGCCAGAACCGTATTACTGGCGATAACATCCGGGCTGGCAGTAGCATCCATGTATTATTGCCAGCCTCTGTTAGGGCTGCTGATGTCACAACTGAATGTGAGTAGTGAACAGGTGGGTTATCTTCCCACCGTGACGCAACTGGGCTATGCCTGTGGCATGTTATTGCTGACGCCATTAGGTGACTGTGTTGATCGTCGCGGGTTGATCACCGTCAAAGGCGTGTTGTTAAGCGGGGCTCTGCTCATTACCGCATTCGCGGATTCGATTTCGATGCTTTATATGACCAGTCTGGCTATCGGGTTGCTGGCAACACTGGCGCAGGACATGATCCCCACGACGGCTGCACTGTCAGAACCTGATCAGCGGGGGAAAAATGTCGGTAAAGTTCTGGCGGGTCTTCTGATTGGTGTTCTGCTGTCACGCGTGGCCAGCGGTTTTCTGGCCGAATGGCTGGGCTGGCAATCCATCTTCCTGATTGCCGCTGTCTGCATGGTGTGTATCACGTTTATGCTGCGCGCCGTTTTACCCGTGTTCCAGCCTATGGTGACACTGCCATACCATGAGCTCATTTTTTCTCTGTTCCGTTTGCTGTTCCGATCTCGGGTATTACAGCGTGCCGCGCTGGCGCAAGGGCTGCTTGGAGTCGCTTTCAGCGCATTCTGGTCGACACTGGCGGTGATGCTGTATCAGGCACCGTTTCATCTGGGCAGTACCGCCGCCGGTTTATTCGGGATCGCCGGTGCGATCGGTGCGTTCATGGCGCCGCTATTCGGTAAATACGCCGACCAGCTGGGTGCCCGCAAAGTGACTTTATTTGGTACGTCATTGGTTGCCATCTCCTTTCTGATCATGCTGCTGATGAACTTCACCGGGGCGACGGTGCCGGAACAACTGGCCGTGATGGTCGTGATGACCGTGTTATTTGATATCGGGGTTCAGGCGACATTTATTGCGCATCAGACGTTGATATATCAGGTCGATCCGTCCGCATTAAGCCGGTTGAATGCTGTACTGGTTGTGAGCGTCTTTATCGGGATGTCGCTGGGCGGATTTATTGCCAGCCATGGCTATGCGAGCTATGGCTGGGTGGCGGTGACGGCATTGGCAACCGTCGCTGGCATTGCCTCATTTGTGGTTCGGTTGACGGCAGACTGATTCAGACTGCGGTTTCCGGAATCCGCACCGGAAAGAAGTCCGGATCCTGAAAATGCTGAACCAGAGCATCGAAGATGATCCGGACCCGGGATGGTACAGGGCCGCTTTGCGGGCGGTAAATGTATACATCCCATTCATCTAGCAATTCAAACTCGGTTAACACCGGCACAAGCACACCTCGCTGAATGTAGGCTGCCGCAACTGACACCGAAATCTGACCAAACCCAATACCGCTCAGAACCGCTTCAAGTTCCGCATCCGCATCATCACTGATGAGCACCGGCGCTTCCGGCCTGAAACTCTGATTTTCTTTGAAAAACCATTCCCAGGGCTGATTCCGGTTGTTATCGAACATGGTCGTCACGGGCAGATGCTGCAGATCTTCAATACACGTCGGTTTGCCAACGCGAGCAATCAGCTCAGGCGTACCAACTACAACATGATTAACCTTACACACCTGACGGGCAACAAAACGGTTGTCCGTGATAGGGCGTCCGGCCCGGATCCCGATATCGATTTTATCTTCCACCACATCCGCTATCTGATTGGTCAGACGCAAATCAAACTGAATCTCAGGATACTCCCGCGAGATCTTTGCCAGAACAGGGATCAGGAACTGTTTTGCATAGGAGGGCGGCGCCGTAATTTTAACCGGCAGGTTCTCATGAGGCGTGTTGTGAAAAACATCATCCAGCACCGTCAGGGCCGATTTGGCCTTTTCGAAAAACTGCTCGCCGAAGGTCGTGATTTTGATATTCCGCGTGCTTCTGACAAACAGAATTTCTCCAAGCTCGGATTCCAGCTCTTTGATGCACCGGGTAACAACCTGCGGGGAAACATTCAGCTTGAGAGCCGCATCGCGAAATGTGCGCTGTTGTGCCGCAGCACAGAAAATTTTCAGATAATCCAGTCGGTTAAACATAGCTATCCAAGTCAAATAATAAAGCCCGGAGCCACTGATGCGCCGGGTCATGGTGGGTTCGTTCATGCCAGGCCGCCACTTTGGTAAACCCCGGGATCGCCAGCGGCGGTTCGGTCACACAAAGGTCGGCCTGATGCTGAACCAGTTTTTCCGGCACGACCGCAATCAGATCGCTGGTCCGCAGTATTTCCGTCAGTACCAGAAAGCTGGAGATGGACAGTGTGACATTGCGGGCGCGTCCCATCTTTTCAAGTGCGACGTCAGTCGCGCCGCGAAAAGCGCCACCTAGATAGGAAACAATAGCATGATTGGCCGTACAGAACTGATCCAGTGTCAGCGGTAATTGCATCACCGGATGATCTTTGCGGAAAGTACAGACATACCGTTCATCAAACAACCGACGGGCGTGTAAATCAGGTGGCGTGGTTTCCGGTGTCATCAGGGCAATATCGACCTGACCGGTTTCCAGCTGGGTTTGTATCCGCTCATCTTCGATGGTTCTGACCGACAGACGAACATAAGGTGCATGCTGCCGCAGCCGCGTCATAAACGGGACGATGATCGCCTGCAAAGCATAATCGGTGGCGGCAATGGTAAAGGTATTCGTCGCCGTCGCAGGTTCGAACGATTCAGACTGCAGCAACTGATTTATTTCTTCGAGTAACCGTTTAACCGGCGCAGCGAGTGCCTGCGCTCTTGGCGTAGGAATAATGCCTCGCTGCGTACGGACAAAAAGCGGATCATCAAAACTTTCCCGTAACCGGGTCAGCATACTACTGACTGCAGGCTGGGTGAGGGCGAGCCGTGCCGCCGCCCGGGTGACACTCCGCTCATCAAGTAACGCATCCAATGTTTTCAACAAGTTGAGATCAAGTGTTCTGATATCACGCATGTTTATATCTTATTTAAAGAATGGTTATTGGATTTATATCTTTGATCGGAACATGATTCAAGACATGTAATTCCTTTTCAGCGCCATTTCCCCTAAACCGCGGATCCATTCCTGATGCGCATTCAACATCGGCTCTTTCGGATCGCTGGCCAGTGCTTTTGCCGGGCCTCCGTTCTGGGTTTCCTGTGTCAGGATGCGGACCCGGTCGTCGGACAGATCTTCAAACAACCACGCGTGATGCACATCCAGACGTTCTTCCGGCGTACTGCCTTCCACCCAACCGTGCCAGGCGATGCGCGCTGGCTGACCGTCAACCGGCGGCACGAATTCCACCACTTCGGCCTCCACCAGAAAACCAAAGGTCGTGAAACGGAAACGGGCATTTTCCGCCAGAACAGGGCCAGGAATATTGTAAAAACGAATGTCAGAAGCATTGCTGTAATACTGCGTCCATAAGGTGGTATCAATCAGCGAAGCCCAGACATCGGTGGCATTGATACCAACCAGGGTGATTTCGTTAGAAACGTAGTTATCGGTGAAGCCAGGAATATAGCCTTTTGGCCATACGATATTACTCATGAGTATTATCCTTTCAGTGTCGCTATCGGGTTTGATTTACAGGCAGAGGAGGTTGTGCGCCATCTGCTGCGTTGGAAAGGATAATGAAGGCAGATCAGATATAAGACCAATCACGATTTTATATCTGACTCATAATTTAAATTTATATCTTTGGCTTATTCTGTCACCCCGTCAGGCTGGAATATAACCTGGCGGGGTTTCAGAAATTATCCGGCGAACTCAGTTCTGATGCGTAAACGGCCCGGCGGTTGTTTTGTTTTTATCTACATCCGTAGAACTGACGTAATACGTATAGACAGCACCTTTGGTCCCGCTGAAGGTATAGGAATGGCTGGTGACAAATTCATTTTTCACATACGTTCCGCAGCAGGTGAATGAGACTTCGGTCGTTGCCGGTTCATTGGTCGTCCATGAGATCCGGAACTGTAAACCTTTTAGCTTGGTACTGCTCACATCCGAAATGATCGGCGCATCGCCCGTGCCGGGGTCACTGCTGGCACCACATATCGCCTCGGTAACGCCTACCAGATCCCAAGCCGCAGTAACATGACTTTCCTCACTGTTTGTTGCTACGGCGATAGTGGCCGCGCGGGCATCACAAAAATCGGCAGTGGAATTTAACGAGGTAAAGCTTTTATACGCGATCTGGTCAGCAGCTGACAGACCTATACCGCCGGTTTCTGTCGCCAGCAGATAATACCAATGATTGACGATACTGCTGTTGATATGGACGCCACCGTTATCCGGTGTTCCGGTATACCGATCCGCATAATTATCCGGATAACCATCTTCCGTTGGATCTTCCATATTCCGGATGCCGTTATCGCCCGGGGTAATATCTTCACCGATGGTCCAATTTCCGGTACCAAAATAATACTCCGTATTCGTTCCCATAATATCGGAAAAGGCTTCATTTAAAGCGCCGGATTCATTCTGATAAATCAGGTTACTCGTGGCTTCGGTCACACCGTGCGTTAACTCATGGGCGACCACATCCAAATCACCGGAGAAATTAATGAAGGTAATGCCATCGCCATCACCATAAGCCACCTGCGTTCCGTTCCAATAGGCATTGTTATATTTACGTTTTAAATGCGCCGAGGACACCATGCCTTGCGGGTATTTACTCATCCAGTTGAAGTCGTGAATATTCTGATAATAGTCGTCTGTCACGTTGGCAAAGAAATGTGCATCGACCAATGCGGGTTGCCCGGGAGAGGTTGTACCAGGAAGGTTCCAGTTATCATCACTATCAACCGCGAGAATGCCGGGTAGGATGCTTTTATTTTTGGCGTCATAGGTTTTCTGACGACCATCGGCCGAAATCATCTGATACTGCGAACCAGTCCAGGTTGTATCCAGCAGGCTCTTGATATTGCCATCCACGCCAATACCCGAGCCAGTGGTCAGGCCATCATACGCGTTTACAACTGATCCATTTGTTGCGTCAATCCAGTAAAACCAGCGGCTATCCGCACGCTGATTTTCAACATTATAGAAATAGCGGCCATCAGCCGGGTTGATCATCAATTTAGTTGACCATTTACCTGCATTGCCAATGTTTTTGACAGCAACAGCCTGAACGGCTTTATCATTAATCTTGATGTCATTCGTCGACATCAGGCCCGGATAATGCGCACCAATCACAGCCACTGTCTCACCGGCCGGAGTAGTCAAGACCGTCAGCTGCCCTCCCAGCACTTCGGCGTCACCCAGCCATTGCTGGTATCGTTTAGATATCGCGTTGGCCTTCTTCAGATCCAGGGTTCGCATCAGACGGGAAGTATCGGGAACTTTGAAATTTGAGGCTTCAGCACCTTTCAGCGCAATAAACTCGGCGTGTCGGTTTGACGGCCCCTCCGGCACTGCATTCACTACGGGAGAAAACAGCAGAAATAACAGTGGAATAGAAAAAATGGACTTCATTGTGAGACCTCCTGCAAGCGATATCAGCGTTATGGACTGAACCATAGTTGAGAGGTGAGCGGATGATGAACTCTTTAAAATATAGTTCACTTTGCAGGCCGGGCTACTTGATGGCGTTACTTAAATTCTTGTTCCTATAAACCAGAGGCGACATGTTCAGATTTAATTTGAAAAAACGCGAAAATACCGATTGAGAAGAAAAACAGACCAGTTCGCTGATCTCCTGTATGCTCTTATTGGTTTCCACCAGTAACGAACAGGCTATTTTAAGCCTGACCGACTTGAGCAGATCAGTAAAAGAGGTGTTTTCGTTTTTTAATTTATCATTTAATGTCCAGCGGCTCATTTTTAATGTCAGACACACATCATTCATAATATGAATATCAGATTCAGATCTGAGGAAAGAAATTGAATGCTCAATGAGTTTCAGGACTGTGCCTGATAGCGATTTAGTCTTTTCCAGTTCGGCTCTTTTTTTATTCAAACCGGTTTTTTGTATCAGATGGAGCGCTGCATTTGAACTATTAACTTCTTTATCCAAAAGAGTGTTGTCTATAATCATAAAGTTGCTTTGGTGATCAAATTCACACTTGCTTTCAAAGAAAGTATTCAGCAGTCCTTTTCTTTCCTGTCTTGAGCCAACAAAGCCGACTTTGATATTACCTGGGGATGTGTATGAATTTATCAGACTGTGTAACATCATGAAATTACCAATTGCAGAGCAATTGCCAACCTGACTGGGCCCCAAGTTGACATATTCTATTTTTGTTTTCTTATCGCCCCGGGTCACAATGACTGAATCACAATTCCCGATTATTACTCTGTTTTCAATAAAGCTGGTAATCGCAGCATTAGCCGTCGTTTGATTAAGACAAAACCCCATTAAATCAGGGTAGGCACTGTAACTTGTATTTACCGGACCGTATGATATGCAATATTCCAGCATATCTTCGGCCAGGAACTGATCATGGTTAGCGGATTCCAGCATAAATCTATAGTGTTGATTTTCCGATAATCTTCCACCATCCCGTTCGATTTCATACCGGCTTATACCGCATCGTTCAGTTATCTTGCTGGTATCAACACCATTGTCTTCCAATAACTGTAATGTACCTCTGGCTATCAGGTTTGATACGGTTTTCTCCATGATCCCACCATTGCTGTGATGCAGGTTAACCCACTATGATGTCTGTCTTTATAAAAATTGATAAAAACTAAACAATTCAATCACAAACTAACGCGATATAGATCACATCATGTAAATACATAATATTAATAGATGTAACAAATTGTAATGGGGTGATCGCCTGAGTGTTTTTAACAATTCCACCCGAATGCAACAAAAATCACCGTAATGCAAAGAAATAAAAATTCAAAACAACTAAATTGAGTTTGGAAGTTTATTTCCATCAAGCCAATAATCTGATAATCGCGACTAAACAGTCATGCGGTTAATGGTTTTTAATGTCGAAATTTTAATAATCCTATTTTCAAGGAAAAATAATGATGGCTTATAACCAAAAATCAAGATTAAGTATTGTTGCAGCCGCTGTTTCAATTGCATTAGCTGGTGCTGTGGCAGGTTGTAATAGTGATAACAATTCATCATCAACCGAACTTACAACCAAAGATAATTCATATTATAAGTCAAAGGCCAAAGATTTAGTGGCCAAAATGACCACCGATGAAAAGCTGAACATGCTCGTAGGGCCAGGATATTCCATGTCTGGTGGTTCATTTGGTATAAACACTTCAGCCGTGGCGAATTTAAAAAATGATGTTTCAGGCGTTGCCGGTTATATTAGCGGTGTATTAAACACCGAATCTGGTCTGGATATTGCGGCATCCAAACTGGCGGATGGTCCGGCAGGTATTCGTATTAGTCCGACACGTGATGGTGAAACCAGTACTTATTATGCGACCGGCTTCCCGGTAGGAACGGTTCTCGCTTCGACATGGAACCCTGAAATAGTACAGAAAGTGGGTGAAGCTGCCGGTAACGAAGCCAAAGAATATGGCGTTGACTTCTGGCTGGCACCAGGCATGAATATTCAGCGTAACCCGCTGAATGGTCGTAATTTTGAATACTTCTCTGAAGACCCGTTAGTGGCTGGCGCGATGGCAGCAGCCATTACTGACGGTGCCCAATCCGAAGGAATTTCAACCACAATAAAACACTTTGCGGCCAACAATTCTGAAACTAACCGCATGAGAGTGAATAATATCATTTCGCCTCGGGCATTACGCGAAATCTATTTGCGTGGTTTCCAATATACGGTAAAAAATGCACAGCCTTGGGCGTTAATGACGTCATATAACAAGGTGAATGGTACCTATACAGGCCAGAGAGCCGATCTGCTAACCAGTATTTTGCGTGATGAATGGGGCTACCAGGGGCTGGTCATGAGTGACTGGTTTGCCGGTGATGATCCGCTGGCCATGATAAAAGCAGGGAATGACCTGATTCAGCCCGGTGGTGTCAATTTTGTACTGACCAATGAAGATTCATTAACTGCACTGAAAGAGGCTTATACGGCCAAAACGTTGAGTGATGACATCATTGACAGAGATGCCATCAATATCCTTACTCAGGTTTTAAAAACACCATCCAACCAGAATTACACCGGTTCCAATAGCCCAGACCTGACTGCTCATGCGCAAATTGCCAAAGAAGCCGCTGAAGAAGGGATGGTATTGCTGAAAAACGATGATTCAGCGTTACCTATTGCCACCTCAAAAACTGTTGCCTCTTTCGGGATAGCACAAATCAATACCCTGAAAGGCGGAACGGGCAGTGGTGATGTTCACTCAGCCTATGTGACAAATATCGTAGATGGGTTATCAAAACAGTTTTCTGTGAATTCTGATTTGAAAACTTACTATGAAGATTTCTATGCAGCCAATAAAGTCGAAACAACAGATAGTTTTGGTGTTTCAACAGTAACCGACTGTGAGGAAGCCGAACTGACTTCGGATCAGATCAGTACTTACGCAGCTGCCAGCGATATCGCGATAATCAGTATTGGCCGGAATACGGGTGAGGGCAGTGATCGTACGGCTGCTGAGGGCGATTATTTACTCAGTGATACGGAAGCTAATCTGATTAACAATGTTTCGACCGCATTCCATGCACTGGATAAAAAAGTCGTAGTTGTGCTGAACATTGCTGGTGTTATCGATACTACCGCCTGGAAAGATAAGGTTGATGCGATACTGTTAGCCTATATGCCGGGTCAGGAAGCCGGTGACGCTATCACGGATTTGTTATCTGGTGCTGCTAACCCGAGCGGTAAACTGGCACAAACCTTCCCGGCCAGTTATTCCGATGTTCCGTCAGCGACATCATTCTTCGGCATCGATACGGATGGTGATAGCACAGTCGATACGAATTACTACAACGAAGGTATTTACGTCGGCTACCGCTACTACAACTCTTTCGATAAATCGGTTTCCTATCCGTTCGGATATGGTTTGTCCTATACAACGTTTGGTTATAACGGCGCAGCGGTGTCGGACAATACATTAAACTCGAAGGGTGCCAAGGGGAGTGTGACGCTGACAGCTACCGTCGCTAATACGGGCAGTGTAGCTGGTAAGGAAGTCGCTCAGGTTTATATTTCTGCACCAGAAGTGAATCTGAAAAAACCAACTATCGAGCTGAAATCGTTTGCCAAAACCAATCTGCTTGCGGCGGGCGCTTCTCAGAAATTAACTTTCACCATCCCGGCTGATTTACTGGCCAGTTTCGATGAGGTTAATAATAAATGGATAATTGAAGCCGGTACCTATAAAGCGTACATCAGTCCATCATCCGATGTATCTTCAACTGAACCGGTTACGTTCTCTGTGAGTAAAGAGATTGTGGTCAGCAATACCACATCCGGCGCTTTAGCGTTGCCTGATGGCATCACTGAAGCCTCATTCACGACGGTGAGCGAATAAATATTAATGGCGGGTCCGCAAAATACCAAACCGTAAAAAAGAGCCCTTGTCGAAAGGGCTCTTATTGCTGTGAGCTCCTTAAAGTTCCGGTGGCTGTTGCTTGGCATTAGTTAGTGTTGGTGGTCGATAGTTGAACTTAGCGTCTCGCCAGCGCATCCAGACACTTTCATCAATAGTGACGTTGACCGCAGGGAGTCCTTTATTCCCCGTGGCGTATCGTCTGAAATATCGACCATCTCCCGAGGTTGTTATCTTGCGGAACCATGCATATGCACCGTTCAGAAATTGTTTGAATGAATCTGTTGGAGGGCTCTTCCAGGCATCGCTGGCGGCCTTGAATTCATCCAGCTTCAGACCAGCATTTGCAGCTCGATTCAGGATCCACTGCAAAGGGAGATCGGCAAGAGGATCGGCTCCATAGCCCCCGCCAACGTTGGCGTGCGCGCCGATGAACCAACGCTGTTCCACCTCAATGTTTTCTGGTTTCTTTTCGCCGTTGGCGCTGGTCCAAAGAGCTACATCATAGGCAGCTCTATGCTCATCCAGTGCAACTGCATGATAAGCACGCTCCACAATGCTGGAAAGTTCAGTATCGTGCCATGCATATGTGCCTTTTTCGGATAATAACGTTCCTGGTATCCCCAATGCACCTACGGTATCCCATACCCCGATAAAGTGGATCTTTGGTTGGTGGCTATAGTTCTTTCTGAAGTCTTCGCAGACCTTATTGGTCGGAGGCAAGCTCTTATCCCGGTAGATTTTTTCGGCCTTATCTAACAAACCCGGGGTGACAACATGTAGCAGACCACATTTTCGAATTAACCCAACGAGACTTCTTGCCGTATAAGCCCCCCGACTAAATCCAAAGACCCATATTTCATCTTCATCCGCATAACGCTTTGCAAGCCACTCGTATCCTTGGTGTAAATTCTTGCTAAGGCCGTAACCGAAGACACCACCTCTGAAGCGATCCAGCGTAGACGTGCCAACACCGGGATCATAGAAGAACCTCTGTCTTACATCACCGTCATAATCACGAATGAGTCGTGAAATCCGATAAACGTTTGTTTGATCTTCCGGATCATTCCAGGTGCCGTCGAACAGGATGATGAGCCTTTGTTTGGTCATATGGCCTCCATTTGTCGATCTTGTGGCCTACTTTCGTGTTACACGTAGATAGGTTGTCGGTTGTCACGTCTCAAACGCAGTTCGGCAAGCATCTGTCTCTCGGTCAGGTCAGTTGCCCACATTGGTCGTAATTGAAAATGAGGTTGGTCAACGATGCTCTTCCAATTGCCACCCCATTCAAGACCTAAATCCATCCCCAAAGCACCAACAACCTTGTACTTGGTCGATTCCGGGAGGTACTTATTTCCCTCGAACACACCAACGTCAAATGCAATGCCAAAGTTGTGGTTGGAGTGCCCGCCACGGGCGTTAGTGACTATGTTCCCTGGTGTTGTTCGCCCTTGGGCATACAGGGCATCCTGTTCCTCATATGTTCTAAGCCCGCTAATAATCTTGATGTTTATTCCCATCTCAACCGATTTCTGTATGAGGGCCCGGGCAATCGGCTGTACTTCCGGCAATAGCGTAGCTATCACTTTTTCGCTGCGACTATCGACAGCATCAATAGTTACCAACGGTTTCTGAACGTCTACCTTCTTATTCACGACCCGTTCGTAGATAGCGCTCCAAGTCTGAGGTCCAGCCTTACCATCAACATCAATGCCGAGTTCCCGTTGGACTGCTAAAATCATGTCCGTGATACGCATGGTCATCTCCTGGTATTGATAGTTATGGCCAATTCACACTGAACGCTTACTCATAGAAGCATAATAAGTATAGATTCGTTCGGAATAACTGCTACCTCAAATAAGACCACGAACCTTGGCTACAAGCCAGGGTGGGAGCAAGCAGCTCAGAGAACACAAAATGGCCAACTTAATAATGATGCTTTAGTGTGATAAATGTCACATTTGTCGTTAATTGCGCACCGTTATGCAACAAAGTGCACAATGATGTGCTGTGTCACTTTGTCTGTTTTCATAAAAACCAAATATTTATCTACCATTAAATAAATCCATTTATATCAATAATATAGCTTTTATTTGCCATCGGTGGTGGCTATTAAAAAATAGTCGTATCAGTAAATTGAACAATTCAGGCAAGCCTTGTGCATATTTGTACATAACGATATGTGAAATGCGCCAAGGAGTGCCTATGTTGTCATTACGTAAGAATCAGCTCGCCACTGCTTTATTGCTGTTAACGCCATGCCTTTCTTTTGCTGATGAAGTCAAGGTTGCGGTTGCGGCCAACTTTGCTAAGCCACTCGAAGAAATCGGAAAATCCTTCCAGAAAGATACCGGACATACCCTGCTGATATCCTCCGGTGCGACCGGCAAGTTATTCGTTCAGATTCAGAATGGCGCACCATTTGAAGTCATGGTGAGCGCAGACAGCAAGACCCCGGGAAAGCTGGTTAAGGAAGAACTGGCATTGGCGGATACACAATTTACCTATGCAAAAGGCAAATTGGTGCTGTGGTCGGCGAATGCAAATACCGTTGATAGCAAAGGTGAGGTACTGAAAACCGGTAACTACGCTCATCTGGCGGTCGGTAATCCCAAAACGGCACCTTATGGTGCAGCGGCTTATGAAGTACTGGAAAAGCTGGGGCTGATGGCTACTGTGAAATCCAAATTTGTTCAGGGTGAAAACATTACGCAGGTAAAACAATTCGTTGAGACCGGTAATGCAGAATTGGGCTTTGTCGCCGCTTCGCAGGCCTATAAAGACGGCAAACTCATCCAGGGCTCTGCCTGGGAGGTACCTCTCGATATGTATAGCCCACTGACTCAAGATGCAGTGTTACTGAAGAAGGGGACGGATAATCCTGCAGCAACCGAACTGTTGAATTACCTCAAAGGCGACAAAGCAAAAGCCATTATTCATAGCTACGGCTATATCGATTAAGTGGCAGTTATTACCAATAGAACGATAACAGAAAAGGAGATTTTTATGGCTATCAGTGCTCGTAATGTATTTGCAGGAACTGTACGTGAGATTCGTGAAGGTGCCGTGAACGCAGAGGTTTCACTGTCAGTTGGTGGTGGCGATATTATTGTCGCTACCGTGACATTAGATAGCCTGACGGCGCTGGGATTAGCGGCAGGCAAGGCCGTAACTGCCTATATTAAGGCACCATCAGTCATGTTAGTGACAGGCGATGATTCGACCAAATACAGCGCCCGTAATCACCTGAAAGGTTCTGTGGCCGAAGTAAAAACCGGTGCAGTGAACAGCGAAGTGGTCGTTAAGCTGGCTGGCGGCCATGATGTAAAAGCCATTGTGACTAATGAGGCCGTTAGCGAACTTGGCCTAAGTGCTGGTTCAGCTGCGGGTGTCTTGTTTAAAGCCGGCAGCGTGATTCTGGGTGTTTCTGCCTGATTGATATCTCTCTACCGCCTGTATCAGGCAGGCGGTTAGAGAAGGCGAAGGGCATCAAAACCTCATCATGCGAACAGCTTAAGCCTGCTCAGCGTATTCTTTCTGACTGTCGCCAACAACCTGGCATCGTCGATCAACGAACTTCCATACGATGGAATCATTGTTTTCAGTCTGTCCTGCCAGGCGAGAGATTGCATCTGCTGCGGGAAGCAGCGTTCCAGCACATTCAACATGGTTTTGACGCTGACGGAAGCACCCGGGGAAGCGCCGAGCAGCGCAGCCAGGCTGCCGTCTTCCGCGGCCACGATTTCCGTGCCGAACTCCAGTTTGCCCCATTTCTGATTGCAGCGTTTGATCACCTGTACCCGTTTACCGGCATGGGCGAGTGTCCAGTCTTCTGCGCGGGCATCGGGGATGAATCCCTGCAATAACTGCATCCGGTCACTGTGACTTTGGAAAACCTCTTTCACCAGATATTTGGTTAAATCCAGATTGTTTTTACCCGCGCCAATCAGACTTTTCAGATTGTCTGTCCGTACTGATTTAACCAGATCCAGCGAGGAACCGTGTTTCAGGAATTTTGTTGTAAAACCGGCATAGGGCCCGAATAACAGGCTCTTTTTGCCATCAATAATCCGGGTATCCAGATGCGGTACCGACATCGGCGGAGCGCCCACCGGTGCCAGACTGTATACCTTCGCATGATGTTGCTGGATCAGGGCTTCATTCTGACAAATCAGCCACTGTCCGCTGACAGGGAATCCGCCGTAACCAGCAGCTTCTTCAATGCCGGATTTTTGTAAAAGATGCAAGGCGACACCACCGGCCCCCAGGAAAACAAAAGGGCTTTCGATAGTGAGTTTTTCCGAATTATTCTGTTTGCTGACTCTGACAGCCCAGGCTTTTTTTGAACCCGGAACACGGTGTAAATTCAGCACCCGGGTATCGGTCATCAGTTCAAAATTAGCATTTTTCTGCAGATAACTGACCAGCGTGCGGGTGAGGGCACCGAAATTCACATCAGCACCATGTTCAACCCGTGTTGCTGCCAACCGGGGTTCGGCCGGGCGAGCCGCCATCATCACAGGCATCCAGTCATATAATGTCTGGTTGTCTTCCGTCCACTGCATTTCGGCAAAAAGGGGATGAGACTTAAGCTGCGTATATCTTGCTTTAAGATAGTCGATATTGTTCTGACCCCAGACAGCGCTGAGGTGTGGTACACGATTGATAAACGATGCTGGCACGATGTTATGCGGATCGGCCTCGGTCAAATGTGACCAGAATTGCAGTGAAACCTCAAACGCCGCGTTAATTTCCAGCGCCCGCTGGATCTGGACATGTCCGTTTTTGTCCTGCGGTGTGTAATTCAGTTCGCAATAGCCGGCATGACCGGTTCCGGCGTTATTCAACGCCTTGGAACTTTCCAGCGCGATATCGGGTAATTTTTCAATCATGCAGATATGTAAAGCGGGATCCAGACGATGAATCAGCATTGCCAAAGTGGCACTCATGATCCCGCCGCCAACTAAAGTCACATCCGCATGAATTGAAGCCATGAAACAACCCTGTTCAGAATTCATTAAAGGTGCATTATAAATGCTTTTTAATGATGTGTGTTGTTTTTCTGTCCAAATTTGCAGAAGCATTTGCTAACGGGATGATACGATCAATTCATTGTTATCGTTGCTGATTTACTGGCACAAATGTATCAGTCTGATTGGGCTATGCTTGTATTGGGTCAGGGTTTCCTGTTCAATATCGGCAAATATTTTATTGCATATGCTACAAAGGAGTGTTTATGGGACGTCCTAAGATCCCTCGGAATATTTGTGGTAAACCCGCAGATAGCTGCTTTAAACCGAATGGTATTCCTATGAGTAATCTGGAACGGATTGAATTGGCTCCTGACGAGTTTGAAGCATTGCGGCTAGTTGATTTGCAGGGAATGCTGCAACAGGATGCAGCCGTTGTGATGGGCGTATCCCGGCAGACATTAGCGAATCTGGTTAAGGCGGCACGGTGCAAAGTGGTTGATTGTCTGGTACATGGCAAGGCGCTGATGATGCATCAGGCGGGTTGAATTTACTGGTCTGTCGGGGAGGTACTATGAATCCACAGGTCCATGCCTTTTTCGATGATATTACGTTTACGTACAGTTATGTCGTGGTTGACCCAGGATCTGGAAAATGCGCATTAGTTGATTCCGTACTGAATTACGATCAGTCCTCCGGACGAACCTCATTAACTGCGGCAAACCGGTTAATTGAGTTTGTAAAAGCAAATAATCTGCAGGTGGAATGGCTGCTTGAGACCCATGTCCATGCTGATCATTTAAGTGCGGCCTCTTATCTGAAGACGATGTTTGGCGGAAAGCTGGCGATAGGCGCGAATATCACGGTAGTTCAGAACACGTTCGGAAAACTCTTTAACGCCGGTAGCGATTTTGCGGTTGATGGCAGTCAGTTTGATCACTTGTTCCACGACGGTGAAATTTTTCAATTGGGGGGAATCACCGCCCGCGCGATGCATACCCCCGGTCATACACCGGCCTGTATGACTTATGTGATTGGTGATGCAGCATTTGTCGGTGACACATTATTTATGCCTGACTATGGCACGGCACGCTGTGATTTTCCCGGTGGGGATGCGGCAACGCTGTATCAATCAATCCAGAAGCTGTTTTTGCTGCCGGATGAAACACGGGTTTTTATGTGTCATGACTATAAAGCCCCAGGCCGGGATCATTTCCTGTATGAAACCACGATCAGGGAAGAAAAAAATCATAATGTGCATGTGCACTGTGGCATTCAACAAGACGCATTTGTGGCAATGCGTAAAGCCAGAGATGCCACATTAAAGATGCCGGCACTGATCCTGCCAGCAGTTCAGGTCAATATGCGGGCCGGTGAATTACCACCGGAAGAAGAAAACGGTATTCGTTATCTTAAAATTCCACTGAACAAAATTTAACCAGGGAAACATCGTTCAGCAATAACACGCGTAAATTGTGATACCATAACCCCATCAATAACAGGGTTTATAGTGAAATGATGCTATTGTCAGGTCTAATGCTGATAGGCTTATCAGCGGGTATTTTGTCCGGACTGTTTGGCATTGGCGGTGGCGTTTTGATCGTTCCTGCCCTGATGTACGGACTTGGTTTCAGTCAGAAACTGGCAACAGGAACCAGTCTGGCTATTCTGTTACCGCCCGTCGGTATTGCCGCAGTGATGGAATATTACCGGCATGGCGCTGTGAATATTAAAGCCGCCATGGTCATTGCCATCATGGTTGTCCTCGGAAGCTGGCTGGGCTCAAAGTTTTCTGTAGGCATGGACCCGGCTACGATGAAGCTACTCTTCGGTGTTTTTTTAATCCTCCTCGGGGGATACATGATTTATGATGCAATGTCCGGTTGAACATTCAACCGGCTATTCCTGCCTATCGAATTTCCTTTTCTCATCAATCAAATTCATTATCAAAGAGCCTGTTCTGACAACGCTATCTCAGTAATGGTACCGATGTCGGGCAGGCTTTGTCTTTTTCCTTTCAAATATATTGCATATGCCAATTAACGGTATTATAGTTTGCATATGCTAATTATTGCCGTTCCCGATTTTCTGGATGTGAATGTTTTGAAAGGCAATGTCGCGTCAGGGGATGGCAGTAATTGGCTGCATCAGGTCATAACTCGTTGCTGTAATTTGCAGGAAGTTACCAGGATCGGGAAAGACCACTCCGTTATTTTGTTATAGAGGTACGTCCGATGATTACTGCTATTCCTATGAAAGAAGATCGTGTCGCCAGTCATTTTACTAAGGCTGACAGCTTTGTTTTTGTTAATGAAAACGGTGACGTCTTATCCCGTAAGGCAAACCCTGCGCTGAATGCAAATTGTTCCGGCAAAAAAGATTTACTCGACATGCTGCAGGCTGAAAATGCGCAACGGGTTATTGTCCGGAATATCGGTGAACGGATTCTCGGCAAATTGCTCGAAAGTCAGTTTGCTGTATATCAGACCCGCTGTGGCCGCCAAAGTGTAAAAGAATTGGTTAGTGAACAGGCTGACAAGTTGACGCACATGACCAGTCCATCACAAGGTCGTCAATCATTGAACTATGAAGCTAAGCAGGCCAACGGTGGATGTGGCTGTGAGCACGAAGGGCATGAAGGTCGTCAATCTTGCTGCGGTCATGACGATAAAGGTCATTCACATGAACATGTTCATCAGCATGGCGCTGGCCGTTGTTGCCAAAGCCGCGACGATGCACAGGTTGCAGGGCGTGGTCATGGCCGGGGGCGTTGCTGCCATTAATTTGGACAACGGCTGAGGAACTATCAGCTGAGTAATCAATGATGTTCAGGAAGGCGAAAGTCTTCCTGATCTGAATGTAGGAATAGCATGAAAACTTATCAGGCATGTCTGCAAAGTCATGCACATTGTGTGGTATGCAGTGATGGCAATACGAATCCGCATTCACTGCAACTTCGCTTTGAGCTGGTCGCTGAAAACGAAGTAACGGCAGAGTATCAGGTCGATAAAAAACATCAGGGATACACCGATTTGTTGCACGGCGGCATAGCCAGCACCTTACTGGATGCCGCGATGACGCACTGTTTGCTTTCGAAAGGTATTGAAGCGCTGACCGCAGAGCTGAATGTGCGTTTCCACACACCCATTTTAGTGGGGGATACAGTACAGATCATTGGCCATCTGATCAGTCAGCGGCGAGGCATTTATCTGTTAGAGGCTACCTTGTCTGTAGCGAAGCAAGTGTGCGTTAAGGCGACAGGTAAATTCATTCAACCCAAAGGGGGAGTGATCCATCGTGAGTTGCCAATTTGAACTGACAGTTATTTGTGATAACTATGCCGGGCATTGCACTGGTGATAATGTTATCGTCATGCTGCGTGAAAACTTGCGGGATACCGCAGTCGGTCAGTTCTGTGCTGGTATGCATATAGGAACCGGAGAAAGAGTTTCAGATAACGGGATCCATCGATAACACAGGAATAAAAAAATATGTTCAGAGCATTTTTATTATTTACAGCATTAATAGGCAGTTTCACGGTCAGCGCCAAAGAGTGGCTGATTGATGTCAGAACCGCCGCTGAATACACGATTGAACATGCAGATGGCGCAACTAACATCGAGTATCAGCAGATAGTGACCGGTGCACAGCAAGCCGGGATCGAAAAACAGGATACCGTACGTCTGTATTGCCGGTCAGGCCGCCGGGCGGAGATCGCCAAAGAGTTGTTAATGCAGAATGGTTATCAGAAAGTGGAAAATCTGGGATCGTTGCAGGAAGCGAAAAACTCGCGTGTCGTTTCTGAGCGTTGATGATTTTCCTGTTTACAAACCCTGTACAGCATTATGAAGGCCGGACGCCAATCACTTGCACAACAGAGCCAGTCCCTGTATGGCCAATGCCTTCGATGATTTCCCGTTCGACTTTCTGTAATCGCTCGAACGTAAGACCCTGCAATTCTTGTTGTAACATCTCCGGTGTCATTAACCAGTCCGGATTCGATGGTCCGCCGGTTTTAAACTCAAGCTGCTCAGGGGTATAGGCTTCAAGCAGCAATACACCGTCTGTTTTCAGACTTTCCACACAATCAGCATGTACCTGCGAGCGTAAATCCGGCGGCAGATGCGCAAAGATAGCAACCACGCCATCCCATACATGACTGCCAGGATCATACTGCCGTAAATCGGCATGGATCCAATGCACGGAAACGCCTTTTGACTTTGCTAATGCCCGGCCTTTTGCCAATCCGACATCGGATGCGTCAACGGCGGTGACCTGGAATCCTTGCTCTGCCAACCAGACGGCATTCCGGCCTTCGCCTTCGGCAATACACAAAATTTTTCCGCCAGGCTGGAAATGGTGTGCAGATTGTTTCAGAAAATCATTCGGTTCGGTGCCGTAAATAAACCGGGAATCACTGTATTTTTCATTCCACATTGAATCCGTCTCTCTCAGTGCTATAAAAAGTATATTCACATTTCATAATATACATGTTCTGAGGTTCTTTGCAGAATGAAACCCGCTGACTACGACGCATGGTATGACAGTCCCCGGGGTCTATGGATTGGTAATACCGAGTATCAGATGATGGCTGATATGCTGACATTTCCTTCCGAAGGGCGTGTACTTGATGTCGGCTGCGGCACAGGCTGGTTTACCCGGCGGTTAGCGCTTCAGCCGGGGCTACACGTCACCGGGCTCGATCTCGATCCAAACTTTCTTGCGTTTGCCCGGAGCCGGGACGCCGGCTCCACTTATCTGCAGGGCGATGCACTGACGCTACCGTTTGCCGATAACAGCTTCGATTCTGTGTTTTCCATAGCCGCACTCTGTTTCACTGCTGACTGGCACAAAGCCGTGTCCGAGATCATCCGGGTAACGCGCGGACGTTTTGCGATTGGCCTGTTCAACCGGTACAGCCTGTTATGGCTTGCCAAGGGGCGTCACGGCGGCAGTGGCGCTTATCGCGGAGCACATTGGTTATCACCTGCAGAATTTCGTGACAGTGTCAGCGATCTGCCTGTCGGAAATATCCGTTGGCGCAGCGCTATTTATCTGCCATTCGGATCTGCCACTGCTCGAGTGGTGGAACACCTGCTTCCCGGCTGCCTGCCATGGGGTGGATTCATGGTGCTGAGCGGCGAGAAAAAGCAGCTACAGCATGGTGATCTTGTATCTTAAAAGTGTACTTTATCTGCCTGAAAATACAGCTGGCATCCTTTTTGATATTTTCTTGGCAGAGATGAATATCAAAAAGGATATTGTGATGCGCTGTGTGCTGACTGATAAACAATTGTTGGATTTATTACACGATGATGTGCCATTTGGCGACTTGACGACGGAGTTATTGCTCACTCAGGACAAACCGGTTCAGATTCTCTTTGCCGCCCGACAGGACATGACGGTTTGTTGTGTCGAAGAGGCTGCGCGGCTGTTTGAATTGTGTGGTGCGAAGAGCGAACTGCTGGTTTCATCAGGGCATGCGGTAACAAAGGGTTCTCTATTGCTGAAAGCGACAGGGCATGCCGATGCGTTATTTGCGGCCTGGAAAGTGACACAGATACTGGTGGAGTGGGCGAGTGGCATTGCCAGTGCAACTCGGATTTTGGTTGATGCCGCCGGTTCTGTTCCGGTTGCCTGTACCCGGAAACAGACGCCTGGTACCAAAGCGTTGTCGGTAAAAGCGGTAAAGGCGGGTGGCGGTGTCATTCACCGGATGGGTTTATCAGAAACCATCTTGCTGTTTGCGGAACACCGGCAATTTCTGAAAGAAACGCCATCTGCTATTTTGCAAAAATTGAAAGCCAAAGCGCCAGAACATCGCCGCGTTGTCGAAGTCCATGATCTTAACGATGCCAGACTCTGGGCCGAAGCTGGTGCTGAAGTCTTGCAGATGGATAAATTTCCGCTGGAAGATGTCCGGGCTTGTGCCGATTTCTGTCGAGAGAATAATCTGCCAGTCATCCTTGCAGTCGCCGGCGGTGTTAATGCGAAAAATGCAGCGGATTATGTTGCAGCGGGAGCGGGCTTACTGGTGACATCCGCTCCCTATCATGCCGAACCGAAAGATGTTCAGGTCACCTTTTGCTGATCGATACCTGTGTATCTTTGTTCACAAATGAGAACTTTAATTTGATAAACCACTCTTTATCTGTCAGGCGGTGCATTATTTCAGGAGAATACAAAAGCATTGTCTTGGTAAAGTCGCCTTCTCAATCACAAACCCTTTCATAATTTGTCATCCATCTGACAGCAAAGCCCGCCATCACGTCTATATTATTCATAATGAATGTTTTTCCGATCTCCGGCTGACAACAGCGGGGATTGGATTGGCTTTCATAATCAATTCTGTTGGAGACTCAACCGAGGAGAGCAATATGGATAAAGATAACACGGGTTCTGCGGGTAAATGTCCTTTTGCACATGGTGGCGCGACATCGGCCAGTATGTCCAATGTGGATTGGTGGCCAAAATCCCTGAATCTTGACATTCTGCACCAGCAAGATAGTAAAACCAATCCGATGGGGCCAGGCTTCAATTACCGGGAAGAGGTTAAAAAGCTCGATTTTGACGCAGTGAAAAAAGACCTCATCGCCCTGATGACAGATAGCCAGACGTGGTGGCCTGCAGACTGGGGACATTACGGTGGTTTGATGATCCGCATGGCCTGGCACTCTGCAGGCTCTTACCGCATCGCTGATGGACGTGGTGGCGGTGGACGGGGGAATCAACGCTTCGCGCCGCTGAATTCCTGGCCTGACAATGCCAACCTGGATAAAGCCCGTCGGCTGCTCTGGCCGATCAAGAGAAAATACGGCAACAAACTCAGTTGGGCCGATCTGATGATTCTTGCCGGTAACATGGCATATGAATCGATGGGCTTTAAAACGTTTGGTTTCGGCTTTGGCCGTGAAGATATCTGGCATCCGGAAAAGGACGTGTATTGGGGCTCCGAGAAGGAATGGCTTGCGCCGAGTGGCAGTGAAAACAGCCGCTATTCCGGTGAACGGGATCTGGAAAACCCGCTGGCAGCCGTCATGATGGGGCTGATTTACGTCAATCCGGAAGGGGTGGATGGCAAGCCTGATCCGCTTAAAACAGCGCAGGATATGCGTGTGACGTTCGCGCGTATGGCCATGAATGACGAGGAAACCGTCGCCCTGACGGCTGGTGGTCACACGGTTGGTAAAGCGCATGGTAATGGAAGTGCTGCCAATCTCGGCCCGGCACCGGAAGGTGCTGATGTCGATGAGCAAGGGCTTGGCTGGATGAACCACACGACGCGTGGGATCGGCCGGGATACCGTGACCAGCGGTCTGGAAGGTGCCTGGACCACGCATCCGACGCAATGGGACAACGGCTATTTTGATCTGCTCTTCGGTTGTGATTGGTGGTTGCAGAAATCGCCGGCGGGTGCCTGGCAGTGGGAACCGGTGAATATCAAGGAAGAAGATATGCCGGTTGATGTCGAAGATCCATCCATTCGCCATAAACCCATGATGACCGATGCCGACATGGCATTGAAATTTGATCCTGAATACCGCAAACATGCCGAGCGTTTCCACAAGGACCCAGCCTACTTCGCGGAAGTCTTCGCCCGTGCCTGGTTCAAGCTGACTCACCGTGATATGGGGCCAAAAGCGCGTTATATCGGTCCTGATGTACCGAAAGAAGACCTGATCTGGCAAGATCCGATTCCTGCCGGTAGCACTGGTTACGACGTTGACGCGGTCAAAGCGAAGATCGCCGCAAGCGGTCTCAGTATCAGTGACATGGTGGCGACCGCCTGGGACAGCGCCCGGACTTTCCGAGGTTCCGACAAACGGGGTGGTGCTAATGGTGCCCGCATCCGTCTTGCTCCGCAAAAAGATTGGGAAGGCAATGAACCTGCTCGTCTGGCAAAAGTACTGGCGGTGCTGGAACCTATCGCAGCCCAGAGTAATGCCAGTGTGGCCGATGTGATTGTTCTGGCCGGTAATGTCGGTATCGAACAAGCAGCGAAAGCCGCCGGGTTTGATATCAAAGTACCTTTTGCACCGGGGCGGGGTGATGCCATCCAGGAAATGACCGATGTCGCATCCTTTGATGTGCTGGAACCTTTGGCGGATGGCTATCGTAACTGGCTGAAGAAGGATTATGTGGTCAGAGCAGAAGAAATGATGCTGGATCGGACGCAGCTCATGGGGCTAACCGCACCAGAGATGACAGCGCTGGTAGGAGGAATGCGTGTTCTCGGTACCAACTACGGCGGTACCCGTCATGGCGTTTTCACAGATCGCGAAGGCGCGTTGACGACGGACTTCTTTGTTAATCTGACCGACATGGCCTATCTGTGGAAACCGGCAGGTAACAACCTGTATGAGATCTGCGATCGCAAGACCGGTGCAGTCAAATGGACAGCAACCCGCATTGATCTGGTCTTTGGCTCGAATTCCATTCTTCGTGCCTATGCCGAAGTCTATGCGCAGGATGACAACAAAGAGAAGTTTGTGAACGACTTTGTAGCCGCCTGGACGAAAGTCATGAACGCGGATCGGTTCGATCTGGCTTAGATCGTCAATAATGAATCGCCACTGATCTCTGTCTGATCAGTGGCGATTTTGTTTATTCAGTTCAGCCCTGATTCAACCGCTCACAAGCATCGGCAAGCAGGATGTCATACAGTAAATTGGCGGCTATCCCTGTTTGTCCACCTTTCGGCGCAACAAGATGCACAGGAACTTGATAGCGGGAACCGCCCTGTAACGGTAAACGAACTATTTCCGACGTGTCTAATTCTTCCAGCATATGATCCGGAATCCGGCAAAAGCCAAGCCCTGCATTGACGGCTTGCCAGGCATGATCAAAATTATCGACGGTCAGACGTCGCTGCGATTTCAACCAGCCGACATTTTGTTCCTCAGGCTTATCAATTGCCCCCAAATCGCGGATAACTATCTGCGTTTCTGTCAGTAAATCATCATTACCTATCAGTTCCTTTCCGGCCAGAGGATGATGGCGCGATACCACCGGGATCATAGAGACGACACCAAATGCTTCCGCCAGATGGTTTTCGACAGGTAAGTTCACGATGGCAATATCAGCCAGCCGGTTTTTAACTGCGGCTTGTGTGCTAGATAAATTCGTTTCACGGATCTGAACCGATGTCCCTCTATTGTTTGCGAAAAACGTTTGTAAAGGACGGTACAACCAACGCCGGCAGCACAGGTGATCGATAGAAATCGTAATTTCAGACTCCATCCCCTGGGACAATTGTGCCCCAATGGCTTCCAGCTCCCGTGCCTGATCAAGCATGGGAACCGCTCTGCGCAGTAGTGTTTTGGCATGCTCCGTCAGAACCGATTTTCGTCCCTCGACCTTGATAAGCGAAACACCAAGCTGGTTTTCCAGTTTTTTGATTGCGTAGATCAACGTCGTGTGACTTTTGTTCAAGGTATTCGACGCTGCCTGAATGCTCCCGGCTTTATCTACTTCGACAAGCGTAAGCCATTGCTCTAAGGTCGATCTTAATTTCATGGTCGATTTTATAGACATAAAAGGTCAGTTTATTGAACTTTATTGTATGTTTTTTCGAGATAAGATGGCTACAGATCGCGAACACTTATGAAGAAAGGTAACGTATTGTGAAAAAACTACTACAGCTGTATTTCGCATTTAATGGTCCATTTGGTCAGGAAATGTCTGATGGATTAAAAGACCTGGCCGAATCTATCAATAACGAACCTGGGTTCATCTGGAAAATTTGGACTGAAAATAAAGAAGCAAAAGAAGCGGGTGGCATTTATCTCTTCGAGAGCGAAGAAACCGCACTGGCCTATCTTGAAAAGCATACCGCACGTCTGAAGACGTTTGGCGTTGAACAGATTTTCAGCAAGGTTTTTGATATCAACGAACCACTGACCAAAATCAATAAAGCGACAATCTAATCCAATATATAGAAAGGACTGATATGAATTTCAGTCCTTTCCGATCCGGAATTTTTCAGTTTCTTCGAGCATTAGCTGGTGGATGATTACTCTAATCCTTCAATGCATTAAGGAGGAACCGCTCAGCCAGACTGCCTTTTTTAATCACGTTTTTTGCTTCATGAATGCTGAACCAATCCGCTTTATCTATTTCATGATTAATGTTGCTTAAATCCTCGCTATCAACCACACAACAGTAATTAAAAATCAGCGTATTGGATTTCTCATAATATTCACTTTTCATATAGCGATGATGAATAACTGTCAGGCCAGTTTCTTCTTTAATTTCCCGGATCATCGTTTGTTCCGCGTTTTCACCTCGCGTAATGTAACCGGCGACCAGGATGTAATCCGGGCGTCCGTATTGTTGGATCAACAAGATTTTATCTTCGGTTTTATTGAACACGATACAGCTGACGGCGGTACTGAAGATGGGGAACCGGAAGGTATTACACTGGCCGCAAAAAGGCACCAGGCCTTCATGATCACAGATTTTCTCGGTTAATGCGGTTCCACATTCGTAGCAGTGTTTCATGAGCCATCCTTAAAGAACGGGCAGCACAGCACTGCCCATACATATTTACGCATGGTAGAAATCTACCGCAGAATTGATGACCGGTTTAATGATTTTTTGCCGGATAGCGAAATCGCCGAATCCATCACTAAGCATTTAACAGCCGATACAGAAACCAGTACAACAATCGTTGTTGCCAACCCTAGCGCGATCCATGCCTGGTATAGGTTATAAGGATCTGGCGTTTGATGGTAAATCCGCAGCAGTGAAGACGACAACGCTGCCGCCGGAAAGGTAAATGCCCATAATGCTCTGGAGAATTGTTTTATCCGGAAATGGCGGAACATGCTGATAGTCACGGCCGCAAAAAACAACGCTGCATACGACAATAACTGCATCAGCACATTGGCTGTATCAGGATAATTGTAAAGCCCGACCGAGATGACAGCAGGAGCTGAAATCAGGATAGCGATACTTGGAACGATATGCGGTTCTGTCTCGGGTTTGCTTATTATGAGTTTTCCTAAAATGATGGGTGTGAATAGCATCCAGCAAACGATCGCGGACATCAGCAAGGCATAACTGAACGTACCGTAACCTAAAGGCACGCCGGCAAAACAGGGCGATGCATTGCCAACCATGGGAATCAACCAGGCAGGGCTCACGTTCTGCAGTATTATTTTTGTGGTTAACCAGCGCCGTACAGCCAAGGTAATAAAAAGAACCTGAAGTAATACCGTCGGCCACCAAATCACTAATGCAGCGAAGTTGCTGTAAGGCAAAACACCAATAGACAGTAACGAACCAGATATGGTGAATGTCGGGAAAAAGTTAAACCGGTCATGATCCATCCATTCTGATCTGATCAACTGAGGCGCCATCAGAAGACGGGCAAGATTCAGTGCGTTCAGCATGATAAATATTGAAAGCGCTATAAAAATGCATGTCTCTCCAATCACCTGCGGCCACTGAAAACACTGCGCGGCGAAGCGCCAGGCAAGCCCTAACCCTGTAATGCCCATCACACTGGCATATAAATCAAATCTCATTTTTTCCAACAAGCTAACCATCGAAAGTCCTGTAAAAGCAGTGATCCACAAATGACTGTTTGCGGTTATATTGGTACATACAAAACAGATCTGATAGGTCCAATTTGAGAGAAAAATTGGCGGAGTGAAGGGATGCTTACAATCAGAATTGATGAAAAACCGGAGGCATTACCGTTTTATTTACAGATAAAACTGCAAATCTGCGATCAAATCCGGTCCGGCGCATTACCCGCAGGCACCAGACTGCCATCCAGCCGGGGGCTCGCGCATCAGTTACAGATCGCTCGGGGTTCTGTTGTCAGGGCTTATGAAGAGTTGTGTCAGGAAGGGCTATGCACGAGTGGCGTCGGTATTGGTACGCTGGTTTGTGAACATCAGAATCAACCTGACATGGCTGGCCAGACGGATACACAAGCATCAACGTTACAGGTCCCTGATGAACCGCTGAACTCAGGATCCGGGCTGATCTCACTGCTACCTAGTCTGGCGACGACAGAATATCTACCAAAAAGTGAGTTACGGAAGGGGTTTGATCGGGTGCTTCGATATTCCTCCCGTCTGACGGCCTTTAATGAAAGTGCAGGGGACCACCGGCTACGCCAACTCATTTGTGAAAAGCTATTGCCTGAACGCAGTATCCGCGCCCAGCCACAAAATGTCCTGATTGTTCCCGGTACGCAATATGGTTCAATGCTGATCGCGCTGACATTGAATAAACACCGATCTGATTTGCATTTTGGTGAACCTGGCTATCTTGATATCGCCCGTAATTTCTCCCGGTTCGGTTTTTCTCTGAAAGCGCATCCAATGGATAATAACGGGATCATTCTTGATTCCCAGTTAGGCAAGAATGACGTGCTTTATCTCATGCCCGAACACCATTTCCCGCAATGCATCACCCTGAGTGAAAAACGACGGCAGGAAATCAGCCATCAATTGGTGAATAACGGATTAATGCTTATTGAGGATGATTATGACAGCGAATTTTACTATGAGCGTATGCCTTTACCGGCACTGAAATCTCAGCAGGGGCATGAAAACATTATCTACTCCGGCACCTTTTCTAAAACATTATTCAACAGTCTTAGGCTTGGCTATCTTGTTGCTGAAGCTGACCTTATTCAGGAAATGGCCTCACTGCACTGGAGCCTGTCGAGAGGTACCAGCGGTTTATTACAACATTGGGTCGCCGAGCTACTGGCAGCCGGGACACTGACAAAACATACGCAGCGAATGCGAACTGTGTATCAACGTAAACGGGATAAGGTTGCAGAACTGTTAGCCCACCGTTGCCCTGAATGGCAATTTGATGTCCCGAAGGGCGGATTACAATTTTTCGTCAACGTGGGATCACCGGAAATGGCAGACCAAATCATAGCAAAGTGCCGGGACATGAATATCCGGATGGCACATCCTTCAAACTACGTTTTGCATGATAAATCACTGATGAACTTTATTATTATAGGTTTTGGCTCCGCATCGCTGTCTGATATAGAAAAGAGTATTGAGGAGCTGTTGTTATAGATGCAGCAGCTCATGGGTGTGAAAATATACTGCTATATTCAATTCAGAGCATAAAAACAATCGCTATTATTAGTTGCTAACCGAATGAGGATAATTTATGAAATATCTCATGTGGTTACCTTCAGAAGGAGAACGTATGCTTTTTGTTCTCTTCCTTTCTTTTCTTATTGGATTTGAACGGGAGGAGCGTAAATCAAGCAACTATGTTTTCGGCGGCGTTCGTGTCTTTCCATTAATAGGACTCATTGGCTATTCTATAGCGGCTCTCTCGGATGGCGTGCTGTTACCACAAATACTGGGTTTTGCAGTAATTTCGGGGTTCTTATGGATATCATATTGGCATAAGTTGACCGGTTCCGGATATCCGGGCGTCGCCACAGAGATGTCCGGTTTAGTAACCTATATCGTTGGTGTTATGGTTTATCGCGAGATGTTCTGGATTGCCACCGCATTAACCGTCGTCTGCGTTTTATTACTAGAATTAAAGACCCGGCTGGAAACTTTAGCGCAAACAATTGAACCAACAGATATCCTTAATTTTTCTAAATTCTTACTTTTATCCGCCGTCATTTTACCCTTGTTACCTGATGAACCATTCAGCGAGTTTCAACTCAATCCTTTCAAAATCTGGCTGGTTGTCGTTGCAGTAAGTGCCGTTTCATATGGCAGCTATGTTTTACAGCGGCTAACCAAAGGCCAGGGAGGGGTGATCCTTGCCGCTCTGCTTGGCGGGGCCTATTCGTCAACAGTAACAACGATTGTACTGGCCCGGCGCTCAAAACAAGAAGGGCAGGACTACCTGTTTTCAGGGGGAATTCTAATTGCATCTGGCGTCATGTATCTGCGTCTTGCCATTCTGCTTGCCTTGTTCAACAGAGATCTGATGTTCAGGTTAACACCGTCATTTCTGGGGTTAGCCGTAGTTGCAATTACAACAGGTTGGTTATGGACAAAACGGGAAAAGGCGACCGTTTTGAAACCGCAGGACACATTCAATACGAATAAGAATCCTCTTGAAATCGGCACTGCGATTCTGTTCGGCATACTCTTCGTCGCGATGTTGGTTGCAACGCGTCTGGCAGTTGATCATTTTGGACACTACGGGGTTTATGCATTGGCTTCTTTGATGGGAGTGACTGATGTGGATCCGTTCATCATGGGGATGACCCAGACTGACCCGGCATTGACACCTTTGGATGTGGCTGCTTCGGGGATACTGGTAGCGGCAGCAAGCAACAATATTGCCAAGGGGGTTTATGCATATACGTTATCTTCTTCGAAAGCGGGCATGCAGAGTCTGCTCTTTTTGGTGTTTTTATCCGCCCTGGGTTTGATCCCGTTGTTATTATGATTTTTCCCGTAAATGCCGCTCACCTTAAGTGAACGGCATTCTTCCCGGTTTCAGCACATTTTACCGGTCGAACTAAAACGCATTCTCCAGAATTTCTGTACTGACTTCCCTAGTGTAGATATCTGCAACACCAAAATAACTGGCATTACCCAATACATTTTCCAGAATAACCGGCAGTTCAGAAGACGCAATATTAAACTGTGACAAACGGGTAGGCGTGCCCACCTTATTGAACCAGTTTTCCAAAGCTTCAATGCCTTCAATAGCGGTTGATTTACCAAAGATCTCACGGGCAAAACGCTCAAACTGCTGCGGATTTTTGGTGTGATACCACTTCATCCAGGCCGGCATCACCACCGATAAACCAGCTCCGTGCGGCACGTTATACAGTGCAGACAACGAATGCTCGATCATGTGATTCGGGTAGCTAAAACCCGCCGTACCGGAATAAATCAACCCATTCAGTGCTTGCGTTGATGCCCAGGCAAATTCGGCACGCGCCGCGTAATTGAGCGGATCTTCAATCAGAATTTCTGTCGTTTCGATAACAGTTTTGATGATCGACTCAACCAGACGAGACTGGAAGTGCGGTTGCACGGCAGCCGTAAAATAACCTTCGATGGAGTGTGCGATGATATCCGCCGCCGAATAGACCAGATAATCCTTTGTGACCGTCTGCATCAGCGCCGGATTCACCACAGACACTTTCGGGAATAACGCAGGCGCATTGATCGCGAATTTTTCTTTGGTTGCTTCATTGGTAACGACTGCACCG
Organism: Tolumonas osonensis; assembly: GCF_014202415.1. Classification (GTDB taxonomy): domain Bacteria; phylum Pseudomonadota; class Gammaproteobacteria; order Enterobacterales; family Aeromonadaceae; genus Tolumonas; species Tolumonas osonensis. Next base: position 152,993 of record NZ_JACHGR010000002.1, read on the forward strand.
CAATTCATTTCACTGCCGGTAGCGGCCAGCGTCAGAATATCAAAAACCGGTAACGCTGCGGTGATGGGGCTTTTACCAAGGAACAGATCCCAGACATCGCCATCATACTTCACGCCAGCGGCAATCGCTTTTGAGCTATCCAGCACAGAACCGCCGCCAACGCTTAATATTGCGTCAACATTGTTTGCTCTGGCGACTTCGATACCTTCATAGACTTTTGATAAAACCGGATTACTGACGATGCCGCCGAATTCCACCCATTCAATCTGATTGGTTTGCAGTGAGCGGCTAACAACATCAAACAGACCATCTCTTTTGATACGGTCGCTACCGAACGTCAATAACACTTTTTTGACACCATGACTGGCCAGATGCTGACCAATCTGTTTTTCTTTGTCTTTACCAAAATCGAGAACGGTAGGGTTATGAAAGGTAAAACTTTCCATGCGTAAAATCCTCTTGATACGTTTTTATCCGTCAATAATTACATAGTTTTATTGCTCACCTGTTAATGATAAATAATGGAATGAATTAACCCGGTTTTCGGAATAATCCTGGATGTCACTCTGTGATACGATTCTCATAATAGTGGTATTTATGAAATCCGCTCATAAGTCTATTCAGTAATTGCCCATTGTGATTGCGCCCGAAAAGCATTGAGATATCACGGTATCTCTAGACTGGTTGCATCAATGCTTTCTAAATCTGAATTATTGCGTGTCTTTGTGGTTGCCGCGGGCTCCAACACGTTCCGTGAGGCTGCGGATAAACTGAATATGTCCCCGCAGTCTGTATCCCGGGTGATCAAAACGCTGGAGCAAACCTATGGCGAATTGTTATTTCACCGTAGCACCCGAACCATCAAGATCACCAAGTTCGGCGAACAGTTGCTATCCCATGCCGCGCATGCCCTTGAGGTTGTCAACGACGTTTTCCTGTTTGGTCAGCAAAACAACCATCATGACGAGTTAAGCGGCAATATCACCATCACCACCCCCAGTGTCATTGGCAGAGACTATCTGTATCCATTAATAAGGGATTTTCAGAAGAAATATCCGAAAATACATGTTGATATCAGAGCATCCAATAACTTCAGTCATCTGGTGGATGAACAAATTGATATCGGCATCAGGGTAGGGAAGATTCAAAACAATGGGTTTATTGTAAAGAAAGTGAGTGAAATACAGTTTTTCCTGGTCGCTTCACCTGAATTGATTGAAAAATTTGGTTCTCCTCAACATACCGATGACCTGAAAAAGTTACCCGCCGTTGAATTGATTAATAGTAACTCTGGCAAGGGATGGCCCTGGTTATTTAAAAATAACATCGCCATTCATCCTGAAAATGTGCATTTCAGAACCGATGACGCCGAAATAGAACATTTGGCGATCCTGGATGGTTTAGGCTTCGGGCAGATCTCAGACTGGATCGCCAATGCTGATATTCAAAACGGTCGTTTGATTCGCCTTCTGGAAGATTCAGAGCCGGAACCGTGGGATGTCTATGTGTACCGGCCACAACGAGGACCAGTCCCGGCAAGGGTCAGGTTGTTATACGACAGTATTGTTGAGCATCTTAATTCATGAATGTCACTCATGAGAGCAATCGCAATCCAGGCCATTAATCAAAACGCCCGTCTGTTCATAATAGTCCCGTTGAAATAACCAACCATCGGGACGTTATGATGAAATACAGAGAATTAGGTAAAACCGGAATCAAGCTTTCTGGTATTGGTCTGGGCTGTATGGGCATGAGTGCTGCCTATGGCACGCCGGATAACGAAGAAAGTATTGCAACCTTATATCGCTCACTGGAATTAAGCATCAATTTCTGGGATACCGCCGATATCTATGGCAACAATCATTCCAACGAGAAATTATTAGCTCAGGTATTGAAAGAAAAACGGGATCAGATTTTTCTGGCTACCAAGTTTGGTTTTGCGCTGAATGAAGGCTTTACCGACAGCTTTCAACCGGGAGCAACCTACCTGAATGGCAAACCGGATTATGTGAAAAAAGCGGTGGAGGGCAGTCTGCAGCGGCTAGGGGTTGATCATATTGATCTTTATTATCTGCACCGCGTTGATCCGAACACCCCGATTGAAGAAACCGTGAGTGCCATGGCGGATTTAGTGAAAGAAGGCAAGGTTCGTTATCTCGGTTTAAGTGAATGCACCACAGAGCATTTGCAACGGGCAATGAGTATTCATCCAATCACGGCAGTCCAGAGTGAGTATTCGGTGCTGACTCGTACACCAGAAGAAAACGGTATTCTGGCGTTAACCAAAGAGTTGGGTGTCGCATTTGTTCCATTTGCACCGATGAGCCGCGGCCTGATGACGGCAACTGTTAACGTGAATGAACTGGAGGCCAATGATTTCCGCACCCGCTTGCCACGTTATCAGGGAGAATATCTGGATAATAACCAGAAACTGGCGGCTGCTTTTGCTGCGTTTGCCAAAGAAAAAGGGGCAACAGCCGCTCAGCTGGCTATCGCATGGGTGATTGCACAAGGCGATCATATTATTCCGATCCCTGGTACCAAACGCCGTAAGTATCTGGAAGAAAATGCCGCTGCTATCGACCTGACTTTGACGCAAGCCGATTTAGCCCGTATTCAGGCGATTGTGAATGAATTCCCGCTGACCGGCCCTCGTTACAGTTCTAATGAGAATAAATTTGTAAATAAGTAATTTTGCACTGCGTTATTTTGCTGTTATATTGAAAATGGTTACCACTGTTAACTATATTTGATATATATGAGAGAGCAGGCAATGCGCACTGAAGAAATAGAAATGTTCCGGACTTCGCTACGCGAAATGGTTCGCGAGTTAGGTATGTTAAACCGTAACAGTAGTGGGACAGATTTATCACCCCTTCAGAGCCATGTCCTTATTGAACTCAATAAAAACCCTGCTGGCGTAACTGAGCTAGCTCAACGGCTTTGTACAGAAAAATCAAGCATTAGCAGAACAATACGCAGCTTAGAAAAAGTGGGCCTTGTGTTTAGAATGCAAGATAAACAAGATGGTCGTGCTGCAAACTTTCGTTTATCTGAATCCGGATCCAAGGCTCATGAAACAATTAACAATAATGCGAATGCATTCATTTCAGATGCGCTGCTATTAGCCTCAGAAAGTGAAATAGAGAGTATTACTAGCAATGTTATAGGGCTGACTAGTGCCCTGAAAAACGCCCGTAAGCAAAGAGAGTTGAATATCGTGATCAGACCGATTACCGCTGCTGACAACGATCATATTGCAGAGGTAATACGCAAAAGCTTTAGAGATAATAAAATCGATCATCTTGAAGGCGTCAGCCTGCACGATCCCGTCCTTTCTAATCTTACTGACGCATACAAAGCAGAAAAATCAGGTTACTGGGTGGCCATTGCCAATGGTACGTTAGTAGGAGGGGTTGGTATTGCGCAGCTTCAAGGCGCGGGCGAAGAATATTGTGAAATGCAAAAATTATATTTGGATAAAAGTGTTATCGGTATTGGCCTGGGAAGACGCCTGATTGCTTTATCTATCGAGAAGGCAAAAGAATTCGGCTATAGCTATTGTTATCTTGAAACACTGAATGAGCTAAGTTCCGCAGTTTCACTGTATGAATCATTCGGATTTAAACACCTCGATGGTCGTCTCGGCAATACAGGCCATGGAGGCTGTGGAATTTGTATGCTTAAGGCGCTGAGTAATATTATCTGAACGGAAAACAGCATAAAAAGAAGGGAAGGCGGCTTAATGGATTCTGTCACACTCATTTCACTTGGCAGTGCCATGTTATCGCTGATAGCCATTGCAGTCAGCGTGTTCACTTTTCATAAATCGAAAAAACTGAGCCACGATATCGCCGTTCAAACACATCTGAACGATTACAAACAAACCGTTAAGCAGCTATGGCAGCAAAGTAGGCCAGTCATAGAACAAATTGATACCATTCTGAACGATGAATATGAGCTGAATAAAATCGGGAAACACTTTGATGATCTGGAATCAAAATCAGAATATGCCAATAGCAAGCCGCTGCGGCATACGTTCTATGATTTACATTCCAGCTGTATTGCAGAAATAGAGCCTGCACTTAACACTGAAAACCCCAATTATTATCGAAAAATCAAATCGTTACCAGATATCAGTCTTGACATAAAACCATTTCTGAAAACCGGCAAGTTCGGCAAAACAGTGACGTTCGATATTCTTAAAACCAGACAAGGTGCAAAAGCTTACGCCATTCTCAATAACGTTAATAAAGATGAATTAATGGAAATCGACAGGTTAATCATCGATAAAATTACCGAAGCATTCTGCATCTACACAATCAATAAAGAACGCATCGACCAGTGGCATGCGCAGCTAACCGGGTTAAGACAAGAAAACGAATTCGACAAATTCAGCATCAAAGAGAATGACAGGCTATACGCCCGGGTAAACGTGATGGTAAATACGTTCTCATTTTTACAATCGGCTGAACTGGCTTGCGTACTGAATAGCAGACACGACAACCATTTTGATATGGGCTGTGTATTACATAGCGCAGTGATGATGAGCCTGTTTAGCAAACTGGCAAGGCAATACATCTCTTAAAGAACAAACATGTCGCGCTACGTGAAAAAGTGCGCACAACCATAGCCAAACTCAGAAACTTTTCACGTAGGAACGCGTCAGCGATCTGCTGAACATAGCAATCCAGGGAAAATCAGAACGATTAAGAACAGAAACAGAGCGGGAAGGATGTGTCGCTTTCAACTTGGGTAGTTAATTTAACATAATATACATTATGCGAAATTGATATATATTATGATATGATGGGTATTCAATCAATACCGTCCTTCGGGTTAACTATGATTACAGAGGTTACCATGTCACAGACTTCTCATGAGCCTGCTTCAAATTACATGGCTAAAGGTTTTTTCTTTGCGCTTGGTTTTGTTCCGGTGTTTCTGGTTTTATCCGGACTGACATCCTGGTTCAGTTACAAAATCATCATGCATGAACTGACAGTCCAGCTTGATACCGCACTAACAAACACACAAATTCAACAACAGCATTTGCAGCAAAACATCGAGCGTCACATTAAACCAGATGCACAGAAGCCTCAATCAGTCGCTCAGATTAGTGAAGCACCACAACTCAGCGCTCAGGAAAAACAGGAAAGAAACTGTAATCTGGCCATTATCCGTTATTCCCAGACTAACTCGCCGGAAGATAAAAAACAGGTCTATGCGCTGTGCCCTGAACAGTAGAAATACCAGAATTAATCTGACCCGTTCAGCTTTGAGACATCCACAAAGGTGAAAATGTTGTAACCCTTTGATTTTATGCCGATAAATTGCGTTATCGGCATTGTTGTATATACTCAGATAAAGAGATCCGGAACCGGCATCCTTATGCGAAACAGAATCCCCCTTTATGTTCATATCGCAACCCTGTTTTTCTTATTGTTCCTGGTGTTGGGTTGCGCGCTGGTTTTTCAGGGATATCAGCAAACCCTCTCTGGTAATTTTAGACACGAACAGCAGAACTTCGCCCATCAGAGCACTGAGGTTGAACAATTACTGCAGCTCACTATCCGCCCTGCCAGTACCTCACTGCTCCTGTTCAGCCATTCTCATATAGCAACAGCGCAGACTCTGGAACAACGTCTTTCCGACCTGCCCCAGTTCACCGAGTTACTACGCAGTAATGAAGCCTTATCTGCTATTTATATAGGTTACAGTAACGGTGATTTCTTCCTGATCCGCAAATTTAATGCTGAAACACGGCTGTCTCTGCAGGAAAAACCACCGGAAAACGCAGCTTTTCTGGTACAGAGCATTGATAAAAAAGGAGAAATTCGGGAAGGCCGTTTCCTGTTCTATGATGCCGGATTACGGCTAATAGAATCCCGGACTATGCCAGATTACAACTTCGATCCCCGAACCCGTATCTGGTATCAGGAGGCACTACAGAATGACGGGGTTGTTATGTCCCGCCCTTATATTTTTTATACCACCCGGGAGCCCGGAAGTACGCTGGCCATAAAATCCGGCTCCAGCCAGGCCGTCATTGGTGCCGACCTTAGCATCCAGCATTTGTCCCAATTGCTGGCTAAAATGCCCCGTCCCCAAGGCAGCGAACTGGTTATGTTTGATGATCAGGGACAATTAATCGCGACAGCACAGGAGTCTGTCAGTAATTTTCAAGAGACGAGTACCCTCCCTCAGCTCGATTCGCTTAACATCCCGGTTCTGAAGAAATTACATGAGGAAGTCTCCCGGCAGAAACTTGTCATCGGAACCCGGCAGGAACTCAGTCTGCGACTGGATAACAATAATCTCTGGATGGGTTATCTGACCGCCATGTCATCAGGCAGCGGACATCTCTACTATCTCAGTTTCCTGCTCCCGGCTGATACGCTCTATGCGCCAGCAAGAAAAAATGCGCTGGAAAGTACATATACTCTTACTTTTATTCTGCTGATTATGTTACCCGGCATCTGGTATGTGGCAAAACGCACTACTCGTCCTTTATCCGTATTAAGACGTGAAATTGATGCGATCCGGAATTTCGATTTTGAAGGCGAACGGGAGTTCAGTTCACGCATTCTGGAAATCAGTGACCTGGCCGATGCCATGACCGGAATGCGGCAAACCATGCGGAACTTCATTTCGATCGATAAGGCATTGGGCGCCGAGCACAAATTTGATCCTCTGCTGACTCGTATTCTGCAGGAAACACTCAAGGCGATTGCTGCCAGCGGCGGTATTATCTATCTGAAACAGGACAAAGATAAACGCATGGAACCTGCCCGGGCATTCTGGCAGCAAAATGAAATCACCACGCTTTCCGGATTTTCGGTCTCCGAGGAACATACCCTGTTGCCGGCAGTAAATGGGCGCCGGATCGTTCATCTCGCTGAGGAGGCCGACTGGTTACGCGATTTTGAATCTCTCGCACCATTTAATGAGCACTATTTGTTAGTGGCTGAACCCTTGCTCAATCATCGCAAAGACGTGATTGGCATACTGGTGGTGATATTGCTTCACAATCACGAATTGCAGGACGTGAATGCCAGGATCAATCTTATCGGCGCGCTGTCCGGAACCGCTGCCGTGGCAATCGGAGCGCAACGGCTCATTGAAGAACAGAAACAATTACTGGAATCGTTCATTGCGCTGGTTGCTGGTGCGATCGATGCCAAAAGTGCTTACACAGGCGGACACTGTCAGCGTGTTCCGGAGTTAACCCGTTTGCTGGCGCAGGCCGCCTGTGATCAGCAGGAAGGCCCTTTTGCTGATTACCATCTTGATGATGAACAATGGGAAGCCATACACATTGCCAGTTGGCTGCATGATTGCGGTAAGGTCACCACACCGGAATATGTGGTCGATAAGGCTACCAAGCTGGAAATGCTTTATGACCGGATCCATGAAATACGGATGCGTTTTGAAGTACTCAAGCGTGATGCGCATATTGCCGCCTTGAATTCGGCATTATCCGATGCGCAGCGGCAAGTTATCACCGCCTCCTTAGAACCCATCTGGAAAGAACTGGATGACGATTTTGCCTTTATCGCCGAGTGTAATCTGGGTAGTGAGGTGATGGCGCCGGAACGAATCGATCGTCTGCAACGGATAGCCCGTCGTCAATGGATGAGAACGCTGAGTGATCGATCAGGCGTGTCGCACGAAGAGTTGCAACGCAAAATGCAGACCCCGGTACAACCACTTCCCTGCCCGGAACCGCTGCTGGCTGATCGGCCGGAGCATCTGATCCCCCGCCCCTTGTCAGAACAGCTTACTGACGATAATCCATGGGGATTCAAGGTGCAGGTGCCGGAATATCTCTATAACCGCGGTGAACTGTATAGTCTGTCGGTGACACACGGCACACTGACTGATGAAGAGCGCTACAAGATAAATCAGCATATTATCCAGACCATCATCATGCTGAATAAGTTGCCATTCCCGCAACATCTGCAGAATGTTCCGGAAATAGCGGGCGGACATCATGAAAAGATGGATGGCAGCGGCTATCCGCGACGCCTCACCAAAGACGAATTAAGCATTCCCGCCCGCATGATTGCGGTCGCAGATATTTTCGAAGCGCTCACAGCCAGAGATCGTCCGTATAAACCCGGAAAACCGATCAGCGAAGCGCTCCTGCTGATGCGCCGCATGGTGCAGGAAAATCATATTGATCGGGAACTGTTTATCCTGTTCGTGCAGAGTGACGTCTGGCGTCATTACGCAGAACAATCTCTGCCGCCGGAACAGCTGGATCATGTTGATAAATCTGCTCTTTTAGTCGGCATTTAATGACAACAGCCACCCGATCTCCGGTGATAGATTATATTATATCCCCCGCAATCGGTTGAGTTGTTTACCGGCCGCAGTTTCATGACGCTCCGTCCTGGTGGTATGCAGATACTGGGACGTTGTATCAATACTGTCATGCCCGGCATCCGCCTGCACATGGGCTAGCGGGCGTCCATTCAGGTTAATGTCATGGGTGATCCCGGTGTGACGGATACTGTGCGGTGTCATTTGCCGCATTTCCTGCGCATCCTGTTCAAAACCATCGGCTTGCGCCAGATCGGCCGCAGTCTGGATCAGGAAATTGATCTCGTCGCGCAATTGCCGGATACCCAGATTGGCATTTCGCAGACCAGCATCCCGGCCGCGTCCGGCTGCACGGTGACGCGAAAAAAGCGGCGTACTTTCATTCGGTGTCGGTAAGGCAGGCAAACGCAAAAACGTCCGGTAACGCTGCAGTGCATTCAATAACTGATTGGACACCGCAACCGTCCGCCGTTTCCCGCCTTTACTGACCGGGATAAAAAATCCCCAGACACCACTGTGACTGTCCCGCCGGAACTGCCCCATCACCGGGGAAAATCCCGGACGAGCCGCCACCTCCGAAATACGCAGATAGCAGCTGTACATCAGGCTCACCAGAAATAAGGTTCTTTCATGTAAATCCGGCTGTTCACCGGCCATTTTTTCTGCTGCCGACATCACATAAGACCACTGTAACTCACTGAAAGATTTTATGCTTTCATCATCATCGAAGCTATGTACCTTCATGGGTTGCGACGCAAAACGGCTGTGCTTCATCCACATCATCGCCGGATTCCGCTCGGTATATTCCTCGTTAATCAGATATCCATAGAATGCGGATAATATTGCCATTTTTGTTTTCAGCGCCTTATCGCTGAGGGCATACGGCAGGATCGCGCCATTATCTTTCTTACCCAGAAACGGTCGCCATAAAGGATTAGGCGCCCGGTCACCCCACTCTTTACTGGTGACGAACTGAGCGACATTACGGTACGCAATCAGTTCAGCCGGTGGATTAAGGCAATACTCAACGTAACGGTTCATCATCCGGCGGTTAATTTCAGCCACCGAGATACCTTCCTTATCAAAACACCAGTGCAGAAAGGTGGTGAGTTCACTGCGGTATGTTTTGTAATTGTTTTCGTTAAAACGCTGTTCAGAAAGCCAGTCAACGGCATGTTCGTAAACCAGTGCCGCGTCATTTACCCGATTGATCGTCACTTCAGCGACATACTGATTAACATTCGGATTCCCTTCATCCAGATACTGGATGGAATCAAAAAGCGGAATTACAGGGGGAAGATCTTGCATCGCTGCTTCGGAAGTTGTCTGCATTTTTATGTAAAGGTAAAGAGATATGAACTGATGGATGTATATGAGGATGTTATGATACCGCCATTTCAGTGATAACCCCCTATCTGGAGTCATTTAATGTTCCAACACGTTGATATGTATGCTGGTGATCCAATTCTGTCACTGGTTGATACATTTAAGAAAGATCCCCGCGCAGAGAAAGTGAATTTAGGTATTGGTATTTACTACGATGATGCCGGCAACATCCCTGTATTGCCTTCTGTTCAGCAGGCTGAAACCGATATCGCTCAATCCGTGATCCCACGTGTCTATCTGCCGATGGAAGGCTCTCCGGCTTACCGCACCGCTATCCAGCATCTGCTGTTCGGAAAAGATAACGCTGTGTTAAAAGCGGGCCGTGTTGCATCTATTCAATCTCTGGGCGGCTCTGGCGCACTGAAAGTTGGCGCAGATTTTCTGCATAAATATTTCCCGACAAGCGAAATGTGGGTCAGCGATCCTACCTGGGACAACCACCACGCGATTTTCCAGGGTGCCGGGATCCAGACCCACACCTACCCTTATTATGATGACGTCACTGGCGGTATCAAATTCAATGCCATGCTGGACACTTTCCAGTCGCTGCCGGAACAAAGCATTGTTCTGATGCACCCTTGCTGCCATAACCCGACCGGTGTCGATTTATCCCGCGACCAATGGGCGGCCTTACTGCCAGTGATGAAAGAGCGCAAACTGATCCCGTTCCTTGATATCGCTTATCAGGGTTTCGGTGATTCACTGACTGAGGATGTTTTCGCCCTGCAGATGCTGATTGATGCGGATATCAGCTTCTTCGTCAGCAACTCGTTCTCCAAAAACCTGTCTTTATACAGTGAACGTTGTGGCGGCTTGTCAGTGATCTGCCCGACTGCAGAAGAAGCGGAACGCGTACTGGGTCAGCTGAAACTGACCGTCAGAAAAAATTACTCCAGCCCGCCAAGCCACGGTGCTCTCGTCGTCACAGATGTGCTGACCAAGCCAGAATTACGTGCGACATGGGAAGCGGAAGTCGCTGAAATGCGCGACCGCATCAAAGCCATGCGCCAGAAGCTGTATGAAACCCTGACCGCCAAAGTGCCGGGCAAAGACTTCAGCTACATGATCAAACAGCGCGGCATGTTCAGCTATACCGGTCTGACGCCGGAACAGGTCGATCGTCTGCGTGAAGAGTTTGCCGTTTATCTGGTCCGTACCGGTCGTATGTGTGTTGCCGGCCTGAATACCAGCAATGTGGAGTATGTCGCCAACGCCATGGCGGCAGTATTACAGGATTAATATGTAATAAATTGCCGGAATCCCGCTCCAGGGCACGGATTCCGGCACCTTCCGATGTCAAACGAATAAAGTTGTCACAATCTTATTCCAATGTTATCCACTGAAATTGTGGATAAAAGGTCATACCACCTCTGTGCCATGCCCCCTTTCCTTGGGTAGTTATCAACAATCATTCTAATTAATAGAAAGATTGGCTCTATTTTTTGCCATTTTATTCCTATAAATAGAATGTAAAGTATCAATCAAGGCGCTATGCCAATACAGAGGAATAAAAAATGAGCAATGTTTTAGTAATTCAATCAAGTATTCTCGGTCCTTATTCACAATCAGCAAAATTGCTGGACAATTTTGCTGTCGAATGGAAACAAAAATATCCGGCAGACAACATCACTGTTCGTGATCTGGCCGCGAATCCGTTGCCTGTACTGGATGGCGAAGTGATTGCCGGTTTTTCTGGTAATGGCGAACTGAATGCGCGTCAGAAGGAAGTACTTGAGCTTTCAAACAATCTGATTGAAGAAGTTAAAGCAGCTGATTTCGTTGTTGTTGCTGTGCCTATGTACAACTTCGGTATTCCGGTACAGCTGAAAACCTGGATTGACCTGATTTGCCGCGCCGGTGTGACTTTCTCTTATTCCGAAACCGGCCCACGCGGTCACCTGACAGGCAAAAAAGTACTGATCGTTACAACTACCGGCGGTGCGCACCGTAATACCGCAACGGATCTGGCACTGGCGCATGCGCAGGCAGTGCTGGGCCTGATTGGCATGCAAGATATCACTGTTGCTTATGCAGAAGCACTGAACATGGGCCCTGAAGCGCAGGAACGTGGTCTGGCTGAAGCAACAAAAGCCATTCAGGGATTTATCGCTGCACATTAATTAATGTTATGCTGAGAGAAGTCTTTCTTTTCTCAGCATTTTTCTATGGCAACGACGTCAGAAACCTCTTTTCGATCCGCAATTGAAGCGTATATTCGTCAGCACGCACTTCCTGTAGACAAGTACAGTCATCAGCCACGTTTATATGCTCTGGCACTCAGTCTGGCGCAATCTGCCAATCTCTCTTTTGATGATGAAATTTTACATGCTGCCGTCTGGTTGCATGATCTGGGCGTATTTGAAGGACACCGCCCTGACAGCCCCGAATTACTGGCAAAATGGGACAACGTAGCCTACGCCTGTCAGGTTCTTCCTGCCCTGCTCCAAAGCTGGCATTTCCCTTCTGAGAAAATCCCTGCCGTCATCGATTGTATTCGCCAGCATGCGGCACCATGCCGTCCGGATTCACCGGAAGCGATCCTGTTACATGACGCGGATTTGCTCGAGCAACTGGGCGCCGTAGGTATCATGCGGACATTGTGCAAAGTCGGACGCGATACCCGATATGATACGCATGGCAAAGCAGTCGACGTACTGGTTTTCGCACTTAACCTGCCCGATTTTCTGCTGTTATCTGAAGCAAAAGTGCTGGCCGAAAAGCGGGTAGCGACGTTACAACAGTTTATCCATTCCCTTGCAGATGAAACATTCGGGGTTTCATACTGAATATTTTGTGGGCTTATGCAAAGCCGATCACAGGAGATGAGGGATTTATTTGACCAACATCTACCTTTAAAAAACCAATAGATGTTTATATGAGCTGGGGTCGATGAAGTCAAAAACTCCAGATACAGTAGTGGATGCCAGCATAACCAACAAAATCAATATACTGTCATTCGTATCATGAGCACATTCAGTGGCGAGAAGCATTTTATGCATCCAAGACATTCAGTTATTTTAGAGCTGGTTAACAGCACAGGGCGGATCAGCGTGGTGGATTTATCCTCGCAACTCGGCGTTTCCGAGGTCACCATCCGTCAGGACCTGACACAACTGGAAAACCAGGGTTTTCTGAAGCGGGTACACGGTGCCGCTACGGTGCTTGACAGCGAAGATCCCGAGCATCGCTTGTGGACAAACAGCAAAATCAAACAGGATATTGCCAACTATGCCTATTCGCTAATCGGGCGTGATGATTGTGTGCTGATTGAAGGCGGTAGTGTGAATGTCATGCTGGCAAAATTATTGGCAGATCGATCTGACGTCACGATTATCACGTCCAGTTCCTATATTGCGCACCAGTTACGGGCCAGCAAAGCCGAGATCATTCTGCTGGGCGGACAATATCAGACCAGCAGTGAAAGCCTGGTCGGGCCATTAACCCGGTTGTGTATTGAGCATGTGCATTTCAGCAAAGCATTTATCGGGGTGGACGGCTTTGATGTTCAGACCGGATTCACCAACCGCAACATGATGCGGGCAGATATCGCGAATGCCATTCTGAATAAACATCAGGAAGTTTTTGTTCTGACCGATTCCAGTAAATTCGGGCGAATTCATCCGGCGGCGATCGGCCCGACTTCGCTGATCAAGCATGTCATCACTGATAAACATGCCCCGGAAAATGCCCTGCAGTGGCTAAAAAAGGAAGGGGTTCAGGTTCACGTCATCTGACGACCAAATGAAAAGCCCCTTGCGGGGCTTTCGTTTTAATCCTGGCGTTTTAATCCTGATCGATACGGCTTGCTACCGCACCCTGCTGACTCTTGTATTTTGCATTGGTCCGTTTGTTATACGGACGTGCCGCCGGGCCAGACATGGTTTCAAAGTTCAGCGCGCCGATCACCATCCCCGGACGCAGTGCCAGCGGTAAGCGACCACCATTATAGAATTCCAGTACGATACGGCCAGACCAGCCCGGATCGATACGGTGTGCTGTCACGTGCACCATCAGCCCCAGACGCGCCAGTGAAGAACGACCATCCAGCCAGCCCACAATATTATCCGGCAACGTGACAGACTCATACGTCACCGCCAGCGCCAATTCACCCGGATGCAGAATAAATACATCACCATCATTGATGTAGATTTCATCACTCATCACACGGTCAATCGCGGCTGAAACTTCTTCTTTCGGGCCACTCAGATCAATATAAGGTGCTGTATGTGCCTGAAAAACACGAAATTCATTGCCAAGCAGTACATCGACACTGACACCGCTAATACGCGAGCTGTCAGGACGCGGCTCAATCACGATTTTACCTTCTTCAAGGTGCTGCTCTATGTCGCGATCACAAAGACGCATGTTTTCTCCAGAATAAATAATCAGCTCAGTAATAAATGACGGATCCGCGATTTCAGCATTTCAATCGCGATACGGTTACGGCCACCACGCGGAATAATAATATCGGCATATTGTTTCGATGGCTCAATAAATTGTAAAAACATCGGACGTACGGTTTTCTGATATTGTTCCAGCACCGAGTCCATGGTCCGTCCGCGTTCCTGTACATCACGGGCCAAACGACGAACCAGACAGATATCCAGCGGCGTATCCATAAAGATACTGACGTTCAGTAACTTGCGCAGCGACGAATCATTCAGCAGCAGAATACCTTCCAGGATAATAATCCGTTTGGGCGTGAAGTGAATTGTCCGGTCTGTGCGGGTATGTTCGGAGTAAGAATAGGTCGGAATATCCACCGCATTACCCGAAATCAGCTGTTTCAGATGTTCCGCCAGCAAGGCATGATCAAATGCCGCAGGATGGTCATAATTTGTTTTAACACGTTCAGCCATCGGTAAATGGCTTTGATCCTTGTAATAACAATCTTCCGTGATCACACCTATCTGATCTTCACCAAGCTCAGCAGTCAGTTCATTGTATATCGTTCTGGCGATCAGACTTTTACCTGACGCAGATGCACCAGCAATACCTATGATGACGCACTCAGAATGTTTATCAGACATGAATAAATCTCTTTTTTGTTATTTCAGGCGGCGCATTATATATAAATCACCACCTGAAATAACATGTCATTGCCTAGCTATTCACGGTAAAAATAGTGCCGGGCTCGGTTTTTCCCGAAAAATAAAGCGAAGAAGCAATTTTTCTCGCTATCCGCTTATAAGTGGCAGCGAGCTTACCATTAGGATCTGACACTACGATTGGCGTACCATCATCCGATTGTTCACGGATATGAATATGCAGCGGTATCTGTCCCAACAACTCAATACCATACTGCTCAGCGACTTTGCTGCCGCCGCCTTCTCCAAAAATTTTCTCTTTATGTCCACATTTGCTGCAGATGTGATAACTCATGTTTTCAATGATACCCAACACAGGAATATGCACTTTTTCAAACATGGCGATACCTTTTCTGGCATCAATCAACGCCAGATCCTGCGGTGTGGTAATCACCACGGCAGCGGTGGTAGGCACCTGCTGAGCAATCGTCAGTTGAATGTCGCCCGTGCCCGGCGGTAAATCCACAACCAGATAATCCAGCTCGCCCCAGCGGGTATCATACAGAATCTGCGAAAGCGCTTTACTGGCCATCGGACCACGCCAGACAGCAGCCTCGCTCTCCGGCACCAGAAAACCAATGCTGTTACAAACGACAGAATGCGCTTTAACCGGACGCATGTGCTTTTCATCAATAATTTCGGGATGTGCACCGGCTTTACCAAGCAACATCGGGATGGATGGGCCATAAATATCTGCGTCCAGTAAACCGACTTTCGCGCCTTCCTGATGCAGTGCCAAAGCCAGATTGACTGCCGTCGTTGATTTCCCTACCCCGCCTTTTCCTGAACTGACCGCAATAATGTTTTTAACCCCCGCAATCGGCGGAACCCCATTTTTGCGGGCGATGGTTTCTACCTGAATATCAAAATGCCACCACACCCGGCTGATATCAGCAACCTGACGGATTCGTTCATCAAGTACCTCCTGGATTTCGTTTTCCCAGGTCAGGCCGGCAAAAGGCAACTGAATATAGATATGCAGCTTCCGGTCGATGAGCTCGGTTTTTTTCACAAAACCGGCAGAAACCAAATCTTTATCCCAGGACGCGGGTTTAAATTCACTTAACAACTGATGGACAGTTTCAATCACAAAGACCCCCTCTAATGGAGTAAATCACTGATAAATGCTCGAGATAAAAGGCATTGAGCCTAGGCAGTCAGCGCTTAATTCAGGTAACATTGCCATTATTTCCATTCAAAACAAAGTCCGAACACTATGTCTAGCGCATCAAGAAATATTCTGGTTACCTGTGCCTTACCTTACGCCAACGGTTCTATTCATCTCGGTCATATGCTGGAGCACATCCAGGCAGATATCTGGGTTCGCTTTCAGCGCATGCGCGGCCATAACATTCATTTTATTTGTGCTGATGACGCCCATGGCACGCCGATCATGCTGAAAGCACAGCAACTGGGTATTACACCGGAAGAAATGATTGCAGCGGTTTCCCAGGAGCATCAGACCGATTTCGCCGGCTTCAAAATCAGTTTTGACAACTATCATTCCACGCACAGTGATGAAAACCGTCAGTTTGCTGAGTCTATCTATACGAAACTGAAAGAGAACGGGTTCATCAAGAGCAGAACTATTTCTCAGCTTTTCGATCCAGAAAAGACCATGTTCCTGCCGGATCGCTTTGTAAAAGGCACTTGTCCAAAATGTAAGGCACCGGATCAATACGGTGATAACTGTGAAGTGTGTGGCGCAACTTACAGCCCGACCGAACTGATCAATCCTAAATCAGCTGTATCAGGCGCAACGCCGGTCATGAAAGATACCGAGCATTATTTCTTCGACCTGCCGCAGTTTGCTGACATGCTGAAAGCATGGACTACCTCTGGTGCCCTGCAGGATGAAATTGCCAACAAACTGAACGAATGGTTCACCTCTGGTCTGCAGCAGTGGGATATCACCCGTGATGCGCCTTACTTTGGTTTTGAAATCCCGGACGCACCAGGCAAATATTTCTATGTATGGCTGGATGCGCCTATCGGCTACATGGGCTCATTCAAGAATCTTTGTAACAAACGTGGCGACATCGATTTTGATGCCTTCTGGGGTGAAAACAGCGATGCGGAACTGTATCACTTCATCGGTAAAGACATCGTTTACTTCCACAGTTTGTTCTGGCCAGCCATGCTGCACGGTTCTGGCTATCGCAAGCCAAGCAACGTTTTCGTACATGGTTATGTGACCGTCAACGGTGCCAAGATGTCCAAGTCCCGTGGTACGTTCATTAAAGCATCCACTTACCTGCAACATCTGGATCCCGAATGTCTGCGTTATTACTACGCGGCCAAACTGAACAACCGTATCGATGATCTGGACCTGAATCTGGAAGATTTCGTTGCCCGTGTTAACAGTGACGTCGTGAACAAACTGGTTAACCTGGCATCCCGTACCGCCAGCTTCATCTGCAAACGTTTTGACGGCAAACTGGCCGATACACTGTCTGAACCTGCGCTGTTTAAAACCTTCACCGATGCCAGCGAGCGTATTGCTGAGGCGTATGAAAAACGCGAATACAGCCGTGCCATCCGTGACATTATGGCGCTGGCGGATGAAGCTAACCGTTATGTTGACGAAAAAGCACCCTGGGTTATCGCCAAACAGGAAGGTC
The DNA here is from genome assembly GCF_014202415.1 of Tolumonas osonensis. GTDB lineage: Bacteria > Pseudomonadota > Gammaproteobacteria > Enterobacterales > Aeromonadaceae > Tolumonas > Tolumonas osonensis. The sequence continues at coordinate 170,412 of NZ_JACHGR010000002.1, forward strand.
AGGAAGCAGAACTGTCTGCTGTCTGTTCAACCACGATTAACCTGTTCCGCGTGTTAATGACTTACCTGAAACCAGTCATGCCTGAGCTGGCCGCCCGCGCCGAATCGTTCCTGAATGTCACGCTGAACTGGGCAGATATTGAACAGCCGCTGCTGGCGCATACCGTTTCGCCATTTAAAGCACTGTTTACCCGTGTTGATCCGGTGAAAGTGGCCGCGATGGTTGAAGCATCGAAAGAAGAAGCTCAGGCAGCCGCTGCGCCTAAAGTAACCGGCCCGCTGGCAGACGAACCTATCGCCCCCGAAATTACTTATGACGATTTCGCTAAACTTGATCTGCGCGTCGCTCTGATCAAGAAGGCTGAAGCCGTACCGGAAGCAGATAAACTGCTGCGTCTGCAGCTTGATCTGGGCGGTGAAGTTCGTCAGGTATTTGCTGGTATCAAATCCGCCTATTCTCCTGAACAACTGGAAGGTAAACTGACCGTGATGGTCGCAAACCTGGCTCCACGTAAAATGCGTTTTGGTATGTCCGAAGGCATGGTTTTAGCTGCCGGCCCGGGTGGAAAAGATCTGTTTATTCTCGAACCTCATGCAGGCGCTCAGCCAGGCATGCGTGTGAAATAACAAGGATATCAAATGAAATTAAAAACTCTGGCGACCGCCCTGCTGGGCGGTATGCTGACTTTCAGCTCTGTTGCCGCAGAAATGACCAAAACTGAAGTCGAGAAAATCGTGCGTGAATATCTGGTTTCCAATCCAGAGATCCTGATTGAAATGTCTAATGCACTGCGCGTCAAACAGGAAATGCAACAGAATGAAACGGATAAGGCATTGCTGAAAAAGCATAGCGATCAGCTGTTCCGTCAGGCTGACGATCCTGTTACCGGAAATCCGAAAGGCAGCCTGACCATTGTTGAGTTTGTTGACTACAACTGCGGTTATTGCAAACGCTCCGCCCCATTAGTGCAGGAGTTGCTGAAAAAAGATCAGGACATTCGTTATATCTATAAAGAATTTCCTATCCTGAGCGATACCTCTGTTTATGCCTCTAAAGCGGCACTGGCAGTCAACGCTCTGTTCCCGGCAAAATATGCATCATTCCATGATGCATTGATGGCACATAAAGGTCCTTTCAAAACAAACGAAGATATTGCCACTGTTGCCAAAAATCTGGGGCTGGACTGGGATAAAATCGCTGAAAAAGTAAAAGATCCAGCGATTGAACGTAAAATTGCAGCCAACCATGCAATGGCCCAGGCACTGAACATCACTGGTACACCGGCATTCATCGTCGGCGATCAGCTGATGCGCGGCGCACCTCAAACATTGGGAATGCTGGAAGAAAGTGTAAAACAGGCCCGCGCCAAATAACCAACCATATCGTTGATTGAGCGGGGCAAGATGCCCCGCTCTTCCTTTTATCAATCCAGGGTGTTTTGTGAATCAGCTGAATCTTGATCTGGCCGCATTTATGCGGGACTACTGGCAAAAAAAACCGACTGTTTTGCGTGGTGCCTACGCGCCCTTTACTGATCCTGTTACACCGGACGAACTCGCAGGATTGGCGACCGAAGAACAGGTTGAAAGCCGTCTGGTTACTTTCACCGATGGTAAATGGAAAGCCGAACATGGTCCGTTTGACGATTATAGTCAGCTGGGTGAAAGTCACTGGGCCCTGCTGGTTCAGGCAACGGATCACTGGATAAAGCCGGTTGCAGATCTCATCACGCCATTCCGCGGTTTACCTAACTGGCGGATTGATGATGTCATGATCTCCTACTCTGTACCGGGTGGTGGTGTTGGCCCGCATGTCGATCAATATGATGTATTCATCATTCAGGGTGCTGGCAGCCGTCGCTGGCGGGTAGGAGCAAATATACCGACAGAGCAGTTTGTCGAAACGCCCGGTTTGCTGCATGTAGACCAGTTTGAACCGATCATTGATGTGGAACTGCAATCCGGTGATATTCTTTATATTCCTCCGGGATTCCCCCACGACGGTTACGCCATCACCGAAGCAATGAGCTACTCCATCGGGTACCGGGCGCCGAATCAGCAGGATCTCTTCTCATCTTTCGCTGACTTCTTATTGCAGGAAGATGCCGGGCAGGTCCGTTATACCGATTCGGAGCGTGAGCTGACCACTGAACCAGGTCTGGTTACCGCTACCGACGTGTGTGCACTTCGTGATCTGATGCAATCGTTGATGCACGATGAAAAGCTGTTTTCAAAATGGCTGGGAACGTATCTGAGTCAGGCAAAACATGAGCTGAATATTTTGCCTCAGGAATGGGATCTGATCCCGGATGAGCTGATTCCGGCGCTGGAAGCAGAAGATGAGCTATACCGCTTGGGCGGACTACGTTGCCTCTATTTCCCTGCGTTGCCGGATCACTGTTTCGTGAACGGTGAACAACTGCAGATCCCGGAAGGTGGCCAGGAGTTGGCTCATCTGATGTGTAACAGCACCACGCTGACACTCAATGAGTTGCAACCGTATATTGATAACCCGGTACTGGTTGACTGGATCTGTTACTGGTTTAACCAGGGTTACTGGTATCTGGCTTCCGATGCCGAGGAGTAATACCACGCTCCCCGTCGGCATCTGAAAACCGCCACCATACATATTTTCTTTGAACAAATTCTAATTCAGTAAATAACGAACAGCGGTGCGCATATTGGATGCGCGCCCTTTTACACCGCCTAAACAATCGCAGGCAAGAAATTCACTACCTGCCGCATCAATTCTGACTTCGCCTACCCGGCATGGCCAGCCATTCACATCCTGCTGACGAATCATCCATTGCTGTCCGACGCGCTCCTCCGCAAATACTCCCGGATACACTTCATGACCCACATAAAATCCATTAACAAAAACACTCATAGTGCGCTCCTGTTGATTGATGCTTGCTTCATGCACTGCTGTATATATGAACAAAACAGCGTATGGAAATAATCTACTGTATTTATATACAGTATAGCAAGTTTATTTTCTCAACTTTGTATTTAGTTGTGAGTGCACCAAACAAAAGCAATTCATGTATCTCATGGTCAACCCGCGCATGCTTTTGTTTTAATTTGTTCGGATAAAAACCAGTTTTGCAGGATAAAAGCACAAAAAAGGACGACCGCCTTATGATGTGTGCTTGTTATTCCCCTCGCATCTGCGATTTTATGGTGCACCAGTGATCCAAAAAGATCGGGTGAATACATCTCTTCAGACTTCACGCTAAAACACTAACTAACTGATTTTATTTAAATAAATAATAAAAATAATGAGTTGGCATGTCCTTTGTAATACGTATGTGTCGTGATAAAGATCACATAACAATACAGAGGAACTATCATGCAAAAGGACAATGCAGCACCGGGATTGAAACGGACACTCGGTAAATTTCATCTATGGGGTATCGCAGTTGGTCTGGTTATCTCCGGTGAATACTTTGGCTGGAGTTATGGCTGGGCTCAGGCCGGCACATTAGGATTTATGGTTACCGCACTGCTGATCGCTGCGATGTATACCGCGTTCATTTTCAGTTTCACCGAATTAACCACCTCCATTCCTCATGCAGGCGGCCCGTTTGCCTATGCTTATCGCGCCTTTGGTCCGGTCGGTGGTTATATCGCCGGTTTTGCAACGCTGGTCGAATTCGTGTTTGCACCGCCAGCCATTGCCATGGCGATTGGCGCCTACCTGAATGTACAGTTTCCGGCTCTGGATCCTAAACTGATCGCCGTCGGTGCTTATCTGGTATTCATGGCACTGAATATGGTGGGTGTCAGTATCGCAGCCACTTTCGAGTTATGTGTCACCATTCTGGCTATTGTTGAATTGCTGGTGTTTATGGGCGTTGTGTCGCCGGGTTTCTCAATCACCAACTTCGTTGCCAATGGCTGGGCCGGCAGCAATGAATTCTCGGCCACTGCTGTTTCCGGTATCTTCGCTGCGATTCCGTTCGCGATCTGGTTCTTCCTGGCGATTGAAGGTGCCGCAATGGCAGCCGAAGAAGCCAAAGATCCCAAGAAAACCATACCGGTTGCCTTTATTGCCGGCATTCTGACCTTGGTTATTCTGGCTATCGGCGTGATGATTTTTGCTGGTGGCGCTGGTGACTGGAGCAAACTGGCTAATATCAACGACCCTCTGCCTCAGGCGATGAAAATGATTGTGGGTGATTCCAGTGGCTGGTTACATATGCTGGTATGGCTGGGTCTGTTTGGTCTGATTGCCTCCTTCCACGGCATCATCATGGGTTATTCCCGTCAGATCTTTGCACTTGCCCGTGCCGGCTTCCTGCCTAAATCACTGTCAGCTGTTAATAGCCGTTTCCAGACACCGCACCGGGCTATTCTGGCGGGTGGTATCGTGGGTATCGCTGCCATTTTCTCGGACAATCTGATCGTTATCGGTGGCCTGCCACTAACCGCAAATATCGTGACCATGTCTGTGTTCGGCGCTATCGTGATGTACATTATCTCGATGGCAGCCCTGTTTAAACTGCGTCGTACTGAGCCAAATCTGGAACGTCCGTTTTCCGCCCCACTCTATCCATTTGCGCCTGCCCTGGCACTTGGCCTGGCAGGGTTGTGCCTCGTTGCCATGATTTATTACAACACACTGTTGTCCTTGATCTTTGCAGGTCTGTTTGTTGCCGGTTTCATTTATTTCAAAGCCACTCACAGCAATGAAGAGATGCAGGAAGGTAATGAATTGCTACAAGCGCAGGGTTAGAGGAATCAGTATGTACCGTACGACCATAGGTCAGCGCACTTATCAGTTCCCTGATTTGAAAAGCCTGATGGCCAAAGCCAGCCCTGCCCGTTCGGGGGATTATCTGGCGGGGGTGGCGGCAGCTACTGCTGAAGAGCGCATGGCGGCAAAGATCTGTCTGGCAGATCTGCCTTTGAAAACATTTTTAAATAACGTTCTTATCCCCTATGAAGAAGATGAGATTACCCGTCTGATTGTTGATGAGCATGATGTGCAGGCATTCTCGCTGATCAACCACCTGACTGTCGGCGATTTCCGCGACTGGTTACTCAGTGAACAGGCCGACACCATTACGTTGTCCCGCCTGGCTCCTGGGCTGACACCGGAAATGGTTGCTGCAGTCAGTAAATTAATGCGCAATCAGGATTTGATCCTGGTTGCGAAGAAATGTCAGGTCATCACAAAATTCAGAAATACCATCGGATTACCGGGTCGCTTGAGTGTGCGTCTGCAACCCAATCATCCGACGGATGCCTTACCAGGTATTGCGGCAGCCATGCTGGATGGTTTGTTATATGGCAGTGGTGATGCTGTGGTGGGAATTAATCCGGCAACGGACAGTCTGCCGGGGCTGGCGAAACTGAACCACATGCTGGATGAAGTCATTCACCGGTTTGAAATTCCGACGCAGTCCTGTGTGCTGACACATGTCACGAATACCATTGAACTGATTAACCGGGGCGTTCCTGTCGACCTGGTTTTCCAGTCTATCGCCGGAACAGAAAAGGCCAATGCCGGTTTCGGTGTGAATTTGGCCATTCTGGCCGAAGCCGAAGCCGCAGCGCAGAGTCTGCAACGTGGCACGATTGGCAATAATGTCATGTATTTTGAAACTGGCCAGGGCAGCTGTCTTTCAGCAAATGCGCACGCCGGTATAGATCAACAGACCTGTGAGGCCCGAGCCTATGCCGTCGCCCGCAAATTCAAACCGTTGCTAACCAATACGGTAGTGGGCTTTATCGGGCCCGAATATCTCTATGATGGTAAACAAATCATTCGCGCCGGACTGGAAGATCACTTCTGTGGAAAATTACTGGGGGTTCCTCTTGGCTGTGACGTCTGCTACACCAACCATGCCGAGGCCGATCAGGATGACATGGACACATTACTGACCCTGCTGGCCGCAGCCGGGCTCACGTTCCTGATCGGTGTTCCGGGTGCCGATGACATCATGCTGAACTATCAGAGCACCTCCTTTCATGATGCGCTCTATATCCGGGAATTACTGGGCCTTAAACGTGCTCCGGAATTTGACGAATGGCTGGAAAAAATGCGGCTGATCGACACGCAGGGCCATCTGCTGGATCCATCGAAACAACATCCGTTACTGACACAATTACCTTGTTTGGGGAGTGCAGCATGAGCCACACTTTAATTCATCAGAACCCATGGGATGAACTGCGTCAGTTCACCGCCGCCCGCATCGCACTTGGGCGTACCGGAAACAGCTTGCCGACAAAAGAACTGCTGAAATTTGGTCTTGCGCATGCTCAGGCCCGGGATGCCGTCCATCTGCCATTCGCCGCAGAAACATTAGCCGAAGAATTACATCAGCAGGGATTCACCACGCTACAGGCACACAGTGCCGCACCTGATCGGGAAACCTACCTGCGCCGCCCCGACCTGGGACGTCAGCTGGCAACAGAATCCCGTGAATGGTTGCAGCACCAGGCTGAACCGGTTGATTTAATCATTGTGGTTGGTGATGGTCTGTCATCGACGGCCATCCATCGCAATACGGTTCCTTTTTTACTGGAATTACGACCCCGACTGGAAGCGCTGGGCATTAAAACAGGTCCTGTTGTTTTAACCCGGCAAGCCCGTGTGGCGGTGGGTGACGATATTGGCGAACACTTAAAAGCAAAGGCCGTCGCGGTTCTGATCGGTGAACGGCCAGGCCTCTCCTCCCCGGACAGCCTCGGGATTTATCTGACCTGGTCGCCTAAAGTCGGTTTACTGGACTCGGAACGGAATTGTATTTCGAACATCAGACCGGAAGGTCTCAATTACCCGGAAGCGGCCCATAAACTCAGCTGGCTGCTGAATGAAGCGTTTCGTCGCCATATCAGCGGCATAAATCTGAAAGATGAGAGCGATGACGCACCGGATATTCTCTTGCAACAAAAAACATCAACTACACTGAATATAGTGTCCTAATTCGTCCACCCTTCCTGTTGTTTGTTGTGAATCCTCGTTGTCCGATGTTTTTTTAAGGAGCCCAAGGCTCCTTTCTTTTTGTTATTTCAGATCAAAATGACCGTTTTTGGCATATTTTTTTGATATGCATCATAATATATTGACGATACCGCAAATAATGATGTAATTTTACTACATCTTTTAGGTGGAGACGTACCTATGAAAATCGCATTATTCAGTGCCAAAGCATACGACCGTGATTATTTTGAACAGGCTAACCAGCAGTTCGATTATGAACTGGACTATTTCGACGTCAGGTTAGATCAAAAAACGTCCCGGCTGGCACATGGTTATCCTGTTGTCTGTGCTTTCGTTAACGATGATCTGTCACGCCCGGTTCTGACGGATCTGGTCAACAACGGCACCCGTCTGTTAGCAATGCGTTGCGCCGGTTACAACAACGTCGATCTGGCCGCAGCCAAAGAGCTGGGACTGACTGTAGTCCGCGTTCCTGCCTACTCGCCAGAAGCCGTTGCGGAACATAGTGTGGGCCTGATGATGACGCTGAACCGCCGCATCCATAAAGCTTATCAGCGCACCCGCGACGCCAACTTCGCACTGGATGGTCTGGTTGGTTTCAATATGTTTGGCAAAACAGCCGGCATTATCGGTACGGGTAAAATCGGTATCGCAACCTTAAGAATTCTAAAAGGTTTTGGTATGCGTTTATTAGTAAACGATCCATTCCAGAATCAGGCAGCCGTTGAACTGGGCGCCGAGTATGTGGATCTGGACACCTTGTTCCGTGAGTCCGATGTCATCAGCCTGCACTGCCCGCTCTTTAAAGAAAACTATCATCTGCTGAATGCCGAATCTTTCGCAAAAATGAAAAAAGGCGTGATGATTATCAACACCAGTCGCGGCGCCTTGCTGAATGCACAGGATGCTATTGAAGCACTGAAACAAGGCAAGATTGGTGCACTCGGTCTGGACGTTTATGAAGAAGAAAGCGAATTGTTCTTTGAGGATAAATCGAACGAAGTCATCACCGATGACACCTTCCGCCGGTTATCCGCATGCCATAACGTCCTGTTTACCGGACATCAGGCATTCCTGACACGCGAAGCACTGTTATCTATTGCCGGTACAACACTGAATAATGCCAAAGCCTCTGCGGCAAACGAAAAAAGCGGCAACGAAGTGGAGTAATTTTACAACATTTTAACATTTGCCATAGGGAAGCATTTGCTTCCCTTTTGTTTTGGCCGAGTCTGTATATTTACTACATAAAAACTTCTTTGATCTAACTCTCAAATTCACTTGCACATGACGGATCAGCCCTCTAGAATCGCGCGGATTTTTACATAAATCTAACGTTCATCAGGACGATGAACCCTTTGTGTGAGTTATTAACCGGAGAACTTCTCGTGAGCGAAAAATTGGCAAATCCAGCACCATTAGGTCTGATGGGTTTTGGTATGACCACTGTGCTGCTGAACATCCATAATGCAGGCTTCTTCCCTATCAGCGCTATGATTCTGGCAATGGGTCTGGCATATGGCGGTATGGCGCAAGTGATTGCTGGTATCCTGGAATACAAAAAAGGTAATACTTTTGGTGTGACAGCATTTACCTCTTACGGTTTCTTCTGGATCAGCCTGGTATTCCTGATCCTGATGCCAAAATGGGGCTGGGCTGACGCGGCTGACGAGTTCGCAATGGGCTGCTACCTGCTGATGTGGGGTATTTTCACCCTGTTCATGTTCTTCGGTACGCTGAAAGCACCGAAAGCACTGCAAGTGGTTTTCGGTTCACTGGTCATCCTGTTCTTCCTGCTGGCTGCCAAAGACTTTACTGGTAGCGCAGCGTTAGGTACTTTCGCTGGCTTTGAAGGTATCTTCTGTGGCGCTTCCGCTATCTACCTGGCGATGGCTGAAGTGCTGAATGAAAAATTCGGCCGCACTGTTCTGCCTATCGGCGAAGCTCAGGCTCATTAAGATCGAATCAAAAACGTCGCCACCTCGCGGTGTTTTTAACATCTCAGGTAAATAAAAAGCCGGCTGAAAATGCCGGCTTTTTTGTTACTGTAACGGATTAATGCAGTTTCAAGCGTGGACGCAAAATACGGTTCAGCTGACCAACCAGCATGATCAAGCCGGTTTTTACATAACCATATAGCGCGACCTGATGCATACGATACAGCGAAATATACATCATGCGGGCAATGCGACCTTCAATCATCATTGAGCCACGCATCAGGTTACCCATCAGACTACCTACGGTAGAGAAGTTACTCAGAGAAACCAGAGAACCGTAATCAACGTACTGATAAGGTTTCAGCTCGCTACCACTCATCTGGGCCAGAATATTCTTCATGCACTGAGTAGCCATCTGGTGCGCCGATTGGGCCCGTGGCGGAACCAGTTTACCGTCTTCCATCGCACAAGCGGCACAATCGCCGATTGCATAAATACGGTCGTCCAGTGTTGTCTGCAGCGTACCTTTCACAACCAGCTGGTTAGCACGGTTCGTTTCCAGACCACCGATTTCTTTCATGAAATCAGGCGCTTTAACACCAGCAGCCCATACCATCAGGTCCGCTTCGATCAGCTCGCCATCTTTCGTCATCAGGCCTTTGTCAGTGGCTTCACTAACAAAAGTTGCAGTGCGGATATCAACACCCAGCTCGCTCAGCTCATGGTGAGCTGCAGCCGAAATACGTTCCGGCAGTGCAGGCAGAATACGTGGACCCGCTTCAACAACAGTGACATTCAGGCTGCGACGGGACAGATTTTTATAACCATATGCTGTCAGCTCTTCTACTGCATTATACAGTTCAGCTGAAAGTTCGATCCCGGTAGCACCAGCGCCAACGATGGCAATTTTAATATTACCTTCCTGAGGAATATCGGTGTTGCTGGTAGTACGTGAACCCGCAAAACGCAGGAATTTGTCCATCAGGATATTATGGAAGCGGAACGCCTGATCCGGACTATCCAGGAAGATACAGTTGTCACGAACCCCCGGTGTATTGAAATCGTTTGATACCGAGCCCAGCGCGATAACCAGATAATCGTATTCAATCTCACGCTCACCCAGAACCTCTTCATTTTTTTCACCATGGATAGGTGCTAAAACGATACGTTTCTCTTCGCGTTTGATATTGGTTAATGTGCCCAGCTGGAATTCAAATGCATTGTGACGAGCCTGAGATTGATAGCTCAGCGCATCAACCCCCGCATCCAGCGAACCGGCAGCAACTTCGTGCAGTAAAGGTTTCCATAAATGAGTCCGGTTACGATCAACCAGCGTGATCTGTGCTTTGCCCTTTCTACCTAACTTGCGCCCCAGACGTGTGGCCAATTCCAGACCACCTGCTCCACCACCAACAATGACAATTTTGGTCATACCAGAAACACCTTTTTTCATAACTTATGTTAAGGATGCGTTAAACGTCCTCAAAAATCACTTGCTTAAGTCCGCATCTTTGAATGCTTTGATTCGTTGCAAGTGAGCTGACAGATCCTTGAATTTATGGGTTTGTTTCTCATCCCATATTATGTCGTAATAATCTTTCAATGCATCTGCAATACATCTATTATCCATGACTTCATCGTTAACAGAAAGAATACAAATACACTTTCCTGCATTTTTTTTACGGAATTCAGTTACACATTTCAATGCGATATCCGCATACTCTTCCGGTCGTTCGATCCGGCCCTGCATGTTTTCTTCAGGGAACAGGTTGGGATTAATCAACACTTGCCGGATTCCGCATAAAAAACCAATGCGTTCACTCCAGTATCCCCCCAGACCCACACCACAAATCAGCGGCGCCGGATCATCCGATGTCGTGATATGACGATGAACTTCTTTCAATAAATCACTCATATCCTGACGAGGATGGATAGTGCTGTAACTCACCAGACGGACATCGGGATCGATGAAGCGGAGTTGCATTATTTTCTCAAAATTACCAGGGCTGGTAGCGTCAAAACCGTGCAGGTAAATAATCATGATGGATCCCTCAATCAACAACCTTGTCTCAGATCCACCATAGCAGGTCTTGAGCGCTGCAGTCAGTTTCAAGCCTCGAAAGGCTGCTTAAGATCAAAATATGACGTTAATTAACAAACTCTTCGGTGAAAATACGAACCCGGTTCTGAGTATTTTTCCAGCGAGAAGAAGAAGTCAGACGGGACCAGTCACCACTGTTCGTGCTTAGCAGTGAGTCCGCACGGCTTGCTGGTGGATTTTTCAGACCATCAAGAATCGCCACTGCACCGGCTCTGTTATTGCAGGCCAGCAACATATCACAACCGGCATTCAGCGCAGCCAGTGCCCGTTCAGGATAACCACCGGCTACTGCAGCCCCTTCCATCGTTAAATCATCACTAAAAATGACGCCGTTAAAACCATATTTTCCCCGTAATATCTCCTGTAACCAGAAACGGGAAAATCCAGCCGGCTGATCATCCAGCTCGGTGTAAATAACATGAGCAGGCATAATCGCATCCAGCTTGCCGGATGGGATCAGGCATTTGAACGGTTGCAGATCGCTGGCTTCAATTTCTTCCCATGAACGGTTATCACGGGGGCTTTCAAGGTGAGAATCGGCTCTGACGCTGCCATGTCCTGGAAAATGTTTACCTGTCGCCTTCATTCCGGCCTGATGCATACCGTCAATAAAAGCGGATGCCAGCTGGATTACCTGGTCCGGGTCACTGCTGAAACTGCGATCGCCAATGACATTGCTACCCCGTTCCAGATCCAGCACCGGCGCAAAACTTAAATCAATATCATGCGCTAATAATTCGGCAGCCATAAGCCAGCCGCACTCCGTTGCCAGATCAGCCGCCTGATTACCGGCTTTATGCAGTAGCCCCATCGGCGGAATTCGAGAAAAGCCATCCCGAAAACGCTGAACCCGGCCACCTTCATGATCCACGCCGATCAGTAACGGTTTCGCCGCAGCCTGCCGGATTGATTTTACCAATGCGGATAATTGTGATCGGTCATGGTAATTGCGGGCAAATAAAATCACGCCGCCGACGGTCGGATGTTTCAGTATCTCACGTTCTTCAGCGTCCAGTTCACAACCCTGAACATCTAACATCAAAGGACCCATTGCATTCCCGCTTACTAATTAAGAAATGATTTATTGTGACTATTCTATATATACGCGGACAGGAAGTGTTACCATTTGCTGCATCAGAATGATTTACATCTAATGATGTTTTCTTTAGTTTTCATGTGCGTAATGATTATTGAATTTATACAGGGAGAGTAAGCCATGGCTACACTGGATGAGATCCGCCAGTCCATTAATGAGATTGACACCCAGTTGCTCACTCTTTTTGCTAAGCGCCGCGCTATCAGCATTGAAGTAGCAAAAAACAAATTATTGAGCCAGCGTCCAATCCGCGACCAGCACAGAGAGCAGGAACTCCTCGCCTATCTGAGCCAGGTTGGTCGTCCAATGGGGCTTTCTGCCCATTTTATTCAGCGAATTTTTCAGCTGATTATTGAAGATTCGGTATTAACGCAGCAGGATTTTATTCAGCAACAAATAAATCCTGAAGTTCCGAAAAGTAATAATAGTGTGGCTTATTTAGGTCCGTTAGGTTCCTATTCCAGCCTCGCTGCCCGTAAATTCCTGGGACGTGAAGTTTCAGATATCAAGGAAGTAGGCTGCAGCAGTTTTAACCAGGTTTTCCAGGAAGTAGAAAGCGGCAACTGCCGTTATGGTGTCCTGCCAATCGAAAACATGACTTCCGGTTCAATTAATGAAGTATATGACCTGATGCAGCAGACCAGTTTATCGATTGTTGCGGAATTGACCTACCCTATCGATCACTGCCTGCTAACCGCTGTTGAAACAGATATTAACGATATTGAAGTTATTTACGGGCACCCTCAACCCATAACACAATCATCGCATTATCTTGAAAAGCATCCCCATATCCGGAAAGTATTTTGTGACTCCTCTTCAGCTGCAATGCTGAAAGTAAAAGAGTTGGCATCACCCAATGCGGCCGCTATCGGTAGTGCGGAAGGTGGCGAAATTTACGGTTTAATCAAATTAGCCAGCGGATTAGCCAACCAGCCTGATAACTGCACCAGATTCTGGGTTGTAGCCCGGGAGCCGGTTCAGGTTTCCCCATTAGTGCCTGCAAAGACCACCTTTATTATGTCGACAACCCAAAAAACCGGTTCTTTAGTCGAGGCACTGCTGATTCTGCGTAATCACAATATCAATATGACTAAACTGGAATCCCGTCCTATACCGGGAAATCCATGGGAAGAAATGTTCTATGTCGATGTGGCTGCCAATCTTGAGAATGAGGAAATGCAGGCAGCGATCAATGAACTGAAATCTGCTATCCGATATATCAAGATTCTCGGTTGTTATCCTAGCGAAGATGTACATCCTGTCACCAGCCCAACGGCTGAATAATAAAAAAGCCCGGAAATATTCCGGGCTTTTTGTTTTCGTTCGGATACTTTAAATCAAGCCATTTTTGAAAGATATTGGACTGCAGCCTGATAAGGTAAGAGTTTATTGTTCATCATTTTGCAAATTGCCGACTGTCTGAGATTCTTTTCTTCATCCAGCTGAATAGCATGACTGATTACAATACAAAGTGATGCATTGCTACCCGGAGATATCACCATCACATCCCCGTAGGTGTAATCTGTTACAACAGAAAAAACCTCTCCCAGTTCCGGTTCTTCGGACACCATATCAACGTCCTGATAGTACCAGCTATGACTGATCAACGGCTTTGTATATCTTACAGCAGCAATCGCATTCAAAACGATCTGCACTTTTTCCGGGTCTGTAAAAGGAAATTCCCCCAGACACTCCAGGAAATGATAATAGAGTGAAGAATCATCCAGCGAAAAAGCTTCGGCGAATGCAGTTTTTTGTGCCAGCTGTTTTGGGGGGATAGCAACAGCAAACTGCATGTCATCTGTCAAATCCAACAAAAGAGTTTGACGCTGCTCATCATATAACCAGCGCCAATTTTCATCAGGAAGTAATATCATCCGGCTGCTCTCTTTTTCCCATTTTTTTTATTTATAAAGCAAACCGGAACGATTTTCAAACTGACAATGATAATTTGTGTAAATATCAGATGTTATTTACGATATTTTTTACCAAATCAGGGCCGTGATAAATAAAACCTGAATAAATCTGCACCAGCTTAGCACCCGCCTGCATTTTTTCTCGCGCAGCAATCGCCGAATCAATACCACCTACTCCAATAATCGGGATTTGCCCTTTCAGGTGCTCATGGAGAGCCCGAATGATTTCAGTGCTCTTGTTCTGTAACGGACGGCCACTCAAACCACCAGTTTCAGCGGCATGCGGCATGTCATGGATCAGTTCACGATCCAGGGTTGTATTCGTCGCAATTACCCCATCAATACCGTAGCGTAATAATGAATCAGCAACCTGTTTCAATTCTTCCGGAGATAAATCCGGCGCAATTTTCACTGCCAGAGGAACATATTTATTATGCTTCGCAGCCAGCTCTTTCTGACGTTCTTTCAGCGCTTTCAATAAATCATCCAATGCTTCGCCGTATTGTAACTGACGCAGGTTAGGCGTATTAGGTGATGAAATATTAACCGCAATATATCCGGCATAGGCATAAACCTTATCCATGCAGATCAGATAATCGTCTTTGCCATTTTCAATCGGCGTATCTTTGTTCTTGCCGATATTAATACCAAGAATTCCTTTGTAATGGCTCTTTTTGACATTCTCGATCAGATTGTCTACGCCTTTATTATTGAACCCCATCCGGTTAATGATTCCCTGCGCCGGGATAACTCGGAAGATCCGGGGCTTATCATTTCCCGGTTGTGGACGCGGAGTAACCGTGCCAACTTCAATAAAACCAAAGCCCATAGCACCAAATGCATCAATGGCATCACCGTCTTTGTCTAAACCGGCAGCCAGACCGACCGGGTTATCAAATTTAAGCCCCATAACCTCAACCGGACGAGAAGGCAGCTTGTTGCGAAAGAACAGCTCAAAAGGCGTTCCACCCATCCATGCCAACTGATGAATACTCAATTCATGAGCAACTTCAGGATCTAGTTTAAACAGGAAATGACGGGCTAACGGATAATAAAACATCAAGGTCCTCTCTCGAATGCGGTGGTGTTCAGACAAATTTTTTCCGCGCTATTTTAGCCCGAAAAGCAAACCGGCGCACCCTTATGCATTCCCGATACACTGGAATAAATAGAAGAAATCAGAACAAACGTGTTAACAGGCGTGATTATTCACGCCTGTGTTATTTTCTTGTTACTGAGCCAATGCCTTAGACACTTTTTCAAACAAATCGCGGGATAAATCCGGGCGGGCCGATAAACGTTTCAGCTCTTGTTTCATCAAAGATTGACGGGTCGGATCAAACCGTTTGAATTGAAGTAAAGGTGTAATTAAACGTGATGCTACCTGAGGGTTACTATGATTTAGTTCGTCCAGCATTTCCCGCAGGAAGGTATATCCGGAACCATCAATGGCATGGAAACGGTATGGATTCGCTGCACTGAATGTTCCAATCAAGGCCCGCAAGCGGTTCGGATTCTGCATACTGAATGAAGGATGCTTCAGCAGTGATTTCACCACATCCAGACAATCAGCCGCCGGCGATGTGGCTTGTAAACGGAACCAGTTATCCATGACCAGTCCATCATGTTGCCATTTAGCTTCAAAAGCGTGCATCATCTCCTGCAGAACAGGTAATTGTCCTTGTTTTGCGGCTTGCATGGCAGCCAGAACGTCGGTCATGTTATCTGCAGAATGGAAATGTGCAGAGACAATCTGCTGATCCGCCTCATTACCATTTAATGCAATATACGCCAGGCAAACGGAAACCAGATCCCGTTTAGCAATATCCGTCTGTGTCAGCTGATATTGTATGGTCTTGTTTTGCTGATATACCTCAACAAAAACATCATGCAGCTGAGTCGCAATTGACTGCTCAATAAAACATCTGACCTCATGAATAGCATCAACATCTATTTCGTCAAATAACTCAGCCATACTGGTTTCAGACGGAATTCGCATCATCTCTGCGATCAGCGATTTGTCCAAAGTCTGATCACGCAGGATCTCGGCAAAGACATCAACTAATGCTGCCGGCAGCTCTGGTTTCTGCAGGTTACGTACGCGCTCCACATTCATGCGGATATATTTATTCAATAATGTCTGAGCAGCATCCCAGCGGGTGAACGCACTTCTGGAGTGTTGCATTAACACCAGAAGATCCTGATCAGCGTAGTCAAATTCCAGTTTCACCGGCGCTGAAAAATCCTGCAGTAACGCCACCACCGGTTTTTCTGTCATGCCGTTAAATTCAATTGATTGCTGATCCTGACAGATATTAATCACCTGATCATATTGATCACCAAGATAACCACCCTTCTGATCATACAAAGCAAGACTCAGTGGGATATGCAGAACAGACTTCTCTTTTTGATCAGCTGTTGGTGGGGTATGTTGCTTAACGTGCAGAATATATTTCTGGTTAGCAGCATCAAATTCATCTGTAACATTCAGTACGGGCGTACCTGATTGTGCATACCACTGCCGGAACCGGGTCAGATCAATACCCGACGCATCCTGCATTGCCTGCACAAAATCATCACAGGTGACGGCCTGCCCATCATGACGGGAAACATACAACCGCATCCCTGCCTGGAATCGTTCTTCACCCAGAATGGTATGTAACATCCGGATCACTTCCGATCCCTTCTCATACACTGTCAGGGTATAAAAGTTATTCATTTCCATGACGACATCCGGACGAATCGGATGTGACATCGGACCAGCATCTTCCGCAAATTGAGGACCGCGAATAATTTTGACATTCCGGATGCGGTTAATCGCTCTGGAACCCAAATCAGAGGAAAACTCCTGATCCCGAAATACCGTCAATCCCTCTTTCAGACTAAGCTGAAACCAGTCGCGACAAGTAATCCGGTTACCTGTCCAATTATGGAAGTATTCATGACCGATCACTCTTTCAATATCAAAGTAGTCGGTGTCAGTTGCAGATTCAGAGTTTGCGAGAACAAATTTGGCATTAAAAATATTCAGCCCTTTGTTTTCCATCGCGCCCATGTTGAAAAAATCAACCGCCACGATCATGTAAATATCCAGGTCGTATTCAAGTCCGAACCGTTGTTCATCCCAGGCCATGGATTTTTTCAGGCTGCTCATCGCATGATAACTACGGTTCAGGTTTCCCTTATCGACAAACAGTTCTAACTGTACAGTACGGCCGCTCTTCGTGGTGAACGTGTCTTTCAGGACATCAAAATCACCCGCGACCAGCGCAAAAAGGTAACAAGGTTTCGGGAAAGGATCGCGCCACTGAACCCAATGGGTTCCATCCGTATTATCACCTGCCGCTATACGGTTACCATTCGAAAGTAAAATGGGATAAGCCGCTTTATCCGCTGTTATTCTGGTAGTAAACCGTGCCAATACATCCGGACGATCCAGATAATAAGTAATTCGTCTGAAGCCTTCCGCTTCACATTGTGTGCAGAATGCATTTCCTGATTTATACAACCCTTCCAGCGCGCTATTGGCAGCCGGATTAATTTGGGTTTCAATCTTAAGCTCAAAGGAATCAGGAACATTATCGATGCATAACTGATTATTTTCGATTCGGTAGCTGACCGCGTTTTTATCCACTAAAACAGAAATCAGAGTTAACTCTTCGCCATCAAGAACTAGGGAATTCTTATGATCACCCTGCCGTTTGACCAGACTCGTCGCAGTAACCTGAGTACAGGTTTCATTCAGTGATATATCAAGATCAATCTGTTCAATCACAAAATCGGGTGTTTTATAAGCTAAACGATATTTTTCTTTCGCTATGCCAGTCATAGCGCACCTCCGGCAGAAATCGATTTCATGTCATGAAATCATTATTTACTTCAATAGCAAAGCAATTCCTCTTCACTTTTTTAATTTCAGCCAGCATACTGAAGACGGCAGGAAGCATGTTTTATATACATATGTAGGTGTGTAACCGGTGTTTACTATAATTTGTTAAACATCCTTCTTAGTCATAAGCGGAGCAACTCGATTGATTAGTGTATTTCTGGTGGATGATCATGAGCTGGTACGCACAGGTATTCGCCGCATACTGGAAGATGTTCGTGGTCTTCGGGTAGTCGGAGAAGCTGTAAGTGGCGAACAGGCAGTCCAGTGGTTCAGAGAAAACCAGGCCGATGTCATCCTCATGGATATGAACATGCCTGGTATCGGTGGACTGGAAGCAACAAAAAAAATACTTCGTTTTAAACCTGATATCAAAATCATAGTATTAACTGTTCATACTGAAACACCGTTCCCGTTGAAAGTAATGCAGGCCGGTGCTGCAGGCTATCTGACCAAATGTTCTGCACCGGACGAAATGATCCACGCTATTCGTGCAGTTAATTCAGGTCAGCGCTACATCTCCCCTGAGATTGCTCAGCAAATCGCATTGAGCCAGGTTTGTACTCCGGTAACGGATAATCCCTTTAAAGCGTTGTCTGATCGTGAAATGCAAATCACCATGATGATCACCAAGGGTGATAAAGTTCAAGATATTGCAGAAAGCCTTAATCTAAGTCCGAAAACAGTCAACAGCTACCGGTACCGTCTTTTTGAGAAATTGAATATCAACGGTGATGTTGAGTTGACAAGAATGGCTATCCGTTACGGTATTTTGGACGCAGAAACGTTATAGAGCATCCAAAGGATCGGCATTGAACGCGACGACTTCATCCGGATTTGATTATCAGCGATTTCTCAAGGTAGTAACTGAACAGCCCGGCGTTTATCGAATGACCGATAGCGCAGGCTGTATCATTTATGTCGGGAAAGCCAAGAATCTTAAGAAGCGATTATCCTCCTATTTCCGGACTAATGTTGATAGTGCAAAAACCCGTGCACTGGTCAGCAATATTGCTGATATTCAAGTCACTGTCACCCTGACGGAAACAGAAGCGCTAATACTTGAACATAATCTGATCAAGCAACACCGACCTAAATACAATATTTTATTGCGCGATGATAAATCCTATCCCTATATATTTTTATCATCACATCAGCACCCCCGCCTCAGCCTGCATCGCGGTGTCAGAAAGCAGAAAGGCGAATATTTCGGGCCCTACCCCAGTGGTTATGCGGTTAAAGAAAGCCTGCATGTCATACAAAAGATCTTTCCGATACGCCAATGCGAAGACTCGGTTTATGCCAACCGTTCCCGCCCTTGTCTGCTTTATCAACTGAAGCGTTGCAGCGGGCCGTGTGTTACCGGATTAATCAGTGATGAGCAGTATATGGAGCAGGTTAATCTGGTTCGGATGTTTTTACAGGGGAAAAACCAGCAGGTTATTGCTCTGCTGGTTAGCAAAATGGAAAAAGCCAGCAGTGCGTTACGTTTCGAAGAAGCGGCCAGCCTGCGGGATCAGATCCAGAATCTGCGTAAAATTCAGGAACAGCAATCTGTCAGCGGCAATATATTTGATGATCTGGATATTATAGGTACAGCCATCAAAAATGGTATTGCCAGTGTGCATGTACTTTTTATACGGCAAGGAAAGGTGCTTGGCAGCAGAAATTATTTCCCATCACTACCTGCAGATAGTGATGTTTCTGAGTTGCTATATGCATTCATTCAACAATTTTATCTTTCTGACGTATCCGGACGGCAACTGCCAAAAGAGATCATCCTTGATCATAAAATGGAGGACGAAGATGATCTTTCTGAAATGCTCAGTCAGATTGCCGGACTTAAAATAAGGATTACCAGCAGGACGCGCAGCGAGCGCGCCCGCTATTGTCAACTAGCCACAACCAACGCTGAAGCCGCACTGAATAGTAAACTTGCACATAAAACAACGATTGAGCAACGATTCCGGCAGTTACAGGAAATACTCCGATTCAGCACCCCCATCAAACGAATGGAATGCTTTGATATCTCGCATACCCAGGGTGAAGCCACGGTTGCGTCTTGTGTCGTATTCGACCGGGAAGGCCCCAGAACCAGTGAATATCGCCTGTATAATATTGAGGATATCACTCCGGGGGATGACTATGCCGCAATGAAACAGGCGTTATTCCGCAGGTTTAATAAACAGCAAGATGCGGAGAAAATTCCCGATATCTTGTTTATTGATGGTGGTTTAGGGCAACTAAAACAGGCTGAATCAGTACTATCCGGCTTGTCTCATCAACTGCAGAAACAGCCATTTCTTATCGGTATCGCTAAAGGTGAATCCAGAAAGCCAGGATTAGAAACCCTGATTTTCGGAAATACCCATGAAGAAACTCATTTGCCAGCCGATATGCCAGCTCTGCACCTGATACAGCATATCCGCGATGAGTCACATCGCTTCGCCATTACCGGGCATCGACACCGCAGAAATAAAAAGCGGACCGAAAGTCTTCTGGAAACAGTCCCGGGTATCGGTGCCAAGCGTCGGCAGGCTTTATTAAAATATTTGGGAGGTATACAGGAAATAATTCGTGCTACGCCCGACGAATTAGCAAAAGTTCCGGGTATAAGCCCTGCCTTAGCACAGGTCATTTATGATACCTTACATTAAAAATCGTCTGGATCGTTGATCATGCTGAATATTCCTAATCTTTTGACACTGTTTCGTCTCGCTCTGATTCCTGTTTTTGTTGTGGTTTTCTACTTCCCTGTTGCGTGGAGTTACTTTGCAGCCGCAATTTTCTTTGTGCTGGCAGCCATTACCGACTGGTTCGATGGCTATTTGGCCAGACGTTTGAATCAAAGCACAGCCTTCGGCGCCTTCCTTGATCCGGTTGCGGATAAAGTGATGGTCGCTACAGCGCTTGTTCTTATTGTTGAACATTACAGCTCCGTATTTATCACTATTCCTGCTGTTATTATGATTGGTCGTGAAATTCTGATCTCGGCACTACGGGAATGGATGGCCGAACTGGGAAAACGGGCATCGGTTGCCGTTGGTCTGGCTGGTAAATGGAAAACCACTATACAGATGGTTTCTCTGACTGGGTTGATCTGGCAATACAACATCTGGATGATCTGGTTGTCTTATGCTTTGCTGTATGTTGCTGTTATTTTGACCTTTTATTCAATGATGCAGTATCTTAAAGCAGCAAAACCTGAGTTACTTAATACAACCAAATAAGGTTTTGCATAAAAAAGCGTCGAACGAACGCATGAATATGAAATGATGTTGACTCTGCGTCAGATATATATAGAATTCAACAACATTGAAAGCGGGAATAGCTCAGTTGGTAGAGCATAACCTTGCCAAGGTTAGGGTCGCGAGTTCGAGTCTCGTTTCCCGCTCCAAAATAAGGCGCGTTAACAAAGCGGTTATGTAGCGGATTGCAAATCCGTCTAGCCCGGTTCGACTCCGGGACGCGCCTCCAAATATGTGCCGCCGTGGTGAAATTGGTAGACACAAGGGATTTAAAATCCCTCGCTGGTTACAGCGTGCCGGTTCGACTCCGGCCGGCGGCACCATCACACTGAAGTCAATCTGACTCTTTTGCACCCTTATTCCACACAACCAATTTCTTGATATTTTTTTATTTTTCGTGTCATTCCTCACCTTTTGTGCCCGTTATAACCCTCTAGTGTAGTGCTTTAGTTTTTTTCAATTAGTCGCCCCTTGTTCTCTAAGCAATATATGACTTATACCTAAAAATGACATATGACGGCTTGAGACACGGACTAAATCAGCACTAATTAAAGTCATTTTTAGTTCTTATTTAAAAAATAATCATCTCTTTGATTGACTATTTTATTTATCATTTATAAATTATAAATGTAACCCAATTATTTCTATAAGGTCATTTCCATGTCTGATTTTCTGAGAGTGTTTTTAAATGTTCGCAGTCTGCGAGCTGTTACCCGCGAATTGACTTTGGAACAGCTAAATGAAGGTTTTGAAAAGTTAGCAGCGATTGTTGAAGAACGTCGTGAATCTGAAGAAAGTATGCGTAAACAACAGGAAGAACGTACTCGTAAAATTTCAGAGTATAAAGAATTACTGCGCGCTGAAGGTATCGACATTGCTGAATTACTGCAAGGTCAACCAGAAGCTGAAAAAACCAGTAAACGCGCTCCTCGTCCTGCTAAATATCGTTATACTGATGCTGATGGTCAGGAACAAACCTGGACTGGTCAGGGCCGTCAGCCTGTACCAATTCGTGAAGCCATCGCACAAGGTAAATCACTGGATGATTTCCTGATCGAAAGACAATAATAATTGTGGCCGCACATAATTCCATAACCAGTTATGTGCGGCATGTCTTTCTCCGCTCCAATATTATTTTCTTCCTGCTCGCTTCCCTTTTTCTGTTTATACTGCAATTCATTCAGACATTTATCACAAACCTGGCTTTTGAGCGGACGCTGATCGAACACCAGGAGTACTGGCGATTAGTAACAGGTGGACTGGTGCATGCCAATACGCCCCACCTAATACTCAATCTCATCGGCTTGTTTTTACTGTTAACTCTATACGAGAACCAGATAGCATTGCGGGTATGGTCTGTAATAAGCCTATTACAGGTGTTTTGCGTCAATCTGGCAATATATCTGATGTTACCCTCAACAGAATTCTATCTGGGCTTCTCAGGCGCGTTACATGGGTTATACAGCTGGTATTCAGTCACCGAATGGCGGCGGAGACATTCCTGGTTTCCTGTATGTGTGCTTTTGATTCTATTTATTAAACTTGGTGTAGACGCCATATCTGCAAACAGCATCAGTACCCAGATAATAGGCATGAACGTTCACTGGCAGTCTCATTGGATTGGATCGATAACAGGTATAGTTCTGGCTTTGCTCTATAAAAGAAAAGCCGCATAAATGCGGCTCTTAGGCTTTATCTGTTAATCTCAAACTAAAGACTGGTTTATTGCACGTAAAACATCGCGTGGAGATGCTGCCTGTGTCACAGGACGACCAATAACCAGATAATCCGCACCCGCTCTAATGGCATCTACCGGGGTCATCACACGGCTCTGGTCATCGACTTTAGCAGACACATCCAACCGGATACCCGGGGTAATCAATTTAAAATCACTGCCCAGTTTTGATTTCAGTACAGAGGCTTCCTGCGCTGAACAAACCACACCATCCAGACCAGCTTGCTGTGTCAATGTGGCCAGACGTAATACCTGTTCGAAAGGTGGGATATCAAGCCCTATATCAGCCAGGTCGCTCTGTTCCATACTGGTTAACACAGTAACAGCGATCAGCATTGGTGCTTTATCGCCATAAGGTAATAACGCACTACGAGCGGCTTCCATCATTTTCCGGCCACCTGATGCATGAACGTTCACCATCCAAACGCCCATCTCAGCACTCGCTTTAACAGCTTTAGCCACTGTTGTCGGGATATCGTGAAATTTCAAATCCAGAAATACATCGAATCCTTTCTTGACCAGCAATTCAACAAACTGTGGACCATAATAAGTGAACATCTCTTTGCCGATTTTTAAGCGACAATCTGAAGGCGTAACCTGATCAACAAAAGATAAAGCTTCTTCTTTTTTTGCAAAATCAAGCGCAACGATAACTTTAGGTTCTGTCATATTTCCTGCCGATATTAATTAGTCACCATCCAGACCTTGGATCGGTGAAATACTTCCCCACTGCTTACATGATGGACAATGCCAAAATATGACCTTGCTGGAAAAACCACAATGTGCACAACGGTAGATTGGCTTAATAGCCATTTGCTTCTCAACTAACGAGCGTAATAAAGCAATGCTCTCTGTCGCTTTATCATCATGCATAGCCTCTAATTGATACGTCATTAAGCGATGAAATCCCTTCATTGTCGGATTCCTTTTGATATGACGTAATATAAATGCTTCTGCATCACGAATGCCCTGCCGAGCCTGAATGGTCTCAGCTAATGCAAGCGCAACAGTAGTATTCTGTGTTTTCTCAAGCCATCGGATTAATATCGATGTAAAACTATTCTCATCCATATGAGGCTTGCATTGTAGTAATAGCTTCCATGCCTCACTGGCAAATGCCGGAGATAAATCAGGAATTTGATCAATATGTTTAATCGCCAGCTCGTACTGTTGGTGTTTTATATATAGTTGAGACAGCAACATCTGAGCCCGAACACATTGAGGATCTGCCTTTAATGCTCTTTTTAATCTGGAAGCTATTATTTTGAAATCTGCCAGGGAGAAATCAATTTCTGCCAGTTGGCAGTAATAATGCGCAACAATTCTGTGATGATTTTTACTGGATAGCTTTTCCGCTATATCAATAGCTTTCTGCCATTCATTCAGTTGCTCATAAATTTGCAGCAACATCTTTCTGGCATCATCCGCCAATTCATCATCATCTAATAATTTAATAAGCACACTTTCTGCTCTATCTAACAAGCCAGCAGCAACAAAATCTCGAGCTAATTCAAGCATCGAGAGATTTTGTTGTTCTGTAGAATCAAGACAGCGGGCAACCAGATTCTGATGAATTCGAATAGCGCGATCGACCTCACCTCTCTGACGGAATAAATTCCCCAGCGCGAGATGAGTATCAATGGTGTCTGTATCAACCTGTAATAAATCTATAAATAGATCTACAGCTTTGTCTGGCTGTTCAGAGAGCAGGAAGTTAATACCTGCAGCGTAACTTCTTGAACGCTGAGAGGTTTTACGATCTTCATCAATACGGACACTTCGTCTTCCCATGTACCAGCCATAAGCCACTGCCACTGGCAAAAGCAGGAAGAGTAACTCCAGCATTAATTCTATTATTCCTTAACTGGTGTATTGATCTGAGAAGATAGCCGAGCGATATGATTCTGTAATTTGCGTAATTTTAATCTGGTGACAATATAGCTGAATCCCAGCGCACATAACGCAACTAGGAATCCTGAAAAGAAAGCACCGACAAGCAGAGCCGCAAGACTGAAATCATCTTGAGCAATCAGAAAATTAATATGAATTTGTTGACCGTTAACCGAACCCAAAGTCACCAAGAACATGGCTAACGACAAAACAGCCATGAAATACAATATGGATTTCAAAAATTTCATGTCAACACCAAACAGAGTTGAATTACAAAGAGTTTACGCGTTCTCTTAACTCTTTGCCGGGTTTGAAATGGGGGACGCTCTTGGCCAGAAGTTCCACTTTCTCCCCTGTTTTAGGGTTGCGACCAACTCTTGGCGCTCTGTAGTGAAGGGAAAAACTACCAAAACCGCGAATTTCGATACGGTTTCCGCTTTCAAGGGTGCCAGCCATGCACTCGAGGATTTCCCGAACTGCAGCCTCAACATCCTTAGCGGCAAGATGTTGCTGACTAGAAGAAAGACGTTCAATGAGATCAGATTTCGTCATAAGTATTCTCCCCAGCATGAGATCAAATTAAATGGAGCGGCTTTCACCGCTCCATTTTAAGAGCGATTATTCGCCTTTAGCAGCTTTGAAAGCTTCAGCCATTGCATTACCGAAACCAGCTTCTTCTTGCTGATTCAGAGAATCCATAGCTGTTTTTTCTTCAGCTTCGTCTTTAGCACGAACTGACAGGCTCACTGTACGGTTTTTACGGTCAACGCCCATGAATTTGGCTTCAACTTCATCACCAACAGACAGAACCAGAGATGCGTCTTCTACACGATCACGCGATGCATCAGCAGCACGGATGTAGCCTTCAACACCTTCTTCCAGCTCAATGGTAGCGCCTTTGCTGTCAACGGCAGTTACCTTACCTTTAACGATAGCACCTTTTTTGTTATCTGACAGGTACTTGTTGAACGGATCTTCTTCGATCTGTTTAACACCCAGAGAGATACGCTCACGCTCTGGATCTACCTGCAGCACAACTGCTTCGATTTCGTCGCCTTTCTTGAACTCACGAACAGCGTCTTCGCCAGTTACGTTCCAGGAGATGTCAGACAGGTGAACCAGACCATCGATACCACCGTCCAGACCAATGAAGATACCGAAATCAGTGATAGATTTGATCTTACCGCTTACGCGATCGCCTTTCGCATGAGTTTCTGCGAATTGCTGCCATGGGTTAGCTTTGCACTGCTTCAGACCCAGGGAGATACGGCGACGTTCTTCGTCGATGTCCAGAACCATAACTTCAACAGTGTCACCCACGTTAACAACTTTAGATGGGTGAATGTTTTTGTTAGTCCAGTCCATTTCAGAAACGTGAACCAGACCTTCAACGCCTTCTTCGATTTCTACGAAGCAGCCGTAATCAGTCAGGTTAGTCACACGACCAGTCAGACGTGCACCTTCTGGGTAACGTTTAGCGATAGCTACCCACGGATCTTCGCCAAGCTGTTTCAGGCCCAGAGACACACGAGTGCGCTCACGGTCGAATTTCAGAACTTTAACGGTGATTTCATCACCAACGTTCACGATTTCGGATGGGTGTTTAACACGTTTCCATGCCATGTCAGTGATGTGCAGCAGACCGTCAACACCACCCAGATCTACGAATGCACCGTAGTCAGTCAGGTTCTTAACGATACCTTTAACTTCATGGCCTTCTTGCAGAGTAGACAGCAGGCTGTCACGCTCAGAAGAGTTTTCAGTTTCGATAACAGCACGACGAGAAACAACAACGTTGTTGCGTTTCTGATCCAGCTTGATAACTTTGAACTCAAGCTCTTTGCCTTCCAGGTGAGCAGTGTCACGTACTGGACGCACGTCAACCAGAGAGCCTGGCAGGAATGCACGGATACCGTTCAGTTCTACGGTGAAACCGCCTTTCACTTTGCCATTGATCAGACCAACAACAGTAGCCTGTTCTTCGTATGCTTTTTCCAGCTGCAACCATGCTTCGTGACGTTTAGCTTTCTCACGAGACAGCAGAGTCTCACCGAAACCGTCTTCTACAGAGTCCAGAGCTACGTCAACTACGTCACCCAGTGCAATTTCCAGCTCGCCCAGTGCATTTTTGAACTGTTCAGCAGGGATTGCAGATTCTGATTTCAGACCAGCGTCAACCAGTACGATGCCGTTTTCGATGGCAACTACAGTACCTTTAACGATGGCACCAGGACGGGTTTCCAGTTGTTTCAGAGACTCTTCAAAGAGTTGAGCAAAAGATTCAGTCATGTTTAAAAACACTTAAAAGTTAATAACGTCCACAGGGCAATCCGGCCGCTATGGGGTTGTGGTTATTTAGCCATCCCTATCCTTGGTCTGACCGATTCAGGCTGATTACTCAGCCCGAATAATCCGTTGATTTACAAGCGCCAACACCTGATTGAAAACGGCATCAATTGACATGCTGGTTGAATCTATAACGATAGCATCATCCGCAGGTTTTAACGGCGCAACAGGGCGGTTCCGATCCCGGAAATCACGTTCCTGAATTTCTTGTAAAAGATTATCAAAATTAACATTTATTCCTTTTTGCTGCAACTGCAATTGTCTGCGCTTTGCTCGCTCTTCGGCGCTTGCATCAAGGAATATTTTCAGTGACGCGGAAGGAAAAACGACCGTTCCCATATCCCTGCCGTCTGCAATTAATCCTGGTGATTGGGCAAAATTCTGTTGCCGGACCAGTAACGCGGCTCTGACTTCAGGATAAGCGGCCACTTTACTGGCAAGATTACCTGTTTGTTCAGTTCTGATTTCGTCAGTCACATTAACGCCATCAAGCACAATCAGAACCTGATTATTCTCAATCGGGAAAGAAACATTCAAGTTGCTGGCGAGTTCCGTCAACCGTGCGATATCATCAAGTTCAACACTTTGTTTCATTGCGGCAACGGCCAGTACCCGGTAAATGGCACCGGAATCAAGCAGGTGCCAGCCCAGCCGGGTAGCCAACAACATGCACAGAGTACCTTTTCCTGCGCCACCCGGACCATCAATGGTTACAACCGGGAAAAGAATATGATTAGTCATTGTTATTATCCTGAATTTAAAGAATTAGAAGCCAATAAAGATCAGAGTTTCCAGACAACGATATGCTCTTCCCACTCCCCCCGGTTGCGCTCATGAACAACCTTGCCTTTTACTGACTTGCCATACCGGTACATCTTTCTTTTATCCCCTGTCAGCAGAGGGTGCCAAAATGGTAATGGTTTTTTTTCTGCTACCCGCCGGTATGCGCAGGTAGATGGTAACCATGGCAATGTTCTGGCGAGATGCGCATCCAGCTTAATGCAATCTGGTTCAAACTTATGGCGATTCAGGTAGTTAGAGCAACTACAACTTTCCAGATCAAGTAGATTACAGGCGACATTGGTATAGACCAGCTCATCTGTGTCTTCGTCTATCAGTTTTGTCAGGCAACAATGTCCGCAACCGTCACAAAGCATCTCCCACTCTTCATCTGTCAGCTCTTCGAGCTCTTTATGTTCCCAGTAGCGGCTTTTGATCAGTTCTTCTTTATTCATGAACATCTTCCCGGGATAAGGAGGCAAGATGTTGTACCAGCAAATTATCTTCTTCCTGCTTAATCCATAACCAATAGCGGTTGGTTGTTAATTCCTGCAGAAGTTTTTCTTTGGAGACCCCGGCGATTTTGCCCAGCTTATCTTCCGGCAATACCATCGTCAGTTCCGGTTTGCCGAAAATCTTCAACAATTCATCAGGAATGACTGAAAAATCATCTTTTTTAGCCAAAAAAAGATAGGTATTGGGTCGCTTTCTACTCCGATAAACAGCACAGATCATGATTCTGATTAATTTCCCTGGGGTTTGTTGCTATGAATTGTCCGGAAATATAACATGTGATGCCATTAATACTCATTGTATTGTTGTATGGAGTGGACGAATGTCCGAACGCAGTTACGAGTTGAAAGGAAGTGTTTTTACAATGACCGTATTGCATCTTGAGGATGCAGTACCTGCACAGATCCAACAGCTTCTTGAACAAAAAGCAAGCCAGGCTCCAAAATTCTTTGATTCTGCGCCTCTGGTTATCAATGTTGAACTGCTTGATGAAGTACCTGATTTTTCTCAAATCATGTCTGCGATTCTGAGCGCTAATTTTATTCCTGTCGGTGTGACCGGCGTTAAAAGTAACGAAATGCGCGAAGCGGCAAAGCAGGCCGGACTGGCAATCCTGACTGCAGGAAAGGAAACAAGTTCTGATTCTGTTGCTTTACACACCCCGAAAGAAACCATTTATAAGACACCATCAGAATTAAGAGAAGAACAGCAGGCATCACGGAGCAATATAGCAAGCGAAGCCGAAAGTTTAGTTCCGACCCGGGTTGTGCAAGGTAATGTGCGCTCTGGACAGCAAATTTACTCTCCTGGCCCTGTCGTTATTCTGGGTTCTGTGAGTAACGGCGCTGAAATTATTTCCAATGATAGTATTCATGTATATGGTACGTTAAGAGGCCGAGCGCTTGCCGGAGCAAGAGGCAATCAAGATGCACAGATTTTCTGTGGCCACCTTGAAGCCGAATTAATTTCAATAGCAGGACACTATCTGCTGAGTGATAGCCTCCCCGAACAACATATTGGCCGGGAAGTCCAGATCCGTCTGGAAAATGAAAAGATTATTTTTGACAAATTAACTAGCTAACGGTTTACAAGGGTAATATTCATGGCACGAATTATTGTCGTTACATCCGGTAAGGGTGGTGTTGGTAAGACCACAAGTAGTGCTGCTATCAGTACCGGTCTGGCACAACGGGGAAAGAAAACCGTTGTCATTGATTTCGATATCGGACTACGAAATCTGGACCTGATCATGGGCTGTGAACGCCGGGTCGTTTATGACTTTGTCAATGTCATAAATGGCGAAGCCACACTGAATCAGGCTCTGATAAAAGACAAACGCGTCGAAAACCTTTTTATTCTTCCTGCGTCACAGACTCGTGATAAAGACGCCTTAACCAAAGAAGGTGTTGAGAAGATCATTAATAAACTGCAGGAGATGGATTTTGACTATATTATCTGTGATTCTCCTGCCGGTATTGAAACCGGTGCATTAATGGCTTTGTATTTTGCTGATGAAGCAATTGTAACCACTAACCCGGAAGTTTCTTCTGTTCGCGATTCTGACCGTATTCTTGGAATTCTGGCATCAAAATCACGTCGGGCAGAGCAAAGCCTTGAACCTGTAAAAGAACATCTGTTACTGACTCGCTATGCTCCTGGACGAGTAAACAGAGGCGATATGCTGAGCGTAGAAGATGTTCAGGAAATACTGGCAATTCCATTAGTGGGCGTGATTCCTGAATCACAGGCTGTTTTACGTGCATCAAACTCAGGTGAGCCGGTAATATTGGATCAGAACTCAGATGCCGGCCAGGCATATCTTGATACTGTTGCCCGTTTACTGGGAGAGAAACGTGATTTTCGTTTCTTGCAGGAAGAGAAAAAAGGCTTTTTTAACCGCCTGTTCGGAGGATAACACCTGATGTCATTGCTTGATTTTTTTCTGAAATCCAGAAAAGAGAACACGGCGAAACTGGCTAAAGAACGGTTGCAGATTATTGTTGCGCATGAAAGAACCAGCCGCAGTGGTCCTGACTATTTACCCC
Organism: Tolumonas osonensis; assembly: GCF_014202415.1. Taxonomy (GTDB): domain Bacteria; phylum Pseudomonadota; class Gammaproteobacteria; order Enterobacterales; family Aeromonadaceae; genus Tolumonas; species Tolumonas osonensis. The sequence continues at coordinate 200,853 of NZ_JACHGR010000002.1, forward strand.
AGTTAAAACAGGATATTCTGGACGTGATCAGAAAATATGTGCAGATTGATCCTGAACAGGTATCTGTGCAACTGGACAAAAAAGGCGAGCAACTTTCTGTTCTTGAGCTGAATATTATGCTGTCCGATGAAAAACAGCAGAATGCTGAAAACAGCGAAGAAACAAAAAGCTAAAAAACTTTCAGTAGCGTACTACCCCGATATTGGTTTTTATCAATTATCGGGGTGGTACATTCCTTGTTATTACAAGGCCAGTAACGAATTCCGCCAACCTGACATTAGCTTGGGTTTTTCTGCATCAGTGTTCTTCCCTTCGTACAACCAAAGCAGATATTGGTTGATTAACTTTCTCGAACCCAATAATTCAGCAGGCAAATGATTAGCTTTTGCCGCAGTATCAACCCGTTGCTTTATTTGCTTAAAATCATGTTTGTAGTGTGGGAAATCGATCATGCGTTTCAGTCTTTCCGGCTGTGATTCTGCAGGACAGCTCATTCCCTTCTGAATACATTCCAGAATTGCAGTCGCATAACGATTTTTTTGTTGTGGCGCAATTTCGGTTTGCCCAAGTTCCCGCGGAGTTTGGGGCCGTTTCCGGCTTAACTCAATCAGAACTTCTTCCCTCAGAACAAAGTTTTGCGGTCTATCTTCCGAGATTGCCGTCTGGTAACGCCATTTAGCCAGTTCACGCAATACCGCGAGCTCTGACGGATATAATTGCCAGGCGCCGCTGATTTCACGAAATAAATCATCAGAGATGATCGTCTGTTGTTTGGCATCCAGTAATGAAACCATCTCTTCATTAAACCATGCTGTTTTTCCTGTTCTGTCAAGATCCTGACTCAGATGTTCATATAAGGATTCAAGGTAAGAAACATCTTTGGCCGCATAAAACTTTTGCGCGTCCGTCAGTGGTCTGGCCAGCCAGTCCGTCAAGGTTTGATCCTTGGCTACGGGAACAGAACAGACCTGTTCGACCAGGCCCGCATACCCTAAGGATGCGCCATAACCAAGAAATGCCGCTGCGACTTGTGTATCGAATATTCTGCCAGGCAATTTTTTCGTACAAACCTGCAAGACATCCAGGTCTTCTTTGCATGAATGAAAAACAAAAAGTTTGTTATCAGAAAAAATTGCATCCCATAACAACTGGGTTGAGCTAATAGCCAAGGGGTCGATAAGATAATCAACAGAATTAATATGGATCTGCAATAACCCTAGTTTAGGAAAATACGTTGAAACACGAATAAATTCGGTATCCAGCAGCAAGATTGGGGTGGAACTGATTTCAGCCAGCAATGGCTGTAATAAAATATCTGAATCTATATAGCTATATGACATGTTAGTCCGACTATCCGGTTATGCAGGATTATCAATATCGATAAAATGCACTTCCAGTTCACTGAATTGTTGCTGTAACCACTCCCCTAATGCCTTAATGCCATAACGCTCGGTGGCGTGATGACCTGCGGCATAGAAAACCACATCGTTTTCCCGGGCAGTATGGATCGTATGCTCTGAAACTTCGCCACTGATATATGCATCAACACCATAGTCTATGGCTTGCTGAATATAGTTTTGCGCACCGCCGCTACACCAGGCTATATGACTAAGCTTATTTTCCGGATGATGGCTGATTAATGGTTCTCTTTTCAAAGCAGAGGTGATATAGCCTGTCATCTGCAATGCAGACATTGACTCCGGCAAATATCCATGGAAAACAAGACATTGAGGATCTTCAGGGTTGATTGGTTCTATACCAATTAAACCTAATTTTTCTCCTAATTTCGCGTTATTACCCAAGTGGATATGTGCATCGAGCGGAAGATGATACGCCAGAAGGTTAATTTCATTTCTGATTAAACTACGGATCCGCTGCCCTTTCATACCTCTTATTGCCTGGGGTTCACCTGGCCAGAAGTAACCGTGATGAACCAGTAACGCATCCGCCTGAAGCCGGATAGCTTCATCAACTAATGCCTGAGATGCCGTTACCCCGGTAATAATTTTTTTGATTTCCCTTTTTCCCTCGACCTGCAACCCATTAGGCGCATAGTCTTTGAATAGAGAAACTGCCAGTAAACTATTGAGGTATGATTCCAGATCCGTATTTTTCATATTCGGCTTACTCAATTGATCGATGAATATGAAATAATTCTGGCTGACGTGCCGCCAACGCGGTTAATGCCACTCAGCATTGATTGTAATTTATCCTTTGACACGTCAGGACCAACGACAACACGAGTTAACTGCCCGGAACGCTGGGCTGACGCGCTATAACCTGCGCTACGTAATTTTGCGGCCAACGCTTTGGCATTCTCCGCATTAGAGAAAACACCAACCTGAATCATCCAGGAACCACCCGCAGCCGGTTTTGATGCAGGCTTATAAGTTGTTGTCGCTGATACCGATGAACCTGATTTCAGAGCCGCTCTTTCAGCTTCAACCTGTGCCGGTGTTTTTATTGTGATACCACTTTCATCACGTCTTACAGTGGTTTGTACGTCAGTAACTGGTTTTTCTGTCATTGTGACAGTATCCGATTTTGACAAGGCCAACTGCTCAGCTTTTCTTTTTGCTTCCAGGGCAGCAGCTTTAGCTTTGGCAGCTGCGAGCAGTTCTTGTTTCCGGAGTTCTTCTTGTTCGCGCGCCTTCTTCCTGGCAACGTCGGTCATGCTATCTTGCGGTTCATTATTAACAGCAACCACTTCTTTATCACTTACTGCACCGTTTTCCGTGATAGTCACCGGAGCAGCAACTTCTTCAATTTGCCAGTTTTCCTTATTGGCAACAACCGCAGATGATGCAGCCGAAACGGGTGCATTATTAGCAGCAACAGAGACGGTGTCGGATACAACAACAGGATTACCACTGACGGTTCCTGATGATGCTGGAGTAGCGGTTGCGACACTTGAACTGGTAGTTGTATTTTGAGTGCCTGTTGCAACACCCGCTAACGATTGTTCTGGCCGTAAAGGAATGCTGCCAGTTGGCGCTGAAATATCATTTTTCTTGCCCATTAATAAATCAGGAAGAAAAACAACTCCTAAAGACACTAATATAACGGTACCGATCAACCGGTTCTGAAATTGCGTAGCCAAGATAGTTAACCTCTGAATTATCTCTGCTTAAATTTAATGTTGTACCGTGCCGGCCAGGACATCCGCAACAGTGAAAAACGAACCAAACACAATAATGAGATCATGCGCAGTCGCTTCAGTCAGCGCGGCCTTATAGGCATCAGTAACATTTACATGACATGTATAAATACTTTTTGATGGCAGAACAGCAGCCAAGTCTTTCGCCATGGCGGCTCTTGCCCCGGATAAATCAGCCAGGTACCAGATATCAACATAAGGAACAACATGCTGAAGCGTATGTTCTATATCTTTATCTTTAAGCATACCCACGACTGCCAGAATTCTATCCGCTTTTTGCTTATTCAACTGCTCAGCCAGGTAACGTGCTGCATGAGGATTATGAGCAACATCAATAATTACCGTCGGATTGTGCTGTAATGTCTGAAAACGCCCCGTAAGTTGCACCTGACTTAATCCATTACAGATCGCATCTTGTGATATGGATAAAGGTACATGTTCTAATGTGGCCAACACAGTTGCTGCATTTTGTAATGGTAACACCGGGACAGGCAAATCCTTCAGTTGCCAATGCTGCCCCTGAAATGCCCATTTATCACCCGTCACCTGATAATCAAATTGTTCCCCGACCGCATACAACCTGGCATTTATCTGTTCAACTGCGGTATATAATGTTTGCGGAGGATTAGGTTCTCCACAGATTGCCGGTTTTCCGGAGCGGTAAATTCCGGCTTTTTCTACTGCAATTGCCTCTTTGGTGTCGCCAAGCCAGTCACAATGATCTAGGTCAATGCTGGTAATAACGGATATATCAGCATCGATAATATTTGTCGCATCGAGCCTGCCACCCAGCCCTACTTCCAGGATAATGACATCGGGCTGATATTTTTTAAATACAGCAAAAGCGGCCAGTGTTCCGAATTCAAAAAACGTCAGGCTGATTTCAGCCCTTTTTTGCTCAATCTCGCCGAACGCCGAACACAGGTCTTCATCGCTGATTTCACAACCATTAATTTTTACCCGTTCGTTATAACGTAACAAATGCGGAGAGGCATAGACTCCTGTCGAATAGCCGGCAGCCTGTAATATACTGGCCAGCATTGCACAGGTAGATCCTTTACCATTGGTACCACCTACAGTGATAACAATGCCTGGTAACCGGGTTAAATCCATTCTTTCTGCAACCGTTCTGACACGTTGCAAACCCAGTTCAATCTGCTGAGGATGTATCTGCTCTAAATAAGAAAGCCAGTCGGATAAAGACTGGCTTTGGGTCATGACTGGTAATGTCATGCGTGATGTTCCTCAATAACACTCAGATTCATGTATTTACCCAGAATCGAGGCTAATTTATCGCGCATATCACGACGATCGATAATCATATCGATGGCGCCTTTTTCCAGCAGGAATTCTGACCGTTGGAATCCTTCAGGTAATTTCTCACGTACAGTCTGCTCGATAACACGAGGACCCGCGAAGCCAATCAATGCCTTAGGTTCACCAACGTTGATATCGCCGAGCATCGCAAAACTGGCTGAAACACCACCCATAGTCGGATCGGTCAGGACAGAGATATAAGGCAAACCTTCTTCACTCAAGTGCTCAAGCGCAGCACTGGTTTTAGCCATTTGCATCAGGGAGAACAGGGCTTCCTGCATACGGGCACCACCAGATGCAGAGAAACAGATCAAACCACGGCGCTCTTTAATACATTCTTCAACAGCACGTACAAAACGGGCACCGACAACGGAACCCATTGAGCCCCCCATGAATGCGAATTCGAATGCACAAGCTACAACAGGAACACCTTTTACGGTTCCCTTCATGACTACCAACGCATCTTTCTCATTGGTGTCTTTCTGGGCTGACGTCAGGCGATCTTTGTATTTTTTAGAATCTTTAAATTTCAGAATATCCTGAGGTTCAAGTTCAGCGCCCAATTCACTGCGGTTATTGGCATCAAGGAAACGCTCTAAACGCGCTCTGGCGCCAATACGCATGTGATGACCACATTTTGGACAAACAGATAAACTGCGTTCTACTTCGGCTTTATATAATACCTGCTCACACCCATCGCATTTCGTCCAGATACCTTCAGGTATGTTATGACGACGAGTGTTATCGCTTTTTGGAAGAATCTTTTCAAGCCAGCTCATGGGATTCCTTACTTTAGTCTTAACCCGATCAAAACCTACTGATTAATCTCGTTTTGATCGATAGATATCAACCGTGCATTAAAGCACAAAAGTCACAGTTTGTTTACTTATCGTTATAATTTATGTGTTAAACCATAACGGGCCTAATGGTGGTTTTGGTAATCCATAATTCAGTGGGTATGTGACATCGACCAGATATAAACCCTCGGCCTTTGCTGTGGCGCCGGATATCGTTCTGTCTTTTGCCTCTAATACCTCGCTAATCCATTCAACTGGTTTTTCACTGGTACCTACGAGCAATAATGAACCCGTAATGTTTCTGACCATGTGATGCAGAAATGCATTCGCCTGAATATCAAGAATGACATAACTTCCGGCCCGATGCACAGACAGGGACATAATATTCCGGAACGGTGTATTTGATTGGCATTGGGCCGCACGAAATGATGTGAAGTCCCGTTCACCTAACAGAAACTGACCAGCTTCATTCATTTTATCTGCATCCAGTGGATGGTAATAATGACTGACGCCTTTTGCCAGAATTCCCGGACGAAGAGGCTCATTATAGATGATGTAGCGATAACGACGCGCAGTTGCTGAAAAGCGCGCATGAAAAGTATCGTCCACCACATGTGCCCAGCGCACGGCGATATCATCTGGTAACTGTGCATTTATACCCAGCGTCCAGGCAGACATTTGCCGGGTAGCCGTTGTGTCAAAATGGATGACCTGCCCTGTTGCATTGACTCCTGCATCAGTCCGTCCTGCACACTGTATTTCCACGGGATGGTTAGCAACTCGTGATAATGCAGTTTCCAGTTCCTGCTGGATACTGTTTACTTCCCGTTGTCTTTGCCAACCGTAATAGTTAGCACCGAAATATTCTATTCCTAGCGCAATACGCATATCTGTCTCCGGACTGAATCGCGCGGGATTATACGTCAGCAGAAGATAAAAAAAAGTGGTGATCTCTGTCACCACTTTTTACATCCGTCTATACCATTCGTGAAAGTAACCTTTCCGCCTCTTTTATTTGCTCGTCACTTCCTGCCGCTTTGACTTCCAGTAATAGCGTTTTCGCACTGGCTTTATCATCTATCTCCAGATAGGCCCGAGCCAGATCCAGTTTGGCCCCGACACCGCCGTCATCGTCGATATCAATTCCATCATGCTTTGGCAGCATGTCCGGAAATGAATCCAGCCCCACATCCAGGTTAGGCTGCATCATATCAGGATTCACTGATGCCCCTAATTCCTGTTGCTCCGCCCGGGATAACAATTCTTCAATAGTAAGATACTCTTCAGATGATCTATCTTTTAACGGTTCAGGCTCAAACTGCTGTAACCAGGATCTGCCGGAATCATTATGAACCTCTTTCAGATTAACACCCGGTGCAATAGTCGCCGTTAAAACGGTCGGATTGCCATCGTCGATCGAAAGTTCCCAGCCTTCCGGTTCTGAAACAACCTGATCTGACATTTGCAGACCAGGCTCAGCCATAATTTTATTCAGGTTCAACCGGGAGGCTAATACAGCATCATTGACTTCGGCTTCGGTCACAATTTCTGTTGCAGGCACAACATCCGCAACCACATTAACCTCTGGCGCAGGAATAAAGTCTCTTGCTTCAGGTTCTAACTCTGTTTCAAGCTCTGGCTCTGGCTCTGGCTCTGGCTCTGGCTCTGGCTCTGCAGTAAAGGCTAAAACAGGAACCGGCGTCTCTGTGGTCTCATTTACAGGAATATGTTCGTCTATTGCCGTAAACAGCGGTTCGGTTTTATCAACTTCAACTTTTTCCACAACAGGAACGATATTGGCAATATTCAGTTCTTCCGGATGGTCAGTGACAGGAATTGTTGCCACATCCGGCATTACCTGAGTTTCAGACACGACTTCTTCCTGATTACGAACCACAGGCTCATGCTTTGTCCGGTTCCGTAGCCAGATGCTCAGTACAACTAAAAATGCCAGCACAGGCAGAGACATTAAAAATTGCACATGTAATGGCAAAGCCAAAACATCGTGCCATAAACCTGATCCGGCAGTAGCCGAGGCCTGAGGCGCAGATTCGGTTTTCTTTTCCTGAACGAGCCTAATGGATTGCTCCTGTTCATTTAATCGTTTCTGCAGCTCTTTTTGCGCTTTTTCCTGTTCTTGAACACTGCTCCGCAGCGTACTGATTTCTGTATTCAGGCGGTCAATCTGTTCTTTCAGTTCTTTATTTTCAGTCTGGTATTTCAGACCGTCTTCTGTTTGTGGCCTGGTTGTAGATTCAGCTGCGGATACAGGGGTTGTGGCTCTTGCTTCAGATACAGTTCCATTCACCAGCTCGGACACCTTGCTATCAACCAGTGGTTGCTCGGCAGAGGTGACTGCCGTAATCGTGGTTTGTGCAGGTGCAGGTGCAGGTGCAGGTGCAGGTGCAGGTAAAATTGTAGCCGGAGCAGAAGATGTTGCTACTTCATTTGTTGTCAGTGCAGCTCCTGCAGGCTTAGCATTTCTAACTTGTGGTTTTGTTGACTGTTTTGATGAAACACTGATGCCTGTCTTAATTTCATCCAGCGAAGGTAGCGTCAGGTAAGAGCCTGCCAATAAAGAGTCTAATTGCCCCCCCGCATAAGCCCCCCGGTTCTTCCGGTATAAAATACGCATTATCTGACGGGTGGTGATACCCTGCCCCGGATACAATTTTCTGATCTTGTTGGCAATAGACCAGGATGTATCCGTTTTTGTCACCGGACCATATATTTTATTATCCGCGGTAATAACCGAGTTATCTATGCGCTCAGGAATATATGGGCGGGCTACACGTTCTCCGGGAGCCTGTTGTATTACCGATGACGAAACGGGCGCCACTGATGGTTGCTGCTGAATGCCGTTTTCAGATGCCTGTATTCCGGTATCTGCCGCTATAGCCGGTGACGAACATAACGCTGCTACTATTATTGCTTGCGCCAACCGAGATAGCTCAAATCTCATATGTAATGTCCTTTTTATTTTTATCCCGCCTTTCACACCCAATTACAGGCAATCCGGGTAGCGTCCGCTTAAATTATGATTGTGCAATCATAGAGACAAACTAATTGATTTAACAAGCTTTATGATAATGGCGGCTATAGTATGCCGCCATTATCACATTCACCTTTTAATGCATTACGGGGTTCACTAACTGTTCAGCCAACGAAACGGCATTCCGGATGCGGCCTGAGCGCAAGAGATCGGTAACTATGTACAAACGGAATGTCTGAATCTCGGCCTGTTCATCTGATATGAATTGCAGATAAATTTTGCTCTGATTGGAACCATGCGTCACCGGTGTCAGCAGTTCATCCGATAATTCGATATCGTTCAGGGATACTAACATCTTGGTTATTACCTCTTTCGGTAAGGCATCTTCCAGAACAATATCGGCTATTACCGTCGTGCCGTAAAAAACCGGAGCCTGCAACAAGGTTACCGTTGTATTGATTTTTTCTTCGGGGAACAATTGCTGTAATTCCGGAGCTAAACAGGATTTATGCTGCTCTGGCACAATGTTGAATGCCAACTGCGCCGGGAATACTGTATTTTCCAGTGGACGACCATTCATCAGATGCGCTATTTCTCTGGCCAACGCTTCCGTTCCCTTTTTGCCATAAGCAGAAACAGGCTTCAGTGCGACAACATTTAACTGCGAGATAGCCGTTTCTTCAAAGAAAGGCTGGATGATCTGCGCCATCAGTACAGTTAAATCGCTTGGTGATACATAAACCGCAGATTCCAACTCTTCTTTTTTCGCAAACAGGCTCAGTCCATACGATGAGGCTTTAAATGCGGCAGAACGTAGATCAATAATCTTGCATCCGCTATGTAATGCACGATCAAAAGCCGCGGCATATTCATCTGAATTGCCAACCAGAAAAACCAGTTCAGCCTGCGACCAGTCAAAACTTTCAAGATCCTGAACGTAAACGGTCTGATTATTAAACCGGACTGATTCCTGATCTTCCGCATCCTGCGCTGTCAGCAAAAATAATTTCCCGACAGAGAGTTCTCTTTCCTGCAGTAATTCAAGCAGGTTTTCGCTGATTAATTCTTCACTGCCAGCAACAGCAATATTCATTGGCATTGTGTCTTTCTCCTGAAGATGTTTAATTATCTGAAACGGAAAAACCGAGTTTCATAAGCACGCTATGATTCAATTCGGTTGAAACAGAAACAGAGCTCCATTCACGCCGTTCGGGGTATCTCTTACGCATTTCATCAAACTGGCCCGGTAATCCAATCCGGTGCCGGAATCGGGCGTCATCACGCCGGACGTCATAGACCAGATGGATGAGTTTTTTCAGTACAGCTTCTTCCAGGCTGGCAGTTAATGTCAGTCTGTTGATGTCCGCCACAGGTAAAAGCTGTGACAGTTGTTTCGTTACCGTGTATCCAAATTGCTGGCAAAATGCTTCATACAGCATGTAAGTCCCACGATACTTTCCTTCCAGACTGTATCCTGCAATATGGGGAGTTGCGATATCGGTGTAAGGAACCAGCTCCTGCTGAATATCCGGCTCGTTTTCCCAAACATCCATGACAAGCCGCAATGGTTCTGCCGATTGCTGCCGCAGCAGCATGGCCTGGTTATCCCAGACTTCGCCTCGGGAGGCATTCAGCAATATCTGTTCTGAACGCAGAGACTGGATACGTTTCTTATCCAGCAAATGATAGGTGGCGTGTTCTCCATCCCGGGATAACGGCACATGGAAACTGATTAAATCACATTCCAGCGCTTCATCATAAGAGACAAAAGACCGGGGATCGCCTTCCTGTTCCTTGGGTGGATCACAGAGTTTTACAGTGATTCCGAATTCAGCGGCCTTTTCAGCAACGGAAGAACCCGTATTACCTGCACCAATGATCCCTAATGATAATCCTGCCAGCGATAACTGGTATTTCTCAGCCATAACCAGTAATGCGCTGATAATATACTCACCGACGGAGATCTTGTTGCAGCCCGGTGCGCTGGCAAAACGGATCCCTTTTCCCGCCAGATAATTTTTATCTATGTGATCCGTGCCGATCGTGGCAGTACCCACGAATTTCAATTTTTCAGCCTTGGCTAACAACCCGGCATTAACTTTGGTAACAGAACGAACCAGCAGAATATCTGCATCAGCCAACTGCTCCGCGGTCATTGTTCTACCCGGTAACGGCACAATCTCACCGAATTCCGAAAACAGGGTTTCGGTCAGTGGCATATTTTCATCAACCACAATCTTCATATTTGTTGCCTGAACCTGAAAAAGAAAAAGGGGCTATACGCCCCTTATTATGCCATTCGGCTTGATGAAATCATTAGCCTTTGTATTTGCTGAATACCAGAGTGGCGTTAGTACCACCGAAACCAAAGCTGTTTGACATTACAGTGTTCAGCTCTGCATCCTGGCACTCGGTCACGATTGGCAGACCTTCTGCTTTCGGATCCAGATGTTCAATGTTGATGCTTGGTGCAATGAAATTGTTTTCCATCATCAACAGGCTGTAGATTGCCTCATGAACGCCTGCAGCACCCAGCGCATGACCGCTCATAGCTTTGGTTGCAGAGATTTTCGGCGCATTGTCACCAAATACAGTATGAATCGCTTCCAGTTCTTTCACGTCACCAACTGGTGTAGAAGTACCGTGGGTGTTCAGGTAATCGATTGGTGCTGCAACAGTAGACATTGCTTGTTGCATGCAACGAACAGCGCCTTCACCTGATGGTGCAACCATGTCATAACCATCTGAAGTCGCACCGTAACCGGTGATTTCAGCATAGATGTGAGCGCCACGAGCCAGCGCGTGTTCCAGTTCTTCAACAACGACAATACCGCCACCGCCAGAGATAACGAAACCATCACGGTCTGCATCGTAAGTACGGGATGCTTTTTCTGGTGTGTCGTTATATTTGCTGGACAGTGCGCCCATCGCATCAAACTGCAGTGCCAGAGTCCAATCCACCTCTTCACCACCACCGGCGAAAACGATGTCCTGTTTGCCTAACTGAATCTGTTCCAGCGCATGGCCGATACAATGTGAAGATGTAGCGCAGGCAGAACTGATGGAGTAGTTAATGCCTTTGATTTTGAATGGTGTCGCCAGACATGCCGAAGTCGTAGAAGACATGGTGCGTGGCACCATATACGGACCAACACGACGTACGCCTTTTTCACGTAATGTGTCACAAGCTTCGATCTGGTTTTTAGAAGACGCGCCACCTGAACCGGCAACCAGGCCAGTACGTGGATTAGAAACCATTTCTTCGGTCAGTTTGGCATCAGCAATCGCCTGTTGCATGGACAGATAAGCATAGGCTGCAGCATCACCCATGAAACGCAAAACTTTGCGATCGATCAGTTCAGCGACATCCAGCTTGATATTGCCCCAGACACGGCTACGCAGGTTGTGTTGTTCAAATTGCTCTGAATAAGAAATACCTGATTTGCCCGCTTTCAGCGAAGCCAGCACTTCAGCCGCGTTGTTGCCCAGACTAGAAACAATACCGATACCAGTGATAACAGCTCTTCTCATTAACTTAAGTTCCAATATGACTTATAAGACCTAGGTATAGTTTACCTGTTTTATCTCAACAACTGGTCTGCTTTCCCGTAAAATCCGCCGAACTTTTGTGAATTAGTCGAGGTTTTTTCATGCAGAACTCGTTGCAAAACGCCAAATTAAGCTGGAATGAGGCCGGAACCCCCGTTTCAGACTCTTTTGGGGATGTTTATTTTTCCAACGATAATGGTCTGCAGGAAACCCGCTATGTGTTCCTGAACCAGAATAAATTACCCGACCGCTGGTTAAATCATGACCGGGATTTATTCGTTATTGCAGAAACCGGCTTCGGTACCGGTCTTAATTTTCTGGCTACCTGGCAAGCATTCCGGCATTACAAAGAAAACGAGCCAGAAGGAAAAGTCTCTCGTCTGCATTTTATTAGTTTTGAAAAATTCCCGCTTACGCGGCAAGACCTGCAACAGGCATTAATGGCCTGGCCTGAATTAATGCCGTTAAGTGAGCAATTAATCACTGCCTACCCTGCCGCAGTTCCCGGCTGTCAGCGGTTACGTTTTGAGAATGGCGCTATTATCCTGGATCTCTGGCTGGGGGATGTGAACGATTTACTTCCTCAGGTTTATTCACCTGCTGGTGGACTGGTTGATGCCTGGTATCTTGATGGCTTCGCGCCCAGCAAAAATCCGGATATGTGGACAGAAAACCTGTTCACGAATTTATATCGGCTGATCCGGCCGGAAGGAACGCTGGCCACATTCACTGCTGCCGGATTTGTTCGCCGGGGATTAGCGGATGCCGAGTTTGAGATGGCAAAAATACCCGGATATGGCAAGAAACGTGAAATGCTGGCAGGCCGTAGTCAGAAAATGGCAACACCTGCTTATTCACCTGTCAGTTCAATAGCTATTGTCGGCGGCGGAATCGCCTCTGCCTATCTGAGTTATTTATTAACGCAGCGGGGATATCAGGTTGAATTATTCTGTGCCGATAATCATGTCGCTCAAGCCGCTTCGGGTAATCCGCAGGGAGCGATCTATCCGTTATTACATAAACCAACTGATTCACTCTCCCAGTTTTTTGCTGCCACCTTTCATTTTGGTCAGCAGTTAATTAATGAGGTGAATCAGCAAGCCCCGCTCACCTTCAGCCAATGCGGTGTATTACTGAAAGCAATTGATGAAAAATCTTCACGTAAAATCAGGGCATTGCTGGAAGCTGGTTTTCCAGAGGAATTGATACATGGTGTCGAAGATGATGCGCTATTCCCTCAGGGCGGCTGGGTTGTTCCCTCTGAACTGACAGAAGTGTTATTCCGGCTAGCAGCCGCTACCGGTTTGCTGAAGCAACATTTTAATTGCGAAATCACGGCCATTACAAAACAACAGGAACAGTGGTCACTGATTACAAAGTCCGGAGAAATCAGGTCCGCATCCCAGGTAGTCTTGGCGAATGGTGCTGATATTGGTAACTTCGAACAAACCTGCGGGTTACCTGTTACGCCGGTCAGAGGACAAATCTCGTTGCTCGATGCCACTGCGTATTCTGAAATAAGCTCCTATGTCGTATGCGGCGATGGCTACATTGTTCCAGCACGGAATGGTCAGCAAGTGATTGGCGCTACTTATGTGCGCCATGATAAAAACCGGGATGTTCGTGCCGCAGAACATCTGGAAAATAAAGCTAAAATGCAAAGAACGCTTTCGGCTGACATGTCTCAATGCTCCGTCATTGATGGACGGGCTGCTATCCGGGGTGTGACCCGGGATCATTTACCGCTGGCTGGTGGTTTACGTACGGAAAACGAACTTCAGGATACAGTGAATAATATGCCGGAATCGGGCTGGTTGCCGCATTCAGATTCCGGATTTTTTGTTCTCGCCGGGCTCGGTTCACGCGGTTTATGTTCAGCGCCTTTGGCTGCAGAATTAATTACAGCGTTATTACTGAAAGAACCTCTTCCCTGTTCCTTGACCATATTGCGGGATCTTGATCCACAGCGTCGCTGGTTAAAACCACAATGGCGGAAAAAACAAACTGGATAATAGCCTGAAATTATGGATGTAATTTCAGCAAACGGAGCTAAATGACCTGACTTTGTAATAAAGGGCAGGTATAGTGCCTCGCAGAAAACCAGACCCCAAATTAGTTCCTTTCGAGGGGGATCCCATGATTACTGCCTACATGATGCGTAATAAGGTTCTGGAGGTTGTTCAACTGACAACTCAGGACGTATTACCGGCAAACACTATCTGGCTGGATGCCTATAAGCCTGACGATGAAGAGCGTGAATGGCTGAGTAGTCTGTTTCTGGAAGAAGTTCCGGAAGAAGAAGAGCTGGATGAAATTGAGGCATCTGCGCGTTTCTACTGGGACACAGATGGTCTGCATATTTTATCTCTGTTCCCGCAACGGATCGGCGGGGAAACCCGCGGTGTAAACATGTCGTTTACCCTGCGCAATAATCTTCTGATCAGTTTCCGCGAAGAAGACATCGGTATTGTTCGTCTGCTACGCCATTACATGCGTCATGACCGTGTTGAAATCGAAGACGCAATGGATATTCTGCTTGAGCTGATGGATCTGAAAGTTGAGTATCTGTCCGATCTGATCGAGGACGGTTATACCACACTGGAAGAAACGTCCGAGCAGGTACTCAGTGACGAACAGATTTATGAAATGCTGAAAGAGCTGATGGCTCAGGAAGAAACAAACAGCCAGATCCGTCTTGCGCTTCACGATACCCGTCGCGCATTGCGTTTCCTGCGCCGTACTGTGCGCCAGCAATTGTTATCAGAACAGAAGAAAACCATCGACGAAGTGCTGCACGATATCGAATCGCTGTTGCCACATACTCAGTTCTTGTTCGATAAAATCAACTTCCAGCTGGAAGCAGCGATGGGCTTTACCAATCTGCAACAGAACAAGGTCATCAAGATCTTCTCGGTTGCCGCAGTGGTATTCCTGCCACCGACATTGATCGCCAGTATCTATGGTATGAACTTTAACATCATGCCTGAATTAACCTGGCAATATGGCTATCTCGTTTCTATCGGAATGATGCTGGCTTCGGCCTTCGGCACCTACTTCTTCTTCCGCAAGAAAGGCTGGCTGTAAAAGCAGAACACTAAGCTGTGGCACCGGATAATGCCGGTGTCACAGCTTTCCCTTCAGAACAGTATCACTTCGAAGATGCGGCCAGTAATGTGGCCAAGGTATCTACCGCTTCCGCCCATTCTGCATCATCAGTAAACGCCTGTTGTAGCATTTCAACCTGTGCCGCTGTCCAGAACGGCGCGTCGCCAATCGTCATTCCGGCAGAAAGCGGATGAGATTCAATAAATCTACAAATACTCTGCTCATCATTTGCCAGCCCCAGCTGGCTGAATAATGCCGCCAGATCATGTGTTCCAATGTCCATTTTAGGCAACCCCCGCAGATAGGAACTAATATCATTATAGAAGAGTTCTCCCCTCCCCGGAGATTCTCTGCCAAGTATTGCTATAGGAATATTGCTATGACCAGACTACGTTATGAAACTGATTCCATGGGAAGCATCCCGGTTCCGGCAGATAAATACTGGGGAGCGCAAACACAGCGTTCGATAGAGCATTTTCCGATTGGTGTTGATCGTTTCCGCTGGCAGCGACCGGTAATCCGAGCGTTGGGAATATTAAAACTGGCGGCAGCAAAAGCAAATGCTGAATTAGGCGCATTACCTAAAGCTATTACTGATCCTATAGAACAGGCAGCGCAGGAAGTGATCGACGGAAAACTGGATGATAATTTTCCGTTGGTCGTTTTTCAGACCGGATCTGGCACGCAATCAAACATGAACGCCAATGAAGTGATCGCAAACCGAGCCATCGAAATATGTGGTGGTGAAATTGGTAGTAAAGTGCCTATTCATCCGAATGATCATGTGAATTATGGTCAGTCATCAAATGATACGTTCCCCACTGCCATGCATATTGCAGTGGTTGAAGAACTGGAGCAGCAATTGATTCCGGTGATCGAGCACCTGAAACAGACATTCGTAACGAAAGCCGAGGCCTTTTCTCATATTGTCAAAACAGGCAGGACCCATCTTCAGGACGCTACCCCTATAACTCTCGGCCAAGAAATCAGTGCCTGGGTTGCACAACTGGAGTTTGCTCTGACAGGCATTCAGGCAAGTAAACCTGGATTACTGGAACTTGCCATCGGAGGAACAGCTGTAGGAACAGGACTGAACGCACATCCTCAGTTTGGTGACCTGACTGCCTCTTATATAGCCCGTATTACCGGTCATCCATTTCGCTCGGCAGAAAACAAGTTCTTTGCTCTTTCTGCACATGATGCACTCGTTCAGACTTCGGCTACCTTGCGCACACTGGCCGGCGCCCTGATGAAGATTGCCAATGATGTCCGCTGGTTATCCAGTGGTCCTCGCTGCGGTATTGGTGAATTGGTCATACCCGAAAATGAACCAGGTTCATCCATTATGCCGGGCAAGGTTAATCCTACCCAAAGCGAAGCCCTGACTATGGTATGTGTGCAGGTATTTGGTAATGATGCCACAGTGGCTTTTGCTGGCAGTCAGGGAAACTTTCAATTGAATGTTTACAAACCGGTCATGCTACATAATGTACTCGAAAGTATTCATTTGTTAACAGACGCTTGCCGGGCGTTTGATATGCATTGTGCTCGTGGCATTGAACCCAACCTATCCCGGATCGAGAAAAATCTGGCTGATAACCTGATGCTGGTAACGGCCCTGAATAAACATATCGGGTACGACAAAGCAGCGGCTATTGCCAAAACAGCACACAATGAAGGATTGAGATTACGGGATGCCGCTATTGCTTCCGGATACCTTACAGCAGAAGAGTTTGATAGCTGGATTTCACCAAGAGGGATGGCTGAACCACATAAACACAAACAGGAAGAATAGTTCCCCGGAGATATTTCTCCGGGGAATCAAAATAGTGGATTACTTCAGCGAACCGGACAGAAACTGTTTCAGACGTTCACTTTTCGGATTGGCGAGCACGTCATCCGGGTGACCTTCTTCTTCAATTTTGCCCTGGTGCAGGAAAATGACATGGTTGGATACGTTGCGCGCGAATCCCATTTCGTGAGTGACCACGACCATGGTTTTCCCTTCTTCCGCCAGCTTCTGCATGATTTTCAGCACTTCGCCGACAAGCTCCGGATCCAGTGCCGATGTTGGTTCATCGAATAACAAGACCTCCGGTTCCATAGCAAGCGCCCGGGCAATCGAAACACGCTGCTGCTGTCCGCCGGACAAGTGAGCCGGGTATTTGGCTCTGGCTCTTTCATCAATACCGACTTTTTCCAGATACTGGATTGCTTTGGCTTTCGCCTCTTCTTTATCCATACCTAATACTTTGATCGGCGCAGCCATGACATTTTCCAGTACCGTCATGTGACTCCACAGATTGAAGTGCTGGAACACCATCGTCAGCTTGGTGCGAAGTAGCTGCAACTCTTTCTGGTCGGTGACTTTTAATTGTCCGTCCGTATCCATCGTCATATGGATTTCTTTACCATTAACAAAGATGGAACCGGCGCTCGGTTTTTCCAGGAAATTCAGGCAACGTAAAAAAGTACTTTTGCCAGAACCGGATGATCCAATGATACTGATCACATCACCGGCTTTTGCGCATAAAGAAACACCTTTAATAACTTCATGCTGGCCATATTTTTTATGCAGATCTTTTACAGCCAATTTGTAATTGTGCATGTCATAACCTTTCTAAAATAAATCTTTACCCTTCGTACTTGAAGCAGCAACATCGTTGACGGCGTTCACTCACCCCAATCACATAGCATATCTATGCTCATGGGGATTCGAACACTTGTCGCCTTGCTGCAACTCCAATTACTTTGGGTATTAATGCGCAGATTGCGGTTTCAAATGTTTCAGCCAGCGTTTTTCAGCCAGACGGAATAAGCCGACCAGCAAAAAAGAGATAATCAGATAGATCGCAGCCGCAAGACCAAATGCATGGAATGACTTATATGTCGCTGCATTGACATCACGCGCAATTTTCAGAATATCTGGCACCGTCGCTGTGAATGCCAGCGAGGTGGCGTGCAGCATCAGAATGACTTCATTGCTGTAGGCCGGCAGAGCACGGCGCAAAGCTGAAGGAATAATGATGCTGCGATACAACGTAAAGCCGGAAAAGCCATACGCGCGGGCAGCCTCAATTTCACCATGCGGTATCGCCCTGATGGCGCCAGCCAGCATTTCTGTCGTATAGGCACAAGTATTTAACGCCAGTGCCAGCACGGTACAGTTAAATCCGCTACGGAAGAATAAATTCAGAAAATCGACTTCACGCACCACGCTTAATGTATAGACACCGGAATAGAACACCAGTAACTGCACATACAGCGGAGTACCACGGAAGATATAGGTATAGAGCCATACCGGCATCCAGAGCGCTTTTTTCTTCGAGACGCGGGCAATAGACATTGGCAGTGCCAGCATAAAACCGAACGCCAGCGAGAGCACAAGCAGCCACATCGTGACCGCCACACCGGTGAAGCGGTAGCCATCACTCCACAGAAAAGCCTTTCCGTATTGCATCAGGATATCAATCATAGTTCAGCACTCCGGACACCCATTGAATAGCGACGTTCCAGCCAAAGCAGAACCAGATTCGACACCGTTGTAAAAATCAGATAGACCACAGCCGCCACGATGGTGAAATAGAAAAACTGATATGTTCCCTTTCCGGCATTCTGCGTTGCTTTTACAACATCAGACAGACCGATGATCGAGACCAGGGCTGTCGCTTTTAACGTGACCTGCCAGTTGTTGGTTATTCCGGGTAATGCAAAGCGCATCAACTGAGGGAACAGGATGTAACGGAATGTCTGCCAGGGGGAAAATCCATAGGCGACACCGGCTTCAAGCTGTCCTTTGGGGACCATCAGATACGCGCCACGGAACGTCTCGGTGAAATAGGCACCATAAATAAAACCAATAGTGAGCACCCCTGCCGTGAAGGGATCGATATTGATTTGGGCAATTCCCACTGATTCAGTCACAGTATTGACGGCAATCTGCAGACCATAAAATATCAGCAGCATCAAAACCAGATCAGGCACACCGCGGATCAACGTGGTATAAGTGCCCGCCACTAATTTCGCCAATTTACTCTGCGATGACTTTGCGGCTGCGCCTATTAATCCCAGCAGAAAAGAGAGGACAACTGAAAGCAGCGCCTGCTCTATCGTCACCAGCGCTCCGTCTAAAATGACAGAGCCGTACCCATACAGCATACCGATATACCTGATTTTATTTTGATACTGAAAAACAACGAGGCTCCTCATCTGAAGAGCCTCGCCATCAAATTACAGTCAACGGGAAGTGTTATTCACCGTAGATGTTGAATTTGAAATATTTTTTAGCCAGCGTGTCGTAAGTGCCATCCTTACGCATTTCTGCCAGTGTCTTGTTCAGCGCATCTTTCAGAGCCGTGTCTTCTTTACGAACACCGATACCCGCGCCAACACCGAAGTATTTTTCATCGTTGATTTCGGTACCCGCATATTCGAACTGCTCACCCTGTGGTTTGTTCAGGAAGCTTTCACCGGCAGTTACAGCATCCTGGAATGCCGCATCAACACGACCAGATACCAGATCCGCATATACCAGGTCCTGATTCTGGTAAGGCACCAGTTCTACGCCTTTACTCTGCCAGTTATCTTTCGCATAGGTTTCAGCGGTTGTACCCTGCATGACACCAACGCGTTTGCCTTGCAGTGCTTCAACAGTTGGCTGAATACCAGAACCTTTGGCTGCAACCAGACGAGCCGGTGTGCCATACAGTTTATTGGTGAAATTAATTTCCTGCTGACGTTGTTCGGTAATGGACATTGCAGAAAGAATGGCATCGATTTTCTTCGCTTTCAGCGCTGGGATCAGACCATCAAAATCGCTTTCAACCCACTCGCATTTGGCTTTCAGACGTTTACACATCTCATTACCCAAATCGATATCAAAACCGGTCAGTGAACCATCCGCTGCTTTCACTTCAAACGGCGCATACCCTGGTTCCACACCAAAACGGATTTCTTTAATTTCAGCGGCATTTGCATTCACAGCAAACGCGATAGCAGCAAGCTGCATTATTCTGCGAAAGTTTTTCATCTTTATTCCCATTCTTAATAATCAATCCCGGAATGCACGCATCATCAGCCCTGAACGTGCCACACAAAAATCTTATCAAAAGAACGACAGAAACAAAATATTCTGCATCTTTTTTATTTTACAGAATATTATATATTTATTCACTATCACTGCTTAAAACTGCATTAGCCGATAAATAGCTCATTAACTATGCATTCCAATCAGCAGAATCATCTACTAATTAGCAGTTACAATCCATATTGATTCCGGTTCGCTGCAATAAAAAGCAACGCCATTATAGTGAGATTATCTGAGATTACCCCCTGATTAATCATTGCCAGCAGATCATCAAAAGTATGCAGTTCGACCTGAATATCTTCTGTATCTTCAAGTTCCTGCTGACCCGCTTTCAGATTACGGGCAATAAACAGTGCTCCGCACTCATTGGTGACCGAGTTAGAAAGATAGAAATTCGTCAGTAATGGCTGAATGTCATCGGAGGTATAACCTGTTTCTTCCTGCAACTCCCTCGCCGCGGTCTGTAACCAGTCTTCTCCCTCCGGCGCCCCACCCTCCGGAATTTCCAACGAGCTGAGATTACCAATCGCATAGCGGGTTTGCCTCACCATCACTATCCGGCCGTCATCCAGAACCGGGACAACTCCTACTGCCCTGTTTTTGAACTCTACAACACCATATTGTGCCGGTGATCCCTTCGGGCTCAGCACCTCATCATGACGCACCTTGATCCATGGCGTTTCAAATACCACTTTTGACGTTAATGTCTTCCAGATACTCATAAATTTTCTGTCATCTCTTCTTGTCTGCCTTCGTGCAGACGTTCATAATTTGCGCAAATTCACCAGGAGGTCACGATGAAAACGAAAACATCCCTTACCGGATATCAGCATCAGCGCGGCGCTATCGCCGATAATCATTTGCAGGCATTAGTTACGGATAAATTATTCCGCAGCCGTGTGGAACAGAATATTAAAGGAAAAGGCAGCTATCGTCGCCATGCGAAACACCGCCGGCAGGACGAGTCCGGTTTAAAAATTGCTGCCTAGTTGTTTTTAAACCGAATTTGTCTTTGCTCACTAAAAGAACAAACGAAACATGATGTGCTGTTTTGCTCTTGCCTGAATGAAATCATCCCGTTATTATGCCCGCACATCGAAGCGATGTGTTGTGCGTCCTTAGCTCAGCTGGTTAGAGCACCACCTTGACATGGTGGGGGTCGGTGGTTCGAGTCCACTAGGACGCACCATTCTTCGATAGCAAAAAATTTCTCAAGTGCGTCCTTAGCTCAGCTGGTTAGAGCACCACCTTGACATGGTGGGGGTCGGTGGTTCGAGTCCACTAGGACGCACCATTTCTCAGTGAATCAATCTGTTATCTCTCTTTTGTTCAATACGCCTTTATCGGTGTCATAAACCCGTTCGGTTTAATCGCAATCAATGAGCAGTTTAAGTTTTGTAGTACATTCTCT
The DNA here is from genome assembly GCF_014202415.1 of Tolumonas osonensis. Taxonomy (GTDB): domain Bacteria; phylum Pseudomonadota; class Gammaproteobacteria; order Enterobacterales; family Aeromonadaceae; genus Tolumonas; species Tolumonas osonensis. The sequence continues at coordinate 222,267 of NZ_JACHGR010000002.1, forward strand.
GCTGTATTACCGATTACAAAACCAGGAATGCCACTTCGACCAACAGTTCCCATCACCAATATATCAATGTCGTTCTCAGTGATGAATTGAGGAATGACTTCATCCGGACTCCCCCGAACATGGGCGACATCATAATTCTCAGTGAGCGCTGATTCCTGGATTAGTTTATTTAATGCATCATAATGATGTTGGCTTGTTGCATTAACAAACTTGGCGAGATCTTCCGCGTCTACTCTGACGCTCATATTCTTCGACAAATATTCTTCAAATATATAATCCCAGCAAGATATTATTTTAAGTTTTTCATTATATGTGTTGGCAAGTGACCTTGAAATTTCGAGTAAATGTAGCGTTAGAGAATGGCCTTCCGCAGTCGGACTTAATGGGTCAATTGCAACTGCGATATTCTTTTCATGATCCTGTTTATGTGTTGCCTTTGATATCCACGCTGGGCAAGGGCATTTACGCAAAATGTCCATATCGATTGCTTTGAAACCACGTTCATCATCAATTTTTTCTGCATCTTTAATCAATAAGTCATAGCCATTTTTGATGATATGACGAATAACGAATATCGAAGGGATACTGCTATATTCAATCTTGAAGCTCAGAGCAAAATCGGACTCATTCAGAGTGCTTTCACTGCGGATAGCCTTGAGATCATGCTTAAATTTGTCAGCCACGGAAAACTCAAAAACAGGCTTATATTCAGACAATTCTTTGGGGAATTCAGGGCAAACAACCAACACATCAAGTTTTGCCTGGTTCTGATGAGCTAAGCGGACAGCATGTTTTAAGGAGTTTTTTACCTCTAACATGCCATTGCTAACTAATAGAATTTTCTTGAAATTAAGCATGATTTTTTCCTCGGTCAACTCATAAACACAAGCCCTTTTGAGTACTTACCGTGCTTGTCCTGATCCAATGTTACGAATTTGATGTGTAGGTAACAATTGGAGATATCAATATAAATGTATACCAAAATACATGGGGATGTATGGCGCCCGACAAAAAAAGCACGCAGGCTCGTTCATCGAGTCAATGATAAGGACAGAGGCTGGGATCAGGAGTAGTGATGAAGGCACAAAACCTTATCACACCTTACAAATACGCACAAAATTCACGCATAACCCCTTGACAAAACCCAGATCAAAACGGATATTCACTTACGTAAATGTAAGTTTTTACTTATGAAAACTTAATGCTGCATCCTGATGATACCAGTGCGGATAATGTGCGAGGTGAAAATGAATATCCTACTTATTGGTGGCCTGGGGAATATTGGTTCCCCCATCACCTATCAATTGGCAGCGATGGGACACTCGGTCTATGTTCTTGGCAGAAAAAAGATAGAGCAGATTCAGCCGGACATTACATATATCTCTGGTAACACAGAGGATTTCGCTTTATTACAATCATTACAAGAACAGTACGCTATCGATATTGTTATTAATTTTGCAATTCAATCGACTGCGCAAGCAGAAGTGAATATCAATGCATTTGCCAATAAAATTAAACAATTCATCTTTATCAGCACCGTCACTGTTCTGAACCGTGAAAAAAATGTCGTACTTACAGAAGAGTCTGAATGTGGAAACCCGTTCAGTACGTATGCACAGACGAAACTTAAATGTGAACAAATTTTTCTGAATGCTTATTACGAACAACATTTTCCGGTGACTACCGTCCGGCCTTCGCAAACCTACAGCAAAGATAAACTGCCTTTAAGTGTTAAAGGAAAAAGCTATTGGTCAGTGATTGACCGGATTCTGAATGATAAGCCCGTGATTATCCATGGCGACGGGACATCAACCTGGGCTTCAATGCACAGCAACGATTTTTGTCGTGGCTTTATTCCCCTCATCAATCACCCGCAGGCTGTCGGAGAAATTTATCATTTAACCGGCGATGAAATCCTCACCTGGAACATGATCTATCACGAACTAGCCAGACAACTGAATAAAGATATCAATATTGTACATATCCCGACTTATTTGCTGGAAAAAAGTAAACAATACGATTTCAGAATGTCCATCAAGGGGGACAAACAATATTCCGTTATCTTTGATAATCAGAAAATAAAAAGAATATGCCCTGACTTCCAATGTCAGATTTCAATGAAAGACGGTATCCGTATGTATCTGGACTATATGGATAAACACCCCGCCCTGAAGGTCACTGATCCTGAATTCGATCAATGGTGCGATGATGCTATCGGACAAGGAGTGATCCTGTGAGCTTTAAAACTTTTTTAGTGGGATATGGTGATAGTCAGGGCAATGGCCGTGGCCTTTATTCTGTTGAGGTGAATAACGATAGCATTCAGGCAAAACTTGCATATCCTTGCGAAATGAAACCCGGCGCCATTATCGCCACTGAGAACCGGCTTTATATGTCTTATCTGGGGGATAACAAAGAACCGGGTATTCTGTTGTTCTCGCTTGATGAAGAATTAAATCTGACCTTTTTAAATAAACAGACTATTCCATTTTTTCTTACTTCATTTGGTCGTATTCATCATTCAAATCATCTGCTCGGCTCATCATTTTACGATGGCGTCGATGTGATTTTTGAAGCTGCCGATAATATTCATATAAAAAGTGTGGATAAACACCCTTATCGACCGAGAAGCGCTGATATACGTCAGGCAGAAACACACCCTCACCATATATGCGCACTGAGTGATGGACTGCACGCTTACTCCGTGGATATGGGGACTGATTTCGTTAGTTTTTATTCGATCAGGAACAATGGACTTCATCTTCTCAAAGATGCTTTCATCGACTGCCCCCTGGGTTCTGGCCCGAGAATCATGCGGATCAGTCCTGATAACAGGCTCGCCTATTTATTACATGAGATATCAAACAGCGTCGCTGTGTATGCCCTGCATGACGTTGGATTCGATGAAATTCAGAGAATATCCACGCTGGATGACAATACAGTAATAACAAACAGCGCTGCCGGATGTGCAATGACAGCGGATGGCGAATATCTGTTGGTTACCAACCGAGGTGAGAATACGTTAGTACTATTCAGAGCCAATCCGGAAAATGGCCTCCTGACACTATGTGATCGGATTCAGACCGGCTTGATCCCGAGAGATCTGTATATCAGAGACCACCAGATCATTGTCGCAGCACAGGCATCGGATTGCTTACAACTATTCGAAATTGATACCCGACAGCACAGGTTAAAATTATTAAGCGAAGTAACCGGAGTTTATGCCCCGGTTGGTTTTCTCAATTAAGTCAATTTGAAAGCGGCAGACATCCGCTGTCTGCCGATGCTGACTCATCAGCCACAACGATGAGTTCGACTTCATTTTCCTCAATACACTTTAAGATATTCGCCGGCGGACGTTTATCTGTAATAACACAATCAATATCCGACCACTGACATGATTGATGCATAAGCTGAGTATTAAATTTTGAGAATGTAGCGATACAAATAACCCGTTGCGATTGCTGAGCCATCGCTATTTTAAGTAACGCATCCAATTCTGTATCAGTGGTAATACCCGCTTCTGATAAGGCGCTGACGCCGATAAATGTTTTATCCGCCTGATAGTGTTTGATTTGTTCAATGGTAATATTGCCTAAAATCGTATGTGAGAACTCGTCAAACATTCCACCCAATACACATTTTTTTATATTTTCTTTTCCGCTGATCTCATTCAGCACTTCGAGAGAGTTAGTAATGACAGTCGCGGGTGTTTGTAAATGATGCGCCAGTGCGGCCGTGGTAGTGCCCGCATCGAGGAACAGGATGTCATGCTCATTGAGCATCGGCAAAGCACGGCGGGCAAGTACCTCCTTGACCGGGTTAAATTCACTCCGCTGATGAAACGACAGGCTTACCCGTTTCTCGGAAAGAATAGCGCCGCCCCGAATGCGGATAATACCAGGGATCTTGGTCAATTTGACCAAATCCCTGCGGGCTGAATCGTACGAGATCTGGTACTGCTGACAAATATATTCGAGAGTTACTTTCCCCTGACTCCGGACAAGTTCCTCTAATTCAATTAAGCGTTCTTCCTGAGTCATAAATTCATCCCGCAGCTATGCCTGATATGAAAAGTATCAATTAGATTACCTTACGTTAACTTATTTTTGCACTCTATTCACTCAAACTCATCATCTTTTGCCTGATAAAAACATAAATGATTCAGATAAAGCCCGAAAAACACACTAATATGAACTCCAAACAAGCATTAAACGTATAAAAACTTGCCAAAAATTACAAATGCGCACAATATGCGTACAATCGCTTGACAAAAATACGCACAAAACGGATATTTACTTACGTGCTTATAAGTGATTATTTAAGGGAAGTTAATTATGCGTATTGGTGTTGTCGGTGCAGGTAACATTGTCAAATGGTTCCTTGAAGCACTTACTCTGACAGAGAATGTGTACTGTGAAGCAATTTGCGTACTCGAAAGCGACCTGGAACTTGCAAAAAGTTATCAGAGCAAATTCGCCATCAATAAAATTTACACAGACTTCAATTTATTCCTCGCCGATCCGGCCATAGACTTTGTCTATCTGGGTATCCCGAATAAATTGCATTTCCCTTACGCATTGAAAGCACTTCAGGCGAATAAAAATGTTATCAGCGAAAAACCCTTTACATCCAATTATGACGAAGCTTTGCAGCTGACTCATTTAGCCAAAGAGAAAAAACTATTTCTTTTTGAGGCTATCACAACCATTTATGCACCGAACGTTCTTTTGATGAAAGAACACTTATCTAAAGTCGGTCCGATTAAACTGGTTCAAAGTAACTATTCACAATTTTCCAGCCGGTATAACCAGTATCTGGCAGGTCAGGTTCACCCGGCATTTGATCCGGCAATGTCTGGCGGTTCACTGTATGACATTAACATCTACAACATTCACCTTTCATGCTTCTTATTCGGCATACCGGAGAAAATTGAATATTTCTGCAATAAAGGATTTAACGGGATTGATACCTCCGGTGTGGTAATCATGCAATATCCTGATTTTATTTCAGTTTGTACTGGAGCAAAAGACTCTGCGAGCCCAAGCCAGACAATTATTCAGGGAGTTAATGGATATCTTAAATTAGCCAGTTCACCGAATATTGCCCGTTCAGTGGAAATAGTGATTGAGGGTGATACACAAACACTCAATGAAAACGAATTTGATAATCATATGGTTTATGAAATGAAAGCATTCAACGATATGTTTTCAAGACAGGCTTATGATGAGTGTTACAGGAATTTAGACCACTCCCTGTCTGTCATGAAAATTCTTACTGATGCCAGAAGCAAGGCCGGAATCATTTTTAGCTGAACCCAGTAGAGTTTGAATCCCGCTATCGAGAACGGCTGGGAAGTATCTAGATCACCGGTGGAGATTCACATTGCATGGTTTGCAACCACATCAGGTTTGATCGGCAAAGTGATTTCACTGGTTCCATGGACATCGCCGACACCAATCGGTGCAACATGGGGTGCTGGCTGGATGCTGAGTAGCCATCTACAAAGCCCCATCAGAAAAGACTGGGGCTTTAACGAAGATTATGGCTTGATAGCCATGTGCTCGTTATGCGGAACAAAATAAAAATGCACGTCATAATGTGGAACGGTATAACCTTCGTGACCCTTAGGTTCCCAGTCAAAGTCAACATGCTCGACCGGAGGGAACGGAATACTGACTTTAGACTTCAGATCAGTGAATGATGTCCCTTTCGTTAACGTGTCACGATCAATCATGAATTCGAAAAAAATAATCCGCCCTTCTGAAACACCATAGATTGGGCCGAGCGGCAAATCTTTCGGATCAGCCCAATGCTCTCCCATTCCAGGAACCACGGGCGAGATTTTCACAACATTGGCAGGTAAACTTGAGGCTAGCGGAAGCTCCGTCGTCGCAGCCATTGCGGCTGTTGCCATGCCTAATAATAAGGATACTGCCAGAGTACGATAGATCTGGGTCATAATGACCTCCGGAAACGGTGCAATTGAAAATGAGAATAATCCTCAATCCACTTACAATTATAGCATGCTGCTATACACGTACCGTTTTTTTCTTTCAGCGCTCTGAATCAATATGTTAATGCTCTTCTCTTCCCTTTTAGCCTGTTCTGTATTCTAATTTCTGCAGTTTGTAACTCTGGAAGCTGTGAATGATCCAATTTATCCGCAACATCACCCAAGGCCGGATTGCATGGGGTATCTTATTCGGTTCGACGGTTTTTCTTGAGCTTTGTGGTCTTTTTTTCCAGCATGTCATGGGGCTGCAACCATGTGTCATGTGCATATATCAGCGGGTCGCGATTCTGGGGATCATGGCGGGTGCGTTCATTGGTTTTATCAATCCCCGCAACTTCATGTTCCGGTGGGCAGGTATGTTTATCTGGACATATTCGGCCGTAGAAGGTCTGCGCCTTGCGCTACGTCACACAGATATTCAATTAAATCCATCACCATTTAATACTTGCGATTTATTTGTTACATTTCCCCAGTGGCTGCCGTTAGATCGTTGGATTCCTTCAATTTTTAACGCTACCGGCGATTGCTCTGAAATCCAGTGGCAATTTCTGTCGTGGGGTATGCCCCAATGGCTTATTGTCACATTCGGCCTCTACATTCTGACTAGTTTAACAATCATTGCTGGCAACCTAATTAAAGGACGATGCTGTGGATAATATTTATAACGAACAACAGCAAACTATAACGGAAGATGCCTGTCTGGCAGCTATCGCTACCGTTAAAGAATTTCTCAATAAGCGCATCATCGGACAACAACACCTGATCGATGGTTTGCTGATGGCATTACTGGCTGACGGACACATTCTTGTCGAAGGCCCGCCTGGCCTAGCTAAAACCCGCTCCATCAAAATGCTGGCCAGCTGTGTGGAAAGTCATTTCCACAGGATCCAGTTCACCCCGGATCTGTTACCTGCTGACCTGACAGGCACTGAAATCTATCGCCCTCAGAACGGCACATTTGTATTCCAGCCTGGTCCGTTATTTAACGAAATCGTACTGGCAGATGAAATCAACCGCGCTGCAGCCAAAGTTCAGAGTGCGTTGCTGGAAGCGATGGAAGAACGCCAGGTCACGATCGGACGAAAAAGTTACCATTTGCCACCTTTGTTCATGGTAATGGCAACACAGAACCCGCTGGAGCAGGAAGGCACCTATCCTTTGCCGGAGGCGCAGTTGGACCGGTTTATGCTGCACCTGGAACTGGATTACCCGAGCGCGGCAGATGAACTGAATATTCTGCGCTTGAACCATTCTGAAAGCCGGGAAGAAGAAACACCTGACGCGCCTAAAATCACACAGTTGCAAATATTTGCCGCCCGCCAGTATGCGCTGCAGGTGATTGCTTCGGCGCCTATCGAAAATTATATTGTTAATCTTGCCACTGCTACGCGGCATCCTCAGGCATACGACGCAGATCTGGCCCGTTGGCTTTCGTATGGTGTCAGCCCTCGTTCCAGTATCGCCTTGTTACGCTGCGCCCGGGTAAGAGCATGGCTGGCAGGACGTAACTATGTAACGCCGGATGATATCCAGTATTGTATTTATCCGGTCATGCGACACCGTCTGATGCTGACAGTGGAAGCAGAGGCTGATGGCATTACACCGAATGACATCATCTCGATCTTACTGCAGAAGGTTGTCGTTGCATGAAACCAAATGACGGCGTCACACTCACCCTGGATGACTTGCTGACCGTTTCAGCGAGTGGAAGTCGTGTCGCAAACCAACTCTCCGATGGCTGGAGAGTTGGGATACATCAGTCACGTAAAAAAGGACGCGGTATGGAATTCGCCGAAGTCCGTCCTTATATGATTGGTGATGACGTCCGTAATATGGACTGGAAAATTACCGCTAGAACCGGGAAACCACACACTAAATTATACCGTGAAGAACGGGATCACTCAGTCTACATTCTGCTGGATCTCTCTGGTGAAATGTATTTCGGCTCCAAAGGACAGCTTAAATCCCGTATGGCGTCTGTTGTGACTGCAGCTATTACCTGGCACGCGCTGAAAAACGGCGATAAAGTCGGTGGTCTGATTCTGAGTGGTACACAAACTACAATTCAGGCACCGGTGAGCCACCGTAAAGGGGCGTTACTGTGGTTAAAACAAATCGTGAATACCTATAATGCCGGTTTGCAGGAACGCCCGCAGTCCTCTGATGTCACAGCCGGTCTGAACACACTGAGTGGTATGCTGCGCCCCGGTGCCCGTCTGGTAGTCATCAGCGATTATTATCGCTTATCACAGAAAGACTTTCTGATGATCCGTTATCTGCGCAAACGGCATGAAGTCAATCTGATCCAGGTTTATGATGCTCTGGAACGTCAGGTTACAGGGGACGGAATATTAGGTGTGGCAAATACCAGCGGAACCGGTTTTTTATTGGAAAATGAAGACTTCAGAAATCATTACGCCCGACTGGCCAGCTTTCGCCAATTTGAGCTGGAAAGAAAACTCTGTGGCTATGCCAAACAATTAGTCGCTTTTGATGCATCAAAACCACTGGCAGAACAACTATAAATGAAAGTACCACTGGCACAATTGCATGATATTTTACCCGGACCAGATACAGGAATTATTGATAATCTGAATCTGGTTGCGTCTGCTTTTCTGATTTTTATTCTTGCAATTTGTTTTCTGTACAGAATATATCATACATGGCCACGGCACCGGCTTTTCCGCCAGGCAAGACGTGAATTAAATCTCATATTTAAAAACCATCAGAGCAATTACATTCCGGCCGTAAATGCGCTGTTGAAAAAAACAGCATCCATTTACTGGAAACGGGAAGATTTTGCTGGTTTATATACCCATGAGTGGCTGAAATTTCTTGACGACGCATCCTCATGTCATTTTTCCAGATATTCTGATCAATGGGAAAGCTGGTCCTATTCTGGCTCGGAAATCTCAGCAAAAGAAAAAAAAGAAGTCCTTCGTGAATGCAGAAAATGGCTCAGATCAAATCGTAACAGGAGACCGCTGTGATTAACTTTGCCTGGCCATGGTTTGCCTGTTTATTACCTTTACCATTATTAATATATTGGTTCGTGAAGCCAAGAAAGACGCAGCATGTCGTGATCGATGCGCCTACCCTGCCCTATTTTGTAAATAATGCGTCAGGTAATAAATCCAGACATTTTCTGACAAAAATATTATTAGTAGTAAGCTGGTTATTGATTGTTGTTTCACTGACGCGGCCTCAATGGCTGGATACCCCCGTCGTTCAGACTTTTCCATCCCGCGATTTATTGCTGGCTATCGATATATCTCAAAGTATGCAAATTAAAGATATGTCTATCGAAGGGCAAGTAGCAGATCGCCTGAATATGGTTAAATCATATTTGCAATCTTTTATCAAACAGCGTCAGGGAGATCGTATCGGCGTTATACTGTTTACAGATCACGCCTATCTTATGACTCCGCTAACTCAGGACTGGCAAACGACTGGCCTTCTGCTGAATGAAATTAATGCGGGTCTGGCGGGTCAATTTACTGCTACCGGTGAAGCCATCACTCTTGCAGTGAAAAAAATACTGCATGATTCCATGCAGAATAAAACGCTGATCCTGCTCAGTGATGGCAAAGATAATGTTAATACAATCAAGCCGCTTGATGCTGCCGCTCTGGCCAAAGCCAGCGGATTGAAAATTTATACTATCGGAATAGGTGCTGACTCGTCCGAAGCTAACGCAGAAGATGAGTTGAACGAAACTGAACTTGAAGATATCGCCAGAATCACAGGTGGACAATATTTCCGCGCCCTCAGTGAACAGGATCTATCCGAGATCTACCAACAAATTAACCTTGTTGAACCACTGTCATTAAAAACCATTAAATATCAACCACATAAAGAATTGGTGGAGTGGTTTTTGTATTCTCTGTTGCTTGTCATCGGAATGTTGCTCTGGATATTAAGAAATGACTGACATTATCTTTCTGAGACCATATGCCTTTATTTTAATTTTGCCTTTGCTGGCTCTGTTCTATTTTTCTACATCGAGGAAAGTAAAACAGCAGAGCTATATCTCTGCTCATCTGCTAACCGTATTAACGAAAATCGCCCCACGCAAATCAAAACTCAATATCTCATTGCTGCTATTCGTTCTGCTGTGTCTTATTATTGTCGCATTAGCGGGTCCCGCCATGCCAAAGAAAACAGCATTAGTTAAGAGAAACATGCATACTATTATTTTATTCAGCATGGATAAAACCATGTATGCAGATGATTTAAAACCTTCCCGTCTGGTTTTAGCCAAACAGAAAGTCAATGCTTACTTAAAGAGCAATAAGGCTGTCAATACAGCTTTAATTGCATTTGCCGGTTCAACACATATTATTTCACCATTTACTGATGATTATAATACACTAACTAATTTTATCGATGCGTTGGATCCAGCATTAATGTCTGCATCAGGTTCAAATGTCCTCGATGCCATGAAACTTGCCGGCACGCTCGTATCACAAATGAAACAGGATAGTCAGCTAAAGATATTATTAATCACTGACCAACTGACTACTTTACAATCAGAAAAACTGATTGATTATATTAAACCTCTGGGCTGGCCAGTTGATATCATTTCTGTCGGTACACAAAATGGTTCGGTCGTTCCCTTACCCGAAGGTGAATTGCTCCGCACACATACCGGACAGTTAATTGTGGCTAAAACCCCATTAACTGTATTAAAAGATACCGCTTCAAAACTGGGCGGACACCTAATTGACATCACGACACTGGATCAGAATTCGAATGATAACAATCCGGACGGTGATAACAACAAACTACAGGAAGTCATTGTTTATAATGAAGTAGGTTACTTGATACTAATACCATTGGTCTTTATTTCTTTGCTTTTCCGCCGTGGATATATATTCATTTTCCTTTGCTTTTCCTATTTACCGGAAAGCGCATATGCTCAGGAATCCGGATTAACATTATTCAATCAAGGGAAATACATCCAGGCCGCTGATGCTTTCAATGATTATACATGGAAAGGCAACGCGATGTATCGCGCTGGTAACTTTAATCAGGCGATTAAATTCTATGAAGAAGTAAACACGCCGGTAGCTCATTATAATCGTGGGAACGCGCTGGCACATTCAGGAAATATTAAAGAAGCCATCATTGCTTATAATCAGGCCATTCAATTACAACCTGACTTTAAGGAAGCAAAAGATAATAAAGAAATTCTTGAACACTGGTTAAAAAACAACAACACAGAAAACACTGACGCTGCTATAGCTGCTTTACAAAAAAAAGATGGAAATATTGAGAAAGCACTGAATTTTCTTAAATCACTTCCTGAAGAATCTGGTAATCTGATGCAGAAAAGATTACAACTACAACAACATAATAAGTCAAACTAGGTTATTAATGTGAAATTACCTTACTCCGGTTTATGTGGTTTGGCACTTATCTGGTGCACATCAGGCAGTGCTGTTCAGCTCACTGGTCAGGTTGATTCACAAACATTGTCGCTGGGTGATAACCTGACCTACACCGTGACTGCGGATGAACATCTGGCTGATGATGCACTGGATATTCGCCCCCTGTTCAGAGACTTCATCATTGGTAATATTCAGGTCACCCATGCCTCAGCAACCGAAACAAGCTGGGTTATTCCGTTACAGCCAGTGATTACCGGCGACATTACGATTCCGGGGTTAAGTGTTCCTAATGCAGAGTCTGCGCCTGTGACCATCTCGGTCAGTGGTGATGCGCAGGAAACAAATTACGAGACTCCAGCGCCAGAAGCGTCACCGGAAATGGAAACTCAGGCCCCAGCTCATCTTATAGAAAGCCAAATTGGTGCTGAAAGTGCCTATCGGGGAGAACTCATTACCTATAGCGTCAAAGTGGCGAAACGAGCCGATCCGGAAAACCGCCCGCCTGTTCTATCATCGGCACAGGAAAGCAAAATCATCCCGGTTGGCGAGCCAACAGAAGATAAAGAGATATTTGCAGACCATTATCAGGAAACCGTCACCTATCACTACATTATTATCCCTGATAACACAGGTTCACTGAAAATTCCGGCCGCTACCCTCGCCTCCGATGCAGCACAAATGTCGGATGAACATATTATTGCGATCAAACCCATTCCAACCGCTTTTCAGGGAACTGAAAAAGAATGGCTTCCAAGTGCAGGTATCACGATCGAAGATCGCTGGGAACCGCAAACAAGTTACGTAAAACCCGGCCAGCCTTTAACGCGTGTTATTACACTGACAGGCATCAATAACTCACAGGAACAATTACCAGACCTGGATCTTCCCGTCATCAATGATGTCCGTGTTTACAGTGACGGTCAGAAAAATGAGCAGGAGTACCAGAATGGTATGTTGATCAGCCGTAAAACCTTCCGGCAGGTTTTTGTTCCTGAAAAAAATAACGCTTTCACTGCGCCTGCTGTGCATTTGAACTGGTGGAATGCAATCAGTGATCGTGCCCAGGTTGTTTCTCTGAGTGAACGCAAATTTCTTGCTTCTATTGCAACAGAAAACCTTAAGGAAAAGGCTGTTGTTCCTGCTCCTGTCAAGAAAGAACAATCCATTATCAGTTATCTGATCCCTTTGCTGCAAAAAGTATTAATGGCCTTTGGATTGCTGATTGCTTTGCTAACCCCGATCCTGGCGATCACCTGGTATTATAAAGAAGCACTCAGGGCTCGTTATGAATGTTATAAGCTATGGCAAGGCCTGCAGCATGCCTGTAGCGTGAATGATGCGATGACGGCTTACCAGATGCTATTGTTCTGGGCATCTCATCGCTGGAAACAAGCCTTTACCGGTATTGAGCAACTGCCTTTTTACTCTCATCTGAAAAATGAATTAGACGAATTGCAGGCAGCCTGTTTCAGTGGTTGTGAAATGACATGGAACGGCCGGAAATTAATTAAGAAATTACGCCGTACACGGGTTATCAAAACGGTAACCCCTGTGTCTGAAAACCAGTTTGATGAGTTCAGTTACTGAATATTGGATAACAAAAAGCCGGTCGTTATGACCGGCTTTTTATTTACTCATCACCCTCACCGCCATCGGTTTCTTCAACCGGACGGGCATGTTCTACCCGCGATTTCAGTTTCTGTCCCGGACGGAAAGTAACGACCCGTCTGGCAGTGATCGGGATATCTTCGCCTGTTTTAGGATTTCGCCCTGGACGCTCGTTTTTCGTCCGGAGTTCGAAATTACCAAAGCCAGATATTTTAACCTGCTCGCCATTTTCAAGGGCCAAGCGGATATCTTCAAAAAACGTCTCTACCAACTCTTTGGCGTCACGTTTGCTTATTCCCAACTCAGTAAAGAGATGTTCTGCAATATCGGCTTTGGTCAAGGCCATAGCTAGTCCCTCAAAGTAGCATTGAACTCTACCCGGAGCGCTTCAACAACTTGTTCCATTGTTTCCGCAATCTCCTTATCTTCCAGAGTGCGTTCTACATTCTGCAGAATCATGCTGAAGGCCAGACTCTTTTTGCCATCCGGCACACCAGCACCCTGGTATGTGTCAAATAAGTTTATGCCAACTACCTGATTTCCGCCAACTTTTCTTGCTAATCGGAGAATATCATCTGCAGAAATTGCTTGGTCTACCACAATTGCCAGGTCACGGCGGTTGCCCGGGAATTTGGAAACTTCGGCAAATAACGGGATATTCCGCTGCAGAATAGCCGCCAATTCCAGTTCAAAAACAATGGCTTTGCTCTTCAGACCCAGTTTTTTCTCCAGTGAAGGATGAATCACACCGATATAACCCACTGATTTTCCATTGAATTCAATGGCAGCAGACTGACCAGGGTGCAAAGCCGGGTGTTCACAACGCACAAAACGGTAAGCATCCGCATTGGCTGTCAGCTCCAGCAGAGCCTCAACATCGCCTTTCAGATCGAAGAAATCAACAGCACGGCTAGGAATTGTCCAGTTTTCATCAGCCGCATTACCTGTGATGACACCAGCCAGCATCTCTTCCTGACGGATGCCGTTTTCCGCATTTGCATCACGGATAAAACGCAAACCTGATTCAAACAGGCGAACACGGGGCTGCTGACGGTTCTGGTTATAAACCACAGCACCGAGCAGGCCTGGCAGCAAAGATACGCGCATTGCTGACATATCTGACGCAATCGGATTCGGCAGAACGATTGGATCTGCAGAGGGTTCCAGTAATGACAGCACTTTAGGATCAACAAAGCTGTAAGTAATCGCTTCCTGGAAGCCACGATCAACCAGCAGATCGCGCAAGCGTTTCAGCGGCTGCTCTGCTTCTTTATGCTCTGACATGGTCAGGTGTGCTTCCGGAGCAATGTTCGGAATATTGTCATAACCGAAGATACGGGCGATTTCTTCAACCAAATCTTCTTCAATGGCAATATCGAAACGCCAGCTTGGCACAGTTGCCTGCCAGCCAGCTTCTGTCGCAGTAACAACCAATCCCAGACGAGTCAGAATATCGGTGACTTCGGCATCATCAAATGCCATACCAACCAGACGGGTCAGTTTTTCACGGCGCAGTGACACTGTTTTAACCGCAGGCAATGCCTCTGCAGCGGTTTGATCGATAACAGGACCACAGCTACCGCCACAGATATCCAGCAACAGCGCAGTAGCGCGTTCCATGGCTTTATACTGCACCTTTGAGTCAACGCCACGCTCAAAACGGTGGGATGAATCAGTACGCAGGCCATAGGCACGAGCACGGCCAGTGATAGACAGCGGCTGGAAGAAGGCACATTCCAGCATAATGTCAGTAGTAGTCTCAGCATCAACACCGGTATCTGCGCCACCGAAAATACCCGCCATAGCGATCGGACCACGGTCATCGGCAATGATCAGCGTGTCATCACGCAGGGAAACTTCGGTCTGATCCAGCAGTGTCAGCTTCTCACCGGCAGTTGCACGACGAACCTGAATCGCGCCCTGCAGTTTGGCCAGATCGAACGCATGCATCGGCTGACCCAGTTCCAGCAGAACGTAGTTGGTTACGTCAACGATCGGATCGATAGAACGCAGGCCACAACGACGCAGACGCTCCTGCATCCACAATGGTGTATCCGCTTTCACATTCAGACCACGCAGAACACGGCCTAAATAGCGTGGACAATCAGCGGGAGCCTGTACATTAATCGGATAGGTATCTGTCAGCGCTGCGTTGACAGTTTTGATTTCCGGCTCTTTAAGTTCACAACGGTTTAATACGGCAATTTCACGCGCCAGACCCAGCATACCCAGGCAGTCAGCGCGGTTAGCGGTCAGATCAACTTCGATGCAGGAATCATTCAGTGACAGATATTCACGCAGATCCGTACCAATCGGCGCATCAGCAGGTAATTCGATGATACCGCTGTGATCAGAACCAATGCCCAGTTCCGAGAATGAACACAGCATGCCGTGTGAAGGCATACCACGCAGTTTCGCTTTCTTGATCTCGAAATCTCCAGGTAACACCGCACCAACAGTAGCAACCGCAACACGCAGGCCCTGACGGCAGTTTGGCGCACCGCAGACGATATCCAGCAGTTCAGCTTCGCCCACGTTCACTTTAGTAACACGCAGTTTGTCAGCATCAGGATGCTGAGCACACTCAACAACTTCACCGATCACAACGCCATTGAATGTACCGGCAACAGGCTCGATACCATCAACTTCCAGACCGGCCATAGTGATCTGCGCAGCCAGCTCTTCTGCAGACAAGGAGGTAGGAACCAGCTCATCAATCCAGGCTTTATTGAATTTCATGTTGATTGATCCTTATTTGAACTGCTTGAGGAAACGAAGGTCATTTTCGAAGAACGCACGCAAATCGTTAACGCCATAGCGCAACATTGTCAGACGCTCTACCCCCATTCCGAAGGCAAAACCAGAGTATTTTTCAGGATCAATGCCAACTGAGCGCAGTACATTCGGATGTACCATGCCGCAGCCCAACACTTCCAGCCAGCGACCATTTTTACCCATCACATCCACTTCAGCACTTGGCTCGGTGAACGGGAAATAGGAAGGACGGAAACGGATCTGTAAATCTTCTTCAAAAAAGTTACGCAGGAAATCGTGCAGAATCCCTTTCAGGTTGGAGAAACTGATATTCTCATCAACCATCAAACCTTCTACCTGATGGAACATCGGTGTATGAGTCTGATCGTAATCATTTCGATACACGCGGCCAGGTGCGATGATCCGAATTGGTGGCTGCTGTTTTTCCATAGTGCGGATCTGCACACCAGAAGTATGAGTACGCAGCATCAGTGTCGGATTGAAGTAGAAGGTATCGTGATCAGTACGCGCAGGATGATGACCCGGAATATTCAGCGCATCGAAGTTATGAAAATCATCTTCGATCTCAGGACCATACTCAGCACTAAAACCTAACTCGCCAAAAATGCGCTCAATGCGTTCAATGGTGCGGGTAACCGGATGAATGCCACCATTTTCAAAACGACGACCAGGTAAAGAAACATCAATGGTTTCCGCTGCCAGCTTTTTCGCCAGCTCAGCAGTAGTTAATGCTTCACGACGATCATTTAATGCATTCTGTGCTTTTTCTTTTGCCTGATTGATCAGCTGGCCTGCGGCAGGACGCTCTTCCGGAGACAAACCCGCTAACGCTTTCATCTGTTCAGTAAAGACACCTTTTTTACCGAAATATTCAACACGTAATGCTTCCAGGGCATTGTTGTCCGTAGCTTCGGCAATTTTCGCCAGTGCACTGGCGACGACTTCTTCTAGTTGCTGCATGTTTCCCTCATTACCCTTGTCCGTACAAGGTTTTGTTCTGCAGATTTTTGCTCTCTCGAGCGATAACCAATTACGCTTTGATCATAACCCCCTAGTATAAATCGGGAATAATGTGATCAAAAGGATGAATCACAGATTAGATCAGGTTGATGACAATTAACTGCTTGATCGCTAACTGGATCAGTTAAAACAGATTGGCTTATGGCGGCAGAGAGAATTCATATTGCGAAAAAATAAAAAAAGGGAGGCAAATTGCCTCCCTCCTTCGCACTTGTTCAATTAAACCAGAGCGGCTTTAGCTTTCTCTACCAGAGCGGTAAAGGTTGCTTTGTCATGAACTGCGATATCGGAAAGGATCTTACGATCGATTTCGATAGAAGCTTTCTTCAGACCGTTGATGAAACGGCTGTAAGACAGGCCGTTTTGACGAGATGCAGCGTTGATACGTGCAATCCACAGTTGACGGAATTGACGTTTTTTCTGACGACGGTCACGGTAAGCGTACTGACCAGCTTTAGTAACTGCTTGAACAGCTACGCGGTAAATACGGGAACGAGCACCGTAGTAACCTTTAGCTGCATTCAGAACTTTCTTGTGACGCGCACGTGCAGTCACACCACGTTTAACTCTTGGCATTTATCAATCCTTCCCTTATGCGTATGGCAGCATTGCTGAAACTTGAGCCAAATCAGATTTGGCAACCATGCTTGGCGCACGCAGGTGACGCTTACGCTTGGTAGTTTTCTTGGTCAGGATGTGACGTTTGTTGGCGTGTTTGCACTTAAAACCACCGGAACCGGTTTTTTTGAAGCGCTTAGCAGCACCACGGTCAGTTTTCATTTTTGGCATTTACGAACTCCGCATTGTTTTTGCCAGTTATGTAAATCAGGCGAAAAAAACCATCAGACCGAAATCTGATGGTCTTCTTACTTGTATGGCCTGATTACCGTTTTTTAGGGGCTAGCATCATGACAGCCTGGCGACCTTCCACTTTCGGGAAGGACTCCACTACAGCAATCTCTTCCAGATCCGCTTTTACACGTTCCAGAACGTTCATGCCGAGGTCTTGATGCGCCATTTCACGACCACGGAAACGTAGTGTTACTTTGGCTTTATCCCCATCTTCCAGAAAGCGAATCAGGTTGCGTAGTTTTACCTGATAGTCGCCTTCATCAGTTCCAGGTCGGAATTTAATTTCCTTAATCTGGATCTGTTTGGTTTTCTTTTTCTGTTCTTTAACAGATTTACTCTTTTCGTAGAGGAATTTGCCAAAGTCCATAATGCGGCAAACTGGCGGTTCAGCAGTTGGGCTGATTTCTACCAGATCGACGCCGGCTTTAATCGCAGCATCCAATGCCTCTTCAATAGAGACGATACCGAGCGCTTCACCATCGAGACCAACTAAGCGAATTTCTTTAACACGAATCTCGCCGTTGATACGGGTACGTGGTGCTTGTTTTCCAGTTTTCTTTGCGCCGTTTATAGCTTATTCCTCCACAACATTTAATCCACGAGTGCTGATTTCTTTGCGTAACTTTTCTACTAAATCAGTTACTTTGAATTTACCTAAATCAACACCTTTACGGGTTCTTACTGCGATTTCGCCTGCTTCCATTTCTTTGTCACCGCAGACAAGCATGTAAGGAACGCGTTTCAAAGTATGCTCACGGATTTTAAAGCCAATCTTCTCATTTCTCAAGTCCGCTTTTGCACGAATCCCTGATTCATTCAAAGTATTAACTACTTGTTTCACATATTCTGCCTGATTATCGGTGATATTCATCACGACAGCCTGCAAAGGAGCCAGCCAAAGTGGGAAATAACCCGCGAACTCTTCAGTCAGAATACCGATGAAACGTTCAAGTGAACCCAGGATTGCACGGTGAATCATCACCGGCACATGGCGTTCGTTGTCTTCACCGACATAGGTCGCACCTAAGCGGCCCGGTAATGCGAAGTCCAGCTGAACAGTACCGCACTGCCATGCACGATCCAGACAGTCATGCAGCGTGAACTCGATCTTAGGACCGTAGAACGCGCCCTCGCCCGGTTGCAGTTCAAATTCGATATTGTTGTGTTTTAATGCTTCGCTCAGTGCTTCTTCTGCACGATCCCACATTTCGTCACTACCAATACGTTTTTCCGGACGGGTAGACAGTTTTACTGCGATATTCTGGAAACCAAAGGTACTGTAAGTGTCATACACCATACGGATACAGGAAGAAACTTCATCCTGGATCTGGTTTTCCGCACAGAAAATATGCGCGTCATCCTGAGTGAAACCACGTACACGCATCAGACCGTGCAGAGAGCCTGATGGCTCATTGCGGTGACAGCTACCGAATTCAGCCATACGCAGCGGCAGATCACGGTATGATTTCAGACCCTGGTTAAAGATCTGAACATGACCCGGGCAGTTCATCGGCTTAATCGCGTATTCGCGGTTTTCAGATGAGGTGGTGAACATGGCATCGGCATATTTGTCCCAATGGCCTGAACGTTCCCACAGTACGCGATCCATCATGAACGGGCCTTTAACCTCTTCATAATCGTATTCGCGCAGTTTCTGACGAATAAAAGTTTCCAGCTCACGGAAAATGATCCAGCCATCGTTATGCCAGAACACCATACCAGGCGCTTCTTCCTGCATATGGTACAGATCAAGCTGTTTACCGATTTTACGGTGATCGCGTTTGGCTGCTTCTTCAAGACGTTGCAGATACGCATTCAGCTGTTTCTTGTCAGCCCATGCAGTACCATAAATACGCTGCAACATTTTGTTTTTGGCATCGCCACGCCAGTATGCGCCGGAGGTTTTCTGCAGTTTAAAGTGATGGCAGAAACGCATGTTTGGCACATGCGGGCCACGGCACATATCAATGTATTCTTCGTGGTGATACAGACCCGGCTGGTCGTCACGGGCGATGTTTTCATCCAGAATCGCAACCTTGTAGGTTTCGCCACGGGATTCAAATACATCGCGAGCTTCCTGCCAGCTCACTTTTTTCTTCACGACATCGTAATCTTTCTGCGCCAGCTCAAGCATACGAGCTTCCAGCGCCTGAATGTCTTCTTCGGTCAGGGTACGATCAAGATCTACGTCATAATAGAAGCCATTATCAATGACCGGACCGATAGCCATCTTGGTTTCAGGCCACAGTTGTTTGATAGCATGACCTAATAAATGCGCACAAGAGTGACGCAGAATCTCCAGACCTTCCTGATCCTTGGCGGTAATGATCGACAGAGTAGAGTCTGATTCAATCAGTTCACAGGCATCAACCAGTTCGCCGTTAACGCGACCAGCAATACAGGCTTTCGCCAGACCAGCACCGATGCTTGCAGCAACGTCATACACGGAAACAGCATGATCAAATGCGCGTTGGCTACCATCGGGAAGTGTAATTACAGGCATGATGTATCCTTACAGTGGTGACACACACCAAGTGTCACTTGTTGATAGTGAGGTTAAGTTGAAAGGCAATGTCCGCTACATTCGGACATGTCGGGCAAGAGTCTAATGAAATGTGAATACGGGTGCAAACAAAGATGCTGCCTTTGACCCTAAAAATAAAGGCAGCCGAAGCTGCCTTTATTTCACTGTCCAAGCAATTAAGCGCGGATGAAGTCCAGGTGAACTACTTTTGGCTTAACTGGATGACGTTGAACCGCAGCTACTTTAGCTTTAACTTCTTGGCCATCAACAACCAGAGTCAGAACTTCGCTGTAGAATGCAGCTTCTTGCTGAGCAGTGATGATTTTGTTGTGGTCCAGAACCAGAGAAACGGCTTCCTGACCTGCACCGTACAGGATTGCAGGAACTTGTTCAGCACGACGCAGGCGGCGGCTCGCACCTTTCCCCAGGTCTTTACGAACTTCAGCTTGGAATGAAAAAGACATAGTTATCTCACTTCTTATATAAATGAATGTATGGCACCGAATGCGACCGTTCGATACCTGTTTAATAGCGGCGCGGATACTACCACTCATTTACGATAGCAACAAGTAAAACTGTTACCACAGGCCCAGCCAGTTCTGGCCAATGACGGCGCCCCAAACCACGCCATTAAGCACTAATGTGATAAACACCGCAGCAGATCCCATGTCTTTTGCCCGGCCGGACAGCGTATGCATTTCGCCACCAAACCGATCAACCACCGCTTCAACAGCAGAGTTTAGTATTTCAACAATGACAATCAGCCACGCCAACGCCAGCAACAGGAGTTGCTGAGTCAGGCCTGCGCCAACAATAAATGCAGTCGGCGTCAGCAATAACATTAATATGACTTCCTGCCGGAACGCCGCTTCATGTTTCCATGCGGCCTTTATTCCCTGCATGCTATAAATGCTTGCTTTATAGACACGGTATAACCCTTTGTTTCCCGGCTTCACACTCACTTCCTCTTCTGACAGGCTTCATCACTGACTTGCCATGGAATAAACAATGTCTGGCCTTCTGCCTGACTACGAATTGTCTTGAGACGGAAAACCTGTTCGATCAGATGCTCATCAAATTGCGTCACCACATCTGAAAAAACCAGCTTTCCTTGCTGTAAACACCAAATAACATCACAGTGGGCAACAGCCAGATTAAAATCATGAATTGATGTCATGATTGTGAGCCCCTGTAATCTGAGCTCATTGAGCAGGCCCAGCAATATAAGCTGATGATGCCAGTCCAGCCCGGCGAGCGGTTCATCCAGCAACAACAAACGTGCCTGCGGATTGAGTGATGGCCAGACCTGCAATAACGTCTTTGCCAGTAAAATCCGCTGCTGTTCCCCACCGGAGAGCTGGCTAAAATCACGGCTCAGATAATCCGCCAGTTCTAAACGGGCGCAAACTTGTTCAATCGCTGACTCTACAACCGACTCATGACGATTCAAGGGCGCTGCGCCCAATGCAATGACCTGATGACAGGCGATCGGTAGCAATTGCGCGGTTCGCTGCGGCAACATGGCTCTTTTAACTGCGGCCTGCTGCATTGACCATTGCCGGATATCCTGTTTTTCCAGTTGTAGCTGGCCTTGCGATGCAATTAACCCTGCAATACCCAGTAACAGGCTGGATTTACCACTGCCATTCGGCCCAAGCAAAGCAATGTGCTGACCCGGTGACACCGAGGCGGTAACCGGACCGACTCTGTTTGCGACCGAAAAATCAACCAGAGAGAGCATGACGACGCACCAATAACCAGATAAACACGGGCGCGCCGATAGTCGCGGTCACAACCCCTACCGGCAGCTCGCCGGCACTGACCACCGAACGGGATAATATATCGGCGACCAATAACAACAGGCTTCCCGCCAGCACAGAGGCAGGAATAGTAAAGGCAGGACCATCTTTACCGGCAAGCCGTAATAAGTGCGGTACAACCAGTCCGATAAATCCGATAACGCCGGCCAGCGCAACACACATACCGCTAATAAAACAGACCGCCCAAACCAATTTACGTTGTGTTTTTTGCAGATCTAACCCCATTAGCTGTGCCTGATATGAACCGAGTTGCAGCAATGCCAGTTTCCGGTGCTGACAAGCCAGCCAGCCGCAGACAAGGATAAACGGTAACCACCAGTAAGCCGGGTGAATCTGACCATAGGCCAGACTTCCCATCATCCAGAACATGATCTCGCGTAATGCCTGATCATCGGAAAAATACAGCAGCCAAGTAGTCAGCGCATTACTGGCGATACCAACAGCAACACCAAGCAAAAGTAGCCGGCTTCCACCCATTTGCCCCTGATGAGACAGCCGGATAAGCAGCATGGTTACTAATAAGGCACCACAGAATGCAGAGACGCTCACGCCCCAGGCTGGGATTGAAATACCAAACTGATGACCGGCAAAAATAAGTAATACAGCTAATAAACTGGCCCCACCGGAAATGCCGATCAGACCCGGTTCTGCGACCGGGTTATGCAATAATATCTGTAATACCGCGCCACAAAGAGCCAGCCCGCCGCCCACGGCGATAGCAAGAACGGTCCGGGGCAGACGCAACTCAAGGATTATCTGTTGCTGTATCTGTGTTAACCCCTGCCACCAATCGGTCATGCCAATATGATAACTGCCGGATGACAAACTGATGATGACAGCAAGTAATAAAGAACAGCATAGGACCGTCAGCCAGAGCTGACGCCGCCAGCGTTGTTGATGTCTGATTATTTGCAATGACACAGAGCCGGATCCAATTCAGCTTTAATTCAGAACGGTAATTGTATCATTACGAGGCTTATCCGCGAACTTGTGATTCCGAATCTCTTTCATACCTGTAATCTGTGCTTGCATTTTTTATCAGGCACGGTATTTTGTTAGGCATTGGGACAATAAAGAAGCAAATTAGCAATAATGACCTTACTGAAGACTGTGCATCACCATCACCGCCATCATCCGGAATAGTCTTTCAGGAGGATTGCTGCTGGAAGACACAAACGTGACTTCCCAGTGGTTCCCAAGCCAATCACTAAACCCTCGGAAGCCACTACTTCCGAGGGTTTTTTCATTTACAAGGATATAACTATGGATAGCAAACGTCTGCGCATCGCGATGCAGAAATCAGGTCGCCTGAGTCAGGATTCTCAAGAACTGCTGAAAAGCTGTGGTTTTAAAATCAATCTGCGTGAAGACCGCCTGATTGCGCATGTTGAAAACATGCCAATCGATATTCTGCGTGTTCGTGATGATGATATTCCTGGCCTGGTAATGGACAAGGTTGTCGATCTGGGAATTGTAGGTGAAAACGTACTGGAAGAAACCATGCTGGAACGCCAGTCTCAGGGCCTGGCTACTGCATTCAAAAAGCTGAAAGATCTGGATTACGGTGGATGTCGTTTGTCTCTGGCCATTCCTCGTGAACAGGAATGGACCGGTGTCGCTGCTCTGCAAGGCAAAAAAATTGCCACTACTTACCCTCACCTGCTGAAACGTTTCTTGGCTGAACAAGGCGTGACCTTCAAACCGGTCCTGCTGACTGGTTCTGTCGAAGTTGCTCCTCGCGCCGGTCTGGCCGATGCTATCTGTGACCTGGTTTCTTCCGGTGCCACACTGGAAGCTAATGGTCTGAAAGAAGTTCAGGTTATCTACCGCTCCAAAGCCACCCTGATTCAGGCGGACACTGAACTGTATCCGGAAAAACAGAAGCTGGTTGACCGTCTGTTGCCACGTCTGGAAGGCATGCTGCAGGCCCGTGAAAGCAAATACATCATGCTGCACGCACCAAAAGACAAACTGGCTGAGATCACCGCGCTGCTGCCTGGCGCTGAAAATCCAACCGTGATGCCACTGGCCAGCGATACCACGCATGTCGCGATGCACGTTGTTGCTACCGAAACCCTTTTCTGGGAAACCATGGAAAAACTGAAAGCGCTGGGTGCCAGCTCTATTCTGGTACTGCCAATCGAAAAAATGATGATGTAACGGGGGCAGACTATGCAGATCGTTCAGTGGGCAAATCTGAATGCGGAACAGCGTCGTGAGACGCTGACCCGTCCGGCAATGAGTAACTCAGCTGAAATCACAAGTATTGTCAGCAACATCGTGAATCGCATCCGGACCGAAGGTGACCGCGCGCTGCGCGAATTCACCGCGAAATTCGATAAGGTCAGTGATGGTGACCTGCGTTTAAGCGATGCCACTATCAAAGCCGCTTGTGAACGCACCACTCCTGAGCTGAAAGCAGCTATCCAGCATGCTTACAATAACGTTGCCACTTTCCATCAGGCACAAAAATCCGCACCGCTGTCTTTAGATACACAAGCGGGCGTCCGTTGCGAACTGCACTATCAACCAATCAACCGGGTAGGTTTGTATGTACCGGGCGGCAGTGCTCCTCTGGTTTCTACCGTATTGATGCTGGCTATTCCGGCGAAAATTGCAGAATGTCGTAAAGTGATCCTGTGCTCTCCTCCGCCGATTGCTGATGAAATCATCTATGCAGCAACACTGTGTGGTGTGAACGAGATTTATACCATGGGTGGCGCACAGGCGATTGCTGCCATGGCTTATGGCACAGAATCCGTATCAAAAACCGATAAAATCTTTGGGCCTGGTAATGCGTGGGTAACCGAAGCCAAACGTCAGGTGAGCATGGACTTCCGTGGTGCCGCGATTGATATGCCTGCCGGTCCGTCAGAAGTGCTGGTTATTGCGGATGATACCGCGAATGCTGCATTTGTTGCCGCCGACTTGCTGTCTCAGGCTGAACATGGCCCGGATTCTCAGGTAGTGCTGGTAACGCCTTCTGTTGAGTTGGCGAATAAAGTCGATGCAGAGCTGGAAAAACAGCTGGCCGAACTGAGCCGTGCTGAGATTGCCCGCAAAGCATTGGAAAGCAGCCGCTCTATCATCTGTGCCGATCTGGAAGAAGCTTGTGCGATCTCCAATGAATATGCGCCGGAACACTTGATTGTGCAGACGGCAGAGCCTCGCGCCCTGCTGAGCAAACTGGAGAATGCCGGTTCCATCTTCCTGGGTAACTGGACACCTGAATCTGTCGGTGATTATGCCAGTGGTACCAATCACACTCTGCCAACCTATGGTTATGCCAAAACGGCATCCAGCCTCGGCCTGGCCGATTACCAGCGCCGTTATACCGTGCAGGAACTGAGCGCGGATGGTCTTAAAGGTCTGGCGACGACGGTAACCACCATGGCAGACGCTGAAGGTCTGACTGCGCACAAACGTGCCGTAACTATTCGTATGGACAGCATTAACAGCCAGGAGGCGAAATAATGAGTACTGCTCCAACCAGCTTAACCAAACTGGCCTGTCAGCGTGTACAGGATCTGACTCCTTATCTTTCCGCGCGTCGTATCGGCGGTAAAGGTCATGTATTCCTGAACGCCAATGAAGCACCTAAAAGTGAACAATATACGCTGGATAGCAGCCGTCTGAACCGTTATCCGGAATGTCAGCCACCACAGGTTATTGAATCCTATGCTGCCTATGCCGGTGTTAAACCCGATCAGGTATTGGTCAGCCGTGGTTCTGACGAAGCGATTGAGCTGCTGGTTCGTACCTTCTGTGAACCAGGAAAAGAAGAGATCCTGATTTGCCCGCCGACTTACGGCATGTATTCCATCAGTGCCGAAACATGCGGTGTCGGCATCCGTACTGTTGCGCCATTGCCAGATTTTCAACCGAATGTGCCTGCTATTCTGGAACAGCTGGATGGTGTGAAGGTTATTTTCTTCTGTTCACCGAATAACCCAACCGGCACTGTGCTGGATCGCGAGAAATTGATCACGGTACTGAATGCCACTCAGGATAAAGCCATCGTGGTAGTGGATGAAGCCTATATCGAGTTCTGTCCGCAGTTCAGCATGATCGATCTGATCAACAATTACCCTAACCTGGTGATCACCAGAACCTTATCCAAAGGCTTTGCGCTGGCTGGCCTGCGTTGTGGCTTCACCATTGCCAATCCGGAAGTGATCGGACTGCTGCTGAAAGTGATCGCGCCTTACCCTATTGCGGAACCGGTCGCTCAGATCGCGGCACAGGCGTTAAGTCCTGCCGGTCTGGAAACGATGCGTCAGCGTATTCAGTGGCTGAACGGATTGAAACAGAAATTCAAAGCCGACATCGCTGCATTGCCATGCGTGAAAGATATTTATGACGATAACGGTAACTTTGTTCTGATTCGTTTTACCGACAGCGCAAAAGTGTTTGCCGCTATGGTCGAACAAGGCATTATTCTGCGTGATTTCGCTAATAAGCCGATGCTGGATAATTCCGTGCGTGTCACTATCGGTGACGAAGCGGAAATGCAGGCGGTATTAACCGTGCTGCAATCATTGGCCTGACAGGGAGAACGCCGTGAGCCAAAAACAAAAATTTCTATTCATTGACCGTGACGGTACTTTGATTGAAGAGCCTGTGATTGATAAACAGGTAGATAGCCTGGATAAACTGCGTTTTGAACCGATGGTCATTCCGGCGCTGCGTGATTTACAAGCCGCTGGCTATGTATTAGTGATGGTGACCAATCAGGATGGTCTCGGCACTGAGAGTCTGCCACTGGAAAACTTCCAGCCGCCACAAGACCTGATGATGCATATCTTTGAATCGCAGGGCGTGACCTGGGAAGCCGTACTGATTTGCCCGCACTTCCCGCATGATGACTGTACCTGCCGCAAACCGAAACTGGGTATTGTGAAAGACTATATGCACTCTGGTCGCATTGATCATGCTAACTCCTATGTGATCGGCGATCGTATCACTGATGTACAACTGGCGGAAAACATGGGTATCCATGGTATCCGTTACAATCCGGAAACCTGCAACTGGGTTCAGATCCGTGACATGCTGCTGAATAAAGGCCGCAAGGCACACGTGATCAGAAATACCAAGGAAACCCAGATCAGCGTGGATGTCGATCTGGATAAATCCGGTGGAAATCAAATTGATACCGGTATTGGCTTCTTTGATCACATGCTGGATCAGATCGCGACGCACGCTGGTTTCAGCCTGCAGCTGAGCGTGAAAGGCGATCTGCACATTGATGATCATCACACGGTAGAAGATACCGCCATTGCACTGGGCGAAGCGCTGAAAAAAGCACTCGGTAATAAGCGCGGTGTGGGTCGTTTTGGTTTCCTGTTGCCGATGGATGAATGCCTGGCTCAGGTCGCAATTGATTTGTCGGGTCGTCCTTTCCTGGTATTTGAAGCCAACTTTGGTCGTGAGCAGGTGGGTGAATTCAACACTGAAATGGTTGAGCATTTCTTCCGCTCACTGACAGATGCCATGGCGATCACGCTGAATCTGTCTGTCACTGAAGGTAATACGCATCATCAGGTTGAAGCGCTGTTCAAAGGCTTTGGTCGTGCATTGCGTCAAGCAATCAAGGTAGAAGGCAACGAACTGCCCTCTTCCAAAGGTGTTCTGTAAGGAGTTCAGCATGAAACTGACCATTATTGACACCGGTTGTGCCAACCTGTCTTCGGTCAAAATGGCGATCCAACGCCTGGGCGTTGAGCCGATTGTCAGCTGCGATGCGGCTGACATCAAATCTGCCGATAAGCTGATCCTGCCGGGTGTGGGTACAGCCAAAGCGGCAATGCGCAATCTGCAGGAACGCAATCTGGTTGACCTGATCCGTGAAGCCAAACAGCCACTGCTGGGTTTCTGTCTCGGTATGCAGATGCTGGCGCAGGCATCTGAAGAAAGCATGGACGGTGAAGGTGATATCCAGTGTCTGGGCATCATTCCGGGCAAAGTAAAACTGATGCAGGTAGGCAATCTGCGTCTGCCTCACATGGGCTGGAACCAGATTGAACATGATGGTACTCACCCGCTGTTCAAGGACATTCCTTCCGGTAGCTATTTCTACTTCGTACACTCTTATGCACTGGAAATCACAGACGCCACTCTGGCACGCTGTGATTATGGCCAGCCATTCAGTGCCGTAGTAGGTAAAGATAATTTCTTTGGTGCGCAATTCCATCCGGAACGTTCCGGCAAACTGGGTGCGCAACTGATTCGTAATTTCCTGGAGATGTGATGATTATTCCGGCTATTGATTTAATCGACGGTAAAGTAGTTCGCCTCTATCAGGGAGACTACGGTCAGAAAACTGAATATTCCGCCGACCCGCAAGGTCGCTTTGATGACTATGTGGCACAGGGCGCAACCCAGCTGCATCTGGTTGACCTCGACGGCGCCAAAGACAGCACCAAACGTCAGCTGACTGTTATTCGTAAACTGCTGGCCAATACCAACGCTCCGGTTCAGATTGGCGGTGGTGTACGTACCGAGCAGGACGTTAAAGACCTGCTGGATGCTGGCGCCAATCGTGTGGTGATTGGTTCGACTGCAGTCAAAGATCCGGCGACGGTTGCTGGCTGGGTTGAGAAATACGGTGCCGACAAGATTGTACTGGCACTGGACGTCAATATTGATGCAGACGGTAACCGTAAAATTGCGGTCGCTGGCTGGCAGGAAGACAGTGGTGTCACCATTGAAGCGCTGCTGGCGCATTATCTGCCGGTTGGTCTGAAACACGTGCTCTGCACAGACATTTCCCGCGACGGCACCCTGAAAGGCAGTAATGTCGCCCTGTATCGCGATCTGGCAGCCCAGTTCCCGCAGATCAGCTGGCAAGCGTCTGGTGGTATCGGTGGTATTGAAGATATCGAAGCGCTGAAAGGTACCGGTGTTGGTGGTGTGATCCTTGGCCGTTCACTGCTGGAAGGCAAATTCACCGTGAAGGAGGCGATTGCATGCTGGCAAGACGCATAATCCCCTGTCTGGATGTTAAAGACGGTGTCGTTGTTAAGGGCGTACAGTTCCGTAATCACGAAGTGATGGGTGACATTGTTCCGCTGGCAAAACGTTACGCAGATGAAGGCGCCGATGAGCTGGTATTTTATGATATCACTGCTTCTTCTGATGCCCGCGTGGTGGATAAAAGCTGGGTGAGCCGTGTTGCTGAAGTCATCGATATTCCTTTCTGCGTTGCAGGCGGGATCAAATCGGTGGAAGATGCCAAACGCATTCTGGAGTTTGGTGCGGATAAAGTATCCATCAACTCCCCTGCGCTGGAAAATCCGGCGCTGATCACCGAGCTGGCGGATCGTTTTGGTGTGCAGTGCATCGTGGTCGGTATTGACTCCTATTTCGATGCCGCTACTGGTCAGTACCAGGTAAAACAATATACTGGCGACGAGAATCGCACCCGCATTACCAAATGGACTACGCCAGATTGGGTAGTCGAGGTACAGAAACGCGGTGCCGGTGAAATCGTACTGAATATGATGAACCAGGATGGCGTGCGTCAGGGCTATGATTTGACGCAGCTCAAACTGATCCGTGAATTGTGCAAAGTACCGCTGATTGCCTCAGGTGGTGCCGGCGAAATGGTGCATTTCCGCGATGCGTTCCAGATTGCCGATGTTGATGGCGCGCTGGCCGCTTCCGTCTTTCATAAGGGCATTATTCCGATCCCTGAATTAAAAGCTTATCTGCGTAGCGAAGGAGTGCAGATCCGTGACTGAGATGAAAATTGTTGATCCAAATCGTCTGGATTGGGAAAAGACTGACGGCATGATCCCGGCGATTGTGCAGCATGTCTATACCGGCGAAGTTCTGATGCAGGGCTACATGACCCGTGAAGCATTGGAAAAAACCATCGAAACCGGACATGTGACTTTCTTCAGCCGCAGCAAAGGTCGTCTGTGGACTAAAGGCGAGACTTCCGGCCATGTGCTGCAACTGCGCGCGATCACCACCGACTGCGATAACGACAGTTTGCTGGTTGCGGCTGATCCAATCGGCCCAACCTGCCACCGTGGTTGCCCGTCCTGCTTTGATGAACACCCTGCTCTGCCACTGGGCTTTTTAGCTGAACTGGAACAGATTCTGGCTGGTCGCAAAAATGCGGATCCGGAGTCCAGCTATACAGCACGTCTGTATGCCAAAGGCACCAAACGTATTGCTCAGAAAGTGGGTGAAGAAGGTGTGGAAGTTGCTCTGGCGGCCATGGCAAAAGATCGTGAAGAACTGATCAATGAATCAGCCGATCTGCTGTATCACCTGACCGTTCTGCTGCAAAACGAAGGCCTGCAACTGGCTGACGTCGTGAATTGTCTGAAAGAGCGTCACAAGTAATTATCCAGGCAGAACAGAATTTTTCTGTTCTGCCTTTCAAATCCCTTCCCTCTCTTTTTATTCCTTTATTTTCAATAAATTATATTTAACCCTTTAATTCTCTATGCAAAATCCGGGGATTCAAGGTAAGCACTTCCTGCTGGTGAGTTTATAATCAATTTAATAGATCACTCAATTTTGCTGACCGTATTCTGAGTCTATGAACAAGATATTATTGATTGAAGATAGCCCGATGTTTTCCCGTGCTCTCAGTTCGGGGATCACTCAGGAGCTCACTACCAAAGTGGACTGTGCTTATACCCTGTCGGAAGCCAGCGCCCTGCTGGCGGCCAATCATGAGTACTTCGTCATACTGGCCGATCTGACGCTCCCCGATGCAACCGAAAGTGACATTTTGGACGAAGTGCTGCAGTGGCATATTCCGGTGATTGCCATGGCCACCGGTTTTAGTGAAGAAAAGCGTGATGATTTGCTGGATCGCGGCGTGCTGGATTACGTTATCAAAGGCACGAAAACGTCATTTCATTATGTGATTAACCTGTTACACCGGCTTTTCCTTAACCGGTTTATTTCTGTGCTGGTTGTGGAAGATACCTTCAACAGTATGCCATTTGTTACGCGACAGCTAAGACACTGGCAACTCATCGTGCATGAGGCAGCAACGGGGGCGGATGCACTTGCTATTCTCGGTAAACATCCGGAAATCAAACTGGTCCTTACCGATTATCATACGCAGGGTATGAACGGGACCGATTTGATAAAAAGCTTACGGGAAAAGCGGAGCAAAGAGGATTTAGCCATTATCGGTATTTCCGCTATTAATGAAAAATCACTGGCTGCCCGCTTTATCAAGTACGGCGCGAACGACTTTCTGACGAAACCTTTTGCGCCGGAAGAACTGCTGTGTCGGGTAAATCAGAACCTGGAACAGCTTGAACTGCTTACAAAGTTACGTGAGATGACATATCGCGATTACCTGACACAATTATTCAATCGCCGTTATCTGTTTGAAAAAGTTGAAAAACAATTTCATGCCGCCAAATCGGCAGGCCAACAGGTGACGCTCTGTGTCATGGATATTGACCACTTTAAACGGATCAACGACGCCTATGGTTCTCACTCCGGCGATACCATCCTGCGAACCATTGCTGCGCTGTTTGCAAAACACTTTCCCGACTTTATTACCTTCCGTTTAGGAGGTGAAGAATTCGGGTTGATTGCATTCAATACCTCATTTGAACTTACGCTGAACCGGATTGAACAATTCAGAACCAGCCTGAAGAACACACCGATGGATCTTGGACATCCGGTGTACGTGACCGCCAGTTTCGGGATCACCGATGAGCTAACCGACAAGCTGGATGACATGGTTCAGGCGGCTGATCGGTTGCTCTATCTGGCGAAACAACAAGGCCGAGATCAGGTCTGTTCTAATACAGATACAGACTAATGTTCATCACGCAGCTTTGCCCTGGCTGGCGACGGCATGGGATTTCGCGGCAATTTCTTCCGGATTGCCTAGATAATAGTGTTTGACCGGATTCATGTTGTCATCGAACTCATACACCAGCGGTACCCCTGTCGGAATATTCAATTCCAGAATGTCTTTCTCGCTGATGCCATCGAGGTGCTTCACCAGCGCACGTAATGAATTGCCATGAGCAGCAATAATGACCCGTTCGCCTGATGCCACCCGAGGCTTAATGACTGCATTCCAGAATGGGATGACACGATCAATGGTGATCGCCAGACTTTCGGTCAGCGGCAACTGTTCCCGGTTCAATTGGCTGTACCGGGGATCATGTCCGGGAAAGCGTTCATCATCCTCCGTCAGTGCCGGCGGTGTGATCGCAAAGCCCCGGCGCCAGAGCAGCACCTGTTCATCGCCATATTTCTGCGCGGTCTCCGCTTTGTTCAGGCCCTGCAACGCTCCGTAGTGACGTTCATTCAGCCGCCACTCTTTTTCGACCGGAATCCACTCCAGCCCCATCTCCTCCTGAATATACCAGAGTGTGGCGATGGCACGTTTAAGCACAGACGTGTAGGCGTAGTCGAAGGTATACCCTTCTGCCTTGAGCAGTTTTCCGGCCTGATGGGCCTCTTCTACCCCTTTCGCGGAAAGCGCCACGTCGGTCCAGCCGGTGAAACGGTTTTCCTGATTCCAGGTGCTTTCACCATGACGGATTAATACTAATTTTTTGATCGCCATAATATTGCCTCTCATTACTATCCCTTCTTAATGATAATTATTATCAATAACGTAAATGAGAAGCAATTTTATTTGGCCTATTTATCTGAAAAGTTTTTCCTATCGATGTCACCGGTTTTCTGTGCTCATGATGACATTGCCTGAAGACGGAGATTATCGATTTTCTGAGGGAAGATGTGGGGAGTGTTCGGAGAGCCGCTTGGGTGAAGGCCTACATTATTGAACATAACATTTGCGACACTGAATATCACTCTCCCCTGCGCATCACGGTCAGATCCGCAGTCCAAAGCCTGATACGGCCACCAGCGTTACAGTGATATCCACTAGCCATCTCTTTAAGGAACCATCGGCTTACTCCTCTGCCTCTTCTCGAAATCTGGGAAAAATTGCGAAATACCAGTGAATTATCCTGTCGCGCAGCTTCCGAGACAGAATATTGCTTTCTTGTGTATTGCTATGCCCGAAACAGAAGCGCATAATTAGTTGCATAGGCAACTAATGCCTAATCAATTATTGTGAGGTCAACTAATGTCTAAGCAAGAATCAGGAAAGATGGAACCTTTATCGGAAAGCCTGGGTTTTCTGATCGGGCACACTAACCTGCTGAAAGATCGCTTACTGGATAAACATCTGGAACCGGAAGACATTACTGCGGGTCAGGCTAAAGCCTTATTTAATATCTATCGGTTTAATAAAAACCGTCCCAGCGATATCGGTAAATCACTCGGCGTGGATAACAGCGCCATAACCAGAATGCTGGACCGCCTAGAAAAGAAAGAGCTGATTTGTCGTTATCCGGCACCGGAAGATCGCCGGGCCCAGCTCATCGGATTAACCGATAAAGGGTATGAGACGATTCGTCGCGCTCAGCCATTAGCCGTCGATGCCATTGCCGAATTAACTCATAGCCTGACAGAAGAAGAGAAATCTCAGCTGAAACATTGTCTGAGAAAAATTCTGGCCTCCTCGGGTTGTGCGTTCGCGAAAGAACACTATTCAGTACCAGAATCATCCGATCCGCAGGAATAAAAAATGCGTCCGTATTTTCTTTTATCTTCATTTACAGCCGCGATTCTCTTGTCCGGATGTGCAGCACCTGATGATATCCGTCCGCAAAATACCTTAGCGGATACCGTTATTCTGAATCACAGCCAGAGCCTGAACACGGGCACACTGTCACCGGCGAACTGGCCACAACAGGATTGGTGGAATAGCTTTGGTGATCAGAATCTGAACGCATTGATTACGGAAGCGCTGAAAAACAGTCCGGACACGCAACTGGCCGCCGCCCGGTTAAATCAGGCCAATGCGCAGGTCGCTGCCGCAGATAGCCGTTTTGATCCAACTTTGAGCGCCGATGCCAGTCTGCAGCGTGCCCTTCTTTCTCGTCTGGAAGACCCTCAGGGTGAAGGCAACCGTTACTCGACGACGCGTTCACTCGGGTTAACGTTTAACTACAGTTTCGATTTATGGGGCGGAAAGCGTGCAGCCTGGGAAGCTAGCGTCAATAACCTGAAAGCGGCCGAGATCGATCAACAAGCGGCCCGTATCGCGCTTTCAACCAGTATTACCCAGACTTATGTGCAACTGGCTAATGCGTATGCACTGGAAGATCTGGCGAAAAAGGATCTGGAACGAAATCAGGGTATCGCAGATATCACCGAGCGGTTACTCAAGAATGGTCTGACTTCCGAGGATCGGCTTTACGCTGCACAAAGCGGCGCCGCCAGTGCGAAACAATCGCTGAAACAACATTCACTGACAGTCGCTCAGCTTAAAAATGCCCTGGCTGCGTTGACCGGAACAGGGCCGGACCGCGCGCAAAGCATCCCTCGCCCGGCGATTTTTGTTCAGGCCGATTTCCGTTTACCAAAAAATCTGCCGGCATCTTTGCTCAGTCACCGACCTGACATTACCGCTGCCCGCTGGCGTGCAGAAGCGGCTGGCAAACAGATCGATGCGGCTAAAACCCGTTTCTATCCCGATTTTAATCTGACCGCGATGGCCGGGTTTAAATCAGTATTGGGCGATGCCGTCTTTGCCGATGTCAGTCGTTCCTGGAATGTGACGCCCGCTATTTCTCTGCCGATCTTTACGTCCGATCTGAAAGCCGATCTGATGTCCAAGACCGCGGATTACGATGCGGCCGTCGCGCAATATAACAAGACGTTAATCACCGCACTGAATGATGTCAGCGATAACGTGCTTTCACTGCAATCAATGGAACAGCAGTTACTGGATGCCAGAGAGAGTATGGACCTGGCAGAGAAAAGTTATCAAATCACGGAAAAACGCTATCAGGCAGGAATGGGAAGCCAGCTGGAAGTGCTGATGGCAGAGCAACAGTTGCTGCAGGCTGAATCGGCATTTACAACATTGAAAAATCAGCAGCAGACAACGCAGGTCCGGTTGATCCAGTCCTTAGGGGGCGGATTCTCGGATCAGCAGCAGACAACTTCCGCAAATAATAAACAGAATAGCTAGTTTTTGAGGTTTCCTATGAATCAGACAACATCTGAAAAACACGTCGCGGCACATGCCAGACAACGTAAAAAAGGCCTGACAATCTTTGCCGCAGCGCTGCTGATCGCAGGTGCCGGTTCCGCTTACTGGTATCTGAATTTTGGTACAGGTTCGGAATCGACCGATGACGCTTATGTAAATGGCAATTTAGTTCAGCTTACTCCGGAAATAGCCGGTACCGTCACCCGTATCGCCGCCGATGATGGCGATTATGTCACGCAGGGACAGGAGCTGGTGCGTTTCGACAGCAGTGATGCCGATATCGCTTTTGATAATGCCGAAGCCAGTCTGGCACAGGCAGTCCGTCAGGTACGGGCCATGTTCAATAACGCCGAGCAGGCCCGGGCCGTCGTGGCAGAACAGAAAATCGCATTACGCAAGGCCGAGTCTGATCTGGCCCGTCGTAAAAATATGGTGAAAGCCGGCGGTTTATCGCAGGAAGAGTTAAGTCACGCGCAGGAAATGGCGAATTCCGCCGAAAAAGCACTGGCGGTCGCGGAACAGCAACTGAAATCACAGGAAGCGTTAGTCCGCAATACCACCGTGGAGACTCATCCACTGGTTAAAAGTGCGATTGGTCAGTTACGTCAGGCTTATCTGGCCAAACAGCGCACCAGTCTGGTTGCGCCGGTATCCGGTTACGTGGCCCGCCGGAATGTTCAGGTCGGTCAGCGTATGACGCCGGGCGCGACACTGATGGCGGTGGTACCGCTGGATCAGGTCTGGGTGGATGCCAACTTTAAAGAAACGCAGCTGAAAACCATGCGTATCGGTCAGCCGGCAACCATTATTGCCGATTTGTACGGTGATAAAGTCGAGTATCACGGCAAAGTGGAAAGTCTGGGGATCGGTACCGGCAGTGCCTTCTCCTTACTGCCGGCACAGAATGCGACCGGTAACTGGATCAAAGTCGTACAACGTCTGCCTGTCCGTATTCAGCTGGATGAGAAAGATCTGAAAGAACATCCGCTGCGGATTGGTTTATCCATGATGGTGGATGTCGATACTCAGGATACACAGGGTGAATTGTTATCCCGGGCAGCGCCGGCCAAACCCCGTTATCAGACGGATGTGTATACCCGTCAGCTGGATGGCATTGACAGTATTGTGTCGCAGATCATCGCGGCCAACGATACTGCCTCATCCAGCCTGTACGCCAAGCAATAACAGGGTTTCAGTATGAGTCAGCAACAAGGATTCCAGCCGGCGAATCTCGCGCTCTGTACATTTGCGATTGCATTGGGTGTTTTCATGCAGGTGCTCGACAGCACTATCGCAAACGTATCTCTGCCAACGATAGCCGGCAACATGGGTGTCAGCCTGAATCAGGGTACCTGGGTTATTACCTCCTTTACGGTGAGTAATGCGATCGGATTACCGGTCACTGCCTGGTTGAGCCGCCGGATTGGTGAAGTACATCTGTATGTGGGCGCCCTGATTTTCTTCCTGATCACCTCATTCTTATGCGGCATTGCACAGTCCATGAATGAATTGGTGATCTACCGTACGCTACAGGGCTTTGCCGCGGCGCCGCTGTTTCCGATGAGCCAGGTGCTGTTGATGTCTATCTTCCCGGCAGCTAAACGCAGTATGGCACTGGCACTGCTGGGGATGGTTGCCGTCGTCGGTCCGATTGTCGGACCGATCCTGGGTGGCTGGCTGACCTATGATTACAGCTGGCCATGGATCTTCTTCATCAACATTCCGATTGGTATTTTTGCGGTAATGGTAGTGCTGTCTCAGCTCAAGGATCGTCCGCATAAACCTGTCAAAGCGCCATTGGATTACATTGGCTTTACCGCGCTGGTATTAGGTGTCGGTGCGCTGCAGGTTGTGCTGGATAAAGGGAATGATCTGGACTGGTTCAGTGATCCGTGGATTATTGGAGGCTCCGTCTTCGCGGCCATCATGCTGGTGTTTCTGGTGATCTGGGAACTGACCGACGATCATCCGATCATTAATTTGCGTCTGTTTGCCAACCGGAATTTCCGGCTGGGTACGATCATCCTGACATTGGGATACGCCGGATTTTTCAGTATTAACCTGATCCTGCCGCAGTGGTTACAAAGCCAGATGGGGTATACCTCGGTGTGGGCGGGTCTGGCAGCGGCGCCAATGGGCATGATCCCGCTGTTTCTGACGCCAATCCTGGGTCGTCTCGGCCCCCGGCTGGACATGCGCAAACTGGCGGCATCATCGTTTGTCGTGATCAGTCTGAGCTGCTTTATGCGGTCGAATTTCACCACCGATGTGGACTTTTATACGATAGCAAGCATCCAGCTGTTTATGGGGATCGGTATTTCACTGTTCTTCATGCCTATGACTACTATTCTGCTGTCTGATCTGAATGGTCCGGCTATTGCGGATGCGGCTTCGCTTTCCACATTTATCCGGACGTTGGGCGCCAGTTTTGCGTCATCGGTGACGACCTGGTTCTGGACCCATAACGCCAGCCTGCATCATTCGGTATTAACAGAGCATATTAATCCGTATAACCCGCTGGCCGCGTCATTCAGTGGTGAGAACTCAACCAGCGCGCTGATGAGTATCAATAATACGATCGATCATCAGTCCTACATGCTGTCTACACTGGATCTGTTTAATATCCTGATGTGGATGTTTGTCGTGCTGATCCCGTTTGTGTTCCTCACTGTCCGCCCACGGCCTGCACCGGCGCATGGTGGTGCCGCACATTAGTTAACCGAGGT
Source organism: Tolumonas osonensis (assembly GCF_014202415.1). GTDB lineage: Bacteria > Pseudomonadota > Gammaproteobacteria > Enterobacterales > Aeromonadaceae > Tolumonas > Tolumonas osonensis. The sequence continues at coordinate 260,064 of NZ_JACHGR010000002.1, forward strand.
GGCTGTGCCGTTCTGTACGTTCAGGTAACGTCAGGTTGGCCAGCCCCTGCACTATCCTGCACTCATCCACCCCTTGCTGCTGATGGCATTGCTGACGCAGTGTTTTCAGTTGCCCCACCAGCATCGTCAGTTCGGATATCCGATCTTCAATATGATGGATATGCTCATCCAGGATCTCATTGACCGACTGACAGCTCTCGGCATGAGCATCCACCAGCGCGATCAGCTGACGGATCTCATCGTGCGACATATCGAAAGCACGGCAGTTACGGATAAACCGCAGTCGTTCCAAATGTAGCGGCTCATAATCACGGTAATTACTCTCCGTACGCAACGCTTCCGGTAATAACCCTGTTTTCTCGTAAAAGCGAATCGTCTCTACCGGACAATTGGTCAGTCTGGCTAATTCACCGATTTTCATTTTTTTCTCCGCAGAAAACTTGACCCTGTAGTTACTATAGGGTGTTAAATGATAAAAGATATCATTTATATGTAAATTTGTATTCTCAGGAGATGTGGTATGGGACAACCGGAAATAAAAAAAATCAGCAGGATCACACCGCTATCTCCCGGAAAAAACAATGCTGTTCGCCGGGATCCCTCCCCAGCTTCCGCCTCTGGAAAAAAGCCAGCGCTTAAAATTAGCGGTATCGCCTGCGGATGCGGCTCTTGCGAGACTGAAACACCAAAGCAGGAACTACCGCCTTCTGAACCAAAGCTCACCAGCACGATCAGCTGTGGTTGTGATTCCCAACTTCTCACATCTAATCAGAAACTGGTATTAGCTGGTATTTTTGCGATCGCCGCCGAGGCTATCGACTGGTTCGGTTTGTCTGAATGGCTGGCTGCGCTCTTTGCCTTGATCGCCGTTGCGTTAAGCGGTGTGGCGACCTACAAAAAAGGCTGGCAGGCATTACGTCGTTTTGACCCTAACATGCATGCCTTAATGAGTATTGCCGTGACGGGAGCCTTTCTGATTGGCCAGTGGCCGGAAGCCGCGATGGTCATGGTGCTGTTTAATATTGCCGAATTTTTGGAAAGCAAATCGCTGGAACGGGCCCGTAACGCAATACAGGAACTGATGACACTGACGCCGGAACAGGCATTGGTGCAACAATCTGACAACACGTGGAAAGAACTGTATATAAATACAGTAGGCGTCAATCAGGTCATAAGAATCAAGCCCGGCGCGCGAATTCCGCTGGACGGAATTGTTATTCGTGGCAGTTCAAGTATCGATCAGGCCCCTATTACCGGTGAAAGTCTGCCTGCTGAAAAAAATGAAGGCGATGTGGTGTATGCCGGTACGATTAATCAGCAAGGATCGTTCGATTACCGGGTCACTGCAACAACGAAAAATACCCTGCTCGCCCGGATAATTCACTCGGTGGAAGAGGCACAGGGAAAACGTGCCCCGATCCAACGTCTGGTTGATCGTTTTGCCCGTATCTATACGCCAATCATTCTGACTATTGCGCTATTGGTGGCGCTAGTTCCGCCATTATTCTTTGCGGCGCCCTGGTTTGATTGGCTTTATAAAGCACTGGTATTGCTGGTGATTGGCTGCCCATGTGCACTGGTACTCTCTACACCGGTAGCGATAGTTACCGCGCTGTCGGTTGCCGCGCGTCATGGCATCCTGATTAAAGGCGGTCATTACCTTGAGATGGGGCGTAAACTGCAGGTGCTGGCGCTGGATAAAACCGGCACGATCACTACCGGAAAACCCGAACTCACGGATATGATTCCGCTAGCTGATATCAGCATCACAGAATGTCAGCAGATAGCCGTGGCGTTGGCTTCACATTCCGACCACCCGGTTTCACAGACGATTGTCCGTGCCTACCCGCAAACCGCAGACTTAGCGGTTCAGGATATTACGTCATTAACCGGTGCGGGTATTCAAGGTATCATCGCCGGAGAAACATTTCGCTTAATCAGCCCGAGAGCTTTTTCCGCTAATGACACGCTGATGCCTCAGGTTGCTCAGCAGATCGGCCAGTCAGAAGCACAAGGTAAAACGGTAGTTTTGTTAGTGAAAGGCAGTCATCCTCTGGCGCTGTTTGCTGTCGCTGATACGATAAAAACCAGCAGTCAGCAGGCCATTGCCGAATTACATCACCTGCATATTCATACTGTCATGCTGACCGGCGATAACGCCCATACCGCGACCCGGATTGCGGCGCAAGCCGGCATAGATCAGGTTTACAGTAATCAGTTGCCGGAAGACAAGCTGAATCAGATAGATGCCATGAGTAAACAGCAGATCGTCGGCATGGTGGGTGACGGGATCAATGATGCGCCTGCGTTAGCGCGTGCCAGTATCGGTTTCGCGATGGGTAGCATGGGAAGTGATACCGCGATCGAAACGGCAGATATTGCGCTGATGGATGACGACTTGCGCAAAGTGCCGCTGTTTGTCCGGCTGTCACAGGCAACCTGGCGCAACATAGTGCAAAACATCACCGTGGCGCTCGGAATCAAGGTCGGATTCCTGCTGGCGACACTGCTGGGATTTGGTACGTTGTGGATGGCTGTCTTTGCCGATATGGGAACCAGCCTGCTGGTGGTGGCGAATGCCTTGCGGTTGCTGCGGTTTAAGTAGTTACCGGTTAATGTTTATTTTGACCGGAGCCCATCGTTCAGGATGACAGTTTCGTTTATTCTGAATTATGGGCATCCGGGCTGATACGCTGAAGACAAGGAGACGAAGATATATGGATATTCAATACGCGGTAAACAAACCCATTTCCGCAGCGCAGTTTATCGGTTTATTAAAAGAAACCACGCTAGGTGGTCGCCGTCCCATCGATAAACTCGATCGCATTCAGGGCATGCTGGATAACGCCGATCTGATTGTCACTGCCTGGGCCGGTGAAAAACTGGTTGGCATCGCCCGTTCAGTGACCGACTTTAACTTCTGTTGTTATCTCTCCGACCTGGCGGTATCAGAAACCGTTCAGGCCAGCGGTATCGGCAAAGAGTTGATCCGTAAAACATTTCTTGAATTAAAAGAAGGCTGTACGCTTTACCTTGTCGCTGCGCCACAGGCGGTCAACTATTACCCGAAAATCGGTATGACACAGCATCACAGCGCCTGGACACTGTCGGATATTGCGGCGCTGAAGTAAGCAGAATCGGGGAAGAATACAGTGCCGGGTTACCGGCACTGATAGGGTTTCGGATTTATCGTCTTTTCATGTATATGTGCGACAAGATTATCCAGAAAGGTAAAAAGTAATTCATTCATATTTTTCGTGTCGCTATTCAAAATAGTTTCTTTATCCTGAACCCACTTTTTGTGGCCAACGTGTTGAGGTTCGAAAGCAAACTCAATCAGTTCGGAAACGCTCGCTCTGGTGAACTCCAGGTGACACTGAAATCCGTAAACCAGATCCATGAACTTCACTATTTGTCGTGGGCATCCCTGACTTTCCGCAAGCACTTTGAATGAGGGTAATAATCCCGGCATATCGTTATGCCAGTGTCCGACTAATTCAGTATTTTTGAAGTGTTTCAACAGCGGATCCTTCCGGCCTTCCAGAGTTAGCTCAATCGGAAAATAGCCGATTTCTTTCTCGGGACTGTGACTGTATTTCGCCCCCAGTGCATCACCGATCAATTGCGCGCCTAAGCACACACCAATCACGGCTTTACCCGCACTGATACTCCGGACAATCAAATTCTTCTCTGCTTCTGCATCAAAATGCGCACATTCTGCCTGTGGTGTGTCAGGTGACTGCGGGCCGCCTAACACCACTAACATATCAAAATTCAAATCCTGCGGCAGGGTTTCACCGCAATAGAGCCGGGTCGCCGTTTGTTGAAAACCTTTACGTTCCACCCACTGGCTGAATGCACCGGGGCCTTCATACGACTCATGAATGACAAAATGAACACGCATCTTTTTACCTCATCCGTTTCTTGATTTTGACTATCAATCTGACTCTGCGTATATCCATGCATTTAAACAAATGTTCAGGCTGACTCCAAACCAATACAGGAAAATGCATTTAACCCTCCCCTGATTCAAGGGAGGGAATTTGTTTTCTCTTCCAGTGTTTCTTTCAGAAACGCGACTGTTCTCGCCCAGCCATCTGTCGCTGCTTTGAGGTTGGCGCCATTCATGCCGTTTTGCTGACGTAAAAAGGCATGTCCGGCTCCCTCATAGATTTTCACATCATAGCGTTTGCCCAGTCGTTTCATTTCTTCCTGTGTCGGTGGCACGGTATTGGTGACGCGGGCATCATCACCGCCATATAAGCCGAGCACGGGTGCTTTGATGGTGCTCAGTGTTTCCGCTTTCGGGGATACGCCGTAATAGACGATGGATGCCCCCAGTTCCGGCTGCTGAGTCACCCAGTTAAATGCCACACCGCCGCCCCAGCAGAAACCGACTACACCGTATTTTTTACCTCCTGCCGGCTGGCTGGTTGCCCATGCTGCGGTAGCATCCAACCGACGTTTCAGCTCTGCCGGATCAAGATTACGGATTGCGGTACGCACATCATCGCCTTTGAATGACGGTGTTCCGGCTCCGCCCTCACCTTTGCCGCTGAGGAAATCTGGAGCAATAACCAGAAAACCTTCCGCAGCCAGTTGATCGGCGGTGGCCCGGGCCCAATCAGTCAGACCGAAGATTTCATGGATCAAAATCACCACTGGCGCTTTATCGCCGCGTTCCGGATAAACCACCCACGCATCAACTTTGTCGCCTTGTCCGGCATCGTATTTCACCCATTCACCATGACGTGGTGAAGCCTTCAAAGCTGCCATTGCATCCACTTCTACTGGTGGGAGTTTTAACGGTTGAGCATTCACCGATATTGCACAAAAAAATATCAGGGCAAGTGCTGATATGAACTGGCGCATGTGAAACCTCGCAGAATCTGAATGAGAATCAGATTTATTATAGGTTATATCTGCGAGGACGCTGAGGATGCAAAACAGCTATGGTTAATTGTGCGAAAAGACCACCAATCACGCCGGTGTCACCCAACGCAACGAGCCGTCGGTCAAGCGTTCCTTTTTCCAGAACGGCGCACTGGTTTTCAGCTCATCGATCAGAAACTCGCAAGCTGCAAACGCCGCTTTGCGGTGGGCACTGGCGACTAGAATCAACACTATCTGATCGTTGATGGTGAGATCCCCTACCCGATGGATCAATGTGCAGCCTTGAATCGGCCAGCGTTCATACGCCTGTGCCACCAGCCTTTCCAGACTTAACTGTGTCATCGCTGGATAATGTTCCAGATGTAATCCGGCTACATCGCTGTTTTGGTTAAAGTTACGCACCTTCCCAATAAAGCTGACGATAGCGCCGGTTTCCGGGTTATCACTAAGGTGCGCATATTCTGCCGCCACATCAAAATCTGCTACCTGCACCAGAATTCTGTCGGTCATCTCAGCCTCCCGTTACCGGAGGGAAAAAGGCGACTTCATCGTCAGCGGATAAAGGTGTATTCCACGGCACCAGGCACTGATTGACGGCCACCAGCAGCGCCGAATCCTGTAAGGCCAGTTGCCATTTATCGCCGCGACCGGCCAGAGCATCTCTCAGCTGTTGTGCGGTGAAATAAGGTTCATCGATCGTGAGTCCATCAACGCCCACCAGTTCGCGGGTTTGGGCAAAAAACAGTACTTTCATATCTTCCTCCGGCTTGCCTACTTTTAGGTGATCGGGTTACTAAACCTGAAAATCGCCGGATTTACCGCCGGTTTTACTCAGCAGCCGCACTGACTCAATCACCATGTCTTTCTGTAATGCCTTGCACATGTCATAGATGGTCAGCGCGGCGACTGAGGCTGCCGTCAGCGCTTCCATCTCCACGCCGGTTTTGCCGTTGAGTTTGCACAGTGTTTCGATCCGTACCTGATTACGCTCCGTGTCAGCGGTTAACTCCACTTCCACCTTGCTCAGTGCCAACGGATGACACAGCGGGATCAGATCGGACGTCTTTTTCGCCGCCATGATCCCGGCAATACGGGCGGTGGCGAAAACATCGCCTTTGTGGTGATCACCCGCCATCACGATCCGCAGTGTTTCGGCGGACATCGAAACGATCGCCTCGGCACGTGCTGTGCGGGTGGTGATCGCCTTTTCGCTGACATCCACCATGTGTGCTTCGCCACTACTGTTGATATGCGTTAATTGGTTCAGCTGCATAATAATTCCTTAGCGACGCAGATGGGGCACGAAGTTACATGGCTTGTGACGAGAATCGAGTTGCGACTGGATGATGTGATCCCATGCCGTACGGCAAGCGTTGGTCGAACCCGGCATACAAAAAATCAGCGTCTTATTGGCCATGCCTGCCAGCGCGCGGCTCTGGATGGTAGAAGTGCCAATTTCATTGAAAGAAACCTGACGAAACAGCTCGCCAAAACCTTCAATGGTTTTATCAAACAGCGGAGCGACTGCTTCAGGCGTGGTGTCACGACCGGTAAAACCCGTGCCGCCCGTCACCAGCACTACCTGTACATTTTTATCCGCGATCCAGCGTGACAGAATGGCGCGGATATCATATTTGTCATCAATGACGATCTGCTTTTCGATCAGATGATGGCCGACAGATTGCAGATTATCGACTAGCGAACGACCGGAGGTGTCGGTCTCCTCGTTACGCGTATCCGATACGGTCAATACAGCAATATTCAGTGGTACAAATTCAGTAGCAGCATGCGTCATAGTGATATTCCTTGATAAGTTCCATTTAACAGAAGCTGGCACTGGCACCACTCTTCCGGGGTATTGGTATTGTTGAAGCAATGGCGGTATTTGGGTGATACCGGTAATTTGGTGATATGTGCGTTACGATAAAATTGCGTGATGCTGCGTTGGTTAGGCGGCGTATCGGATGACAGCAATTCGGTGAGGATCTCGCGGTTGCTTTCATTATTTATCAGCAACAGTGGGAACTGGGCATCCGCGTAGCTGACGCCACTGCCTTCAAAGCGAAAATGCATCAATAGTTGCACCAGCGCACTGGTCATATATGGCATATCGACCGGCAGGATCAGTAATCTCTCCGTCTGGCAGGCTTCCAACCCAGCAGCGATCCCGGAAAGTGGCCCGAGTGGCGCGGTATCAATGACACAGCGATAACCATCATAGTTCCCACTGATTAGCACCTGGCTACAGCCCGCTTGTTCCAATAACCGCATTGTTCTGTGCAGCAAGGTTTCGCCGTTAATCTCCAGTAAGGCTTTGTTGGTGCCCATCCGGCTGGATCGACCGCCGGCGAGCACTAATCCAGTTACGTTGTGCATATCAGCCCCCGATTGATGCCAGATGTGGTGTCACACCACTGTTTCCTTCATGCAGGAAGTGGGTTTCACGTTTATGGGTTAAGCCCTGCAAAATGCGGCTTTGTAATTCACTATTCTGTTCATCGACTTGCAGCAAATCGCGCAGTGGCACACCTTCTTCGCCGAACAGACAAAGGTGCAATTTGCCGACTGACGAAACCCGCAGCCGATTGCAGTTAGCACAGAAATCCTTGCTGTACGGCATGATGAGACCGATCTGCCCCTGATAATCTGGATGAGAAAACACTTCAGCTGGGCCATCAGTCAGATCACGGCTTTGCTGAATCCAGCCTTCGCGTAACAGACGCGCTTTTACCGGCAGGCCGCTCTGATGGTGTTTCTGAAAACGGGCATCCATTTCGCCGGTTTGCATCAGTTCGATTAAACGCAGTTGGATCGGCTGATTTTTCAGCCAGAACAGGAATTGCGACAGCTCATGATCATTGAGGTTTTTCAGCAATACGGTGTTCACTTTGATTTTGCGAACCCCAGCCTGCTGTGCGGCATCCAGCCCGGCTAAGATCTCAGCCAGTTTGTTTTCACCAGTAATGAGCTGGAACTGGCGTGGGTCGAGGCTGTCAATGCTGACATTGAGGGAACGTAACCCGGCATCAAACCACTGCTGCGCTCGATCTTTCAGACGATAGCCGTTGGTGGTCATCGCCACGTTATCAATGCCGCTGATATTGGCGACCGTCTCAATAATCGCCGGCAGATCACGGCGCATCGACGGCTCACCGCCGGTCAGGCGGATCTTCTTTACGCCCAATTCGGCAAAGGTAGTCGCCACCCGTCGAATTTCGTCGACAGTGAGGAAGGATTTGCGTCCGTCGGGGCGATAGCCGTCCGGCAGACAATAGGTGCAGCGAAAATTACAGGCTTCTGTTACTGACAGACGCAGGTAATGAAAGCGGCGGGAAAAACCGTCTTGTAACATCATATACACCTTTCCAAATTCGGGAGGCCAGTGCATTTCTTTACTGACCCTCGCAGGGCAACTGCTCGGCTGCATGGCCTTATCAGAGACTTAGGCGATGCAGCTCGGTGTGTTGTTTGTGTTTTGAATCCGTTGTCTCATTTGTAAAGACAACAGATTCATCTCGTTTGAGTATCTAATTCCTGATCCCCACATACTGCACAGCTACTATTTTTCTTTAATTTCATTGATCTAAACTGCCCACTTAATCCATCAATTACCAACAACTGACTACTCATTGGTGTTCCGGCCTTCGTCAGCAGTTTCAACGCTTCCATCGCCTGTAAACTGCCGACCACCCCCACTATCGGGGCCAGCACGCCAGCTTCGACGCAGCTTTGGCCTTGATTGGAGGAAGATGGAGAAGAAAAAAACTGGCTGAAGCAGTGGTAGCAGGGTTCGTCTTGCAGCCAGCGAAAAACGGCAACCTGACCTTCAAAGCGGATCGCCGCACCAGAAACCAACGGGGTTTGCTGATGAAAGCAGGTCAGATTTAATAAATTACGGGTATCCAGATTGTCACTGCAATCGAGCACCAGATCGTGCGCAGCTACCAGTGACAAAGCCGAGGATTCATCCAAATAACGCGGTATCACTTCAAACTGACAGGTTGGATTCAAAACCGCCAAGGTCTGACGCGCGGATTCCGCCTTGTTCATGCCGATCCGGGCATCATGATGTAATACCTGCCGTTGCAGATTAGACACATCAACGGTATCGCCATCCACCAGCGTGAGTTGCCCGACACCGGCAGTGGTCAGATATTGCGCGGCAGCACAACCAAGACCGCCCAGACCGACCACCAGCACACGCGCATTTTTCAACGCCATCTGACCATCAATATCCACACTACGCAGATTGATCTGACGGTGATAACGCAGCAGTTCCTGATCAGTCAGTTCTTTCATTCGTCACCTCAGCTCACGATCTCGTTAAACAATTCAATGGTGACGATTTCACCGACAGTGACTTCCTTTTCCACGATGACGAAACAATTGGCAGCACACAGCGAGGTAAACATGCCGGAGCCCTGAGCACCGGTCGAACGTACGCTGATCTGCCCTTCGGCATTCACACTGATCACACCACGTTGGAAGTCGACACGATTTTTGGCACTGCGGAAATGGTGTTCCGCAATGGCAGGAATGCGTAATGGCGAGACAGAAATTTCACCCGCCAGTTTGCGCAGCGCCGGCTGAACCAGCTGGTAAAAAGTGACAAACGCCGATACCGGATTCCCCGGCAAACCAAAGAAATGTTTATTGCGGATCGAGCCAAACGCGAACGGTTTGCCCGGTTTCATTGCCACCGACCAGAACCCCACTTCGCCCAACTCCAGCAGCAGATCTTTGGTGTAATCCGCCTCACCGACTGAGACTCCACCGGAGGTAATAATGGCGTCGGCTTCCTGTGCCGCCTGAATAAAAGTGTCCCGCAGTTGCGCCGGATCATCCGGAATAATGCCGTAGTTCAGGCATTCGATGCCCATCCGATTCAGCATGGCTTCGATGCCGTAACGGTTGGAATCGTAGATTTCACCATCTTGCAGCGCTGTTCCCGGCACTTTTAATTCATCGCCGGTGCTGAAAATCGCGACTTTCAGGCGACGTACCACCTTCAATTCCGGCAACCCCAGCGTCGCCAGTAACGGTAACGCGCGGGCATGCAGACGAGAGCCTGCTTTTAACACCACATCACCGGTACGAATTTCTTCACCCAGATAACGGATATTCGCTTTGGCTTTGGGTGGCTGAGTAAACAGCACCCCCTCCAGTGTCTGCGCAGTTTGTTCCTGCATGATCACCGAATCCAGCCCGTCAGGCACCTGTGCACCGGTCATGATCCGCAGACAAGCACCAACTGGGATCTCACCGCTAAAGGGTTGTCCGGCTAAAGCGGTGCCAGCAACCGGCATCGCACAACCATCCTGCCATTCAGCAAAACGGAAGGCGTAACCGTCCATGGCGGAATTATCAAACGGAGGCATATTCAGCGGAGACAACACGTTCTCCGCTAAGATATGCCCCTGTGCGGTTGCCAGTGGCACAGTCATGAACGCTTGTACTGGTGCTATCTGCGCCAGCATGGTCGTTAATGCATCCTGAACTCTCATTGCACCTGCATCACAGCAACTCATAACGACTTCCTTATTCCGCTTTTAACCAGACTTCGTCACCGCGAACATCTACCGGCCAGCTTTTTACGGCGATCCCCGGTGCATCTAGGCAACGCCCGTCGGCCAGTGCGAAATGCTGCTTATACAGCGGTGATGCCACACAGAGTTCATCCTGAATATCGCCGATGATGCCGCGGGAAAGCACGAAGGCTTCACCCAGCGGATCCCAGTTATCCAGTGCATACACCGATGGAATTTCATTCGGAATATAAAACACTGCCACCTGCTTGCCATTGACCAGGGCTGTCCGGCCGGAATGCTCAACCAGGTCGTTCAATTCACAAATTTTCTGCCAGCTCATACCAACTCCTTGATCAGAATTAACTCTTCGTCAGCTTTAGGGATCGCCTGCTCACGCACGATCTGACGCGGTGGCATATACGCCTCGTCACTGTTGAGGAACGGCGCAAAACGTTTCAATTTTTCGGGATCTTCAATGGTGGTTTTCCATTCGCATTGATAGGTGTCAATCAGGTGCAGCATCTGGTCTTCCAGTTCCGCCGCAATGCCGAGTTTGTCGTCGATGATGACCGATTTCAGGTAATCCAGACCGCCTTCCATGTTTTCCATCCATACGGAAGTACGTTGCAGACGGTCGCCGGTACGGATGTAGAACACCATCAGGCGATCGATGTATTTGATCAGATCTTCATCGCTGAGATCGGTGGCGAACAGGTCGGCATGGCGTGGGCGCATCCCGCCGTTACCACAGACATACAGGTTCCAGCCTTTTTCGGTGGCAATCACGCCAAAATCTTTGCTTTGCGCTTCGGCACATTCACGGGTGCAACCGGAAACGGCAAATTTGATTTTGTGCGGCGCACGGATGCCCTTGTAGCGGTTCTCTAGTGTGACTGCCATGCCGGCAGAATCTTTGACGCCGTAACGGCACCAGGTTGAACCAACACACGATTTCACAGTACGCAGTGATTTGCCGTAGGCATGACCGGTTTCAAAACCGGCATCAACCAGTTCCTTCCAGATCACAGGCAGTTGATCGACACGGGCACCAAACAAGTCAACACGCTGACCACCAGTGATTTTGGTGTAGAGGTTGTATTTCTTCGCCACCTGCCCCAGCACGATCAGCTTGTCGGGGGTGATTTCACCACCGGCGATACGTGGCACGATGGAATAGGTGCCATCTTTTTGCAGGTTACCGAGGAAAGCATCGTTAGTGTCCTGCAGTGGCTGATGAGGCTTTTCCAGAATATGGTCGTTCCACAATGACGCCATGATGGAACCAATCATTGGTTTGCAGATATCGCAGCCACGACCTTTGCCATGCTTGCTCAATACCTGTTCAAACGTTTTCAGCTCACCAACACGGATCTGATGAAACAACTCCTGACGGGTAAAAGCAAAGTGTTCACAGACATGGTTGTTGGCTTCCATACCCATTTCGGTCAACGTCTGATCAACCACCTGTTTCAGCAGGTTTGAACAACCACCACAACCGGTACCGGCCTTGGTGCAAGCTTTGATATCCGCCACGGTGTGATTGCCGGCTTTAACGGCCGCCACTACATCGCCTTTGGTGACGTTATGGCAGGAACAGATGGTCGCGGTATCGGGCAGCGCCAGAGAAGTCGGTTTCGCGCTACCGCCTTCCGGCAGCAGCAATGACAGTGTAGGATCAGGCAGTTCCATCTTGTTCAGATAGAATTGCAGCAGTTGATCGTAATCGCTGTTATCACCAATCAGGATCGCACCGAGCAGAATTTTGCCGGTTTCATCGGTGACCAGTTTTTTGTAGATGCCGGATGGACGATCCAGCAGCAGTAACTCTTGTGAGCCCGCAGTGGCGGCATGGCTGTCACCGATGGCGCCCACATCAACGCCCATCAGTTTCAGCTTGGTGCTCATGTCGGCACCTTTAAAGCGGGTTTCACCACCCAGAAGGGTACTGACCGCAGAGCGTGCCATCTGGTAGCCCGGCGCGACCAGACCAAAAATTTTACCTGACCACAGCGCACATTCACCGATAGCCAGTACATCAGGATGCGAGGTCACACACTGTTCATCAATGGTGATACCACCGCGTTCGCCCACGGTCAGACCGGCTTGGCGTGCCAGACGATCTTCCGGGCGGATACCGGCAGAGAACAGAATGACATCGGTTTCGAGATGAGTGCCGTCTTTAAACATCATGCGATGCAGCGCGCCTTCGCCATCGACGATTTTGTCGGTCGCGGTATCAACATGCACTTTTACACCCAGGCTTTCGATTTTGTTTTTCAGCATGTCCCCGGCGACTGGATCCAGCTGCACCGGCATCAGACGCGGGGCGAATTCGATGACATGCGTTTCCAGCCCGAGCAGACGCAACGCATTAGCCGCTTCCAGACCCAGCAGACCGCCACCAACAACCACACCGGTGCGGCCACCAGCACAGGCATCACGGATTTCATCCAGATCAGCCAGTGTGCGATAGACATAGCAGCCCTTACGCTCGTGACCAGGAATAGGTGGAACGAACGGATAAGAACCGGTTGCCAGTACCATTTTGTCAAAAACATAAGATTCGCCCTGTTCGGAAATAATTGTCTTGTTTGCCAGATCCAGCGATTCCGCTTTGCAGCTCAGGATCAGCGACACACCTTTTTCGGCATACCATTCCGGATCGGCCATCTGCAGTTCTTTCGGTGCGCGACCGCCGAAAACTTCGGACAGATGTACCCGGTCATACGCACTGTCTGGCTCTGCGCCTAATACGGTGACTTCGAATTGTTCCAGACCACCGGCGTTGACCAGCTGTTCCACAAAATGGTGACCAACCATGCCGTTCCCGACGACTAACAGACGTTGCTTGCTCATGTTTATGTTCCTTAAACTACGGCACTATTTTCAGTGGATCCGTTTCAGGGGGTCCGTTTCAGTGGTGTTCCCCCTGTTGGTGTAATACTCAAAAAAAAACGCCCCACTGGTAAATTCCAGTGAGGCGTCATTGCCTGAGTGACCAAATTGTTGGGTAGCCCGTTTGACTAATCCGTTAACAATTTAGATACATTCAGCTTTCATGCCAGTTTTTAAAGTCTCTTAAAACATGGCATTTAGATGTATTTTTAACGATTTTACGGAGTTTTCGTGACTCACGACGGTGCAACTGCACCAGATCAGTCAACCAGCATGGCGAAGTTTTTGTGAGTCAGATCGCACGAAAAGTGTATTTTAGCCAGCATGGAAAATCCGGTAAAACAGCTGAATCAAGTTTCCCAGCAGCAAAATCAGCGCAGTTAGCTTCCAGAATAAAACCGGATTCTGTTCCAGGATCGGCCGATGCTGTAAATCGGCTTCCAGCTCCCGGTTGGGTGCCGATATATCAGTAAAAAACTCGGAAAATGCCTCATAGCGGTTTTCCGGATCAGGCTGTAGCGCTTTTTGAAGCGCAGCATCGACCCAGACCGGCAGATCTTGGCGAAAATACTTTGCGGGGGTGTAAGTCAGTTCAGCATAACTTTTAAGCTTTCCGGCACGTGGTGAGCGTTCTTTATACGGCAGTTTGCCCGTTAGCATTTCATAGACAATGACGGCCAGCGAGAACAGATCTGAACGCATACTGCCAGTGAACCCCATCAGGTATTCCGGCGCGATGTAATTCACACTGCCCTGCGGGATCGATTTATCCAATGGCGAATTCTTCTCTTGGCTGCCCGCGATCAGCACAGTGCCAAAATCGAGAATTTTGACCTTGCCCTCGGTGGTAAGCATGATGTTTTCCGGTTTCAGATCCTGATGCACCATGTCGTTGCGCTGAAAAGCGCGTAATCCGGCAATGACTTGTTTGGTGATGTCTCTAACATCGGCCAATGCCGGTTCCGGGTGTTCGTTGATCCAGGTTCTGAGATCACAACCCACGATGTATTCACCCAGATAATACATAAACTGTTTCGGTCGCAGCGGCTTATAGGTCTTCATCACATTGGGATGATCGATGGTGAGCCCAACCCACTCTTCGCGGATAAAACCATCCAGATACAGCAGATCTTCGGTGAAATATTCTGACGGCGCTTTCAGCACAAACAGCGCACCGGTTTCCATGTCTCTGACTTTGTACATATGACTGCGGGTGCCGCTGAAGATAATATCCAGCACCTCATAACCGTCGATTTTATTGCCCACTTGCAGTACAGGCGGAATGGGCAATTGCGTCAGCCGCTGCTGCGTTTCATCCAGTGTTTCATTAGGCAGCGAATCCACCGCGAGAATCAGTGCCGTGAGATTATCGTCACTGGCTTTATACAACGCCAGATTGACCAACGCCTTGGCTTGTGCCTCCGGGTCATGTTCACGGTCAAGTACATCCCGCATCATTTCCGGTGTCAGCACACTATGCACACCATCGGAGGTGAGAATGATGCGATCACCTTCACTGAGCAGACGTTTTAAATAATCAACTTCAAGGTGAGAATCAGCCCCTAGTGCGCGGGTCAGATGCGTGCGTTTGCCGCTGGTTGCAACATGATCAGTGGTTAGTTTTTCGAGTTGTTGATTGCTATAAAGATAGATGCGGGTGTCGCCGACATGAAACGCATGCAGCGTGGACGATTTAATCACAGCAGCGGTGAAGGTGGTCAGCATGCTGTCTTTGATGCCGTGGTTTTGCTGATTTTTTTGATATAACCAGCGATTCAGGCTGGTGATCACTTTGGAAGCGCTGGTGCTGACACTCCAGTTTGGTGAGGTGCTCAGATAATCATTGATGAAGCTGGTGACGGCAGTCTGGCTGGCAATATGCGAGTCTTCACAGCTGCTGACGCCATCAGCAATAACTGCGACTATCCCCTTATAATCTAATTCATGACTGTCGGGGATCTTGACGGCAAACGCATCCTGATTGCTGGCTTTTTGTCCGGCGATTGAATACCCGCCAACCCGGATCTGAAGGGATTTTGCCATTTTGCTTTGCCCATGATTTCTGAAAAGAGAAACGGCTATTCATGAGAATAGCCGCTTTTATCCCGATAACTTAACTCACTTTGATAAGTTCTACCGAACCGTCATCGTTAATTTCAGCCATATGACCACGCGGTTCATTCATGAACAGGATGGCGATGA
This sequence comes from Tolumonas osonensis, assembly GCF_014202415.1. Classification (GTDB taxonomy): domain Bacteria; phylum Pseudomonadota; class Gammaproteobacteria; order Enterobacterales; family Aeromonadaceae; genus Tolumonas; species Tolumonas osonensis. The sequence goes on from NZ_JACHGR010000002.1 coordinate 275,582, forward strand.
TGCCAAGAATCGCAGTTGCTGCAATCACGATGAAAAAGGTTGCGTAATCAACGAACGACAGCACCGTCAGGAAGAACACACCACCGGTATTGCCATACGCACCGGTCATACCCGCGATTTGGCCGGTCAGACGACGCTTAATCAGTGGCACCACCGCAAACACGGCACCACACCCCGCCTGCACACAAAACGAACAGGTGATCACCACCAGCACCGCGAGCAATAACGGCCATGCACTCGTGATCATCGACATCGCGCAATAACCCGCCGCTAGCCCAGCAATGACAAACATCAAGGTCTTTTTACGGCCAAAATGGTCACTCAACCAGCCACCATAAGGCCGCGCAATCAGGTTCATAATGGCAAACAACGACCCGACTAAACCGGCATAGACCATATCTAGCTTATACACATCGGCAAAAAACATTGGCAGCATGGAAACGACCGCTAACTCAGAGCCAAATGTGGTGAAATAGAGAATGTTAACTGCCGCAACTTGCTTAAATTGGTAACGCTGAATTTCTGGTACGGGTGTATGAAAGATCTCTTTATTGACTTTATAAACACAGAAACAGTCGTAAACCAGAATCGCCGCGAGAACTGCATACACACCAGAGGCCATGGAATCAGTTATCAGCGCGACACCGTGCGGTGACAATTTCCAGGTCACCAGCACCAGCGCGATATACATCGGCAGTTTCATCAGCAGCAAGAAGAAGAAGTCACCCTTACTGGTCACTTCCAGACCGCCCATCTTTTTGGATTTAAAATAGGTGGAACCTTTCGGTGAATCAGACACGTTGAAATACCAGATAAAGCTGAACGCCAGACAAACCAGACCTGACATGGCGACCGCATAACGCCAGCCGTCATCGCCACCAAAGAATAACGCAACGGTTGGCAGCAAAATCGCAGCAGCAGCGGAACCAAAGTTGCCCCAGCCGCCGTAGATCCCTTCGGCGATCCCTAATTCATTGGCCGGAAACCATTCACTGACCATGCGGATGCCGATAACAAAGCCGGCACCGACAAAGCCAAGCAGCAAACGAGCCATCGCCAGCTGCGCAAAATCGGTCGCGAAAGCAAACCAGAAGCAGGGAATGCTGCCTGCAAACAGCAAAAAGCTGTAGGTCAGACGCGGGCCGAATTTATCGGTCAGCATCCCGATAATGATACGGGCCGGAATAGTTAACGCCACGTTCAGGATCAGCAGCGTTTTTACTTCCGCCATGCTGATATTGAGGGATTCTGCAATCAAACCCAGCAACGGTGCATGGTTAAACCACACCACAAAGGTGATAAAAAAGGCCATCCAACTCAGATGAAGAATCTTCATTTTGCCGGTAAATGACAGCATATTAAATTTATTATCTTGATTCATAATGATTCCCTAAGCTACGGCACTGCTTTGGTTGTGTTTGCTGCTTTTCAGCCGGGTAACCTTGCTCTGTTTTTCATAGAGGAAGCTCAGTACCTGCTGGCGTAAATGGTGATAATGCGGGTTATCTGCCAGCTCGACGCGGTCACGCGGACGCGGCAGATCAATATGCAGGATCTCGCCAATGGTCGCGGCCGGACCGTTGGTCATCATCACGATGCGATCCGATAGCAGCACGGCTTCATCGACGTCATGCGTGATCATGATGACGGTGTTGTTCAGCTCGGCCTGGATCTCCATCACCGAATCCTGCAGATGAGCGCGAGTCAGTGCATCCAGCGCACCGAACGGTTCGTCCATCAGCAACACTTTGGGTGACAGTGACAATGCTCGGGCGATACCGACGCGCTGTTTCATCCCGCCGGAGATCTCATGTGGTTTCTTATCCAACGCATGGTCCATCTGCACCAGCGACAGGTAGTAACGCACTTTCTCGTCTACGTCCTTTTTGCTGGCTTCTTTCATCACCTGACGTACCGCCAGCTCGACGTTTTGATACACAGTCAGCCATGGCAGCAGTGCGTGGTTTTGAAAGACGACCGAGCGCTCCGGGCCGGGACCATCGACTTCACGACCATCGAGAATGATGCCGCCGGAAGTCGCTTCGGTCAGACCAGCGACCAGATTCAGCACGGTACTTTTACCGCAACCGGAGTGACCGATCAGAGAGATAAACTCGCCTTTGGCAATCTTCAAGTTCACATCCACCAATGCTTCAAAGAAGCCCTTGTCGGTTTTGAAACGCATGCCCACGGCACTTAAATCGAGATAGGTTTTGCTCATTTTCAATATCCCCATTAATCAGCGCAGTTCACTGCGTTTATCCCACGAAAACCATTTCTGCAGTTGCAGCATGCCGCGATCCAGCATGAAGCCGATGACACCGATGGTGACGACCGCGACCATGATGCGCGCCAGCGATTGCGAGCTGCCGTTCTGGAATTCATCCCACACGAATTTGCCCAAGCCCGGATTTTGCGCCAGCATCTCGGCAGCAATCAGTACCATCCACGCCACCCCCAGAGACAGACGCAGTCCGGTGAAGATCATTGGCACCGCTGACGGCAGAATGATTTTGCGAACATGAGTGATTGGGTCGAGTTTCAGCACACGGCTGACGTTTTTCAGGTCCGGATCAATATTGGCAACACCAACCGTGGTGTTCAGCAGTGTCGGCCACAGGCTGCACAGCGTGACGGTGAACGCCGAGTTGATGAATGACTTCGCCACCACCGGGCTGTCACTGACATAGACCGCACTCACCACCATGGTCACCAGCGGCAGCCAGGCCAGCGGCGAGATAGGTTTCAGGATCTGAATCACCGGATTCAACGCCTGATACATCCACTGATTCAGACCCAGAATGATGCCCATCGGGATCGCGATCAGACTCGCGACCAGAAAGCCGGTGGCTACCGTGATCAGACTGGTTTTGATCTGATCAAAGAAGGTTGGCCGTCCGGTATACGGGCGGATGGTGACTTTCGCCGTCGGATCGGCTTTCAGCTTGTCCGCATTACGCTGTTCCTGCCGCTGATAAAATGCGGACTTTTTATCCTGTTCGGTCTCATGTTCATCCACCAGCCCCATAAACTGCTGGGCGGTAGCAACCGGGCCCGGTAAAGAGCCCAGCGTGGTCGTTACCTGACTGGCCGCGATTTGCCAGAAGAACAGGAAGGCCAGCAAACCCACCAACGGGAACGCCATGTTTTGCCATTTGATTTTCAATAATGCTGACATGGTTTAAATCTCCTCAGCTTCAGCCTTAACCCTAATCTCAACCTATACCTGACATTTAAAGTTTCTGATCGCCTTTCAAACCAATCGGGAATTGCTTCAGATAGTCGTTCGGTTTGTGACCATCGTAGGTAATGCCATCAATGAACTTGTTGTCTGGCGCTTTGTAGCCGGTCTCTTTGGCAAAATCAGGGAAGTCGCTCGCCTTCATCTTGCCTTCGGCAATCAGCTCTTCTGCGGCCTGACGGTACACTTCCGGTTTGTAAACCTGCTTCGCCAGATCGGCATACCAGCTGTCTGGTTTCGCTTCCGGGATTTGTCCCCAGCGACGCATTTGGGTCAGATACCAGATCGCATCGGAGTAATACGGGTAGGTCGCGTTATGACGGAAGAAGATGTTGAAGTCGGCAGCCGGACGTTTGTCGCCTTTCTCAAACTCAAAGGTGCCGGTCATGGAGTTCGCAATCACTTTGGCATCGGCGCCGACATATTCCGGTTTTGCCAGCAGATTGACGGCTTCCTGACGGTTAGCGTTGTTGTTTTCATCCAGCCAGTAAGCGGCACGGATCAGTGCTTTCACCAGATGAATGTGCGTATTCGGGTATTTTTCTGCCCATGATTTGGAAACCCCGAATACTTTCTCTGGGTTGTTATGCCAGATTTCATCGTCAGTCACGACCGGCACGCCAATTCCCTTAAAGACCGCAGCCTGGTTCCACGGCTCACCAACGCTGTAACCGAGGATAGTGCCTGCTTCCAAGGTAGCCGGCATTTGTGGTGGTGGCGTTACCGACAGCAGCACATCGGCCTGTTGCTGGCCGGTGTTATCACCTTTCAGTGGCGCATAAAAGCCAGGGTTCAAACCACCCGCCGCCAGCCAGTAACGCAGCTCGTAGTTGTGAGTAGAGACCGGGAACACCATACCCATGTTGAACGGCTTACCCTGATCTTTGTAAGACTTAACGACCGGTTTCAGCGCATCCGCCTTGATTGGATGCACTGGTTTACCATCAGCACCCACTGGTACGTTGGCTTTCATCGCCTCCCACACCTTGTTGGAAACGGTGGTGGCATTACCGTTCAGATCCATGCTGAAGGCAGTCACTACATCGGCTTTTGTTCCTACGCCTGCAGTAGCACCCAGCGGCTGACCAGCCAGCATATGCGCACCATCCAGTTCACCGGTGATCACGCGATCGAGCAGCACCTTCCAGTTGGCCTGCGCTTCCAGCGTGACATACAGCCCTTCATCTTCGAAATAGCCCTTCTCATAAGCGACGGCCAGTGGCGCCATGTCGGTTAACTTGATAAAGCCTAATTTCAGCTCTTCTTTCTCAGGGGCACCTGTCTGTGCCTGCACCGCCGTTGAAGCCAGCACCGCACTTACCATCCAAGCTACTGCATTGCGTTTTAATGTGATCATTCCATTGCTCCAAAAAAAACGCCTCACTGGTTAATTCCAGTGAGGCGTCATTGCCTGAGTACCAAATTGTTGGGCAGCCGCCGTTGGCTAATCCGTTAACATATTTGATACATTCAGCATTCGTGCCAGTTTTGAAAGTTGTCAAAACATGGCTTTTTTATGCATTTTTAGTGGATTTAATGGATTCCCATGATTCAGAACGGTGCAGCCGCACCGGATCAGTCAGCCAGTGTGGCGAGAATTCGGCGCGCCAGATCAGCCATCGACTGGCTGTTTTTCATCGCGGTAGAACGCATCACTTTATAGGCAGTTTCTTCATCCAGCCCCTGCACTTTCATCAGGCGCGCTTTGGCCTGCTGGATGAGTTTGTTTTCTTCCAGACGCTGCGTCAGATCATCGACCGCCAGTTGCTGTTTACGCATCACCTCTTGCTGCAGACGCGCCTGTTTCAGCCAACCTTCTACCGGCTCTTTTTCTTCGACCCGGTGCGGCACCAGCGTCACGCCCGCTTCCAATAAGAGTTGCTGCTGATTTTCCGGCAGGTTTTCCATAAACAACACCACCGGCAAGCCCTGACTGGCCAGTGTCGTCGCAATTAATCGCCATTCCGCCGTTAACCGCCGGCAATCGAGCATCACCCCATGGATATCACCCGGCGGGTGCATAGGATCGATCTGTTTGACCAAATAAGGCTCATGACCATAGCGGCTCAATAGCAAACCCAGGCGGTTGGCCTGGGCTATATCGTCGCTATAAATCAGGATCTTCGAATAACTCATCCATGATTCCTAAATAGAAGATCTAGGCTACCGATTGCAGCAAAGTTTCCGCCATATCACCTAACTCAGCACGCAACTGAACCACCTCACCCATGATCATTAAAACGGGCGTTAATCCGCTTAAAGTATGAGTGGTTTGTTCCAGACACGCGAGTGTCGTCACTTCAACGCGCTGCTGACGTGTCGTTCCTGCCACTACCAGTGCAATTGGCAAATTTGCCGGCGCACCGGCCTGCAATAAGCCGCGGCGCAATTCCGTTGCCCGCTCTAACCCCATGTAAAATACCAGGGTGCCACCACTTTTAACCAACCCACTCCAGCCGTGAAATTCACCACCGTCTTGCACATGCCCGGTCACCAATGTGACCGAACGAGATAGACCACGATGCGTCAACGGAATACCGGTTGCGGCAGCACAGCCAATCGCCGCCGTGATCCCTGGTACTACTTCAAATGGCACATTGTTCGCCACCAGCAATAGCGCTTCTTCACCACCACGACCGAACACATAGGGATCGCCACCTTTAAGACGCACAATCCGTTTGTGTTTCCCGGCCAGTGTCACCAGCAGTTCTGAAATGGCTTCCTGTTTCAAACTGGGTTGCCCGCAACGTTTACCCACGTCATAACGGGCAGCCGAAGCCGGGATCAGATCCAGAATTTCATCACTGACCAGTCGGTCATACACCACGACATCGGCCTGCTGAATGCTGCGCAATGCTTTAACTGTCAACAGATCCGGATCTCCGGGGCCGGCGCCCACTAACGAAACAAAACCGTTCATCATGCCCACTCCTCTTGCTTCGTTATCAGGCTTCATTGCTGCTGGTGTGTTTATGCAGCAATTTCTTCAATTCCACCACGCAGGTGCCGCAGTTCGTGCCACAACGCAGCAGACTCTGCAAACCGCTCAGCTCACTGATGCCCTGTTCGCCAATCGCATCGACAATCTGTTTTTCACTGACACGGAAGCAGGAACAAATCATGCGACTATCACCCGCCAGCGCCTGTTCCAAGGTGGTGGACAGCGCCGTGCTATTCATCGGCAGACCGAGTAATCCGGCCAATAAATCGATATTCACCTGCTGATGCGTGGTGCTAACCAGCAATAAACCGATGATGCGTCCCTGGTTCAGTTTCACGGCCAGCCAGCCGCCTTTCAGTGGCAGACGTAACCAGCGACCCTGTTGGGCTAACTGGAACCAGACTTGCTCGGCAGTACGGGTTTCATCGGTCAGACGACGGCATTCACCGGCATCCAGCGGACGACGCGCCCACCAGCTTACCTCTAATTCCGGTTCATGCTGACCGACCCAGAGGCCATGCCATTTCACATTGACCGCTTCCGCCATTACTTCGGTTTGCTTGAATTGTGGCTGACCAGACACAGCATCCACAACTGGCGCTACCAACCGGTTCACACCGGAACAGGAAGAAAAATCATCCGACCAGTGCATCGGCATAAATGCTTCGCCATCACGCAGGCCGTCATCACGGCCTAACAAGGTCATCACCGATCCCTGCAGCGAATTGATGCGGATCAGCGCACCTTCGCTAAAGCCGCTCGCCTGTAACGTATGCTGATTGACATAGACTTTCGGCAGCGGTTCAGTTTCCATCAGACGCGGCAGATGCCCAGTACGTGTCATGGTGTGCCATTGATCACGCAGGCGACCGGTATTTAACAACCAGCTACCTTCCTGTCGTTCCGCCTTACGCTTCAGAACCGGCTCCTGCGGCACAACGGTCAACAAATTAGCTTTGCCATTCGGCGTAGAGAAACAGCCATCACCGAATAAACGCTGGCTGGCAGCATTTTTACCGGCCGGTAACGGCCATTGCCGCGGTGTGAATTGTTCATATTCGTCATCGGTCAGCGTTGCCAGTGCGGAAATATCAAATTGACGGCTGCTATTTTCAAAACCTGATAGCGCCGCATGTTCGCGGAAAATATCGACGGTATCATTGTAGTTAAATGCATCAGCAAAACCGAGGCGCTTGCCTAGTTCTGCCATGGCCCACCAGTCCGGTTTCGCTTCACCGGGCGCGTTGGTAAAGGCACGCTGACGAGTGATACAACGTTCAGAATTGGTCACCGTACCACCGCGTTCGCCCCAACCTGCGGCAGGCAGCAGCAAGTCGGCAAACTGGGCCGTATCAGTTTTCGGTGTCATTTCAGAAACCACCAAAAACTCACACTTGGCTAAGGCCTCGCGCACCATCACCGAATCCGGTAAAGAAACCGCCGGGTTGGTCGCCACCACCCACAGTGCGCGAATTTTACCGCTGCGCACCGCTTCAAACATGTCTACCGCTTTCAAACCCGGCTTGCGGGCAATATTAGGTGCATTCCAGAAACGGGCAACCCGATCGCAGTTTTCATCGCTGAAAGTCATGTGTGATGCTAACTGAGTTGCCAGCCCACCCACTTCTCGGCCACCCATCGCATTCGGCTGGCCGGTCATCGAAAACGGTGATGCCCCCGGCTTACCCACCCGTCCGGTCAGCAGATGGGTGTTGATCAGCGCATTGCCTTTATCAGTACCCTGATTGGATTGATTGATCCCCTGACAGAACAACGTCACTGCTTTTTCGTTCTCACCAAACCAGCGATAGAAGGTTTGCAGTTCACTGACACTCAAGCCGCATTTTTGCGCCACATTCGCCAGTTCATAATCCGGCGTCATCAGCTGGGCATGTAGCTCGCTGAAACCGTTAACGTGCTCTTCGATATAGGCGTTATCGATCAGATCATGATCCAACAGATAACGGCTTAAGCCATTAAACAGCCAGACATCGCTACCCGGCCGCAGCGCCAGATGCAGATCAGCCTGCTCCGCGGTCATGGTCTTGCGTGGATCAATCACCACCATTTTCATTTCTGGACGACGTGCCCGCGCTTGTTGGATGCGACGGAAAATTACCGGGTGTGTCCAAGCCGTATTGGCACCGGTGATCACCAGCAGATCGGTAATTTCCAGATCGTCATAACAGCCCGGCACCACATCTTCACCAAAAGCACGGCTGTGTGCCATGACGGCGGATGACATACACAAACGGGAATTGGTATCAATATTGGCCGCGCCGATGAAACCTTTCATCAGCTTGTTGGCGATATAATAATCTTCGGTCAGCAACTGGCCGGAGACATAAAAAGCAACGGACTCTGGCCCGGTTTCAGCGATGATACGACCAAACTGCGCGGCCATTTCATCCAGCGCCGTATCCCAGCTCACCTGCTGGCCGTGCAGCCGCGGATAAAGCAGCCGGTTTGGAAAAGCCAGCGTCTCCATCAAACTGCCGCCTTTGACACACAACGCCCCGCCATTCGCCGGGTGTTCCGTATCGCCAGCTAAGGTCTTGGCATCATCTACCGTAATGCCACAACCGACTCCACAATAAGCGCAACTGGTATGAACACGACTCATCCTTGCCTCTCAGAATAAAAAAACGCCCGGCCCTTCAAGAGAGCGCGGACGTCGGTGTCCCAAATCTAATTTAATATTTTAGATACAAGTTTCATGCCTGATTTAAACAAGCTGATAACACAGGATTTTTCTGAGGAAAGGAAAGAAAATGCACCAGAATTGAACAATAAAAAGGAAGGCGCGCCCTACGGGAGCACAAATTCCACTATCCCTTCATTACGCAATGCGTCTCTGAACAGATATATTAGACATATATAACTCTCTGATCGTTAGCCCCCCATGACCTCTCTCGAATCGCTGCTCACCGATGTCCGTGCCTGCACGCTTTGCGCGGAGCACTTACCGCTCGGCCCTCGCCCGGTAGTGCAGATCCACGAATCTGCACGAATTCTGATCGCAGGACAGGCGCCGGGAAGAAAGGTGCATGAAACAGGTATTCCGTTCAATGATGCCAGCGGTGACAGGCTGCGCGCCTGGCTGGGTGTTTCACGCGACGTGTTCTATGACGCCAGCCAGATCGCCATCTTGCCGATGGGTTTCTGCTTCCCCGGAACCGGCAAATCCGGTGATCTGCACCGAGACCGGAATGCGCTCTGGCCTGGCGGGCACCATTGCTGTCGCATCTGAAAAATCTCAAGCTGACACTGGTCATCGGCCAGTACGCCATGGCCTATCACTTTCCGGATGAAACAGGGACGCTGACAGAGATCGTTCAGGCTTGGCACAAATACTGGCCGCATACTGTTCCCCTGCCACATCCCAGCCCGCGAAATAATCTCTGGCTCAAGCACAACCCCTGGTTTGAGCAAGAACTGGTGCCACTGCTGCAAAATCGGGTAGCGGAAATCCTTGCAGGTGATGCACCCCGGGCAATGTTGGAATAGTCCGTCGTCTGCTGCTATCTTCAAATAGAGGATCCATCCACTTAGGGAGGCGAGTATGAACAGTCGTGAAAAGGTTCTCGATTATCTGGCCACCGATTACCACGTAAATGGCCTTACCGCCGGTGAAGCTTTTATCGGCATAACACCTGATATGGCGATGTACTTGACTCAGGACGACAAGCACTTCTTCCAGGTCCACTGCGATGACCCTTGTCATGAGGTTGCCAAAGCATGTCATGCCGGGCATGTATGGCACGGTGACGAGAACATGAAATAGCGTAGCCAAATCGGCACTAGTTCATTAGTACGTGCAAGACAGTATGTTCAAGGCCGTCGCTCGTCAGAGCTGCCGGCCTTACCCTTCTTTCAAACCGGCATCAACAGTAAGCCGGTTTCGCCCGCACATGAAAGCCGATAGCACTACACCACACAAATGACACCCACTGAGACTGTTACTCTGCAGCAATTCTTTTTATAGTGGTCTTAAAATCAACCAGATAAAGAGGTTCAGCAATGAAAGTGCTCTTTGCTGCGGAAGAACACGCCTGGGGCGGTATCCTTGGTAAATTCCGTCAGGCGTTGCCCGATGTGGAGTTTGTGGCAGCAGGTGGTTACGGAACGCAGTCACTGCAAGGTTTTGATGTGCTCATCCCCACCATGACCAAAATTGACGCCCGTTTGCTGGCAACCGCTGACCAGTTGCAGCTTATTCAACAGATTGGTGCCGGTCTGGAAGGTGTCGACCTTGATGCCGCCAAACAGCATCAAATCGCCGTGGCAAATGTGCCGACCGATATTTCCGGTAATGCCGATTCTGTCGCGGAGTTAGGCATCTACATGATGCTGGCGCTGGCGCGTAACGCACATGGAATTCCCCGCCATTTTCAGCAACGTGAATCAGGGCGGCCCATGGGCCTCGGGCTGAAAGGCAAAACTGTCGGTCTGATCGGCTTAGGCGGCATCGGTAAAGCACTGGCGAAACGCCTGGCTGCGTTTGATATGCGACTGATCGGCATCAAACAGCATATTGATCCTGATTTTGCCAAAGCCCATCATCTGGACTGGCTCGGTACACTGAACGAACTGCCAACCTTACTGCATCAAGCCGATTTTGTGGTGCTCAGTCTGCCGGATAGTCCGGAGACCCATCATATTCTGAATTCACAAACCTTCAGCCAGATGAAGCCGGGAAGTTTTCTGGTCAATCTCGGACGAGGTGGTTTAATTGAGAAAGATGCGCTCGAAGCTGCATTGAAAAGAGGGCATCTTGCCGGTGCCGGGCTGGATGTGTTCTGGCAGGAGCCGCCGGATCCGGCCGATCCGATCTTCCAGCAAAACATCATTGCGACACCGCATATAGGTGGAGTGACAGATATTTCCGTACAAGGGATATTCGAAGCCGCATGTGACAATATCCGCCGGTTACAAGCCGGAGAACCGATTCTTCATCGTCATGCCTGATGCAGATCAGGCAAATTTATTGCCGAGGTATTAATGAAACCAAACGTCGTGCTTTACCGCAAAATTCCCGATGACCTGTTAGCAAAATTGCAGGAGCAATGTCAGGTCACTTTTTTCGATGGCATCAATGCAGATAACCGTGCTGCTTTTATCAAAGCGTTAGCTGAGGCAGAAGGTGTTATCGGTGTTGGTGTCAAATTTACCGATGAAGTGCTGGCCGCCGCGCCAAAACTCCGGGCCGCTTCGACTATTTCAGTCGGTTATGACGACTTTGACGTGGCAAAACTGTCTGCACGCAGTATTGCGCTGATGCATACTCCCGGTGTGCTGACCGAAACTACTGCAGATACCATTTTTACGCTGGTGCTCTGCGCGGCCCGCCGTATCACCGAACTGGCAGATAAAGTGAAAAACGGTGAATGGCAAGGCAGTATAGGGCCTGACTGGTACGGGTCAAATGTGCATGGCAAAACCATCGGTATCCTGGGGATGGGACGTATCGGCTATGCCGTGGCGAAACGTGCGCATTTCGGTTTTGATATGAACGTGATCTATTACAACCGTTCCGCCAAACCGGAGGCCGAACAGCAATTAAACGCCCGTCGTTGCTCACTGGACGAAGTGCTGGCCGAAGCCGATTTTGTCTGTAACGTACTGCCGCTCATGCCGGAAACCCGCCATATAATTAATCGTGAAACGCTGGCAAAAATGAAACCGTCTGCCTTTTTCATTAACGGTGGCCGGGGTGCTTCAGTAGATGAAGCTGCGCTGGTTGACGCCTTAAAATCAGGCGTGATCAAAGGTGCCGGGTTAGATGTGTTTGAAACAGAACCGCTGCCAGTCAGCTCGGAATTGCTGTCGTTGCCGAATGTCGTCGCCCTGCCCCATATCGGCTCTGCCACCCACGAAACCCGTTATGAAATGTCAAAAATGGCGGTAGAAAACCTGCTGGCAGCACTGAACGGTGATCGCTCAAAAAATTGCGTGAATCCGTAGGTTTCACGAGGATTTTCCAGGGTGATCAGGGTTGCCTGATCACCTTATATTGCTACCTGTTCTGCACCCATTCTGAACACACATACACGTCACCTGAAAGCAATTCACTGATAAATAAGCGTCATTTTTTCTATCAATCGGTTCCCATATGCCATGCTTAAGGAGGATACTTCTCTGGCATACATCTCAACATGGAGCGAGTGATGACTGATCCTGCATTCTCTTCTTCTGATTTCCATGCTCAATCTTCTGAACACGTCTTAATCAATATTCAGTCCCAGACTGATGGCCTTTCCGGCGAACAAGTTAAACAGCGACAACAGCAATACGGTCCCAACCGCCTGACTCCGCCGGCAGGTGAAAGCAATTGGCAAAAATTTCTCCGGCAATTTAAAAATGTGCTGCTTTATGTGTTGATCGTGGCGGCCATAATGAGCTGGATATTAGGGCGCTGGACAGACGGCGCCGTCATTCTGGCCGTCGTCGTGATCAACGGCATCTTTGGTTTTATTCAGGAAGGCAAGGCCGAACAGGCGCTGGCCTCGATCCGCAATATGTTACGGGTGCATACCCATGTATTGCGGGATGGTGTCCGCCAGCAGGTGGATGCCGAGGAGTTAGTCCCCGGTGATATCGTATTACTGGAATCCGGCGATCGGGTTCCGGCCGATCTGCGCCTGATTGAATCCATCAACCTGGGCGTTCAGGAAAGTGCGTTAACCGGCGAATCATTCAGCGTACAAAAAAATACTGATCCGGTCAGTGCCGAGGCACCACTGGCAGAACGTTTTTGTATGCTCTATGCCGGCACGCTGGTCACACAGGGGCGCGCCCGTGGTGTCACCATCGGTACCGGAGATAACACCGAAATCGGGAAAATCGGCAACATGCTACGTGCGGTCGAACCCCTGGCCACCCCCCTGATGAAACAGCTGGGTGATTTGGGACATACCCTGACCAGAGCGATTCTGGTACTGACCGTATTTACCTTCCTTTTTGGCTGGATCTGGCGCGACTACCCGGTCGATGAGCTGTTTATGGCGGCCGTGGGCCTGGCGGTAGCCGCCATTCCGGAAGGTTTACCGGCCGTGATAACTATCACACTGGCGATCGGGGTACAACGAATGGCCAGTCATAATGCCATCATCCGCCGTCTGCCAGCCGTGGAAACCTTGGGTTCTGTCTCCGTCATCTGTACCGATAAAACCGGCACGCTGACCCGTAACGAAATGAGCGCGCAATCGGTCCGGCTCAGTACCGGTGAACTGGCGGTCAGTGGTGTTGGATATCATCCGGAGGGCGATATTACGTCGGATGAACAACTGCCAACCGACGCTCAGAACCAGACCCTGCAACGGTTAGCGACTGCTGCCATTCTCTGTAATGATGCCCGTTTTGATCAGGAAACGTTGCCCTGGCAGCTTCACGGCGATCCGACCGAAGGGGCATTACTGATTCTGGCTGCGAAAGCCGGGCTGGATCCGGCATCAGTGCAACAATCCACACCGCGTCTGGCGGAGATCCCGTTTGAGTCAAGCCACGGTTATATGGCGACCCTGCATCCTGCGCCGGAAGGGAATACGACACTGTATCAGCTCCTGCTGAAAGGCGCCCCTGAAAAGGTGCTGGGTATGTGCTCCCGGGTCTGGACGCCAACCGGTTCACGCCCATTGCATCTGGATGAATGGCAGCAGGCGATTGACAGTTTCGCCGCCCGTGGCCAGCGGGTACTTGCGCTGGCGGAAGCCGACACAGCGGACGCGGATATTGCCATGATCGATAATCCGGACGGTTCCCCGGATCTCTCCGCTTATCAGTTTAGTCTGCTGGGCCTCGTTGGCATCATGGATCCACCGCGCGAAGAGGCTCGCCATGCCATCGCTCAGTGTCAGCAGGCAGGGATCCGCGTCATTATGGTCACCGGTGATCATGCCAGTACGGCAGCGGCCATCGGTTCCCAGTTAGGATTAAGTGAACCGCTGCAGGTTATTACCGGTTCGGAACTGGAAAACATGTCGGACGCGGAGTTGCAGCAGAAAGCGGCACAGCTGGATATTGTTGCCCGCGCAACACCGGCGCACAAACTCAAACTCGTTGCCGCATTGCAGGCCGATCAGCAGGTGGTTGCCATGACCGGTGACGGCGTGAATGATGCGCCGGCACTGAAGCGTGCCGATATCGGCGTCGCCATGGGCATGAAAGGTACGGAGGCCGCGAAAGAAGCGGCAGAAATGGTACTGGCAGACGACAACTTTGCCACACTGCGTACGGCAGTGCTCGAAGGGCGTACTGTGTATGACAATCTGCGCAAAGCGCTGGTATTCCTGCTGCCCACCAATGGTGGCCAGGCACTGGTGATGATCGCCGCCATTCTGCTGGGCATTACCCTGCCTATCACGCCGGTCCAGATTTTATGGATCAACATGGTCAGCGCCATCACCCTGTCCCTGCCGCTGGTGTTTGATAAGGCAGCGACCAACCTGATGCAGCGTTCACCACGGCAGAGTAACGAAGCGTTATTGAACAATGTTCTGCTGTTCCGCATTGCCTTTGTCTCCGTATTGCTGATGGCGCTGACATTAGTGCTCTATAATTGGAGTACATCCCAGCAGCCTGATCTGGCGCGGGCCAGAACGGTTGCCATAAATTGCCTGGTAGGCGCGGAAATGGTGTATCTGATCAGTTGCCGCTCACTAGTGAGCTCGACGCTTTCGCTGACCAGCTGGTTGGAAAACGGCTATGCGCTACTGGCTATTTTCCTGTTAACCCTGATGCAACTGGCGCTGACCTATATGCCGTTTATGCACATGCTGTTCGGGACAGCCGCCATCGACCTGTCTGACTGGCTCATGATTATTGCCAGCTGTCTGCTGATTTATCTGCTGATGGAAGCAGAAAAACAGCTCACACCCCGTCTGTTTTTCAGGAAGTAAATATCATGAAATCAGAGATGAAACATCCTCCGTTACGGAAAATTCCGGCCGCAGTCTGGATTCTGGGATTTGTCAGCATGCTGATGGATGTTTCGTCGGAGTTGATCCACAGTCTGCTCCCGCTGTTCATGGTCACCTCACTCGGTGCCAGTGCGCTGATGGTCGGCTTTATTGAGGGCCTGGCACAATCAACAGCACTGATCGTGAAAATTTTCTCCGGGATGCTGAGCGACTATCTGGGAAAACGAAAATGGCTGGCAGTAACAGGCTATGCGCTGGGCGCTTTTACCAAACCCGTCTTTGCGCTCGCCAGCAGCATTGATCTGGTACTGACCGCCCGTCTATTGGATCGCGTCGGAAAAGGCATCCGCGGTACCCCCCGCGACGCATTGGTTGCTGACCTGACCCCTCCTGAAGTTCGCGGGGCCGCGTTCGGTCTTCGCCAATCGCTGGATAGCGTGGGTGCCTTTGTGGGCCCCCTGCTGGGTGTGGGGTTGATGTTGCTCTGGGCGAACGATTTCCGGGCCGTATTCTGGGTAGCGGTCATACCCGGCATGCTATCGGTATTGCTATTGATCTTCGGTGTTTCAGAACCGGATACCCCGGCGACACATAAACGGACCAATCCACTGATTATGGCCAATCTGCGTCGTCTGGACAGCCGCTACTGGTGGGTTGTCGGCATTGGCAGCATCTTCACCCTCGCCCGTTTCAGCGAGGCATTTCTGATCCTGCGGGCGCACGACAGTGGTATCCCGATTGCCTATATCCCGCTGGTATTGGTACTGATGAGTATGGTGTATGCGCTCTCTGCTTATCCGTTTGGTCACCTGTCCGATCAAATCAGCCGTTATAAATTACTGAGTTATGGCTTACTGATGCTGATTGCCGCAGACATTGCGCTGGCCATCAATGGACACTGGAGCGTGCTCCTGCTGGGTATCGTGTTCTGGGGGCTGCATATGGGCGCAACGCAGGGCATTCTCGCTGCGCTGGTTGCCGATACCGCACCCGATGATTTGCGCGGTACCGCCTTTGGCTTTTTCAATTTGGCCAGTGGCATTGCACTGCTGGCCGCCAGTGTGATTGCCGGCTGGTTGTGGGATAGTTTCGGCGCCTCAGCCACTTTTCTGACGGGCGCCGGATTTTGCGGAATAACATTACTGCTGGTGACTTTAAATAGCCGATTAAGCCCGCGCTGAAATTATTTTATTAGCTTGGATATAAAGGGCATGTTCCGATATTTATCATTCCAGGGTAATCCGTAACCCACCAGCAAGTCATCGTTTTCCATTTCATAGGCGAAGTGCTGGTCAACCGGAATATTTACCCGGCCCGGTTTGACAAACAGAGTCGCAACCGAAATGGATTTCACGTTGAAATTTTGTGCTAAAAATTCAACGATCCGTTTCATGGTGCCACCAGATTCAATGGCATCATCAACCAAAACCACATGCCGGTTAGCTATGTTTATATTTTGATGATAGATGATTGCTGATGTGTTGTTTTTTTCTCCGGGTGTATGCGGACAAGAAATGTAATCCATGGAAACATCAAATTTTAACTGTCTGACCAAATCAGCAGTAAACAAAATACCACCCGGTACAACCGTGATAATAACGACATCATCATTACTGAATTTTTTGTTTAGTTGATCCGCGACCTGACTCACACCTTCTTTAATTTGATCTGAGTTGAAAACTGTTTTACCAATATGCTTATTCATAATGTAATTCTCAAATATCCTCTGTCTCATTGAGTAATTCAGATAATCAGACTGCACGATGGATCTGAACATCCGGCCCGCACAGTGATTTCAGTAATTGTTCATCGGCATCCGCTTCGGCCACGAGTGCAGTCAGAATGTCGGTTCCGGCAATCCGGAACGGTGCAGTGGTCTCAAATTTATCGTTTGTTATGGCCGTCACTACCGACCTGGCCTGCGAGGCAACGAGGCGCTTGAATTCGGCATCTTCCAGATCAAACGCAGTCAGTCCCATATCTGCATCCAGCGCACAAACACCGAGAATGTAGAGATCAGCACGAATATTGGCGGCATCGCGCAAAGTCTGAGCACCAAGAGCCGCACCGGTGTTCCGGTTGATTGTTCCACCCAGTAGAACAAGATGAATGTTTTCCCGCTCCGCCAATACCGCGGCAATAGATGGTGCATTGGTAACCACTGTGATGTTCAAATCGTCCGGTAATGCCTGAACTACCGCCAGATTCGTGGAACCCGCATCAATAAACACCACCTGCTCGGGCTTAATGAGATTGACTAAACACGCAGCTAAAGCCTGTTTCCGTTCCGGGTTTTTTGTTGCACGTTCGGTCAGTGAACCCGACGCCGGAGAAACCGGTAATGCTCCACCATAAACCCGCTTGCATAAACCTGCCGCGGCAAGCTCACGTAAATCACGCCGGATAGTATCTTCTGAGGTATTGAATTTACGGGCCAGTTCAGAAGCGACTACCCGCCCCTGTTCCGTCAGTAAATCCAGAATGGAACGCTGCCGCTCTTCCGGTAAACAATCGATCACATCGATGGAACTCATAAAATTCTCGTTTCTGCCTATTCAGCCTGAATGAATCATAATAAAAAACGCGCAAACATGCAAAAACAAGATCAAACGTGCACAAGGTTCACGTTTATCAAAATCATCTAGTCGGAATGTTTTATTTACGGGCTCATTTGTTACCAGTAACTAACAAAAACACCTATTTTTGCCATGGAATAGTGACCGGTCTCATATTTTTAAATTCCTGAAATGGATCTTTTGATGGGACCGGTCCCATAATCATCTCATCGAGCATAACAGCTCCCCATAAATATCCTCTGCCGATGAACAGACCCAGATGGTATTTACTCTATTTATCTGATTAATAAGGACTTGTATGAGCAAGGAAATCGTTATCGTCACCTCGGCTTATGGTGCTGATACCGTCAGACAGTTTGGTGGACAAGCTGCCCTGCTGCCGATGATTAAGGCCAGCGGCGCTGACGGGGTTGAGATCCGCCATGAACTGTTAACACCAGCCGACCAGCTGGATGATCTGGCTGCTCAGATCAGCGCGCATAACCTGTTTGCCGTTTATTCCGTACCGGAATCGCTGCTGACAGACGATGGTCAGCCAGAACTGGAACGACTGGCACTGCATTTGAAAAATGCCGCACGTCTGAAAGCCCGCACGCTGAAGTTGCCACTAGGCTCAATTACCAACGATACCGATTTGTCCGGAATTACTGCAGTGATCAAATCACAGCCAGTTAAGTTGTTGATTGAAAACGATCAAACGCAGGAAGGTGGTCGCATCAGCCCGTTGATCACGTTCTTCGGCATGGTAGTTTCACAGAAATTACCGGTTTCCATGACCTTTGATATGGCGAACTGGAACTGGCTGGATGAAGACGCTTTTGTCGCCGCCAGAGCACTGGCCGCGCAGGTTGCTTATGTGCATGTCAAAGCCAGCCATACCGATCAGGGCAAAGTAAAAGCCATTGCACTGGATAACAGCGATGGCAGTTGGAAAGACCTGCTGGCAATGCTGCCAACCGACGTGCCACGCGGTATCGAATTCCCACTGGAAGGCGACGATCTGACTGAAGTGACCCGTTATTACGTGGCTAAATTAAAAGAGGTGTAACGATAAATGACTACTCAAGCAATCAATACCACCGATGACCTGGATGTGGTGACATTTGGTGAAGCCATGATGATGTTTGTGGCCACCCAAACCGGTGATCTGCATCGCGTAGAACAATTTGTTCGTCGTGCCGCCGGTGCAGAATTAAATGTCGCCATTGGTCTGGCGCGTCTGGAACTGAAATGTGGCTGGGTCAGCCGTCTGGGTAATGACTCTTTTGGCCGGTTTATCCTGGATACACTGGATAAAGAAAGCGTCGATCGTCGTGCAGTGACCATTGATAACACCTACCCTACCGGCTTTCAGCTTAAATCCAAAGCCGAAAATGGGACCGATCCCATAGTGGAGTATTTCCGCAAAGGATCGGCTGCCAGCCACCTCTCGCTGGCTGATTTTAACGAGGCCTATTTCGGCGGTGCCCGTCATCTGCATTTAAGTGGTGTTGCAGCAGCGTTGTCACCAACGTCATACGAATTATCCGCCTATGCCGCACAGTGGATGCGGGCACATGGTAAAACGGTCTCCTTTGATCCGAACCTGCGCCCTGTGCTGTGGCGCTCCGAAAAAGAGATGGTGACGCAGCTGAACAAACTGGCTTTTGCCGCTGACTGGGTACTGCCCGGTATGAAAGAAGGCCGCATTCTGACTGGCTTTACCACACCGGAATCGGTTGCCGATTTTTACCTCGATGGTGGTGTTAAAGCAGTCGTAATTAAAACCGGTGAAGATGGTGCTTATTACAAAACAGCAGAGGGCGAAAAAGGCGTCGTTCCTGCTGTCTTCGTGAAAAATGTGGTGGATACCGTAGGTGCTGGTGATGGTTTCGCGGTTGGCGTTATCAGCGCATTACTGGAAGGAAAAACAATAAAAAATGCTGTCGCTCGCGGTAACTTTATCGGAGCCCGGGCAATTCAGGTAATTGGTGATAGTGAAGGTCTTCCGACAAGAAAAGCTCTGATTGCAGAGATGACGATGACAGAAGAAACCGCTACGGTTTCTGTATAACGAATTAAAGAGGAACAAGTATGACTACTAAGCTCCCTGCCCCATCCAGATGGTGGCACATCATGCCGATTGTGTTTATTACCTACAGTCTGGCCTATCTCGACCGGGCCAATTACAGTTTTGCCGCGGCAGCCGGTATTAACGAAGACCTGGGCATCACCAAAGGGATGTCCTCCCTGCTTGGTTCGCTGTTTTTCCTGGGTTATTTTTTCTTTCAGATCCCTGGCGCAATTTACGCTGAAAAGCGCAGTGTCCGAAAACTGATTTTCCTGTGTGTGCTGTTATGGGGTGCCTGCGCCACATTAACTGGCCTCGTCAGTAATATTCCGATGCTGATCATCATTCGCTTCACGCTCGGGGTGGTGGAAGCGGCGGTCATGCCAGCGATGCTGATTTATATCAGTAACTGGTTTACTAAATCGGAACGTTCACGGGCCAATACCTTCCTGATCCTGGGCAACCCGGTCACCGTGCTGTGGATGTCAGTGCTCTCCGGCTATCTGATCCAGGCACTGGGCTGGCGTGAAATGTTCATTCTGGAAGGTTTCCCTGCTGTACTGTGGGCCTTCTACTGGTGGAAGACCGCGCGTGACAAACCACAGCAAGTTAGCTGGCTGACTCAGCAAGAAAAAGATGATCTGGACGAGATCATGGTTAACGAGCAGAAGAATATCAAACCGGTTCGTAACTATGCCGAAGCGTTCAAATCCAAAAATGTGATCCTACTGTGTGCACAATATTTCTGCTGGAGTATCGGTGTGTATGGTTTCGTGCTCTGGTTGCCATCCATCATCCGTGGTGCCTCCAATATGGGCATGGTTGAAACCGGCTGGTTGTCATCTGTTCCTTATCTGGCAGCAACTATCGCGATGATCACCGTGTCCTGGCTGTCTGATCGCATGCAGAACCGCAAACTGTTTGTGTGGCCAATGCTGCTGATCGGCGCGACCTGTTTCCTCGGCTCCTTCCTGCTGGGTGCAGACAATTTCTGGTTATCTTACACGCTGCTGGTGATTGCCGGTGCTTCCATGTATGCCCCGTATGGCCCGTTCTTCGCCATCATTCCTGAAATGCTGCCGAAAAATGTCGCTGGTGGCGCAATGGCGCTGATCAACAGTATGGGTGCGTTGGGTTCCTTCATCGGTTCATGGGTCGTGGGTTATCTGAATGGTGCGACCGGTGGCCCAGGTGCGTCTTATATCTTCATGGGTAGTGCGCTGTTTGTCTCTGTGCTGTTAACCATCATCGTTAAACCGAATGCCGATAAAGAGAGTGCTCAGCCGCTGCCTCAGGCTGCCTAAAAGGAAACCGTCATGAAACCGAATGTTGTACTGTACAAAAAAATTCCTGCTGACCAGCTGGAACGTCTGCAAAGCCACTTCAATGTGGCTTTCTTTGAAGGCATTACCGATGACAATCGTGCGGATTTTATCGGTGCACTCAGTAACGCTGAAGGATTGATTGGGGCGAGTTGCCCCATCACCGCCGATTATCTGGATGCAGCCCCGGCATTACGCGCTATCTCGACCATCTCTGTCGGTGTTGACCAGTTTAATGTGCCGGATTTAACCAGCCGGAAAATCAACCTGATGCATACTCCGAGCGTACTGACTGAAACCACCGCCGATACCATTTTCACGCTGGTGTTAAACAGTGCTCGCCGGGTCATTGAAATGGCAGAAATGGTGAAAGAAGGCCGCTGGACCCGCAGTATCGGCGTCGATTGTTATGGCACCGATGTGAACGGTAAAACTATAGGCATTCTTGGTATGGGTCGCATCGGTTACGCCGTTGCCAAGCGCGCCTATGCCGGTTTTGGCATGTCGGTACTGTATTACAACGATATCCCAAACCCGATGGCAGAACAGGATTTTAAAGCCCGCCGCTGTGAGCTGGATGAACTGCTGGCGCAATCCGATTTTGTCTGTGTGGTGCTGCCACTATTGCCGGAAACCGAAAAATTTATCGGCAAAACACAGCTGCAGAAGATGAAACCGAGCGCTTTTTTAATCAATGGTTCGCGCGGCAAAATTGTCGATGAAGCTGCACTGATTGAAGCCTTACAGCAAGGTGTGATCCGTGGTGCCGGGTTGGATGTTTTTGAAAAAGAACCGCTGCCGGCTGATTCACCGCTTGTGTCTCTGCCTAATGTCGTCGCCCTGCCGCATATTGGCTCCGCCACGCATGAAACCCGTTATGCGATGGTGCGTTGTGCCGTCGATAACCTGATTTCCGCACTCAACAACGATGTTTCGGTGAACTGTGTTAATCCGAAAGCCCGTCAACGCTGATATTTATCTGAAAGGAGCTGAAGTATGCATCCTGTAATCCGGCAGGTAACGGAGCGGATCCGTCAACGTAGTGCACAGAGTCGTCAGCAATATATCGCGCTGATGCAACAGCAGGCGATGGAAGGAAGACCGCGGGCCCAACTGGCCTGCGGCAATCTGGCGCACGTGGTTGCCGCTTGCCCGCAGGCACAAAAATCCACTTTGCTGGATATGACGCGTTGTAATGTTGCGATTATCACCGCCTACAATGACATGCTGAGTGCCCACCAGCCTTATGCCGACTATCCGGCACAGATCAAAGCAGTGGTCAGTGCGTTAGGCCACTCCGCACAAGTGGCCGGTGGTGTACCGGCAATGTGTGATGGCGTCACCCAGGGGCAGCCGGGGATGGATCTGTCGCTGTTTTCCCGCGATGTCATCGCACAGGCCACGGCCGTGTCATTGAGTCACAACGCCTTTGACGCCACTTTACTACTGGGGATCTGCGATAAGATCGCCCCCGGCCAACTGATGGGGGCACTGGCCTTTGGTCATCTGCCGACAGCGTTTATACCGGCGGGCCCGATGAGCACCGGCATCAGCAACGAAGAAAAAGTAAACATCCGCCAACAGTATGCCGCCGGGAAACTCGGTCGTGATGCGCTGCAAAATATGGAGAATCAGGCTTATCACAGCCATGGCACCTGTACTTTTTATGGTACAGCCAATACCAATCAGCTGGTCTTTGAAGCCATGGGCCTGATGCTACCGGGCTCGGCTTTTGTCCATCCGGATGATCCACTGCGGCTGGCACTGACGGAAAAAGCCTCATCCTTAATCACCTCGCAAGTGGCTGGCAGTTCACAATATCGTCCACTCTGGCAAATCGTGGATGAACGTTCACTGGTTAACGGACTGGTCGCACTACTGGCTTCAGGCGGCAGCACCAATCACACCCTGCATATGGTGGCGGTGGCCCGTGCCGCGGGTTTACTACTGACGTGGGATGATTTCAGCGATCTTTCCGACGTAGTGCCGCTATTGGCCCGGGTCTACCCGAATGGTCCGGCGGATATTAACGCCTTCCATCAGGCTGGCGGTGTGCCGTTACTGCTGAAACGACTGGCTGATCGCGGGCTGTTGAACACCGATGCACAAACATTCAGTGGTGATTTCAGTGCTCATTTCCACCAGCCATTTTTGGATAACGGCAAACTTTACTGGCAGGAAGTGGGTGAATCAAAACACCCCGATGTGATTGCCGCAAAAGATCAGGCCTTTAATGTATCCGGCGGTCTGAAACTGCTCTCCGGCAATCTGGGCCGCGCGGTCATTAAAGTCAGTGCGGTAGCGCCTGAACACCAGATCGTGGAAGCGGATGCGCTGATTTTTGATTCACAACACGACGTCGAAACTGCTTATAAAGCCGGTCAATTAAATCGCGACGCCATCATTGTCGTGCGCTTTAGCGGCCCGGCCGCGAATGGTATGCCGGAGCTGCACAAGTTAATGCCGATCCTCGGCAATGTGCAGAAAGCCGGCTACAAAGTCGCATTGGTCACCGATGGGCGGTTATCGGGTGCTTCCGGGAAAATTCCTGCCGCTATTCATGTCACCCCGGAAGCCGCTAAAGGCGGTCCGCTGGCGCATCTGAAAACCGGTGATCGCATTTTGCTGGATGCCACCGAAGGCAAGCTGGAAGTGCTAACCGATATCAGCCAACGAGCCACCGCAAAACCCGATTTGCATAACCAACACCGAGGAATGGGGCGCGAGTATTTTTCATTATTCCGCCAAAACGTCTCCAGCGCCGAACAAGGTGCCTGTGTGCTGTTTGCTGACAATACCGATTAATCATAAGGAAAGAGAATGAATTGGAATTTATCTCCGGCCGCGATTTTCGCCGCCTCCCCGCTGGTCCCGGTTATGGTGATCGATGACTTGAATCAGGCGGTACCGATGACACAGGCACTGGCTGCCGGTGGCATCACCGTATATGAAGTAACCCTGCGCACCCCTGCCGCTCTGCAAGCCATCAAGGCAATTCGGGAAGCATTGCCGGATGCGCTGGTCGGTGCCGGCACCGTGCTGAATCCGCAACAATACGATGCCGCCGTTGAAGCTGGCGCACAATTTGTGATTTCACCGGGTTGTACCACGGAATTACTGGCACATGCCAAGCAGCGAACCGTCCCGTTAATTCCGGGTGTTGCCACGCCGAGTGAAATCATGACGGCATATAGTATGGGTTATGACCATCTGAAGTTTTTCCCGGCAGAAGCCAACGGCGGTGCACCGGCATTAAAGGCAATCTCAGCGCCATTGCCACAAATAAAATTCTGCCCAACCGGCGGGATCAGTCCGAAAAACGTGCATGAGTATCTGGCACTTTCTTGCGTGGGAACAGTGGGCGGATCGTGGATGTTACCGGCGGATGCACTGAAACAAGGGGACTGGCAACGCGTAACACAATTGTCGAAAGAAGCCGTTGAGCTGGTTAAATCACTACGCGGTTAATCATTTCGGTGATCAGAACGGTAGGAGATGAATAAAGTTTCATACTTGTAGTGGCATACTGGAATGGCAGAAGTAGCAACAACTTGCTGCCATTTCTAACACGAAAATGCCCCATTGTGTGTTTGCATCAACTATCACCCATATATTCTCTTCTCTAGTCATACAATAAATACATGTCACGCGTGGTTATTGGCGGTAGATGAGGATAGCTATGTCAGTTTGACACAAATCAGAAAAAGCTAAAATACATGTAGTTTTCGGTTGCTATCAATCAGCTTCATCCGGCATCATGATGTCAAATGAAATTATCACCTTTATAAACTTAATGATTTTACTCTGATAATTGGTGAATTACATCGTATAACTCACAATAATACGGATGAATTATGAACGCTAAGAATCAATTAACAGCCCAAAGTAATTTGATAGGTGAACATCCTAAGTCGGGCTTTTTCTTCGATTGGTTTGAATGTGAAGATACTCCAACGACAGCTAATAAAAAACATAGAAAGCTCACTAATAAAGGGATTAACAGATCGACTTTAGTTGACCATTTATCTCAATGGATAATTAAACATCATGCAAATGAAAATCGTATGGCTAGGATCGAGAGAAAAAAACTGATCTTAGATAAGCATGGCTTTGCTGAGTATATGGAAGGAAGAGTTCCTTTTCCTATTAAGTCTGCAACAACGCAGAAAGGTAACCTAGGAGAAATAATTCTTGCTGAATACCTCACAGAAACATCAGGTTTAGAAATCCTTGTATATAAGTTGAGGTACAATCCAAATGTAGAGCAATCCATGAAAGGAGACGATTTATTACTTTTTGAAAAACAAAATATTCAGAATAAAATAATATTGGGAGAGGCAAAGTTCCGAGAAATCAAAAGCAAAAAAGCTTTAGACGATATTGTTGAATCACTATCTAAGGAAAAACTTCCAATATCTTTGACTTTTATTAGCGATAGATTAGAAGAAATGGGAGATGATGTTTTAGCGAATGAAATAGATAATTTAATCACAAACCTCCATTCCAAAAAAACACCAGTAACATATGTTGGTTTTTATCATAGTGAAGCTGCTGTATATAAGACCATAGAGAACAACTTAAACTCTAATAATAATAATCTTGTAATAGTATCGTATGGTGAAAATAACCCCTCTGAACTTGTTAAGAATAGCTTTGACGAGGCTCTAAGAATGGTAATGAAATAGATATGGATATTATAAAGGCTCAAGAACTTTTTGAGACGCTTGAAAGCGATGAGTTTGCTCAAAACTTGATTGCACAATCCAATGCAAAGAGTATTCTTTTAGCTGTCAAAGAAGATAGAAATAATTTTCCAAATTTCACAGAAGGGTTAATAGATAGAATAAATAGCATTGCCTTCGCATATTTGTCTATAGGTTGTGCTATAGCTGAAAAAAATGAAATTAATGATATTGCTCTGCAATCATTTGAGAAAGCTGGAGATGCAATATATTACATTCACGCCCCGAATATTGATTTTAACGAACAGAGTAGTTTCTACTTAGTTGTCAGTAGTTTATCATTTTACTTGGCGACTCAATATTCAAAATCGTTTATAGCCATAAAAAATATTAAAGAAGATTTGCCATTAATTAAGCTAGTTAGCAATTTTTTGAAGAAAGACCTACAATCACTCATTCACGAAATTAACAGCATTCAGTTCAATGATAAATATGACGAAGTATCTGAGGATGAACTAGAACAGAATAACAAGTATTATGTGGTTATTTTATCAAAATCCCTAAATTTAGTATTGGAGTATATTTACTCAGGTAAAGAAGAATATCTCACTCTCGGTCAAGAATTTCTAACTGACTTGAAAGAGTTAGCATCTATCGATGACGAACCTGTTGTATGGTGGTTGTCAAGGTTGTTAAATATATTGTTTGGAGTATTCAAGCAGTACTCCTTTTGGAATGTATTACCAAAATTAATTGATAGTAATATCATCGATAATTATGTAGCGCAATTAGCATTGCGAACACCGGCAATTACAGAGTTATTCTTTGCTCAATATAATGCACTACAGGTTATGCAAAATAAAAGTGATATTGTCTTAAGTCTACCAACAAGTAGTGGCAAAACAAGAATTGCCGAGATCGCTATTTTAGAAGCTTTGATTGATAAACCTTTTTCTAAAGTGCTATACCTTGCTCCTTTCCGTTCGTTATCTTATGAGGTAGAAGAGTCAATGGAGAAAACGCTCACGCCTTTGGGATTTTCTACCACGTTCCTATATGGCGGAGGACAGTATAGTAAGCTAGATAAAACATTAATCGAGAACTCCAATGTAATTATTGCAACCCCCGAAAAAGCTAAGGCAATAGTCAGAGCTGATGAGAATATCGCCAATGAAATTAGCTTACTGATTATAGATGAGGGGCACCTACTTGGAGCAGAAGAAAGACTAATTAAAATTGAGTTATTTATCGAGGAGTTAAAGCATCATGTTAATAAAAATGACGGCAAGATTATGCTTCTTTCTGCCGTTCTCCCAAATACAAATGATATTGCTCAATGGATAGCCAAAGACAGTAGTAATGTTTATGAAACAGATAAGAAAATTTCAAACAAGCGATTCGGCGTAATTAAATGGACTCACTCTAAAAATATAACAATTGAATGGTTTGGAGAACCAACCTCCTTTAACAGAAATTTCGTGGAAAAATTCTTACCACCCAAAGCAAAAACTAAATATTTCCCCAATGATAAAAATGAAGGTATTGCTGCTACAGCATTAAAACTATCGCAACTTGGGACTGTCTTGATGTTCGTTGCTCAGGCTAGGTATGTTGTTTCTTCAGCTAATAGAGTGTTAAAAGCAATGGGGAGTACTCCCGAATTACACAACTATAAAAATGAAGCGCTTTTTGCGTCATTTAGGCTCGCATGTGATGAAGCAGGTGTTAGCGAAATATACAATTTAGCTCGATTCGGAATTCTATGCCATTACGGAAAATTGCCTACGGAAGTTCGAATTTTGCTTGAGCAATTAATGCGATCAGAAAATGTAAAAATTATCGTTTCGACCACAAGCCTAGGTCAAGGAGTAAATATCGGCATATCAACAGTGATCTTCGCAGATGTTTTTATGAATCATCAAGACGAAACAAGAATTGACTCAAAAGACTTTTGGAATATTGCTGGGCGAGCGGGAAGAGCATTTACCGATATCGAAGGCAAAGTTTTGTACTGCATTGACGAGACTAGTTGGAGCTATCAACGGGATCTTGGTTTTTGTCGTGAATACTTTGATCCATCAAAAATGGAGCAAGCTAAGAGTGGGCTGTTAGCTCTAGTTAAATATATAAAAAATATATCTAAAGAATGTAATGTTAATTTTGATTTGTTGCTACAACTAATTGCTGACAATGATTTTTCTCAACTAAAGTCTGGTGATGAAGATTACTCAGATATATCTAGACAATTATTTGACTGGCTTGATGACACATTATTAGCATTAAACTACAAAAACAAAGCAAATGAATTAAAAGCCCCTTCGGATTGGATTGATACAGTTTTCAGAAATTCATTGGCTTATATACAAGCTAAAGAAGATGGTGACGTATCTCAAGAAGACATTATCAAATTTATTAAGAGTAGAAATCAAGCTGTTCTCAACATGGCAGGGGATTATGAAAACTGGGAGAATATGGTTAAGTCAGGTATTCCATTAAGATCTTCCATAGCATTAGATGATTACATTGAACCAATAAAAGATAGCATAAAAATTTACAACGATTCCGAAGGTAATCCTGACGATTTGGCAATATTTTCAAAAAGTATTGAAGAGTTAATTCAAAAACTGCCCACAGTTACTTTTAAACATCATTTTGAAGAAGCAGAGTTGAATCAGGTGAGATTGAAGTGGTTTAGTGCAATACCATTATCAGAAATAGCTGTTCATGAGAACGGTCAAGATATATGTGTTTCATATTTTTCGATGACGCTACCTTGGGCAATTAATGCAATTACAAGAAAGTTACTTGATTTAAAGCTAAATTATGAAGCTGAAATACTGGAGGGATTAGCTCTTTATTGCGAAATAGGTGTTCCTAATATGGATTCAGTGAAAATCTATTTGGCTGGGTTGAAATCACGAGTGGCAGCATTTGATATTTCTAAAGTACTGGTAGGCAAGCTTACCAATTTAAACAAGTCCACATTATTAACGTTACTTAAAGTCAATGCGCTAGAAATTGAATTTTTATGCGATGAAACAACAAATAAATGGGTAGACACCTTTACTATGGAACAAGAGGGAAAAACAGAAGATGAACTTACTAAAATTAGTGACTTTGTCTTAGTAGATATAATGCCTAAAAGCCATCAGTTAAATGTCCGAAGCTTCAATGACAAGCTATATTTATGCAACGCAGATATGAATGAGAAAATATCAATAACTTCTAGTGATGAGTTTCCTTTTGGTACAATTGCGGATAACCCTAAAGTTTACTTCGAAAATGAAGATTCTCACTGGACTATGAGAATTAGAACCAATCGATACTAGAATGGTATGGCAGGACAGTTGTTTTAAGTCTTAATGTACTTTCTTTAGTGGGTATTAGATAAGTTTGCTTTTTTCTAGCTTATTTTTGTCCAGAAACGCTCTACGACGAGTACGAGACTTTATTCCTCTCCCACCTCCCACAAGAACGCTTATCTCCGGCTGAATTTGCCGGAGATATTTCAGACTTTGTTATAGCGTTGTCGAACCGCGAATAATCAGTTCGCCGTTAAACAGATATTGCGACGGCTGATGATCCGGTTTATCCAGTTTATCCAGCAGACAGGTCACCGCTTTTCGTCCCATTTCCGACGTTGGTTGTGAGACGGAGGTGATCCCCTTCCCGGCTAAAGCGGCCCATTCCAGATTATCAAAACTCAAAAAGCCGATATCGGAACCCCAGTTCAGCCCTAAGCGGCTTAACGCCTGTGCCACTTGTAAGGTCAGCACACCATTAGCCGCAATCACGGCTTTACGCATTCCCCGGTGACTGGCACAAAACTCGGCTATCAGACGTTCAATTTCATCGGGTGCCGGTAGCACCACTTCATGACTTTCCCCCTTGATATGCGGATGTTGTTCCAGCATCTGATGGAAAGTCTGCAGACGCTCCTGCCGCGCACTGATATAACGGACTGGCTCCGTCAGAAACAATAACGCTTCAAAACCCTGTTCAATCAGGTGATTTGTGGCCAGCGTAGCGGCCTGCGGGTTATCCAGCCCCACCATGTCACAAGGGAAATCGTCGATTTTTCGATCGAGTAATACGAACGGCAGCGTGGTGGCTTTCAGTGCCTGCAAAAAATGCGCATTGATGCCGGCGGAATTGATGATCAGACCATCGACCCGGTAGCCATTCAGCAGATTCAGGAATTCACATTCCAGCTCAATACTGTTACGGGCATTACAGACCACTGTCATGAAGCCCTGTTTGATCGACTCGGCCTCAACACCTTTCAACACTTCGACCGAAAACGGGTTGCTGATATCAGCGATGATCAGCCCAATCAGACGGGTACGGCCATATTTCAGGCTGCGCGCCATCTGGTTCGGGCGGTATTCCAGCTCCTGTATCGCGCTTTCAATGCGCTGGCGCAGATCATCCGATAACAGATGATATTCACCATTCAGATAGCGCGAAATACTGGTCTTTCCTGCCTTTGCTTTGGCAGCAACATCCCGAATGGTGGCATAAGAACGTTTACGGTTTGTTGGTTCGCTCACTCTCAGCTCCCGGTCTTAACATCAATGATGTCAGCATCGGGCTATATTACCTGAAAAATCCACAACATACCGAGTTGCCCGTCGGGCCAGGCGCCAAAATACCCACGCATAAAGGATTGCCGCCAGATCTATCCAGAGGAAACCGGTTTTCAGGGTGATAAATCCGGCCAGTAATTGTTCCTGATTCATCCACAAATCAATCAGCGGAATGAATGCGGTCAATACCGCACAGCCATACAGCAATTCGCTTCGCCCTTGGCTCATGGGGCGGACAACACTGAACATCATGGCTGCTCCCCATGCCGTGAAAAATACTTTCGTCTGCAAAGACGCGATCTCCGGGTGATCGGCCATCACCGCAGAAAACACAAACAGAAACGAGATCGCGGCACAACAACCCAGCGTGAATCCGTTGGTGAGTTTGGCCATGGCAACACCCTGCCGCTGAATTTTGAGCTGGCGGTTTTTCAGTTGCGTGTTGATCCAGAGTTGATTGCCGGAATAGAACAGGAAACAACCGCCAATGCCCAACACGGCATACAACAAACGGATAGCGATGCCGCCAAAATCACCAAAATGCAGGGAATAAAGCCCCATCATCATGCCATGGTTCAGCGATTCGTTATCGCCGGTTTGATCTTGCAATAACTGACCATTGATGGCGTTAAGCACCACCAGTTTGCTCTGGCTTAATTGTTTGTCCTGATGCGCGACAATTTCTACCTGCGCCGCACTGTCACCGTAGTATTTGTAATGCAGCCATTTCGGCGTAAATTCAGCGGTATCCGGTAATTTCTGCAGCAGCACATCGGCTGGCAAAGGCGCCTGCATCACACCACTTCGTTGTACACTGCTCATCGGCATAAAGGTTTGTCCGGTGGCGGTATACAATTGCTGATCAAAAATGACGCTGTTAAACAGACCATACAATAACGCCGACAACCCCCAGATAGCGCCGGTCCAGGCAAAAATCAGGTGAAACGGCAGACTGATCACACCAACCAGATTGTGCAGATCCAGCCAGTGCCGGCGTTCCCCCTGCTTGTTGCGCAGCAGCCAGAAATCTTTTGTTAACCGCGGCAGATGAATCACAATTCCGGTGATTAATGCCAGCCCGTAAAGCAGGCTGATCACACCTAAAAAGGTACGGCCCACGCCCGGAATAGCTAGTGAAAAATGAATCTCGTTGATCAGGTGCGCCAGCTTCCCATTTTGCTGTTTTTTATCCGGTTCAGCGCCCAGCTCAGATTGCGTGACCGATTGTCGGCCATGTTTTCCCGCCTCCATCCACATAAACCGTAATGGCCGATCTGACTCGCCCGGCAACATCATCCAGAATTCATCCCGCGCCTGCGGATGCAATGCGAGAAAACGATCCAACCAGGTCTGATAGTCAACCGGAGAAACCGTGGACTGCTGCCTTAATTCCGGTTGTTGCCACTGCGTGACTTCACCACGAAACAGCGTGATCACGCCGGCATAAAAAGCCACGAACAGCACCATACCGGCAATCAGGCCTGCCCAGGTATGCAACCGACGGAAAACAGAGATATCAGAAGATGGCATCGCCATGATTAACCAACCAGATGAAGATGTTTTACAATCAGAAAAAAGGGAACCAGCACACCATGCGCGATACCCAGCCAGATGAGCGATTTTTGCGGTTTCTGAGCCAGTGCCCAGCCTGTCAGTCCGAGCCACAGCGGAAAGAACAACAGCAGCGACGGCACCCAGAGTTGCTGCCAGTTGCCCGGTGGCAAGTAAGCCAGCAAGCCACAGATCAGCGCAGCCAGCGAGAATCCCGGTACACTACCGGCCAGCAGACGCCACCACATCAGTGCTGCTCCCGTGGGCTGAAAAAACGGGTAAACACAAACGGTATCAGCACCGCTGCGGCCATCAGCATCGCGATCAGCGTGAACACGCCCGCCCAGAATCCGAGGCGAAAAATACTGACCAGCAACCCCAGCCCGAACGCCATCCGTGCGACACCTTTGGCGGCACGTTGCTGCAAAGGCCAGATGAGGCGTTTCTGCTGCAACAGATAAAGCGCCGTTACGGTGATGATCACGCATACTGTGATGAAGGTGATCATGGTTGATCTCCAGTCGGTTCGCTGACAAAGGCGATTTTGCTGACACCGGAACGCGATGACAGCGCCATGATGTCGGCGATTTTTCCATAGTCGAGATTGCGATCCGCATGCAGATGCAATTCTGGCACCGGTTGCAGCTTCGCGGCATTAATCAGACGGATTTCCAGCTCTTCTCGACTGATCGCTTCCCTGTTCCAGAACAGCTCACCGCCGGCTTTCATCGCTAACTTAATATCATCATTTTTGATCTCTTCCGGCGAACTGCTTGCCTGCGGCAAATCCACCTTGACCGCATTGCTCAGCAGTGGCGCGGTGATCATAAAGACGATCAGCAATACCAGCATAACGTCGATCAGCGGGATCATGTTGATTTCGCTTTGGGGCTGTCCGCCGCCCTCGTCAGATAATTTGCCAAATGCCATTACGCTTCTCCCGCCTGCAGTTCAGTCACCACCGCACGGGACACCGCCTTGACGGCCGGTTGAGATGCTGTTTTGGCCTGTCCTGTGGTCAGCAGTGCAAAGACGTCATGCGCAAAACCATCCAGTTCCGCCAGATACACCCGGTTCATCCGGACAAAGGCGTTATACGCCAGCACCGCCGGTAAGGCGACCGCCAGACCAAAGGCAGTCATGATCAGCGCTTCACCGACCGGACCGGCCACTTTATCCAGCGTGCTCTGTCCGGAAACACTGATGCCAATTAGGGCGTTATAGATACCCCATACGGTACCGAACAAACCGACAAACGGCGCGGCAGAACCAACCGAAGCCAGCAAGGTCAAGCCCGCCTCCAGCCGCAGCGTACTGCGGGTGACAGAGCGGCGCAGCGCACGCAATACAAACTCTTCGCGCGATCCCATCGCCACCAGCCCCTGATCCGGATTCTGAACCTGACGGGCAGCCTGTAATCCGCTGTTCATCAGTTCGGCACACGGTTCAGGTTTTGCCTGTTTCAGTACCTGCTCTTCGACCTGTTTCAGGTTGCGGCACGCCCAGAACGCGTCAAGAAATGCTTTGGTATTCCGGCGCAGTTTCCAGTTTTGATAAACCTTCAGCACAATCCAGTACCAGGTGGCAACCGACATCAGCAGCAACAAAATAGCCGGTACCAGCCCCATTCCTGTGGTCTGAGTCAATACATGGGCCAATCCCATCTGGGTTACTTCTGGTTGATTTTCCATCTTTCATCAGCTCCTTAACTTGAACGAAACGGGCACAATCACCCAGCCTTCAATCGATTGATTACCCTGCTTCGCAGGTACAAAACGCCAGTTCCGTACGGCCGTTAATGCCGCATCATCCAGACGGGAAAACCCGCTGCTTTTAAACAATTGCACGCTCAATGCCTTGCCTACGGTCGAAACATGGACTCTGAGTTTTACGATCCCCTCTTCTTCCAGCATCCGCGAACGACGCGGATAGACAGGGGCCGGATTTGATAAGTAGGCCGCATTAAATCTGGGGGCTTCCACCGGTGCCGACGCTGTTTCGGCTTTCACCGGCGCCGGTTTTGCCGGCTGAACCGGTGCAGAAACGGCCGGTGTCACTATCGGTTTTTGCTGCAGCGGAGCCTGTGTCACGACAGGTTTCGGTTTTTTGAGTGGTTTCGGTTTCACCTTGACCGGAGATGGCTTTTTCACTTCCGGTGGTGGTAATGGCAGAGATTCAGGTTCGGCCTCTGCGACCGGTTGAGGCTCAACAACCGGCTCAGGTTTAGGATCTTCCACTGGCGTTACCCAGCGCACGGTTAATGGCATAGCCACCGTCATTTCCGGTTTAACCGCCGCTGACTGATAGTGCAGCATGCCGGCCAACACCAGTCCGTGCAGGAGCACAACGCCACCGAACACCGGCAAGCCCAATCGATTTTGTGGATAAGAAACAGCGTCGTAGATCATGATTGCCGGATCGGATGTCGATTAAATCTGTGAGGCAAATCATATGACAAACAATCAATAATGAGAACCATTATTATTTGCAACAATAGAGAAGTCAGTTTCGATTGAACAAAAAAACATCATTCAGGGCAAAAATCGGAATTTTTTTGATCTAAAACAGATACAAGTGATGCCATAAGCGTACGCTGATCACAGTTTTTCTGGTGCATAAGAAAGGAGGTTAATATGGCTAAAATTTATGACCGGAATCGCAACCTGCTGTCAGCAGGACAACGAGTAATGATTGTGGGTACCGGTGAAATTGATGTGCTGGAAACAGCGCTCACCGATGGTCTTACATCATCTCAGGCTGAACGCTCAAAATGTGTTCTGCTAACTCACGCTCAGGAAAGGTATGCACCGATTGAATTAGTCAAACTTGGCTGAATCAATCCACTCATGATTTCAGGCCGGTTTTCTCCTGATTGATCAAAACAACAGCCTGAAAGCTGAGACATACATTCCAAGCTGTATCAACCTGACAGTGACTGCCTTCTACGACGTAACTGTCAGGTCATGAAGTCTGATATCCGCTTATGGGTTTATGCGTACGGCCTGACGAGCCAGCAACTTCCACTCACCCGCCGCCTGTTTTTGCCACACTTGCAACACTTTCAGCGCCACCTGGCCTGGTTTACCGGAATCATTGGTCGTCGCAGATAAGGTATGACGAATAACTGCAGTATCTCCGGTCACTTTTACGGTTTGATCCATAATGTTCAGCGTTACAAAATCAGAGGCGCCTTTCATCAGATCACCAATAAAACTTTCTTTGGTATCCAGTCTGCCGCTGGAATGACCATAGCTCAGATCATCCAGCACCAACGCGTTCAGTCCATCCGTTGTCGGGTCGACCATCTGCACTCTTAACTGTTCAGCCGCTGAAGTCACATCCGTATTTTGTGCGTTTGCAACAGGAATAAACCAGGCAGCAGAGCAAATAGAAGCAACACACAGAAATTTCTTTAACATCATGATTCTCCGAATCTGTATCTATTAATGAATAAGTTTTTTTGCCGGCAGAAGAACCATACACAAAATGAAATAATGGATCGATATTTATAAAACGTTGTTTCATAAATTTGTGATGCACGATGTCTTTTGTACTGTCAGACATCACTCAACAAGAAGCAGACACACATGTTCCCCACTTCTGCTTTGTTAAATTCATATAAATTTTCTGCATCACCAGCACAAAAGCGTATTATTTCAGTCTGGAATAGCACAGATTGGAACCACCATGCTCAACGGTAACTACCGACCTGAAAATATGAAGCCGGTTATTCAGTGGCCATTGCTAATGATCCTCTCGGCAGTTTTTGCGTTTTGTCTGCAATGGATAAAACTGCCGGGTGCGCTACTGCTGGGCCCGATGCTGGCCGGTATTGTCTGGAGTTTAAATGGCGGTACGCTGCAGCTTCCCCGTAAATTATTTATCGCCGCACAAGCCATCATCGGTTGTCTGGTGGCGCAGTCGATCTCATCCGGGATGCTTTCCACCTTTGCCCAGCACTGGCTACTGTTTCCATTTATTGTGTTCTCGACTATCGCCGCCAGCAGCCTGATGGGCTGGGTGATCAGTAAACTCAATGTACTGCCGGGGACCACCGCGATCTGGGGTTCCTCGCCCGGTGCCGCAGCAGCCATGGTCCTGATGGCCGAAGAATTTGGTGCCGATTCCCGGCTGGTCGCCTTTATGCAATATCTGCGGGTGATTGTGGTGGCCAGTGCCGCATCCATTATTGCCCGCTTCTGGGTTGATACCGGTGACATAACCGCTACGCCGATCGTCTGGTTCCCGCCCTTACAATGGGCCACCCTCCACACGCTGTTGCTGGCATTCGCAGGGATCATCATTGGTCGTCTGGCCCGTATTCCGTCCGGCGCCATGCTGGTTCCCATGATGCTGGGCATGGCACTGCAAAGCCGTCAGCTGATGACGATCGATCTGCCGGAATGGCTGCTCAGTATTGCTTATGCATTGATGGGCTGGCGTATCGGGCTAAGTTTTACCCGCGCGGTTCTGCAGCATGCAATCCGCGGGTTACCACAAATCATCCTTTCCATCGTGCTGCTGGTTGGGTTTTGTGGCGGCCTGGCCTGGCTGCTGACCAACCACTTTCATATTGATCCGCTTACAGCCTATCTGGCCACCAGCCCGGGTGGTATGGATTCCATCGCCATTATTGCCGCCTCCAGCAACAATGTTGATCTGGAGTTTGTCATGGCATTGCAGACTGCCCGTCTGTTTCTGGTGATTTTCATCGGCCCGGTACTGGCGCGGATGATCGCCCGTAAAACGATCGCCGAATCATCGTCCATCAGTTAAAGATTGTTGCTGGTGATAGCGGGAAGGTTGTGGTAACTTCGCCGACCGCTTTAAACGAGGACGATCTTTTATGTACGCTGGCCTGGACTTTGGAACATCAAACTCGGCATTAGGTATCTGGGAAGACAACCAGCCTAAACTGCTTTCTCTGGATAACGGCAGCCGTTTTATCTCCTCGACGGTTTATATCGGTAAATCGCAGCAGTTCATGCAACTGCGTCCGCAGGATCAGACTCTGGCCCACGCGATCAGTGGCGATGGCGAAAAGATCTTCGGTAAAGAAGCGATTGCCAAATTTCTGGAATCCCCGGAAGACGGTTTCTTCGTGAAATCACCCAAGTCATTCCTGGGCGCCCGCCTCAAACCTCAGCAACTGCATACTTACGAAAAAATTGTGCATCTGATGATGAACAATATCAAACGGCTGGCGGAAACACAGACGCACGCCCCGATTGATTCGGTCGTGATCGGTAAACCGGTGAAATTCCACGGCACACAGGGTGAAACCGGTAACCAGCAGGCCATCAAGGTGCTGACCTCTGCCGCCACCGATGCCGGCTTTAAAAATATCGAATTTCAGTTTGAACCGATTGCCGCCGCGCTGGATTACGAACGTTCACTGAATGAAAACCTGACCGCGCTGATCGTCGATATCGGGGGTGGTACCACGGACTGCTCCATGATCAAGGTCGGCCCGGCCTACCGGGAACTGACGGATCGGAATGAATCGATTCTGGGTTATTCCGGTGACCGTATCGGCGGTCTGGATCTGGATATCAAGCTGGCATTCCGCCAGTTGGCGCCGCTGTTTGGTAAAGATGAATTGCTGAAAACCGGCCTACCGACACCGGCGAATATGTTCTGGAATGCGGTGTGTATCAACAACGTCGATGCCCAGACCACCTTCTATTCCGCCGCCAATGGCCGTGAAATTCATAAGATGCTGCGTGATGCCCGCCCGGATTCGGTGCTGGATCGTCTGCTGCACATTTATGAAACCATGCTCAGTTATCACATCAGCCAGAGTGCGGAAGCGGCGAAAATTGCGCTTTCTTCTGATGAAGTCACCACGGTGGATCTCTCTTATCTGGAAGCCGGATTAGATACGAATATCAATCGTGAACAGCTGCAGACGGCGATCAGTAATGAGCTGAACAAGTTCATCGGGTTGATGCAAGAGGTTGAACAACAGGCACAGGTTGCACCGGATGTGATTTATGTAACCGGTGGTACCGCCCGCTCACCGATTGTCGATGCGTATATCCGCGCCGCCTATCCGCAGGCACGGATTGTGTTCGGGGATCTGTTCGGTAGTGTGGCCTCCGGTCTGACAACCTGGGCACACCGGATTTTCAGCTAAAACCCAACCACTGCCAAAATGACCGCCGCTGTTTCTGTTCTTTGACCCAGTTCAGCAATTCATTGTTTTGTATCCGGGTTTTCTTCTTTATGACCAGATAATACCCGGAATCCAGCGGCGGCTTTTTAATGATGTGATAACGAATCGATTTGATGAACCGGATCGCCTCTTTTTTATCGTTGGTTTCAAAGACCGGATATGAACCGGTGATCACATGACGATAAATCACATATTTACTATCTGTTTGCTGCATGGCTCACTCACTCAGCTGAATACGGGGATCCGCGCACCGCTCGTAGCATCTGAATGTAATATGTTTATCACTCCTGCCGCTACCACTTCCGGTGTACGAAGTTCGCCGCTTTCTTTCCGGTGAATGAAATAATCCACCGCCGGGAAGTCTTCTTTTTGTGAACTGCGGATCAGCACCTGCATATCGGTATCCATCACACCCGGATCAACATTCAGCACCACAAACGGGTTAGCTTCACTCGCCTGCTCGACCGCCACTGTGCGGATGTAGCTTTCCAATCCTGCTTTGGCAGAACAATACAACGACCAGCCGGAATAGGCTTTTAACGCAGCGCCCGATGAAATACTGACGATAACTTTCCGGCAGGCATGCGACTGGAAGTGTTTCATCACCTCACTCATAAAGAGGATGGCACTGGTAAAATTCGTATTGATATTTGCCAGCACCGCCATGGTATTTTTCTTCGACGTCGGCCCTATCGGACTGAGCGACGCTGCGTTGCTAACCACCAGAATTTCTTCCCACGGTTGTGCAGCAAGCTTTTCCAGATTCGATGTCAGCACTGGCAGCATCTGATCCGGCGATGAAAAATCGAGTTTGACGGAATAGGCGTGCGGCGCACTGCGGGAAAACTCCACCACCTGATAACCAGCCACCTGCAGTTTTTCTGCAATGGCATGCCCCAGGCCTTTGGAACCGCCACTGATAATTGCTAATTTCATCTTAATTCCTAGAGCTATCTTTGGATATGAATTGTCATCATATAAAAATAGCCAGCCTATAACGATATTTCATGCAAAAACACTAAAGTGATTATTTTTCTATAAAAGAAAAAAATGTAATGCTGCTCACAAAAACTTCACAACAAAAACAAAAGGCATAAAGATAACGATACCAAAGCAGTGTAATCAGCATCATATTATTTGACGAAGATCTCATTTTAA
Source organism: Tolumonas osonensis (assembly GCF_014202415.1). Lineage (GTDB taxonomy): Bacteria > Pseudomonadota > Gammaproteobacteria > Enterobacterales > Aeromonadaceae > Tolumonas > Tolumonas osonensis. The sequence goes on from NZ_JACHGR010000002.1 coordinate 314,782, forward strand.
CAAAAATAACAACCAATCAAGCCCATTGAAAAGGCTTCAAACAAAAACCAAAACACAATTATAACGTTATTATTCAATACGTTATCTGCATGGAACGGTTCTCACCGCAACAAACTTCATGCTTTTACTTTTTTATGTGAAGTGATATTGTGAAGTTATGGCTTGCCCATGTAGTAATAAAACTCAGCAGGTGACGTATGAAAATTGCATTTGGAAGTGATCATGTCGGCTATGAAATGAAGTGTGAAATCATGGCCTATCTAACAGAAAAAGGTATCGAATGTAAGGATTTTGGACCTTACACGACAGATCGGGTTGATTATCCTGATTATGCATTGGCAGTGGCTAACGCAGTGAATCAGGAAGCATTCGAAAAGGGCATTTTAATTTGCGGTACCGGTGTTGGTATTTCCATTGCAGCAAATAAAGTGAACGGTATTCGTGCCGTAGTGTGTAGTGAACCATATTCAGCCCAGCTTTCAAGACAACATAACAACACAAATGTACTCGCATTTGGAGCAAGAGTTGTAGGCATTGAGCTGGCGAAGATGATCGTTGACTGTTGGTTGGCAGGGCAATATGAAGGTGATCGCCATCAAATTCGAGTCAATAAGATTGCTGAAATAGAGAAACGTCAAGATGTAGTAGAAGGTGTTTGTTCATGATTAATATTTGTCCCTCTATGATGTGTGCTGATTTCACTAAGCTACGTGAAGAGATTACAGCCCTTGAAGCTGCAGGTGCGGATTTATTCCATATTGACGTGATGGACGGCAATTTTGTTCCTAACTTTGCTATGGGCTTCGAAGACATTAAAGCCATCTCAAAACTGGCAACTATACCTTTCGATTTGCATTTGATGGTCAATGAACCTGACCAGTTTATTGAACGCTTTGCCGCGACTGATGCAAAAATAATTTATGTTCATGTGGAAGCTTGTACTCATCTGCATCGGACTATTATGAAGATCAAAAAAGCAGGAAAATTGGCCGGGGTGGCTATCAACCCGGGAACGCCACTAACTGCGCTTGATGAAATTATTACGGATATCGATTATGTGTTAGTCATGTCTGTTGATCCTGGTTTTGCAGGGCAAAGCTTCATTTCATCAAGTATTGATAAAGTTCGACGTTTGAAAACAATGATCGCAGAGCGTGAACTGAATATAAAAATCAAAGTAGATGGTTCAATTAATAAGGAGAATGTTCCCCTGCTTTATGCGGCTGGTGCGGAGTATTTTGTTGTTGGAACCGCAGGTGTATTTAGGGATGGCTTTGACTATGCCAAAAATATTAACATATTGAAAAACTCAGCAATCTAATAGGATCACCATGAACTTGCTTAGTAACTTACAATATATGAATGAAGATATGAATATTGTTTCTGTGCTTGATGAGAAATTTAAGTGCTATGGTTCTGTGTTAAATGGATATAATTTTGATGAAATAATTAAATATTCTTTAATAAATATCCAACTTCCAGAATTTGGCAACTTATATGAGCCAGCAATTCCTGCCATTTCTGAATTTGAAGAGATCAAAAATATCAAAAGCAAAGTTTATGGTGAATTACCTATTCAGGCCGGTTATGTAACCGGCCATAATCAATCACTGACTGGATTAGAATATCACCAGGGAAGTGAAACGATTATTGCAATAACAGATTTGATATTGATATTGGGGAAAAGGCAAGATTTAATTGATGATTGTTTTTTATCTGAAAAGGCAGAGGTGTTCTTTGTTAATGCAGGGCAAGCCGTAGAGCTGTATGGAACCACACTACACTATACACCGTGCAAAACATCATTAGAGCCATTTTTGGCTGTAGTTGTATTGCCTGATGGAACAAATAGACCATTATCAGAAAAAAGAAACGAAAGTCTTTTGTTTAAGAAAAATAAATGGTTCATCACTCATACATCTGAAAAAGAAAAAGTCAAGAATGGTGCATTCCCTGGGTTACTGGGGAAAATAATAAAGATTAAAATTTAATATTACATTTTCTGGCAAAAACTTTGTGTTCCACAACCAAATAAACAACAACTAATTTCAAACTTAAATTAACCATCTGTTGTGACTTATGTTTCACAAGGGGAAACCATATGCAAAATTCGTTTTTCAGTATAATGCAAAGAGTTGGTAGATCTTTTATGCTACCCATTGCGTTACTACCCGTAGCTGGACTGATGTTAGGATTTGGAGCTTCATTTACCAATGCAACTAATATTGCGGCATATGATTTAGAAAGTATTCTTGGCAATGGGACTGTATTGCACTCATTACTTAGTGTAATGAAAAGTGCAGGTAGTATTATATTTTCAAATTTACCTATTTTGTTTGCCATAGGTGTTGCCATGGGTATGGCAAAGAAAGAAAAGGAAGTTGCTGCTATTGCTGCTGCTATCGGCTATTTCATTATGCACGCAACAATCAATGCAATGCTTGACCTAAACGGCTTACTGCTCCCAGGTACATTACCAGAAGGTTCAGTTGGCACAACTATCGGTATACAGTCACTTCAGATGGGTGTATTCGGTGGCGTTATTGTTGGATTAGGTGTTTCGATATTACATAATAAATTTTATCAAATTGAATTACCTACCACATTCTCATTTTTTGGTGGAACAAGATTCATCCCCATCATTACTGCAATAAGTTATCTCTTTGTTGGTATTACCATGTTTTTTGTGTGGCCAGTTATCCAGCACGGGATCCTTATGCTCGGCGATTTAGTAAATAAGTCAGGTTATGCTGGTACATTTTTATATGGCTTTACAGAACGAGCATTAATTCCGTTTGGGCTACACCATGTATTCTATATGCCATTCTGGCAGACGGGGTTGGGTGGTACAGAAATCATTGATGGTGTATCAGTATCTGGTGCACAAAACATATTCTTTGCTGAATTGGCAAGTCATAACGTTGACCACTTCTCTGTAGAAGCAACACGATTCATGGCTGGTAAATTTCCATTTTATTTGTTTGGGATTCCTGGTGCCGCTCTTGCTTTATACCGAACAGCAAAACCAGAAAATAGAAGTAAAGTCTTGGGTTTATTATTATCAGCAACTTTAACTGCGATCCTGACTGGCATCACTGAACCAATTGAGTTTTCATTCTTGTTTGCCGCACCATTATTATATGTTCTCCATTGTTTAATTGCTGGCATGTCATTTATGCTCTGCCATATCTTCAATGTTGGCGTAGGCCAAACATTCTCCGGCAGTTTAATTGACTTCATTCTGTTCGGGGTTTTACAAGGTGAGCACAAAACCAGTTGGTTAAATGCAATCTTTATTGGTTTACCTTTATTTCCTCTATATTATTTTGCGTTTAGTGGATTAATTAAAAAGTTTCAATACAAGACACCTGGTCGCGAAGACAACGTTGATGATGTTAAGTTGTACACAAGAAAAGATGTCGAAGAAAGAAACAACTCCAAAGAAGCAATATCAGCTTCAATCATTGATGCTTTAGGTGGAAGGAACAATATCAGCGACTTGGATTGTTGTGCTACAAGATTGCGGATCACCGTTTCTAACTCTAGTTTAGTTAATGAACAATCACTGAAAGAAACTGGAGCTAAAGGCGTGATAGTCAAGGGCAACGGAGTTCAAGTTATATATGGCCCTCATGTCAGCAATATCAAATCCAGATTAGAAAACTATTTAGACTTAGAACTAGATCCTGCTTAATTAGCGACTACCTATCTGCTCTTTTATGTAATCCCTATATCCAGTCTTGGATATAGGGATATACACGGAACCCAGGTAGAAATTAATAGGACAGACCGAACCCGTAAGTAAACAGCGGGTCAACCGAATCGTGTGGCACATCGGATTGCTGATTCTCTACTGCGCTCCAGCTGGAAGGCAATTCAAATGGCAATTTACCCTGCGCTTTGACTTTGCCGGTCAGAACATCAAAGAAAGCTGTATCCAGCGCACCAAAGTTGGCCAGAATGACATCGGCACTATCTTTGATTTCCGTCAGAATGGCCGGACGATCCAGATAGACTGAAACAATCGACGGTACACCTGCCGCTTTCGCTGCCTTAATCACCGCATAATCTTCACTGCCGGTATAAACACCAGGATGAACGCTGTCATGCACTACACTTTCCGCATCCGAATAGCCTAACTGGCCGAAATGAACGCTGCCAAACGGATAATGTGGATCGGTTTCATAAGGCGCATTGGTACGGATAATGGCCAGATCTGCCTGTGCGATATCGGTTACAACGGTAAATCCGTATTGCGCGGCAACTTCTGCATTCACGTTATACAGATAAACCTTTTTCGCGGTATCACTGATTGGCAGTAATGCGCTGTCATTCTTCAACAGAACATGGGCTTTACTTTGCGCAGCTTGTGCTTTTTCCTGGAAGGTGCTGTTACCCACCAGCGCTACTGCCGCATCAACATCCACATACGGATTTTCAAATAATCCCTGCTGGAATTTCTGAGTCAGGATCCGGTTTGCCGATTCATTGATTCTATCCTGTGTTAACAGGTTATAATTCACCGCCGCCAGTAAATAGGAAGGATCATCGACGCCGCCGAATTGATCGACACCCGCATCGACTGCTTTCACATACCGGTTCTCAATACTTAAATCTTCGACACCCCATGGGATCCCGAATTTATAGAAGAAGCTCCAGGCACTGACGCCAGCGTCGACTTGCTCATCGGTGATGCCATCAACGCATTCGTCATAACAGTCATTCACAATCAGCCAGTCACTGAGAATGACGCCTTTAAACCCGAACTCACCGCGCAAAATACCGCTGAGAACCTGTTTGTTAAAACCAAACCCGACCGCTTCGATTTCTTGCCCGTTGTAAGTGACGTCCATCGGCTTGCCATAATACGGCATGACAGACGCGACTTTGGCATTAAATGCCCCTTCAAACGGCACCAGGTGATAGGCAAACTGATTCCCCGGATAAACCTGCTCTTTGCCATAGGCATTATGCGGATCCAGACCATCCTTCTGCGGACCACCACCCGAGAAATGTTTGACGACAGTGGCAACGCTATCTGCTTTCAGACCATCACTACCATGCTGGAAGCCTTCGATATACGCCTGAACCAGGCTTTTGGAGACCTGGTTATCCTCACCGAATGTTCCGTTGATTCGCCCCCAGCGCGGTTCCGTTGCCAAGTCGGCCTGAGGAGATAACGCGATCTGGATACCTACTGCCCGGTATTCCTGCCGAGCAATATCACCGAACTCCTCCACCAGCGCCGGATCATTGATTGCCGCCATACCCAGTGTTTCCGGCCATTGAGAAAACGAACCGGCGCTGACACTCGTGGCATTAGGGTCATTGGTAAAATGGTTACGGGGATCGGTGCTAATACTGACCGGGATACCCAAACCAATGCTTTCTGCCGCTTCCTGCAAGGTATTATTGTCAGTAGCGATGAGTGCCGGATCACCCGCCATGCGCGTGATAAAGGTATTCACAAAGCGCTTTTTAAGCACATCATCCATCGCGGTAGCATCGACACGCCCGGATGACAGAGATAATGTCCCGTGCAACATCAAACCCACTTTCTGTTCCAGTGTCAGTCTGCCGGTCAAATCTGCGGCACGTTCTTCTGCACTCAGGCGCCAATCTTCATACGGAGTCAGTTTTCCATCACGGTTAAGGTCTTTAAACTGATATCCATCTGCATTGATGATTGAAACGGAACGGGTACCCAGAACAGGCTGAGTATATTTTGCTGAGTCGGAGTCTGAACCACATCCGGATAACAATGCTATCCCGGTCAAACCGGCTATAGGAAGTGCATATTTTCCTTTCATGTATCGCGTCCCCACACAAAGATTATCGACATAGAGCGGGTCTACATTAGGGCAAAATGCATGGCCTTAATTGGCATCTAAAGACAATAATTTAGCATTCGGGTGCACGATTATGATTGTGTGACACACGTTTACAAATTCATACACCGGTGTCAGAGATGATGAGATGATCCAGAAATAGCCCGAACAGGCTTGCCTGCGATTCGATCCCGAGTTTGGCAAAGATATGTTTGCGGTGGTTTCCCCAAAAGTAGAAAAACCTTCATGTATAATTTGTCGCTACGATTTATACCGCGCCTAATAAGGAACACCAGCAATGACCATCAGACTCATGACCTGCAACAATTGCCCGCCTCTCTGGCTGGCGGCTAAATGATCGAATTATCCGTTTATGCGGGGTTATTTTTTGTTGCCCTGCTCTCCGCCTCTATCCTGCCATTGCAATCCGAAGCCGTACTCGTTGGCTTGTTGCTGAGTGAGTCACATCCGGTCTGGCTGTTACTGGTTGTTGCCAGCACCGGCAATGTGCTCGGCTCTTTGCTGAACTGGTATTTGGGAAAATATTTGCAGCATTTCCAGCATCGCCGCTGGTTTCCGGTCAAACCGACACAGCTGGACAAAGCCAGCCGCTGGTATCAGAAATACGGGAAATGGTCACTCCTCCTCAGCTGGGTGCCGGTTATCGGCGACCCACTGACGGTGATGGCCGGGATATTGCGTGAACCTGTCCTGCCCTTTCTGCTGCTGGTGACAGTCGCGAAGGTTTCACGCTATCTGGTGTTGGCGGGGATTACGCTTATTTAGACAAATCCAATGCCATACGCGCGGCACCGATCGCCCCATTGAATGATGAAGATGAAGCTTTCATAAACTTCACTTTTTCATACGGCAATGGTTTTCGCATATGTGTTGATACCCGCCGAATCAACTCCTCCAATGGGAAATTAGCCATATCAAGAACGCCGCCACCTAAAAGTGCTACATCCGGATCAAACAAGTTAATACCGGTTGCAATGGCCTTGGAACAGCTATCGATTAAAGTCTGAATAACCGGTTCATCCAACGCGTATGTGAAAATATCATCAATAGGATATGACCTGGTTTCGCTTTCATACCAACGACGAAGCGCTACGCCGGAGCAATTGGTTTCAACACAACCATGATTGCCGCAACCACAGGTAGCCGAATGATCGCCATATGGAATATGACCCAGTTCCCCCGCGACACCATGCGCGCCAACAAATGGCGCACCATTGAACCAGATGGAAAAGCCAAACCCAGTCCCCAAATAGAAACCAAGTACCAGATTATTTTTTAATTGATGCTCACTGACATCATAAAAAAGTTGCAAATTAACATCACGCTCTAAAATCACACGACAAGCAAAATGCTCTTCCAATTTTTCAGCTAAACCATGAAAGTCTGAAGATTTGCATGGTAAGTTAGGCACTGAAATGATTGTTTTTTTATCATTTGAAACCGATGCAGGAAAACCAATAACAATATTGGAGACCTGCACATTATGTTTTAATAGATAAGTATTAATAAAGTGGATCAGCCCATCAACTAGTCCATTACTCACAACACTAATAGTTTTCTCTTTTGTTGTCTCAATTACCGTCCCATCCGCTGCCAGCAGACAAATCCGGATATGGGTTGCCCCCATATCCACACCGACAGAAACTCTTTTTGAATTATCCATGTAACACCTCATTTCTGGCAGCATCAATCTGTTGCTCCATGATGGTCCAGGCATCCCCTAACTCTGGTGCATTATTAAATAATCCGGAAGTTCCAACTATAAAGACATCTGCGCCAGCTTTAATTAATTGTTTATATGTTTTTGGATTACATGAACCGTCAATCTCTATTTCATAATTTAAATTATTTTCTTCACGATATTCCTTGAGCTGTTTGATTTTATCCAGCATTTCAGGAATAAAACTTTGGCCAGCGAAACCAGGATCAACCGTCATAACTGTTATCTTATCTACTCGGTGAATATAATATTTTATCATTTCAATTGGCGATTCTGGGTTCAGAATCAATCCAACCTTCATACCTAGCGATTCGATTTTCTCAATCAGCCTGAATGCTTGTCCGGATAGTGTTTCCGGATGAAGTGTAATGTAGTCAGCACCAGCTTTAGCTAATGGATCTATATAATCCTGAGGATTAGTCACCATGAGATGACAATCCAATGGTTTTTTAGCGACTCTCTTAACCTGCTGAACAAAAAATGGTGATAAAGTCAGATTTGGGACAAAATGCCCATCCATAATATCGATATGGAAATAATCAGCATGTTGATCAATAAATTCAATCTGTTCTTTAAAGTTCAGTAAATCCATACACATTAATGAAGGAGAAATTTTCATTTTTAACCTCTATTTACTGATCAGTCTGTCTAATGCAACAGCTGCAATGATTAATCCGCCCATTACGACCAATTGGTAATAAGTCTGAACTTGAAGAATGTTAAGTCCGTTATTAATAGTCCCGATAATCAAACCGCCAATAACTACCGAGAAAATTCTGCCCTTACCACCAAAGAAGCTTGTTCCACCAATAATTGCGCTGGCAATTGCATATGTTTCAAAACCAATACCCGCTAATGGTTCAGCAGCTCCCAGGCGTGCAGTTGATACAACACCAGCTAAACCAGCACATATACCAGAAATGATAAACACAACTAATGTATAAAATTTAACATCAATACCGGAGAAAAATGCTGAGTTTTTGTTACCACCTAATGCATAAATGTTTCGTCCAAGACGAGTTTTAGTCGTGATAAACCAAAGTATCAAGGCAACAATAATTGAGAAGATGACAGGAACAGGAATACCAACAACATTACCGGCGAAGAAATTTACGAAATCAAATGAGAAACCATACACAGAGTTCGCATCTGAAATGACAAGTGTTACCCCACGGAAGATAGCATTAGTACCAAGAGTAATAATAAATGGATGCAAGCCAGTCCAGTTTACAAGGCAACCATTTATAGCGCCTAGTGCACCGCCAACAAATACGCCACCAATAATTGCTGCAAGCACTGGATCCACGCCAGCAAGCATCAACTTGGCTGTCACCATGCCTGACAAAGCCAGAACAGCACCGACAGACAAATCAATACCGGCAATCAAGATGGCAAAAAATTCACCCATCCCGATTAAAACCGTTACAGAACTTTGAACAAATATCTGAGTAATATTATTGGCTTTTAAAAAATATTCGCTGGATATCGCTCCAAAGATCGAAACGATAATAATCAGGATAAAGAATGTTCCATACTTATCCCAGAATTGAGAAAAGTTAAATTCTGATTTTTCTTTTTCCATTTTTTAAGCCTCTACTCTTGTGGTAATGCCCATTTCATAATCTCCTCTTCTGTAACCTGATCTGTGTTGTCCATTAACTGTGTTAATCTACCTTCACAGAAAACAGCGATCCGATCACAGACAGCCATGATTTCTGGTAATTCAGATGAGACCATCAGTATGGTTTTTCCCGAATCGGCCAGTTTTCTCATTACTTTATATATTTCAGCTTTTGCACCAACATCAATGCCCCGGGTTGGTTCATCAAATATCAGCACAGAGGGTTCACAGCATAGCCATTTCGATATAATGACTTTTTGCTGATTACCACCAGATAATTCTTTAATATTCTGATCAACGGAGCTACATTTCAGTGCCAAGAGTTTTCGCTGTTCTTCGGCTATTTCTTTTTCTTCTTTGGTATTAAACAAGCCAAATGCTCCTTTAAACCCTCCATCTTTTAGACTTTTGGAAATGGCCATATTTTGAGCTATTGAGAAATTATCAAAAAAACCATTTTCCCTACGACTTTCCGTAATGTAGCCCATACCCTTCTTAAGGGCATCTAGTGGAGATTCAGGAGTAATATCTTCTCCATTCAAAATCACTTGTCCGGATTTTTTAGGTTCGGCACCAAAGATGCAGTTCATAAATTCAGTTCGACCAGACCCAACCAAACCAGCAAATCCGAGTATTTCCCCTTTGTTCATTTTAAAGGATATATCTTTTACTCGTTTATTATCTTTACTGGTTATATTTTTCACTTCAAAAGTAGGTTGCTGATCGATTGCTTTTGTTTCTGACTTCAGGCCGGTAAATTTATTCTGAATATCTCGACCAACCATCATCTTTATAATGTCGTCGTTCGATACGTCTTTTATAAATCCAGAATAAACACTACTACCATCTTTCATAACAGTGTAGCGATCACAAATACGCCTAATTTCATTTAGTTTATGTGAAATATAAATAATCGCCTTCCCCTCATTTTTTAACTGATTCATGATCAAGAAAAGATATTCGACTTCTTTATTCGTTAATGATGAGGTTGGTTCATCCATAATAATCACTTCTGCATTCAGCATCAGTGTTTTAGCAATTTCCAGCATTTGTTTCTGGCTAATAGAAAGATTGGCTACTTTCTCATAAAGATCAACCTTCAGGCCAATGCGCAACAACATAATGGCAGCTCTGTTTTGCATCTCAGCCCAGTCAACAACCTCTATGCCAAACACTTTCTTTGTTGGTAACCGGCCAATGAACATGTTTTCAAGAACGGTTAATTCATCAATAACGCTTAACTCCTGATATATAATGCCAATCCCTAAATCAGCAGCCAGCTTATGATCCAATTTATCGTATTCATGTCCCAAAATTGTGATTTTACCAGAGCTTGGGTCATGAATGCCGGAAAGAACTTTCATCAAAGTTGATTTCCCTGCACCATTTTCCCCTAGCAATGCATGTATTTCATGGCTATAAATATCTAAATCAACAGATTTCAACGCTTGAACCGGGCCAAAATTTTTAGCTATTTTTTCCATTTTTATATATGGCGTGGTCATAACATTCTCCAGCCGGAATCAGGGACGACAGCTGATGTCGTCCCAGTTTTAAATTTAATAAGTACTATATTTTAAAAGAGATAATTATTTGGTAACCAAAATTGAATCAACCGTTTCAAATTTAGGTTGTTCAGTTAATGGAATTATTTTTCCTGATTTAACTGACTCAACTAATAATCTCAGACCTTTTGCGCCAATTTCAGCAGGATTCTGAGCCACAGTTGCTGTCATCTGTCCATCAGCAACCATCTTGCGGGCTTCAGGAATACCATCTGTTCCTACAACCAGGATCTTGCCGGTTTTACCTGCGTTAGTAACTGCCTGAGCAACACCCATCGCCATAGTGTCATTGGCGCAGTAAAAGGCTTTCAGGTCCGGATTACGTTGCAAAACGTTTGTTGCCACATCCAGCGCTTTGATACGATCCCAGTCAGCTGGCTGGCTGGCGACAAGTTTTATTGCGGAATTTTTGCTAAACACATCCGTTGCACCATTCTTACGGGCTTCACCGGAGGCATTACCTGCTTTCCCTTCGATAATGGCGACTTCCCCACCTGCGGCACCCAGCTGTTCAACAATAAAGTTGGCACCACGTGCACCTACGGCAACGTTATCAGTTGTGATAAATGCTTCGACATTGCCTTTTGCTTTTGCAAGGTTATCCATATCAATTTTTTCATCCAGGTTTACCAGATGGATACCTTTTTGGTATGCCTTGGCAGCTGGAACAACAAGGTTAGCCGCAGATAGAGGCGCAAAAGCGATACCTTTGTAATCTTTATTAGACAAATCTTCGAAAAGTTGCAGCTGTGACTGGAAATCGCCTTCAGAAGGTGAAGCAAAAACATCCACGCTAACACCTAATGTTTGCGCTTCTTTTTCAATCCCTGATTTCATTTCCACCCAGAAAGGGTTAGATAAAGTTTTCAGGATAACTGCGTAATCAGCAGCTTGAGCGGCTCCGGATAACATCAAACCACATGTGGTAGCAGCAACAACTTTCAGTAACTTATGCATGGTGTATCTCCTGCGTTTTCAGATTAGTTGTATCAGCGTTTGCTCGTATTTCGTGGCTCTGCTTACTACCAACATCAAAATCAGAGGCTCGCGAAAGTTCACGAAATTAAATCTATCAGTAAAGTTTTAGCTCTACAATGGCGTGAGATGATCTACTTCACAAATAAAAAACATTTCGTAAACAACAAGTGAGACCTATAAAAAACACTCTCAAACGAGTTCATGTATAAAATTTGAAATCGGTTACATGGCGAATTCAGATAAAAAAATACTTATCGGCTCTATAACCAAAACAGAAGATTAGTGATGAGATGAATCCGAAGAAGAAGAGATGAAGCCAAGCGCAGAGAAATATACAATTCACAAAATCCCGAAATCAGAATAAGTTTCCGGGATTATGGAAATTAACGAGCAGCAAGGGGATTAATCAACCGATCCTTTACCATGCAGATGTCTGACAACTTTAGAGCCTCGCGCAAGTTTTTCACGATTATTGTCATGATCCTGCAATAAAATGGCGATGAATAACACATCAAGAAGATTCAACTGGACAATGCGGGCAACTGCGTTTTGTCCCAAAAGAATACCACCTTTAGCTGGGCTGAATATGGCAATATCCGCTAACTGAGCCAACGATGATATGTCATTATTAGTAATACAGATGATCTTCGCTTTCCGTTGTTTCGCTATTTCAACTGCTTTTAATAATTCTCGTGTATCTCCGGACTGGGAAATAACAATAACAACATCAGACTCATCAAGTTGAGCTGACACCATCAGCATCATATGAAAATCACTATACGCCCTGCTCAGTATGCCGATACGAAGTAATTTATGTTCGAAATCCTGGCACACAGCTGATGAACCGCCAACACCAAAAATAGTGACGTGTTTGGCCTCAAATATACATTTAGCCGCCTTTTCAATTAACAGAGGATCCGCAACTGATCGAGCTTCTTTCATTGCCTGGATTGAATTAGCGAACACCTTATCTAATACAGATTCAACACTATCGGTTGACTCAATCTCTCTCTCACTGTTCTGGGGTAACGAATCGAGGTACTCTGCCAAAGCTTGTCTTAGTTCTCTGTAACCCGCAAAACCTAATTTTTTAGCCAGCTTCACAATTAATGGTTCAGAAACTTCAAGTTGTTCTGCGACTTCCTTGATACTTGTTTTTGCATTAATATTACCTTTTGACAGTAACCATTCGGCAATGAGCCGCTCAGTATTACTAAGACCAGGCAAAGCCATACGAATTTTAGCGCCGGTAGCTAACGCATCAAGGTTACTATCAATCATATATTGAGCTCTCTGCATATTTTAAATACAACTTATTATATCTTTCTATAAGATTTCATCAATCTATATACCCAATATAATACGTTATTTGATATATTTATCATAACATCAAAATCATATGTGAGTTTTTAATTTTTCTTTTTCTGATGTATGAATGATAAACCATTATATTTTTTTCATCTCCAGAATATCATATCCCTGAAGCACAGAACTATTTAGATTTTTACCCTTTATTGTCCCAAATGTTGTCATGAATTTAATTCCTTATTTTATAGCTGGTTATCCCATATATATCATTGTGTGGATTGTGATTTTTCAATAGCCTTGATTTTGTCAACCCTGCCCTGATGCCGTCCACCCTCATAATTAGCCTGTAACCAATGATCTACTATCATTTTAGCCAGTTCGATCCCGATAACCCTTGCGCCAAATGCCAGAATATTTGTGTCGTTATGTTGACGAGATAATTGGGCTGAATAAGGTTCGCTGCAAACGACCGCTCTTATTCCATTCACTTTATTTGCAGCAATAGAAATACCTATACCCGTACCACAGATCAGTATCCCTTTGTCATATTCTCCATTAATAACGGCTTTGGATACTGCCACAGCAAAGTCAGGATAATCAGCTCTCTCTGTACTGTATGGACCAAAGTCTTTACATTCGATCCCCTTTTCAATCAGATAAGCCATAATGTCACGTTTCATCTCATACCCGACATGATCACTTCCAATTGCAATCTTCATCTTTCACCTGTCTTTTTTCATTAAAAAAGGATAATCCGTAAACCAACCTCTTTCAGGCTATCACTTCACGCGACAAAGTAAAGGCGTGAAGGTTTGTCATTAGGCCGAGCCAACCCATGCGTATCAATATGATTTAAATGGAAAAAGTGTAATTCTGTGAATTTCAAAACTTATAACATTGAATAAAAAATGCATACTATGTGATATCAATCAAAATATTTCTGACTAAAATCTCGTCTAAAAAGCCATCAAACTTCACAAAAAACATTTAACAAGTGAAAGGTGTGTGGCTATAGAGGGAACCATACTGACCAAGCAATGTAGACTTTTATCTACATATCCAAATGCCACAAGATCAATGGTTATACGGAAAATGGTCACTTCTCCTCAGCTGGGTGCCGGTTATCGGCGACCCGCTGACGGTGATGGCCGGGATATTGCGTGAACCTGTCCTGCCCTTTCTACTGCTGGTGACAGTCGCGAAGGTTTCACGCTATCTGGTGCTGGCGGGGATTACGCTGGGCTAATGCCCAGCGGTTTTACTTTCCGCTGTCTGATGCGAATTCAATGCCGGCTGTTTTTCTGGCCTTGGTTAAAATATTCATCACAGCGATGGAGTGATCGAGGTTTTTATAGCAGGCCTCATAGTCATTATTCATAAACATCGAACAGAAGGCAGAAAGTTCATAAACCATATGATTTTCATATTTATTATGATTGGTCTCTGTCAGTTCATTATCGATATAACTTTCAACCGCCTTGCTGGTATTAGGTGCGCTCGTCAGCCGGACGTAGCCCTTTGTTCCCTGGACCGTCGCATGACTCGGGCTTTGCGAGTCTTTTGCGCCACAGCATACCGCGATAAATTCAGGGTATTGAAGCAACAGGACGCCGGAGGTATCAATGCCGTTAAATCCTTTATTAACAACATATTCCATAGAGAGCGGCTCGCCAAACAGCGCACAGGTGAAGTGCACATTGTAGATGTTGATATCATACAGCGCGCCGCCGGACAGCGCCGGATCAAACGCAGGCAATACGATACCATTCAGGTATTGAGGATAACGGCTTGAATACTGCGAGTAGTTGCACTGCACCAGTTTGATATCGCCAATTTCTTTTACCTTTTCCTTAAGATATAAAAAATTAGGCAAATAAAGCATGGTGATCGCTTCAAATAAAAACAGCTTTTTACTTTTGGCCAGATCGGACAATACCTTTAACTCATTGCTGTCAGAGGTAAAGGGCTTTTCACATATGACATGCTTGTTATTATTCAGCGCCGACAAGGCATATTCATAGTGAAAACTATTGGGTACGCCGATATATACAATGTCAATGTCAGGGTCTTTCAGGAAAGCATCATAATCCGTATACAGCTTCCTGATGTTGTATTCCTGCATCAGTTCTTTCGCTTTCTCAGCCGATCTTTCCTTTACAAAGATAGCCTCGCAGACGATATCCGGGACATTGCGTATCGCATCCAGACAGCTTTTGACAATATTTCCTGCACCGATCAGACCGATTTTCATAGGCGTTCATCCTCATTCGCTATAACCGGATACGATAGCACACAATCACTAAAGCGCTATGGTCCGGTCATACCGGATCAGGGATCACATGCATCCGCCACAGGAACTGCAACGCCAGTCAGCGACATTCACGGCCTGATAAAACCAGCGGAAAAACGCTTCTTCTACCGGAATGTCATTGTCGATAAAACACTGGCTGAGCCAATCGATGTTATCAACAATCCACTCGTCTTCCTTTAACCCTTCCTCCCAGTCCGGATCATCCTCAAACAGATAACTGAAGTTACCGAATGTGCCCATGTCATTGACCGCCGTGGTTTCCGGCAACACAACTTCCTGATCATTGAAACTGATTTCCCAGTGTCCCAGACACAGGGTATGTCCTTTAGCGCTCCACTCGGCACGGAATGGATTTTCATCGTTAACAGGCATCACAACGCTCCGCTGGTCGTTTTGTTAACGTATTTTTATCATTTGTTAACACGCTGTTATTGATATTCATCAAATATGCATTCGAAATATCTATTTCATGCCAGGCTGTGATATATTTTTCATGTGATACAAACGGGTGCCTGAAATGAAATTAACCACTTATACCGACTATGGCCTGCGGGCTCTGATGTTCATGGCATGCCTGCCGCCGGGGTCACGCAGCAGTGTGAACGCCATCAGCGAACATTACGGTATTTCCCGTAATCACATGGTCAAAGTCGTCGTACAACTGTCGAGTCTGGGCTACCTGAATTCTTTGCGCGGAAAAAACGGCGGCATCACGCTGGCCCGAGCCCCGAAAGATATCCGCATTGGCCAGGTGATCCGGGATCTGGAAAATAACCTGAATGGTGTGGACTGTAATTCTCCCGGCTGCAAACTGATTCCTGTCTGCCGTTTAACCCGTGCGCTGAAAACCGGGATGGAAGCCTTTCTGATCGCCATGGATGAATTTACGCTGGCAGATCTGGTTCATGGCAATGCGGAACAGATCATTGCTATTTTGAAAATCGAGAGCGATTAAAACTACCCCATCCAGTGATGGCCAGACCTCCGGTTTCTGCAGATGAGCCCCGTGGAACGTCCACGGGCAACAAAAGTTAATGGAAATCTGAAAGGAAATGCATCAGCGCCTGAAGCGCCAATTCAATATCAGCAACCTGAACTGACTCTGCGGGGTTATGGCTGATACCGCCTTTACAACGCATAAAGAGCATGCCGACTTCGCACAATGCCGCGATGGCAATAGCATCGTGTCCGGCACCACTGGCGAGACTCATACTCCGGCCTTGTACTTTCGTCACGGCGTTCGTCAGTTTCTCTTGCAGCAAACCCGCACATGGCGTGGCATCCGAGCTGTAAAAACAGTCGAAACCGAGCTCTAATCCTCGTCGGGTGGCGATTTCTTTTGCTTCTTTGAGTATCTCAAAAAGCGCGGCATCACGTTGCTGATTATCCGGCGCCCGGATATCTAGCGTAAATGAGACTTCCGAGGGGATCACATTCACCGCACCGGGGTGACACGCGATTTTTCCCACAGTAGCCACGACATCAAATTCTTTTGCGATGAATTCTGCTGCCAGAATCAGTTCACTGGCACCGACCAACGCATCTTGTCGTAATGACATAGGAACCGTTCCGGCATGTCCGGCCACACCTTTAAACGAGAAATTCAGTCTTTTGGCGCCATTGATCGCAGTGACAACACCTAAAGCGAGGTCGGTTGACTCAAGTAACGGGCCTTGCTCAATGTGCAATTCCAGATATCCAATAAAATCATCCGGTTTTCTTTTAGCCTGATGAATCAGCTCCGGCACCAGACCAAAATCACGTAAAGCCTGCGCGAGCGAAATGCCATGGCTGTCTTGTTTATCCAGCCAGTCATCCCCCCAGCTTCCGGTCAGCCCCCGGCTGCCCAGCAAGGTCACACCAAAGCGGACTCCTTCTTCATCACCGAAACCAACCACTTCGATGGCAAAAGGAAACCGCTTATTTTGCTGATGCAAGCGAGAGACCAGCTCAATTGCCGTGATAACGCCCAGCATGCCATCGTATTTACCGGCATTACGCACAGTATCCAGATGTGAGCCGAACAACAAGGCGGGGGCTTCCGGTTCTGCTCCTTCATACCGTCCGCAAATATTGCCAACGGCGTCCTGCCAGACATGCATTCCGGCATCGCGCATCCATTCTCCCACCAGCTGATTGGCTTGCTGATGTTGTTCTGAAAGATAGACGCGCGTTAACGCATCAGTATCTTCACTGAGGAGAGCCAGCTCATTGCAGCGCTCAAAAATGCGGATGCCTGCTTCCATATCAAATCTCCGCAGATGCATAGACATCCCATGCTGCCTGCAGCGCAGCACCCTGAGCCGTTTTAAAACTGAACCGGTTTAATACCGCTTCCAGCGCAGACAGTGTCATCAGAACGGTATCTTTACGTGCGTTGTAACCCATGGTACCAATACGCCAGATTTTGCCGTGCAGCGGACCAAACGAGGTGCCAATTTCGATACCAAAATCGTTCAGCAAGGTCTGGCGGATCTGTTCGCCGTGCACATTCTCAGGAATATAAACACCCAGAACGTTATTCATTTTGTGTTTCAGGTCGCCGAATGGTTTTAATCCCATGCCCTGAATACCGGCAAGCAGTGCATCACCATGCAGCTTGTGACGGGCAATACAGGTATCGATGCCCTCCTGGAGAATGATGCGGGCACATTCCCGGGCGCCGAATAACATGCTGGTCGCTTCGGTATGATGATTCAGGCGTTCCGGTCCCCAGTAATCCATGATCATGCCGAGATCGAAATAGTTGGAATAGATGATCTCATCACAGCCGTCCTGATGAGTGGCGTTACGAATCCCCTGCTCTACATGTTTGCGGTTCCGGACCACATCGGCAAAACGATCGCTTAATGTCACCGGCGAGCTGCCTGACGGACCGCCCAGACATTTCTGTAATCCGGCAGAAACAGCATCCAATCCCCAGGCATCGACTTCCATCGGATTGCCGCCGAAAGAAGCGGTTGCATCGGTATAAAACAGCACGTCGTGACGACGGCAGATTTCACCGAGTTCCGCCAGTGGTTGCAGCATGGTGGTCGAAGTATCGCCCTGAACGGTGAGTAATGCCCGTGGTTTGATCGTGATGATCGCATCTTCCACCATTTGCGGATCAAACACTTCGCCCCATGGTACCGAGATGGTATGCACTTCGGCACGGCAGCGACGGGCAATTTCACAGAGCAGATCACCAAAACGGCCAAAGACCGGCACCAGCACCTTGTCGCCAGGGCGGATTGCCGACACCAGCATGGCTTCGATCCCGGCGCGCGAGGTGCCATCGATCAGGAATGTCCATTCGTTATTGGTTTTATAGAGTGCACGATACAGCGCCATGGTCTGGTTCATATACTCGGTCATCGCCGGATCATACTGACCGATCAGTTGTGATGACATGGCGCGTAATACACGCGGATCAGCGTTGATCGGACCGGGCCCCATCAACAGACGAGCAGGAGGATTGATTTGATCGAAAGCCTGAATATCTAACATTGTCGGATTCCTCTTACAGCACCGAAAACAGCATACGGGCACCGGTAAACGCTAATGCCACCGCAAAAACTTGTTTTAAACGAACAGGATTTAATTTCTGCCCCAAACGCACGCCCACAGGAGCAAACACCACGGACATAGGGACAATGCAGGCAAAGCCAAGCAGATTGACCAGACCAATCGTGCCATACGGTGCATCTGCAGGAGTCGTTCCTGTTGCCAGCATAGTGATGGCGCCCGGCACCGAGATCAGTAAGCCGATTGCGGATGAGGTGCCGACGGCACGATGAGGCGGATAGCTACAACTGGTCAGAATTGGCACACTCAGCGTGCCGCCGCCAATACCGATCATGACGGAAACCGACCCGATCACCATGGCAATGAGTGACTGCCCGGCCTTGCCAGGTAATTCAGCGGCGAAGGGTTTTGCTTTGGCTCGGAATAACATATTCAATGAAACCAGCATGGCAAGGCTGCCAAACATCGCAGTCAGCCAGATACCACCAAAGTGCGTAGCCAGTGCCGCGCCGGCCAGTACGCCAATCAGCAGGAATATCCCCCAGCGTTTGAGCAAATCCGTATCTACATTGCCTCGCTTCTTTTGTGAGCGGATAGACATGATGGAAGTTGGGATCATTGCCGCCAGAGAAGTCCCTGTTGCCAGCAAAATGGCGTGTTGCGGCGCTACATCAAAACTCTGAAAGGTGAAGTAAAGCACCGGCACCATGACGATACCACCGCCCACACCCAGCAACCCGGCCAGAATACCGGCCACGACACCAGTCATGACCAATGCCAATAAAATCGGGGCAACAGATTGAATCAATTCCACGTAAATTCTCCGGAGAAGTTAATTAAAAAATTCGGCTGGCATAACGCCAAAAGAATCTGAAAGCGCAGCGCCGTCAGAACGGGGGTCGGTTGCCAGATCAACCACGCCGGCTTCGGTTGCTGAAATCGCCCCGGCATGTCCCATCAGTTCCGAACAGGCAGGGATCGGTTGCATTTCATGTCCCCGTTGCTGCAGTGAAGAGAGAATAGGTTCTGGCATATCCGCTTCTATTTTCAGGTTATGGCTGTTATCACCCCAGGTTCGTCCCAGCAGCCAGCGCGGTGCAGCAACAGCTTCGCTGAGTGATAACTGCTGATAGAGATGACGCCAGATGATGGCCGCCTGAGTTTGCGGTTGTCCTTCCCCGCCCATAGTGCCGTAAGCCAAAATCCGGCCATCATTGAGATGCACCAGTGCCGGATTCAGCGTATGAAATGGCTGAATATTGCCTTTCAGTTCATTGGTGGCACCGCGTTCCAGACTGAAACTGACGCCGCGGTTATTCCACAACAGGCCCAGTTCAGGGATGACCAGACCTGAGCCGAATTCCCAATAGATACTCTGAATAAAGCTCACCATTCGCCCATCTTTATCGCGCGCAGCCATCCAGATGGTATCGCCTGGTATGGCCGGATTTGGCCAAGGTGCAGCCTGATTTAGATCAATCTCTGCGGCCAGTTTTTGCAATGCCGGTTCCTGTAACCAGCGACTGATATCTTTAGTCGCCACCGAGGCATCCTGTGCTTCGGCATTGCGCACGCGGAAAGCCTGTTTGGTCGCCTCCACCAGCAAATGCAGTTGCGTACTGTCATCCAGTGATGAGTCAAAACAGCGATCAAACAGTGCCAGAATCAGCAGTGATGCAATGCCCTGCGTTGGTAACGGCAGGTTATAAAACCTGCCTTTGCTGGTCGTGACAGATAAAGGCTCCATCTGACGTGCTTTGTAGGCCGCAAGATCAGCCTGCGTCAGCAGTGAGCCGGCTTTAGCTAAGGCGGCAGCAATACAATTCGCTGTTTGACCACGATAAAAATCATCGAGACCAACCCTGCTCAAATGTTGCAGCAAGTCAGCCAACGGCTCATTGCGTAATGTTTCACCCACCCTCAATACATCACCGTTTGGCAGATAACGATCGCTAAACCCCGCAACAGCTGATAACTCATTGATGGTTTTGCGACTGGCGGCCGCCAGACTTTCGGTCACTTTGATGCCGTTGCGAGCCAGATGAATGGCCGCATGCAGGATGTTTTCCAGCCCGATCCCGGTTTGCCACTTCTCACTCATTTCCAGCGCCAGTTGCCAGCCGCTGACAGTGCCTGCCACGGTTAATGCCGCGGCACTGCCACGGGATGGGATCTGTGCATAATTTCGGTTCTGATACCAAGCTGCAGACGCTTGTGCCGCGCTGACACCTGCCGCATTAATGGCAACAGGTTGCTTACCGGGCTCATGGATCAGCCAGAAACCATCGCCGCCCAAACTGTTCATGTGTGGATACGCGACGGCAATCGCGGCAGCGGCGGCCACCATCGCTTCAATCGCAGTGCCACCGTTTTTCAAAATCGCCATACCCGCTTCGGACGCCTGAAAATGAGAGGCAGTAAAGGCTAATTGCTTCATCTCAGTTATCCTTGCCGATGGCATCGCTGAACAGACGGGCTAAGGCCAGCAACTGCATGTCGCTACCTGGTTTGCCGATAATGGATAAACCAAAAGGAACGCCATTGACCTTCACTAATGGCAGGTGTATCTGCGGAAGTCCGGCCAGACCCGCCAGTGCCGTTAGCCCCAGCAATTTCATGCGAAAATCGGCCAAATCAGCATCGCTGGCACTGCGTAATGGAGCCAGATCAGGCGTGGTCGGAATAACCAGAAAAGCCGTATCCAACTGAGCAATGATCTCTGCTTTCCACTGCTGGCAGGCTTCTTCAGCTTGTGCCTCTGCGTCTGCCGTTAACTGGCTGGCCCACTGAAAACGTTCGGCGATATCCGGCGCAAACGCATCAAGATGCTGCATTGCCCATGCAGAATGTGTACGGGCGACTTCCCGTCCTTGTAAGGTGCGAAATGTATTATTCAGTTCACTCAGACGGACAGGATCAAAATCCCATCCATTGACAGAAACAGCACACGCCACGATCTGTTGTTTAAGCGGTGCAATGGCGGTACGCAGTGCTTCCGGCAACAAATCAAACAACGTGGTAGCCCAGAGCAAATCAACGGCTTCCGGTTTGAGCGGAGCTGCACCGAATAACACAGCCCCGACCCGTTCCAGCGTTACCGCATCACGACACAGCCAGCCAGGGGTATCAAACCTCGGTGCTAACGGCACCATATGTTCCGAAGATAAACGACCGTGAGTCGGACGGATGCCAAACAGGCCGTTATAACAGGCCGGAACACGAATCGAACCGCCGGTATCCGTACCTAAGCCAACATCGGCCTCGCCACGAGCGACCGCAACAGCACTGCCGCTGGAAGAACCGCCCGGTAACCGATCCGGTGCAGCAGGATTAGCTGGTGTGCCGTAGTGAATATTGCAACCATTGAGGCTATAGGCCAGTTCATCAGTTTGTACCCGGCCAATAATTTGCATACCCGCATTCATTAATTGGAGTAGCACCGGTGACGTTGCCGCCGCAGGTTCATGGGTGTGCAGCCAGGTTGGATTCCCAGCACCGGTCGGATATCCCGCCACATGATAGAGATCTTTGTAAACCAGACGCAGATCGCTCAGCGCGCCTTCCTGCGTCGTTCTGAAATTATGTGGCCCATGCGGGCAGTAAACAGAGAAATCAGCCAAGTCCATCACTCCAATCCGAACTTCAATATACCCATTAAACAACTATTGTTTCTTTTAGTAAACACATTGGAACTATTATTTCTTGCGGGGATATAAAAAATCTGCGTAACCAGCCAAACGATTCACGCAGACATTTTTTCTTTCAGTTCAATCAGGAACTAGCCTCCCAGAGAGGGTTCTAATTCATCCATCAGATCAAACAGTTCATCAATCGCCTGCACCCGACTGTCATCTGACAGTTTCTGCTGGCAAAGGTTCGACATCAGACTGACCACCGCCATCGCACTGGCATAACTGGCAAATCCGCCTGGACTGATTTGATGACAAGTTAGCGTCCAGTCCGCATGTATTGCATGCTCTAATCCGGAAGGATCCGTGATCAGCAGACACTTCGCCGGTGATTTGCCCAGCCACTGCATGATTCGTTTCACATTAACCGGACGACGGCGCATCGCCACCATAATCACCAAATCTTGTTCGGTCAGTTGGCTCAGCTCTTCCGCCAGCGTCTGCCCAGGTTGTGGCACAATATCCACGCCTGCTCGCAGTTGTAACAACTGCTGGCGCCAGTGCAGTGCAACCGGATAGCTGTTACGAAAACCGATCACCTTAATTTGTCTGACTGAGCACATCGTTTCCGCAATGGCATCCAGCGGTAACCGCTGTAAGTCCGTCAGCGTCTGTTGCCAGTTTCTCGCTTCCTGTGCCTGATGGTTGGCTAATAACGTGCCGATATCCGCGGGCTGCTGATCTGCCAGTAATGGAGAACCGGACGTTTGCACCTTACGCAGATCCTGCCGGACTTCAGCGAAGCTGTCATAACCCAGGCGTTTAAAGAAACGGCTCACCACCGGTTTGGACACGCGCGCCAGACGAGCCATATCCGCACTGGAATAAATCGCCAGTTCAGCTTCATGCGTCAGCAGAAATTCGGCAAGTTGCCGCTCTTTCGGCCCCATCTGTTCCAGTTGCAGGTAAATCCGTTGTGCAAGTTCCGAGCGAGGCATATCGGGCATCTCTCATCAATAATTGAAAATGATTATAACGGTTTGCGAATCGCCTGAAACACCGCCTCTAAATCGGTTTCTTTCACCGGACGCTCAAAAACCAATTCGGCTTCAATATCATTTAAATGTTCAAGCATCAGTTTCTGAGCTTCCAATGATTGTTTATTGGCAATCAAATCGACCAACTGAGCATGATGGCTTTCATCACAATGATGCACTTGCTCAGACTGGTATTTCTCCAGAATCAGTGAACTCAGCGCGATCAGTTGCCTTAAGAAATCGAGGTAAAGCTGATTACCCGCGATTTCCGCCAGCATAATATGAAACTCGCCTGTCGCCCGGATTAATGCATGTCTGTCATGTGTATTCCGCGCAGCACTTTCTGCCTCCAGATGGTGCCGAAGTTTCAGCAAATCCGTTTCTTTTCTATTCTGACAAGCCAGCGCAACCACTTCTTTCTCAATCAGTTTACGGGACTGAAACACTTCTCTGGCCTGTTTTTCGGTCGGTTCAGCGACTTCGGCACCTCTATTGGGCTTGATCTCCACCAGCCTCCGTTGCGCCATTAAAAGTAATGCCTGCCTGACTACCGGCCGACTGGTGCCTAGTGCCGAAGCCAGTTTGGTTTCAACAAGACGAGTATTGGGCTCTAAGCGTCGTTCAAGAATCGCCTGATAGATTGCGTCACAGACCTTATCAACATCTGTTTGCTCATCTTCTTGCATTTATTACACCTCAAAACCACACATTGCTGACAATTATTGTTTAGCTTTGTTATCACGTCAATGGAGATATTGTTTGCACCATTTTGATCTTTATGTGCACTGTTTTGGCTTTTTTACCGGGTTTACCGAGGACTGTGTTATCTAAAGTAACACGATAATAGCCTTGTGGAACAATAGTTTCAGACAAAAAATCAAACATGGCATATCGATTGCTTACATTGATAACAAAGATTGTTAACAATGGAATGAAATAATGGTGGCAACTAAACCAGCAGTCGAATTAATCGCAGTGTCAAAACGCTATGCCAGCGGCCAATTGGCAGTCAGCCAGATAAACCTGCGTATTCCTAAAGGAAGCTATTGTTGTTTGCTTGGACCAAGCGGTTGTGGAAAAAGCACATTACTGCGCATGATTGCCGGCCATGAATCAGTCACCGACGGTGATGTCTTACTGGATAACCGCAATGTGACCAATCACAGCCCGGCCGAACGCGGTACCGCGCTGATGTTTCAGAACTATGCGCTATTCCCGCACATGACCTGCCTAGATAACGTGGCCTACCCGCTTAAAGTAGCCGGTATCAGCAAATCGGAGCGACTCGAACAGGCGCACGAATTGCTCGCCAAGGTCAATATGAGCGATTACGCCAATGCGTATCCGGAACAACTCTCTGGTGGTCAGCAACAACGTATCGCGCTTGCACGTGCCCTGATCCGCAAACCGGAAGTGGTGTTGCTTGATGAACCGCTGTCAGCGCTGGATCCCTTCCTGCGTATTCAGATGCGTAAAGAGTTAAAACGAATTCAGCATGAAATGGGCATCACCTTTATCCACGTCACCCATTCCCAGGATGAAGCATTTGCACTCGCCGATACCATCGTCGTAATGAGCAAGGGTGAATTGCAGCAGGTCGGAACGCCACAGATCATTTTCAATAAACCTGCTAACCCTTTTGTCGCCAATTTCATCGGGGGCCACAACATCATCAAGGGCGCCATCGCACTGACTGGCAGCCCCGCGGAAACCGCCTTTTCAGTCCGGTTTGATCGCATTGATATTGTTGATGAGCCTAAAAACAACACCATCCAGGCAGCCGTCATGGATGTTGAGTTTCAGGGAAATCATTCTCTGGTTCATTGCCAGTTAGCGGATTCCCAGCCCATTACTGTGCTTTGCCGGGACAACGAGGCGTCATTGTCGACGCTTTATCCCGGAAAGTCGGTACATCTGCATGTAAACCCGGCCTCACTCAATCTGTTCACTCACTGATCTGACCCATTGGAGGGATCCTATGACTGTAGATAAAAAACCAGGTCTGACACGCCGTCAGTTTTTGAAAAATACTGCTGTTTTGTCTGTCGCAGCAGTGGCATCAGCACCATTCAGCGGTTTTCCGATGATCTGGAAACAGAACATTAAAAACGTCACCTTGCGTCAGTTCGGTACCGGTGTATCCAACCTCAACGATATCGCCCGGAAGTGTAAAGAAGATCTGGGGATCAATCTGGAAATGACGGCACTGGACAGTGATGCCGTAACACAACGTGCGGTCACCCAGCCGAAGTCTTACGATCTGGCCGATATCGAATACTGGATCTGTAAAAAGGTTTTCCCAAGCGGCGCATTGCAACCGATCGATGTTCGTAAACTGCGTTTCTTTGACAAGATCTCGCCGCTGTTTACCACCGGCAACCTGCCGGGCAGCCAGATGTCGGCACAAGGCACTACCCCGTTTTCAGTTGGTTTTGTGGATGGCCCCGGCGCTAAAAAGTTTGCCGGTAAACAGACTGATTTCATGACACTGGTGCCGACCATTTATAACGCCGATACCTTGGGGGTTCGTCCTGATCTGGCTGGCCGCCCGATCACCAGCTGGGCAGACATTATGGATCCGGCCTTTAAAGGCAAAACCTCCATTCTGAACATTCCGTCGATCGGCATTATGGATGCCGCGATGATCTGCGAAGCCATGGGCGTCGTGAAATATGGCGACAAAGGCAACATGACCCGCGAGGAAATCGACAAAACCATCGATTTTCTGATGCAGGCGAAGAAAGATGGTCAGTTCCGCGCATTCTGGAAGACCTTTGACGAATCCGTAAACCTGATGTCCTCCGGTGAAGTCGTGATCCAGTCCATGTGGTCACCGGCCGTTGCCGCTGTTCGATCCAAAGGTATTCCATGTGTCTATCAGCCACTGAAAGAAGGCTACCGCGCCTGGGGTGGTGGCTTAGGCATCGCTAGCCATTTATCCGGTCTGGAACTCGAAGCCGCCTATGAATATATCGACTGGTATCTCTCCGGCTGGGTCGGTGCTTACCTGATGCGTCAGGGCTATTACACCGCCGCACCGGAAACCTCCCGCCAGCACATGAGTGCCGAAGAGTGGGATTTCTGGATGGAGGGTAAAGCCGCCAAAGCAGACATCATGAGTCCGCAAGGCAAAGTCATGGAGAAAGCCGGGACGATTCGTGATGGCGGTTCCTATCAGGATCGTATGGGCAAAGTGGCCTGCTGGAACTCGGTGATGGAAGAGAACAAATACATGGTTCGCAAGTGGAACGAGTTTATTGCTTCCTGATAGATCACGCTCCGCAATGCAGGTTGCGGAGCTTTTAAACCAATTTAAAGGATTAAATTTATGAGTACCCCTCCCGGACAGACGATAAATCCCAGTTATTGGCAGGCAAGCCCGCTGTTTCTCATCATGCTGGCATTTCTGGTGTTTCCGGTCGGTGTGATAGTGACGGTGAGTTTCTGGGATTATGACTCTTATGAACTTATTCCCGATTTTATCTGGGATAACTATCAGTACTTGCTGACATCAAAAGTCACCTGGCAAGCCTATGCACAAACTCTGTTTTACGCCGTGACAACCTGGGCAACCTGTCTGGTGATCGGTTTTCTTGTCGCGTATTACCTGGCATTCCATATCAGAAACAAAGCGCTCCAGAATCTGCTGTTCCTGCTGTGTACCGTGCCATTTTTTACATCCAATATCATCCGGATGATTTCCTGGATCCCGTTATTGGGTCGCAATGGTCTGGTCAATCAAGGGCTGCTCGGCCTCGGGATCATTGATAAGCCGATCGAAGGTCTGCTTTACAGTGATTTCTCGGTGATCCTCGCTTTTGTCCATCTCAATGTCTTATTCATGATCATTCCGATCTTTAACTCTATGAGCCGGATTGATCGTCGCTTGCTGGAAGCCAGTTATGACAACGGCGCATCGAGTCTGACCACGCTGTTTCAGGTTGTTGTGCCCTTAAGCAAAACCGGCATCGTCATCGGTTCTGTCTTCGTACTCACGTTGGTGATGGGCGATTTCATCACCGTGAAAATGATGAGCGGCGGTCTGAGTGCCTCCGTGGGTGTGCTGATCCATAACGAAATCGGTCTGCTGCAATATCCGGCCGCCGCGGCGAATGCCGTCGTATTACTGATCACTGTATTGATGATGCTGGCACTGTTGTTCCGCATGGTTGATATCAAGAAGGAGCTGTGATGAAAGCATCATTTTTCTCTGGTCGCCGAATCGAATTTATTCTGTTAACTGTGTTATTTGGCTTGTTTGTCCTGTTCCTTTACGGACCGACCATTACCATCGGACTGCTGTCATTTCAGGGGCCGAACGGTGGATTGACCTTCCCGATGAATGGCTGGTCGCTCACCTGGTTCCGTAGTTTGCTGGAAGCGCAGGCGGTCGGTGATTTTGCCGGTGCATTCAAGCGTTCGCTCGGTCTGGCGCTGCTGGTGACGGTGATTTCGACCCTGATCTCGATACTGGCCGGATTTGCGTTCCGCCGCCTGTTCAAAGGTTCAAATTTCCTGTTTGCGCTGGTTCTTATCAGCATGATCACCCCCTCCATTCTGGTGAGCCTCGGCGTCGGTCTGATGTTTGATCGTCTGGGATTCTCGCCGGAATGGTACAGCTCGGCTTTGGGCGCGCAACTGACCTGGTGTCTGCCGTTTGGGGTGCTGGTGATGTTTGTCGTCTTCAACCGTTTTAACCGGAATCTGGAAGCCGCCTCTTTCGATATGGGTGCCAGTTCATGGCAAACCGTACGCTGGGTGGTGCTGCCATCGATCCTCCCCAGTGTTATCGGCATTGCGATGACCAGCTTTACGCTTTCGTATGATGAATTTGCCCGCACGCTGATGACCTCCGGCAGCCATAACACCTTGCCGCTGGAAATCTACGGCATGACCACGAATGCCACGACACCGGCGCTATATGCACTGGGGACCGTCACCACCCTTTTCTCATTCATTCTTATCAGCTTCACGATGGGTTTGCTTGTCGTGATCGCCAAACGTCGGGCCCGGAGGGAACATGCCTAAGATTGCAATCATTAATCCGAATACCACGGTTGCCATGACCAACAGTTTACGGGTGACGGTGGAACGCGTTGCGCCACCCGGTTTCGAATTGCTGGTAACTCAGCCCGATACCGGCGTTGCCAGTATTGAGGGATTTTCTGATGGCATTCAGGCCACTCATGCCCTGATTGCGTTAACAGAACAAATCCAGGCCGATGGCTGGCTGGTGGCCTGCGCCGACGATACCGGTGTCGATGCGTTAAGAGAAGTTTGTGTCGGCCCCGTAATGGGAATTGGTCAGGCGGCGATGCAGGCAGCCACGCTGTTAAGCGCCAGATACAGCATTCTGACTCCGATGCAGCGCTCCGTGGCCATTCTGGAAAACAACGCCCGCCGTTACGGGCTGGATGCCTCCTTGCAAGGTGTGCATGCGCTGAATCTGCCGGTACTGGCCATCGAAAAGAACTTTGATCTGATCAAACAAAGAGCACGGCAGATTCTGGAAAAAGATAACAGCGAATGTCTGGTGCTGGGCTGTGCCGGTTTCACCCGTTTCCGTAAACCACTGGAAGATGCCTTGGGTATTCCGGTGATAGACGGTGTGCAGGTGGGTGTGCACTGGCTGGCAGGTTTGATCAATCTGGGTTTAAAAACCAGCAAACACTGCACTTATAACTACCCGGAACAGAAAACGGAGGTGTTCTGATGTCGCTCTATCCGCGGGATATGGTGGGTTACGGTCAAAATCCACCACACGCAAAATGGCCGAATAATGCCCGTATCGCACTGCAGTTTGTTATCAATTACGAGGAAGGTGCCGAGAACAACATTCTGCATGGTGATGCGGCCTCCGAGTCGTTTCTCTCTGAGATGGTAGCCGCACAGCCATTACCCGGCGTGCGTCATATGAGCATGGAGTCGCTCTATGAATATGGCAGCCGTGCCGGATTCTGGCGTTTGCACCGCATTTTTAGCGAACGGAACCTGCCTTTAACCGTCTATGCCGTCGGCATGGCGATGGAACGAAATCCTGACGCTGTTGACGCCATGCTCAAGGCTGGCTGGGAAATTGCTAGTCATGGTTATCGCTGGATCAATTACCAATACCATTCGGTTGAAGATGAGTGGGCAGACATGCAAAAAGCCATTGAGGTTCATACAAAATTGACCGGTTCCCGGCCATCTGGCTGGTATACCGGCCGCACCAGTCCGCAGACACATTCCCTTGTGGTGCGTGATGGTGGTTTTTTGTATGACGCAGACTCTTACGCTGATGACTTGCCATATTGGTGCGATATCACCGGCACACCGCAGTTAATCGTGCCGTATACCTTAGACACAAACGATATGCGCTTTGCCTCACCACAAGGCTTTAACAGCGGCGATCAGTTTTTTACCTACCTGAAAGATGCGTTTGATGTGCTTTATCAGGAAGGTACAACTCAGCCGAAGATGCTCTCGATCGGCTTGCATTGCCGGCTGGCTGGCCGACCGGCCCGCGCCGCTTCGCTGATGCGGTTTATCGACTATGTCACCTCGTTACCGGATGTCTGGGTGTGTACGCGTGAGCAGATAGCCCGTCACTGGATAGAACATCATCCGTATCAATCAACAAATACAGCCGTATAGCAACAAACCTGTTTTTAAACTCAAGGAGTGCGCTCTATGAACATTGGAATTACTGAACTGTTATTAATCGCTGTCATCGTCTTTTTATTATTCGGAACCCGTAAGTTACGCGGTATTGGTGGTGATTTAGGCACGGCGATCCGCGACTTTAAATCGGCAATGAGTGATAACAAATCGTCGGCAGTTGCAGGAAATAAACCTGTTACCGCACCGATTGAAAACGACAAGGAGTAGCTATGTTTGAGATCGGCTTCAGTGAAATGGTGCTGGTCTGTGTCATCGCGCTGCTTGTTTTAGGTCCGGAGAAACTGCCTGGCGCGGTGCGTCAGGTAGCCCGGTTTATTAAAAAGATACGCGCCATGGCTGACGCCGCCAGCAAAGAATTACAACGGGAATTGCCGATTGATGAATTGCGCCGGGACCTCAATTCAGAACTAAGCGCGATTTCATCTAAATCAGGGAGCGATAAAAATGAATGAAACCCAATATACGCTCATTGAACACCTGACCGAGATCCGTCGCCGCCTGATACACGCCATGATCGTTTTAGGTCTGGCGTTTGGTGTGTTGTTTTATTTCGCCAATTATCTTTATCAGTTTCTGGCCGATCCATTGCTCAGTGTGCTGCCGGCCGGCAATCAGATGATCGCCACACAGGTGGCCACCCCGTTTACTACCCCGCTGAAACTGACATTATTTATCTCATTTTTAGTCACCTTGCCCTACCTGCTTTATCAGATCTGGGCTTTCATCGCGCCGGCACTGTTTCGTCATGAGAAACAACGCATCCTGCCACTGATCATTTTAAGTTGTGCACTGTTTTATATCGGCATGGCATTCGCCTATTTCCTGGTTTTCCCGGTCATGTTTAAGTTTTTTACTGAAACAGCACCGACAGGCGTTCAGGTCTCGACCGATATCAGTTTCTATCTGGATTTTGTGCTGGGGATGCTTTTTTCTTTCGGCGCGTCTTTTCAGGTGCCTGTGGCGGTATGGGTGTTGTGCTGGATTGGTATCACGACGCCGGCATCTCTGGCACAAAAACGTTCATATATGGTGGTCGCGGCATTCACAGTCGGCATGATCCTCACCCCGCCGGATATTCTCTCTCAGACGTTACTCAGTATTCCGCTCTATCTGCTGTTTGAATTAGGGTTAATCATGGGGCGGATTTATTCCAAACCGGTTAGCACCGTGCTGGTTGAAGCCAGCAACGATGCTTGATTTTTTTCAGCTCATCCAGGAGACATGCGCGGCGACAATACACCACCCCTCCGGAAACCGAACCCAGGTCTGGCTCTGACGCCCTATCCGGGGTTCATTTTCACGGGTAAAAGTAGTATTTGCCGTCGCCATATCCTGACCAAATGCGGTGATTACCGTATTTTCCAGCATTCTTGCCAGCCCTGCCGGTGAGCGCTGACTGCGGAATGCCCTGATTTGCTCATACCCCACCAGATTCTCCGTGGCACCATAACGCACGGTTTTCGGGTGGTTCCAGAATAGCTGATCCAGCACGGCAACATCGTTGGTTACCAATGCCTGTTCATACTGCATGAACATGACAGTGACTTCAGCCACAACATCCGGGTTATTCAGTTCCATCGTAGTTCCTTATCTCTGTTCTTCATGTGCCGATCTGCGCACAGAAATGATCCAACCGCCTGAAAATGGTGCATTTATGCTTAAGCATCTTTGTACTGCCATGCCGTTTTGCACCATAAAAAGCGTCATTTGAACCGTAGAATGCAGCAATAGCAGCCACATTTCTGGTCTGAAACAGGTTGGTATTGTATTTGCTTTAGAATAAAAAGAAACTTTAGTTTCTAATTTAATTTAAATGGAAATGATAGTTGTATAACTCAGGATGTGAGGTTGGATATGAATGCATGGAAACAGTTATCGGGTGTTTTGCTGTTAGGTCTCAGCGTTATCGGCGTCGCGCAAGCAGACCAGCTGGATGATATTCAACAAAAGGGCGTTCTGAAAGTCGCCGTACCACAGGATTTCCCGCCTTTCGGTTCGGTGGGTGCCGATATGCAACCCTATGGTTATGACATTGATATGGCCGGTTATCTGGCTCAGAAACTGAATGTCAAACTTGAGCTGGTTCCTGTCACCAGTGCAAACCGCATACCTTATTTACAGACCAAGAAAGTCGATCTGGTTATTTCCAGCCTGGGTAAAAATCCGGAACGGGAAAAAGTGATCGATTTCAGTAATGCCTACGCCCCTTTTTTCCTGGGTGTGTTTGGTGCCGAATCGGTTGCACTGAAGACATCGGAGGAGTTAGCGGATAAAACCATCGGTGTGACCCGGGGTGCCGTAGAGGATATGGAACTGAGCAAAATCGCACCAGCCTCCACGACGGTGAAACGTTTTGAAGATAACAACACCACCTTATCAGCTTATCTTTCCGGTCAGATCGATTTGATCGCGACAGGTAACGTCGTCGTAGCGGAAATCGCGTCACGGATGCCGGATCGTAAACCAGCAGCCAAGTTCATGCTAAAAAATTCGCCTTGTTACATCGGGATCTACAAAGGTGAAGCCCGCCTGCAGCAAAAAGTGAATGCGTTGATTGCCGAAGCCCGAACCGATGGTTCGCTGAATAAATTCTCAGAAACCTGGCTGAAAGCACCTCTTCCGGCTGAGCTATAAAACGGATACGACTATGAGTTACCAACTGAACTTTCACGATCTGGTGCCTTATTTGCCTGAACTGGGACAAGGATTGCTGGTAACCCTTGAGCTGACTCTGTATGCCACTACCGGTGGCATACTGCTCGGCACACTGGGGGCCGCCGCCCGCACCAGTCGTTCACGACTAACCCGATTATCTGCCGGCATTTATGTTGAGCTGATACGTAATACACCTTTTATTGTGCAGCTGTTTTTCATCTTTTTCGGTTTGCCGGCGATAGGCGTGAAACTCACCGCATGGCAGGCCGGGCTGATTGCCATGATTGTCAATCTGGGGGCTTACAGTGCCGAAATATTACGTGCCGGTATTGAAGCCACACCGAAAGGACAATGGGAAGCAGGCCGGACATTGGGGCTAACCCGTTTCCAGATATTTACCCGGATTGTTCTGCCGCCCGCATTTCAGCGCATCTACAGTTCACTGGTTGGGCAATGCATCATTGTGATGCTGGGTTCCTCGGTCATCTCGCAGATCTCGGTCGAAGAGCTCACGTTCTCAGCAAATTTTATTCAGTCACGCAGTTTTCTCAGCTTTGAGTCTTATCTGCTGACTGCCCTGCTTTATCTGTTTCTGGCGATTTTGATGCGCCGTGGATTTGGTCTATTGGCCGGTTATGTCTTCAGGAGTCAGCCACGATGATGCAATTTACTGACTGGGATATTCTCCGGAATCTGTTGCTGGCCGCACGCTGGACATTACTGCTGTCGCTGATCGCGTTTATCGGCGGCGCGCTGTTTGGTTTGCTGCTGACATTCATGCGGGCATCCCGCCGTAAACCGCTGGTATTACTGGTGCGCGGGTATACGGAGCTGTTTCAGGGCACACCACTGCTGATGCAGTTGTTTCTAGCCTTCTTTGGTCTTTCACTGGTGGGGATCGATGTGAACGCCTGGACAGCGGCAACGCTGGCGCTGGTGCTGTTCAGTAGTGCTTTCCTGTGTGATATCTGGAGCGGCTGCATTGAGTCATTACCCAAAGGACAGTGGGAAGCCTCCCGATGCCTGGGGCTCACGTTTTTCCAGACCATGCGCTATGTCATCCTGCCGCAAGCACTGCGGATTGCGATAGCGCCCACGGTCGGTTTTTCGGTGCAGGTGGTTAAAGGTACCGCGCTGACCTCCATTATCGGGTTTGTTGAGCTGACCAAAGCAGGCACGATGCTGAACAACGCCACCTTCCAGCCATTCAAGGTTTTTGCATGGGTAGCACTGATCTATTTCCTGATCTGTTATCCGTTATCGCTGTTTAGTCAATTTCTGGAGAGAAAATTACATGTCTCTGGTAAGCATTGAAAATGTTCATAAATATTACGGTTCGCACCATGTCCTAAAAGGTATCGAACTGAAAATAGCGGCTGGCGAAGTGATCTCGATCATCGGTCGCAGCGGTTCCGGGAAAAGCACGCTCTTGCGCTGCATTAATGGTCTGGAGAAATTCGATGATGGCGCGATTATTGTCGATCGGCAGGCGGTTTCCGATGATGAAAATCATCTGCGGGAATTGAGCCGTTCCGTTGGCATGGTCTTCCAGAACTTTAATCTGTTTCCGCATATGACCGTGGCTGAAAACGTCATGCTGGCACCGCGTCTGGTATTGAAAAAAAGCCAGTCAGAATGCCGTGAACTGGCAGAAAACATGCTGGCCAAAGTGGGTCTGGCGGATAAAGCCGATCAGTTCCCGGGAAACTTATCCGGTGGTCAGCAGCAGCGTGTCGCTATTGCCCGCTCCCTGGCGATGAACCCGAAAGTCCTGCTGTGTGATGAAATTACATCGGCACTGGATCCGGAATTAGTCGGAGAAGTACTGAAGGTGCTGGAGCAACTGAAAGCCGACGGCATGACACTCATTCTGGTCACACATGAAATGAATTTTGCCCGCGATGTCGGCGATCGGATCGTCTTTATGCATCAGGGAAAAGTATGGGAAAGCGGTCCGAGCCGCGAGCTGTTCAGTAAGCCTCAGACGCCGGAGTTGCAAAGCTTTA
Source organism: Tolumonas osonensis (assembly GCF_014202415.1). Classification (GTDB taxonomy): domain Bacteria; phylum Pseudomonadota; class Gammaproteobacteria; order Enterobacterales; family Aeromonadaceae; genus Tolumonas; species Tolumonas osonensis. The sequence continues at coordinate 349,631 of NZ_JACHGR010000002.1, forward strand.
TATCTGCGGTGTTGTGATGTCATCAGCAGGCCACTTGGACTATTCAGGTGGCCTGACCGTCTCGTCGCTGTCTACCAATAATTCTCCATCGTGATCTGCCCCGGTTCGCGGCGCAGATTCTTTTTCAGTCCTTTTTGCTGTAAGGCGTGCAAGGTATCTTTCACCATAGCCGGATTGCCGCAAATCATGGTCTGGGACCACTCCGGTGACAACGACAGTTCTGCCGCTTCTTCCAGCAAGCCATGATCCAGTAGCAGCGGAATACGGCCTCGCAGCAGATCCGAGCAATCTTCCCGGCTGACAACCGGAATATACCGAAACTGCAACGGCTGCCGGGTTTTAATCGTGTGAATTTGTTCCTGATAAGTCAGATCATCCCGTTGCCGGACACCATGTACCAGCACGATATTTTCAAACCGCTGAAAGACCTGTTGTTCAGAAAGAATCGAGAGAAATGGGCCGATGGCGGTGCCGGTTGCCATCATCCAGAGATCCCGTCCGGCCGGAACCTCGGCCAGCGTCATGAATCCACTGGCATTGCGGGAAACCTGAATAGCATCACCGGGTTTCAACTCAAAAAGATGGGGGGACAAACGTCCGTCAGGAATTTTGATGAGATAGAACTCATGATGACCGGCACTCGGAGCATTCACAAAGGAATAGGCCCGACTGACCCGTTCTCCATCAATAATCAGTGACAGTTTGCCAAACTGCCCCGCCGTATACGGGGCCAGATCCGCTTTTACCTTAAGAGAACAGAGCCGGTCATTCCACTGGATGACCTCATAAACTGTTCCGTTTACCCAGTCAGTCATATGCATTCCTTACTCTGCCGTTGCAAAGCATTGATGGTCAAATGCAGCTCAGCCGGAAACGTATGTACTAAAGTATGGCTAATTTTCTCCCAACTGTTTGATCAAATTCATGCTCCGGCTGACATGCTGCCCGCCAGTGACAAAACCCACCGTTTGACCCTGACGAAGTGCCAACCCGGTCAGACCCGTATCATCCTCGTCCAGTTGCCAGATCAGATCTTCACTGCGGACATCACCGGCCGCCTGCACCGGATAACAGGGGGTTTTGACGTTCACCGGCATCACCGGCCAGCGGATGGCTGTGGGCTCACCGGCCAGGGTTTTCGCCAGCGCCTGCGCGCTTATCGTGATCGGCTGCAGATAAGGTCGTAACTGACCGTTGGCTTCCGCGCAATCCCCCAGCGCATAAATATGAGGATCGCTTGTGGTCAGATCATCATTCACCACAATGCCCCGGTTGACGGTTAATCCCGCGGCCTGCGCCAGTGCGGTACGGGGGCGTAATCCGGCGGCCGAAACAATGCTGTCCACGATGATGGATTTGCCATCCCGGAAGGTTGCCCGGATCCCCTCCGCGATTTTTTCTGCCGACACCAGTGTGTTCATCAGTTCAAACTGACATCCGTTCTGCCGGAGGACCGAGTGCAGTCTTTCACTGGCAAATTCCGGTAGCAAGGCGCTGAGTACACGATCTGCCGGGTCGCAAACCGTTACCTGTTTCCCCGCCTGCAGAAAATCATTTGCCAGTTCACAACCGATCAGACCCGCGCCAATCAGCAATATCCGCTGACTGGTCGCCAGACGATCCTGAGATTGCTGGTATTCCTGCAGACTGTTCAGCGTAATGATGTCGCCGGTCGCGTCTCCGCTGACCGGTGGGATCCAGGCCTCGGCACCGACCGCCAGCACCAGATCCCGGTACGGTAATTCCCGCTCCGCCAGCCGGATGACCTGCCGTTCCGTATCAATCGCTGATACGGTCTGTTCCGTCAGCAACAACGCTTTCAGCTCCTGCGCCAGCTCCTTTGCCGGTTTACGGATCAGATCTGACGCAGTCTGCCGTTTGCTGATGACATGACTCAATTGTGGTTTGGCATAGTCTGCGCCTTCATCAGCACAGACGATAACCAGCGGTGCGGCAGGCGCCAGGCGACGATACTGCCGTGCCAGCTGCAAACCGGCATAACCACTTCCCACGATGACAACCGGATGATGTGCGCCCATGGTTGCCTCCTTGTTACGCCGCTTTTGCCGCAGGATCTGCCGCAGGTACGAAGTCATCCTTGCCCATGAAGCAAACCGGGCAGAGGAAACTTTCCGGTACATCTTCCCAGGCCGTTCCTGCTTCAACCCCCTGATTGGGTTCACCGGTTTTCGGCTCATACACCCATGAACAGGTCCGGCAGACCATGGGCTCCGCTTCTGTTGTTACCGCTGAAGCCGCAGCATCGCTGTCAGCCCCACCCAGTTGCGCAACCAGCCCGGCCCCGTAGGCTTCACACGCCTGCAGCGCTTCCTGTGTCGGACGCCACTCGATTCGAGTGCCTTCCAGCGTATTAAAACCACTTTCTTTCAGACGCTGGGTAATGCGCTCCACCGCCCCGCCACTCCAGCCATGACTACCAAAGGCAGCCGCTGCTTTTCCGGTAAAGCGCAATCCCTGAATTTCTTCCAGCAAGGCGGCAACCTGCGGCAGCATCACGTTATTGACAGTAGGTGATCCCACCAGAATGGCCTTGGATTTAAAGACCTGGGTCAGCACATCGTTTTTATCCGAATTGGCCAGATTGAATTGCTTGATGGTCACAGACGGATCAGCCTTGCGGATGCCGGCGGCAATCGCTTCCGACATCTTGCGGGTACTTTCCCACATGGTGTCGTAAATCAGCGTGATCTGGTTTTCCTGATACGAATCAGCCCATTTCAGATACTGTTCGACGATCTGCGCCGGATTATCGCGCCAGATAATGCCGTGTGACGTGCAGATCATGTCCAGCGGCAGCTTGAAAGACAGCACTTCATGAATTTTGGCCGTCACCAGCTTGCTGAACGGCGTCAGGATATTGGCGTAATACTTGATGCATTCGTTATGTAATTCGTTCTGATCCACCAGATCGTTATACAGCTGATCAGAGGCATAGTGCTGACCGAACGCGTCGTTACTGAACAGTACGGCATCTTCGGTCATGTACGTCATCATGCTGTCCGGCCAGTGCAGCATTGGCGCTTCAACAAACACTAACGCCTTGCCGTTGCCCAGATCCAGCGTGTCACCGGTTTTCACGACTTTAAAGTTCCAGTCCTGATGGTAATGCCCTTTCAGCGACTTCACGCCATTGGCGGTACAGTAAATCGGTGTATCCGGGATCTTTGCCATCAGTGCCGGCAAGGCACCGCTATGATCAATTTCCGCGTGGTTGGCAATGATGAAGTCGATTTTCTCCAGCGGAATCTCATTCGCCAGATTAGTCACAAACTCATCGGCATACGGGCTCCATACCGTATCAATTAAGGCCACTTTTTCTTCCTTGATCAGGTAGCTGTTATAGCTGGAGCCTTTATGGGTGGAATACTCGCTGCCATGAAATTCGCGCAGTTCCCAATCCTGTTTGCCAACCCAGTAGATATTGTTCTTAACGTGCAGTGCCATAATTTCATCCTCACCATAATGTGCATTTCATATGCAGTATTTGCATCTTAATTTAATATGCATTTCATATGCAAGTTATGTTTGAGATCTTTTTTGTTTGTATCCATTCGGGCATGAAATTAAAACAGAAATGAAACAGGCAACGACGGGTGTGGTTTATGCTGTGTACTTTTGAAACAAAATAATTAAAAAACAATCAGTTAAGATTTATCTACCGAAGATGAAGCGATCCGATTCGGGCATCCTGTCTGTACGTTTTTAGATTTTATTTGTGAGAGGAATCAAAACGGTCAAACTCGGTCATTCCCGTTTATGCCCGTTTTGATTTAAATTGACTGCCAATGAAACCGATTTCATCGCAAAACGTAACCAAACGGTCATGAATCTATAAACAGGCACGAGTTTTTGTGATCAATAGCGCACTTACTCCGATCGTAGTTTACGGACTTCGTTTTCGTAATTGCTCGCTCAGAACTATTTACGGAACCCACCTAAACTGAATACAACTTAAAGAGAGGACGAAATATGTTGCAGGCCGAAAGACATCACAAAATTAATGAGCTGCTGAAAGCGAATGGCTCACTATTGGTGAATGATCTCTCCCTCATGCTTAATATTTCAAAAGAAACCATTCGCCGCGATCTGGCATTTCTGGAAAAGAAAGGTTATTTGACCCGGACTCATGGTGGTGCGGTTCCTGTTGGAAACCAGATAAAACATATCACCACCCCTGTTGATCAGGAATATGAACAAAGTGGTGAAGCGTTCAGAATCAGATCCAACCAGAACACTGACACCAAAATAAAGATGGCTAAAAAGGCATTAGCCTACATTGAGCCGGGCGATATTATTATGCTCGACAGCAGTACCAGCTCATGGTTTCTGGCACGACAGATTCCGGATATTGAGATTACAGCATTGACAACATCATTGAATACGATTCATGCATTAGCTTGTAAATCCAATATCCGCGTTATCGGACTGGGTGGCGAATATTCAGAAAAATATGAATCATTCAGCGGTCCGCTAACAGAAAGTATTGTCAAAGAATTCAGTATTAATAAATTGTTTTTCTCTTGTCATGGTATCGGCCTGACTACCGGAATAAGAGAAAGCAATGAAAACCAGGCTCGTCTGAAGCAGATGATGATTAGTGTGGCAGATAAATCCATTCTGTTATGCGATTCAACCAAAGTAGAACGACGTTCATTTTGCAAAGTATGTGATTACAACAAAATAGACGTCTTGATTACTGATCAGCTGCCATCAGATGAATACCGGACTGAAATTGGGTGGAATAATGTAAAAATTATTGAAACCAGTAGAAAGTAACCGAACTAAAGATGGTCGTTTTAAATAAAAGATAAAATGACCGCTGTATTAGTATCCACGTAGTACCAAAGTTGTGTTTTTTAACACCGGGTCAACACACCCTGAATATTACAAAAAAATATTCAGAAGTTATTTACATGGAGAATATAAATATGAAAAAAGCAGGTCTCGCTTGTGTGATTGCTACTATTTTAGCTTCTTCCGCCACTTACGCGGCTGACAGTTTTAAAATGGGTGTCGTTGTAAAAATTGGCGGTATTCCATGGTTTAACGCGATGGAAGAAGGGATTAAAAAAGAAGCAGCCAAACAAGGAGTTGAAGCCTGGCAGATCGGTCCTACCTCAGCAGATCCAGCTTTACAGGTTCGTGCCATTGAAGACTTGATCGCTCAGAAAGTTGATGTGATTGGTGTGGTACCAAACGATGCCAAAGTACTGGAACCTGTTCTGGAAAAAGCACAGAAAGCCGGTATCAAAGTCATTGTGCATGAGTCCCCAAACCAGAAATTTGCTGACTGGGATTTCGAGCTGGTTGATGCCAAACAGCACGGTGTCAACCATATGAAGAAACTCGCTGAATGTATGAAAGGCGAAGGTAAATATGTGGCTTATGTTGGTAGCTTGACCGTGCCATTGCATAACGTCTGGGCTGACTCCGCGATTGAATATCAGAAAGCAAATTATCCGAAGATGGAACTGGCTGCTGATAAATTCGGCGTCGCAGAATCATTGGATGACACGATGCGTACCACGAAAGATCTGATGTCTAAGCATAATGATCTGAAAGGTGTACTGGCATTTGGTTCTCAAGGCCCGATTGGCGCAGGCCGTGCGGTTATGCAACGAAACAAGATTGACGACATCTGTGTTGTCGGCCCATTCAGCCCGGGACAAGGCGAATCACTGGTTATGAAAGGTGCCATTGATGGCGGTTATATCTGGAACCCAATGACTGCCGGTGAAGTCTTTGTCCGTGTGGCGAAGATGATGATGGATGGCCAGGAAATCAAAGATGGCATGACTATCGATGGTATGGGACCAGTACAGATTGATACTGCAACCCGCACTATTCTCGGTAATAACACAGAAAGCGAAGATAAAGAAAATATCAAGAAACTCGTTGAAATGGGTCTCTGATTATTATCCCTGGATGGGCTTAGGCCCATCCGGTTTTAGCTCCGAGGTTTAATATGACAACGTTACCTGAAAATTCCCAGGTTGGGTCTTTTATTTCTCTAAATAAGCTGTCTAAAAGTTTTGGCGGACATAAAGCCTTAAATAATATTGATATTAATATCATGCCGGGCGAAGTGCATTGTTTAGCAGGAACAAATGGTTGTGGTAAAAGCACACTCATTAAAGTGATTAGTGGCGTTCATCAACCAGACAGTGGTGCAGAAATCAGAGTAAATGGAGAAATCGTTCCAAAATTAAATCCTAACCTAGCACGAAGCATGGGTATTCAGGTTATTTACCAGGATTTATCTTTATTTCCGAATTTATCAGTTGCTGAAAACATTGCCTTCGAATTAAACATGCAAGGCATGATGAACTGGCATAATAAAAAAGAAGTTTACAATAAAGCAAAAAAAGTCCTGGAAGAATTAAAGTTTAATATTGATTTAAATGAAAAGGTTGAAGCATTACCGATTGCACAACGGCAACAAGTTGCTATCTGTCGTGCCCTGGTTGCTGACGCAAAACTGGTCATTATGGATGAGCCAACCGCATCCTTAACCAGAACCGAAGTCAACCAGTTATTGCGTACTGTCCATTATCTGAAAAGTAAAAATATCAGCGTGGTTTTTGTAAGCCACCGCTTAGATGAGGTATTAGAGATTTCAGATACCGTTACTGTTATTCGTGATGGCGCAAAAGTCGGTTCTTACCCTGCCAATGAAATCACCCCAAAACGTCTGATCGAGTTGATGACAGGTGTCTCCATTGAGCATGCCTTGAAACCTGCCAGAAATGAAAATAATGACCGGATTATTCTGGAAGTCGAAAATTTATCCCGTAAAGATCAATACGAGAATATCAGCTTCAAATTGCGTCAGGGCGAAGTCTTAGGATTATGTGGCTTATTAGGCTCCGGCCGTACTGAATTAGCACTGAGCTTATTCGGTATTACCAGACCGGATACCGGCAAAATCTATGTCGACAGTAAGCCGATGAACTTCAAAGGTCATAACGATGCGATTAAAGCCGGTATTGGTTATGTTTCGGAAGACCGTCTGACACTGGGTCTGGTCTTACAGCAATCCGTTTCTGATAACGCCGTGTTATCAATTCTGGATCAGCTGAAAAACCGGATGCATTTCATTGATGAATACAAAAAAATCAAAATTGTCAGCCAGTGGATCAAAGATCTCGACATCAAAGTGTCCAATCCTGACAACCCCATCTCTACCCTTTCCGGCGGTAACCAGCAAAAAGTGGTGCTGGCGAAATGGATCCTGACACAACCGAAAGTGCTCATTCTGGATGCACCAACCGTTGGGGTCGATATCGCGGCAAAAGACAGTATCTATCAACTCATCCATAAACTCTCCGAACAGGGGATTTCGATCCTGCTGATTTCTGACGAAATTCCGGAGGTTTACTACAACTGCGACCGCATTCTTCATATCGACCACGGTCACATCATGAATGAATACGAACCTCGCAAAGTCAGTGAAACTTATCTGGAGGAAGTTATTAATGGCTAATTTCCTGAAAAAGCGGATGCCGATGGAGTTCTATCTTGGCGTCGTGATCCTGGTGATGGTGATTTTCTTCTCACTGACAACCGATCAATTTCTCACGATTCGAAATTTACTCGATTTGTCAGAAGGCTATGCCGTTTCCGGGATCTTTGCACTGGGTCTGTTTGTCGTACTGGTTACCGGGGGGATCGACATCTCATTCGCTGCTGTCGCTTCTGTCGTGCAGTACGCCATCGCCAGTCTTCTGCTTGGCGGATACATCGATGGCGCCTTCCAGGGGATTGTGCTGGCCGTGATGTTCGGGATCTGCTGCGGCTTGTTTAACGCGGTGCTGATTTATTACCTGAATCTGGTGTCAATCATCATCACCATCAGTGTGCAGTCACTGCTGTTCGGTGGACTGATGTGGCTGACCAATGGCCGCAGTATCTACGACCTGCCGGAATGGTGGACAACACAACACGAAATCTTCCCATTCACTTTGGGCACAGAAAGTTACCAGATTGGTCTGCCTTTCCTGCTGATGCTGATCCTGACTGCGTTTACCTGGGTGGTTCTGAATAAAACCAACCTTGGCCGTCAATTATATGCCGTCGGTGGTAGCCAGGAATCTGCACGTCGGGTCGGGATCCGCGTCGGTATCATCCACTTATTTGCTTACGGCTATCTCGGCGCGTTCGCTGCGATTGGTGGTTTGGTACAGGTGTATCGCATGGGGGAAGTGGTTCCGAATGCGCTGGTCGGTGGTGAACTGGATGTGCTGGCAGCAACCGTGCTGGGTGGTGCAAGTCTGACCGGTGGTAAAGGAACGGTTCTCGGTACGCTGATGGGGGTTTTCCTGATTGGGATCCTGAAAAACGGGCTGAATCTGATTGGTGTTTCCAGTTACTTCATGAACATCGTGATCGGGATCGTCATCGTTATCGCAATCACCATCACGCACTACAAAAAACGCAAAGAAACCAACGTTGGTTTTGCTTAATCAGGGGCTGCAATCATGAAAAAATGGTTCAAACTTGATGAAAACATGATCGGTCTGCTTAGTCTGCTAGTAGCTATCTGTATCGTGTTCACCCTACTGATGCCGGGTCGTTTCTTTACTCTGCAAACTTTCGGTAGTGTCGCTTCTCAATTACCTGAGCTGGGACTGTTTACATTGGCGATGTTCATTCCGATGCTGAGTGGTGGTTTTAACCTCTGCATCATCGGTACCGCTAACCTGACCAGCTTGCTCATGGCCTGGATCTTCATCAGTTACATTCCTGCTGATGCCAGCATGTTCTTCCAGGTCATCATGCTGATGGTCGCGATAATCGCAGCTATCCTCCTGTCCATCGTCATTGGGATGTTTACCGGTGCCATGGTGGCTTACATCGGTGCCCACCCGATTCTGGTGACACTGGCAACCATGACCATGGTCAACGGGATCGGTATAGAACTCACCCATGGTGCAGCGCTGAGTGGCATGCCTGAACTGGTCAGACTGATTGGTTCCGGAACTATCCTTGGCATTCCATTACCGCTGGTGATTTTCCTCCTGGTTGCTGTCGCCGTCGCCCTGTTGCTGGAAAAAACCAAGATCGGTAAATGCATCTACATGAGTGGCAGCAACATCAACGCGACTTACTTCAGCGGCATTAATACACACAAACTTCTGATCGCAATCTACACCATCTCCAGTGTGCTGTGTGTCTTTGCCGGTCTGGTCATGATGGCTCGCTTCAACTCCGCACGTATGGGTTACGGCGACTCCTACCTGCTGCTGACCGTACTGGCCATCATTCTTGGCGGTACTGATCCAAACGGCGGTTTTGGCCGCGTATTTGGTGTGGTTTGCGCCTTGTTTGTCCTGCAGATCATCTCGACCGGCCTGAACCTGCTGGGCATCAGCCCACACTTCAGCCTCGGCATGTGGGGTGCGGTGCTCATCATCACGTTGTCAGTCAAGTTCTTCAAAAAACGTTGGTCTGAAAAACGGGCAGCGAAAAACAGTAAACCTTTATCAAGCACCAAGAACGCGCAAATTATTGGTCACAAATAACTCAACTGAATTAATACTGGAATAAACATTATGACTTATATGATTTCTCCTTCACTGATGTGCATGAACCTGATTGAAATCAAATCACAACTGGAAGTATTAGATACCCGTGCCGACTTCCTGCATATCGATATTATGGACGGCCACTACGTCAAAAATATTACGCTGTCACCGTTCTTTATCGAACAGATTCGTCCTCACACCAATTTGAAAATTGATGTGCATTTAATGGTGGAAGAACCGAGTGATTTTATTGATGCGGTTGCCAATGCCGGTGCCGATTATATCTGCCCTCACGCGGAAACCATCAATCGCGACGCATTCCGCATTATCAACCAGATCCGCAAACACAATAAAAAAGTGGGTGTGGTACTGAATCCGGCAACACCGGTGGAATACATCAAACACTATATTCATCTACTGGACAAAATCACCGTGATGACGGTAGACCCAGGTTATGCCGGACAGCCTTTTATTCCGGAAATGCTGAATAAAATTCAGGAACTGGCGGCACTCAAAAAAGAACATGGTTATAACTACCTGATCGAAATCGACGGTTCCTGCAACACCAAAACTTTCCATGATCTGCTGGGCGCAGGCGCAGAAGTATTAATCGTCGGTACATCCGGATTATTTAATCTCGATCCAAACCTGGCCGTCGCCTGGGACAAAATGACCGCCAATATCCGACAAGCAGAACAAGCAGCATAGGGGGTAACGAGGTATGGCTTATTACTTAGGTATTGATATCGGCGGTACAAATACCCGGTTACTCACCATGAATGAACAGGATGAGTTTATTCTTCGTGAAAACATCCCGACCTCATCATGGTCAGCAACGGAAGACCCACTGGCAACGCTGGCGCAGTTAATTAACGCTCATTTCCAGCAATTAGACCAGCGGCCGGCCGGCGTCATGCTGGGTTTACCGGGTACATTAAGCCGTGATCGGAAAAAAGTGTTTTCTCTGCCTTTCATTCAGGCACTGGATAACCGTGAAGTCGGTAACGAGCTGAGCCAGCTGATCGACTGTCCGGTGGCCATGGATAAAGACGTGAATCATCTGCATCTGTGGGATCTGCATCAGCTGGAAACCATGCCGTTTGTTGCCGTGGGTTTGTATCTGGGCACCGGTATGGGCAACAGTTTATGGATAAATGGTGACTTTTATCATGGTGCGCATGGCTCTTCCGGCGAAATCGGTCACATTCCTTGGCTTAACAACACGTTAAGCTGTCCTTGTGGAAAAACCGGTTGTGCGGAAACACTGACATCGGGCAGTTATCTGGCGAGATGGGCCAAAGAACATGTCACAGCACCACATCATGTCGGCGATATTTTTACTCACTACGGTGATCATCCGGATATTCAGGAGTTCGTCACCCGCCTTGGCATGATTATCGCCTCGGAGATGAACATTCTCGATCCGGAGCATCTGTTCCTCGGCGGTGGTGTTATCGGCATGCCCGGCTTTCCTAAAGAAAAATTGGTCCGGGAGATCAGAAAGCATTTGCGTGGCCCTCAGCCGGCAGAAGGTCTGACCATATCATTTAGTTTACAGACCGGTGATACAGGTTGTCAGGGGGCATGCCTCGCTGCAAAACGTCACTTTGAATCGTAGGAGTCTGTTATGACAGGAAAAGTTTGTGTCTTCGGTGCCTTCAACGTCGATGTTGTTGCTCGTCTCAGCCGCTTTCCCCGCCCCGGAGAATCCATGATTGCAGCCAGCAGCCTGATGGGCGCTGGCGGTAAAGGTGCCAACCAGGCTCTTGCTGCAGCGAGAGCCGGTGCCCGGGTGCATTACATCGGCAAAGTCGGTACGGATTCCTTTGCGGAATTTGCAAAACATCACCTCGATACCTCAGAAATCAATGTTTGTACGCTTTTCCATAGCCAGGACAAACCAACCGGTAATGCATTGATCTATGTTTCAGAAGAAAACGGCGAAAACATGATTGGCGTGGACCCGGGCGCAAACCTGACTGTCACGGAACAGGAAATCGAATCCTGTCTGCCTGTTATCAAGTCTTCTGATTTATTGCTGATCCAGATGGAGAATAACCCCGACGCGATCGTGCGTTTATTGCAGCATGCCCATGACAGCAATGTTTATGTCATTTTGAATCCGGCCCCCTTCCAGAAAATTCCCGACGAGGCGTTGGCGCTGGCCGATCTGCTCACGCCAAACAGTACCGAAGCAGAGCTGTTGACCGGTATTGAGGTTAATGATCTCGATTCGGCAGCACAGGCCGCCCGGGTCTTGCATAACAAGGGCATCAACAACGTTCTGATCACGCTGGGCTTAAAAGGCGCATTACTTTCCACCCCATCCGGCCGTACGCATATTCCCGCTTACCCGGCCCATCCGGTAGACACCACCGGTGCCGGCGATGCCTTCAACGGCTCACTTGCCGCTTGTCTGTCGCAGGGGGAAAAACTGGAGGATGCCGCTTTATTCGCTTCCGCCTATGCCTCCGTCTCGGTCGAACGGGTCGGTGCAGCGCAGGCCATGCCGACCCGGCAGGAAGCGATGGAAAGAATGCGACAACATGCCTCTCTGGCTGCGGCCTCATAGCACGGAGAATGCGAGATGTCTGATCCCATTGTTATCGGTCTTGATTTCGGCAGTGATTCAGTAAGAGCACTCGCAGTCCGTTGCCGGGACGGACAAGAGCTGGCCACACACACGGAGCTCTATCCCCGCTGGCATCTCGGCCAGTATTGTCAGCCGGTCCGGAACCAGTTCAGACAACATCCGCTGGATTACATCGAATCCATGGAGAAAGTCGTCAGACAAGTTGTCTCCTTACTGGCCCCGGAGCAGGTGGCAGCGATTTGTGGCATCGGTGTTGACGCGACCGGGTCAACTCCTGCGCCTATCGACGAAACCGGTCAGGTTCTGGCGTTGCGCGAAGAGTTCGCGGATAACCCGAATGCCATGTTCCTGCTGTGGAAGGATCATTCCGCCATTGCCGAAGCCGAAGAAATCACCCGCCTGTGCCAGAGTGGCCGATTCCCCGATTACACGCGTTACAGCGGCGGGGTTTATTCTGCGGAATGGTTCTGGGCAAAGATCCTGCACGTATCCCGCACCGATACCGCCGTACGACAAGCCGCCGTTAACTGGATTGAACTGTCGGACTGGATCCCGGCACTGCTGAGCGGAACTCAGTCTCCGGCCGCTATTCGCCGGGGCCGGTGTGCCGCAGGTCATAAATGTTTATGGCATCAGGACTGGCATGGTCTGCCCTCACGGGAATTCCTGACCGCACTAGATCCGGTGCTGACTGACAACCTTCAAACGCCCCTGTTCACCGATACATACACCGCCGATGTGCCTGTCGGCAGGATCACTGCAGAATGGGCAGAACGTCTGGGTCTGCCATCCCGGATCATGATCTCCGGCGGAGCGATTGACTGTCATATGGGAGCCATCGGGGCCGGAACCCGGCCTAACACCCTGCTGAAAGTCATCGGTACTTCCACCTGCGATATTCTGGTGACTGATTACGCCAGTATTGGCAGCCGCACCATCGGTGGCATCTGTGGCCAGGTGGATGGCAGTGTTATTCCGGGCATGATTGGGCTCGAAGCCGGACAATCCGCCTTCGGCGATATCTATGCCTGGTATCAGCGCCTGCTGAGCTGGCCACTGGAAACGCTGATACAGCAATACCCTGAATTACGAACCGCCGTCCGGCAACATGAGCAGAAACTGCTCGCTTCACTGACGCAAAGCTGGAGCCTGAATCCGGATCTGTCACACCTCCCGATTGTACTGGATTGGTTTAATGGCCGCCGTACCCCTTACGCCAATCAGCGATTACAGGGTGTGATCGCCGGACTGAATCTGGCTACCGATGCGCCGGCATTATTCGGTGCACTGGTAGTCGCAACCGCCTGTGGCGCCCGCAACATCATGGAGTGTCTGACGGAACAGGACATACCGGTCAAGGAAGTCATGGCGCTGGGCGGTATTGCGCGCAAGTCGCCCGTGATCATGCAGGTTTGCGCGGATGTCATGAACCGTTCCATTCAGGTGGTGGCATCCGATCAATGTTGTGCGCTGGGTGCCGCAATTTGTGCGGCCGTGGCGGCGGATATTTATCCGGCTATCGAAGCCGCCCAGCAAGAAATGGCCAGTGCCATTGAACACGTTTACTACCCTCAGCCGACCCGGGTTGCTGAATATGAAGTGATTTATCAGCAATACCTGCGGTGGGCAGAGACAGCAGAACCGTTACTTAATTAATTTTTACCCTTAATTCAGTCTTATCTGACAAGGAGTTACCGTGAGCAGTTTGTTAGATCAATTACGTGCCGTTACCACCGTCGTTGCCGATACCGGCGAGTTACCTGCAATCAAATTGTATTCCCCGGAAGACGCGACCACCAACCCGTCACTGATTTTAAAAGCCGTTTCTAGTCCGGAATACGCACCGCTGCTGGAACAGGTGGTGTTTCAGGCAAAACAACTCTCGTCCGAGCAGGCCGTGCAGGTTGAAGAAGCTGCCGACCGGCTGATTGTCGCCATCGGCTGTGAAGTGCTGAAACATGTACCGGGCCGCATCTCCACCGAAGTCGATGCCCGCCTCTCTTTTGATACACAGGCTACCATCGAAAAAGCCCGCAAGCTGATTGGCCTGTACGAGTATCAGGGCATTCCACGTTCACGCGTGCTGATCAAGATTGCCTCCACCTGGGAAGGCATCCGCGCCGCGGAACAGCTGGAGAAAGAAGGCATCAACTGCAACCTGACCCTGCTGTTCTCCTTTGCACAGGCCCGCGCTTGTGCCGAAGCCGGCGCGTTCCTGATTTCGCCGTTTGTGGGCCGAATCATGGACTGGTACAAAGCCAAAACCGGTGAAACCTATACCGCCGAAACTGATCCGGGTGTGAAGTCCGTGAAAGCGATTTATCAGTATTACAAGCAGCACGGTTATAACACCGTAGTGATGGGCGCCAGCTTCCGTAATCTTGGCGAAGTGCTGGCTCTGGCCGGCTGTGACCGCCTGACCATCAGCCCGAATCTGTTGCAGGAACTGGGCGAAGCCAGTGGTGAACTGGTACGTCAGTTAGCCGATGACGGTCTGCGTCTGCCACGGCCGGCTCCATTGAGCGAAGCGGCTTTCCGCTGGCAGCATAATGAAGATGCCATGGCGACCGAGAAACTGGCGGAAGGGATCCGTAATTTTGCGATTGACCAGGTGAAGCTGGAGCAGTTATTGGCGTCTCGTTTGGCGTGATTTTGTTTGGGCGTCTGGATTGGTGCTGATGGCGTGTTGGGATGCTCGGAACAGCATCCCTGTCTCCTGACACGTCGTAAACCCATCCATGGGGACTCCGCCGCGCCATCCTTGGCGCGGAGGGTCATCCGACAGGGATGTTATTCCTCGTTTTACGTTAGTGATAACACCGTCATTACGCCAACACCCGTTTCCCGATTTTATTCTCTTAACTATTTTTATGATTGCTGACTGGAGTTTCTGATGAGTTTAAATGCTAAAACCCTCGCCAATGCCGTACGTATGCTCAGTGTCGATGCGGTGCAACAGGCTAATTCCGGCCACCCAGGCGCCCCGATGGGCATGGCGGATATCGCTGAAGTACTGTGGCGTCACCACCTGAAACATAACCCGGCTGACCCGCAGTGGATCAACCGTGACCGTTTTATCTTATCCAACGGCCATGGCTCGATGCTGCTCTACTCCCTGCTGCACCTGACTGGGTATGACCTGCCGCTGTCTGAGCTGAAACAGTTCCGCCAGCTGCACTCCAAAACCCCGGGCCACCCGGAATACGGTTATGCGCCAGGCGTAGAGACCACCACTGGTCCATTGGGACAAGGCATTGCCAATGCGGTGGGCATGGCGCTGGCGGAAAAAACACTGGCGGCACAGTTCAATAAACCGAATCACAATATCGTCGACCATTACACCTACACCTTTATGGGTGACGGCTGTCTGATGGAAGGGATTTCACATGAAGTGTGCTCTTTAGCCGGCACCTTAGGCCTCGGTAAACTGATCGCCTTCTGGGATGACAATGGTATCTCCATTGACGGTCATGTCGATGGCTGGTTTACCGATGATACTCCGGCGCGCTTCCGTGCCTATGGCTGGCAGGTGCTGGATTCCGTGGATGGCCATAATCCACAGGAAATCGAGATGGCGATTCAGGAAGCCAAGGCCAATACTTCTCAGCCAACGCTGATTTGCTGCAAAACCATCATCGGTTACGGCTCACCGAACAAGTCTGGCAGCCATGACTGTCATGGCGCGCCGCTGGGCAAAGATGAAGTGGCGCATGTGCGCGAGTTCCTGCACTGGCCGCATGCGCCGTTTGAAATTCCGCAGGACATCTATCAGGCGTGGAACGCCCGGGAACAGGGTGCTCATCAGCAGGCCAGCTGGCAACAGCACTTCAGTGCTTACCGCGCCGAATACCCTGAGCTGGCCGCGGAACTGCTGCGCCGCAGTCACGGTCAGTTGCCAGTCGACTGGGCCGAGCAGGCACAGGATTACATTAACGACCTGCAAGCCAACCCAGCCAATATTGCCTCGCGTCAGGCCAGCCAGAAAGCGCTGAACGCCTATGCCAAAATCCTGCCGGAACTGCTCGGGGGTTCTGCCGATTTGGCGCCGTCCAACCTGACCCGTCATACCTCTGCATTAGACGTCAGTGCCGAAGTGCCGCAAGGCAACTATCTGCACTATGGCGTACGTGAATTTGGTATGTCCGCCATCATGAACGGCGTGGCGCTGCACGGTGGCTTCATTCCGTACGGTGGTACCTTCCTGATGTTTATGGAATATGCCCGTAACGCGGTGCGCATGGCGGCGCTGATGAAGCAGCGTTCCATCTTCGTTTATACCCACGACTCGATTGGTCTGGGCGAAGACGGCCCGACCCACCAGCCAGTGGAACAACTCGCCAGCCTGCGTCTGACGCCGAACATGGAAACCTGGCGTCCGTGTGACCAGGTGGAATCGGCGGTGGCGTGGAGGGAAGCGATTGAGCGCACCAATGGCCCGAGTGCGCTGATTTTCAGTCGACAGGCGCTGACGCAGCAGCCGCGTACCCCGCAACAACTGAGTGATATCGAACGTGGCGGTTACACCCTGCTGGACTGCGATGGCACGCCGGAGCTGATTATTCTGGCCACCGGTTCCGAGGTCAGTTTGGCAGTTAACGCGGCGAACACGCTGAATGCCGAAGGCCGAAAAGTCCGCGTGGTCTCCCTGCCCTGCACTGAGCGCTTTGACAAACAATCGGCGGAGTACAAAGAACAGGTGTTGCCGAAGTCAGTCAGAGCGAGACTCGCTATTGAAGCCGGCATTGCCGATTACTGGCAGCGCTACACCGGTCTCGATGGTGACGTGGTCGGTATGACCAGCTTCGGTGAATCCGCTCCGGCAGAGCAACTGTTCAAGCTGTTCGGGTTTACCGATGAAAATGTGCTGGAAAAAGCGCGGGCGTTGCTAAGCTGAAACTAACAGTCCGGTAAAAACCGGATAAAAATGACATGAACAGGCGGGTTCCTTCACCAGAACCTGCCTGTTTTTTTGCAGTCAGATAGTCAGCCAAAGCGGCGGACCTGGTTCCTGCCGTTTTCTTTTGCCTGATACAACGCAATATCCGCCTTCCCGATCGCCTCCTCCAGCGACGCGTATTTTCCTTCAGCCAGATCCACAACACCGATACTCAGTGTGACATGAATAGCGTGCTGATTAACCTCTATGGGCTGCGCCGCAACCTGGGTCCGGACACGCTCGGCCCAGTTCAAGGCATCGGTTATGCTCGTTTCCGGTAAAACCGCGATGAATTCCTCCCCCCCATAGCGGGCGAGGATATCGTGATGCCGGATATTTTGCCGGACCCGGGCAGCCACTTCTTTCAAGACGGCATCACCCACCGGATGGCCGTAATCGTCATTGATTTTTTTGAAAAAATCGATATCGAGCATGGCGACACTGTAATGTGTCACGGATAGCTTACCGTCAGCGTTAAACAGCGTCGTCGATGATTGTTCACTCAATCCGTACCGGTTATAGATACCGGTTAATGCATCATAGGAAGCGAATGCCGCCAGCTTCTGCTGCAGCCATTGCGACGTGATCAACATGATGCTGAAACTTAAGCCCAGCAGAACGATAATGGCATTAAAAACCAGCAACAAATTGCTGATGTTGGTACTCAGCAAGGAATAGGATGGCTCGTATTGATAGGTCAAAAAACGCAACAGGGAACCGGTGGTTGCCAGAATACAGGTGACCGCAAACATCAGCCGCCCGGATTCATATTTCGCCCTGTCCTTCAGCGCCTCCCGGATACACAACAGGCTTTGCATATTGAAGACAAAGGAGACCAGTTCAGCACGTCTTATTTCCGGCACGCCGGCATTCAGCATAAACAGCAACAGCGTTGCCACCAGAAGAGAAAAAGCCAGCATGGAATAATGAAACGGCTTGATACGCTGGTTATATTTCAGCAAACCCAGCCATAACAGATTGGCACCAATGAAGCTGAATAAGTTACCGAAAAAGACACTGACCCAGAGCGGCGCATAGGCCCGATAAACGGCAAAAAAGATCCCGAGTGTGAAAAAGCAGAATCCGATCACCCAGTAAGGCATTCCCGGACAGACATACCGATCCCGCAGTAAAGCAGCCAGTCCGCCGGAGATGAGAAAGCCGATGAAAACGCACATCAGCATCATGCTTTTAATATCGAGATGAATTATATCCATATAAAGCCGGCAAATAAGCGTTATATAAAATGTACCTTATATCCGGCCCGGATGCGCACTGGTTTAACGAATTTAACCGGCTTTCTCTGAGACTCATCAGAAAATGACCGCTAACGAATCCATTTTGCAATGTTCCATCCCATCTGCAGGGCCAGCGCAGACAATCGTTCCGCCGGATTGATCGCCCATGGATTGGCGACTGTTTCCAACAAAGGCACATCATTGATGGAATCGCTGTAACCATAGCTGTCTTCCAGTGATTAACTCAGGCTAGTCACTAAAATAACGCCGCACTATCCATTTCCGGCCTTCTTCAAGAAGGCCAATCCCCATCGCCAGTACGATCATCAGTCCCCATACCGACAGATCCAGCGGGTACGTGCCAAACAAAGCATTGCCCCACGGGGTATAAACAACCAGCAGGATCAGGGCGACTTCGACAAGGATCCCCTGCCACAGCAGCGGGTTATAATCCAGTTTCAGTGAAAACACAGAGCTGCGCGGATGCCGGCAGATAAAAAGATTAACGATTTGCGCCATGACAATGGCCGCCAGACAGGCCGTCGTCGCCTGCATATACATTGGATCAGACTTGCCCGGCATGACGCCATATTCCCAGCCCGACTGATTCAAGACAAAGAAGAAGACAAATAACGAAGCAGCGGCCTCCAGCATCCCCAGCCACAAATAGGCCCGGGCCACCAGCCCCCAGGATAACAGTCGCTCTTTGGCGGGTCTGGGCGGTTGTTGCATCAGTTTTTTATCGGAAGGTTCGGCACCCAGCGCCAGCGCCGGCAACATATCGGTCCCTAAATCCACGGCCAGGATCTGAATGATCGTCAGCGGCAGCGGAATTTTAAACAGCACAAAGGCAATATAAGGCAGGATTTCCGGGATATTGGAAGTCAGAATGTAAGTCATGAACTTGCGGATATTTTCAAAAACAGTTCTGCCCTCCTCGATCGCATTCACGATACTGGCAAAGTTATCATCCAGCAGAATGATGTCCGACGCTTCTTTCGCCACATCGGTACCGGCGACCCCCATGGCAATACCGATATCCGCAATTTTCAGTGCTGGCGCGTCATTCACCCCGTCTCCGGTGACAGCCACAATTTCCTTTTTCCTTTTCAGGGCCTTGACCACGTGCATCTTCTGTTCAGCTGTCACCCTGGCAAAAATCACCTCCGGACTTTCCAGTAACAGGTGCAGGTGAGCCCCCGTCATTTTGCGTAACGCCTCGCCCTGCAATACCAGCGGATGTTCCGTTTTTACCAGGCCAATCTGCCGGGCAATCGCCACCGCTGTCTGCGGATGATCGCCCGTCACCATGATGACTCTGATCCCGGCGGTATGGCAGCGTTCAATGGCCTCTTTCACCTCGGGACGCGGCGGGTCCTGCAAGC
Source organism: Tolumonas osonensis (assembly GCF_014202415.1). Classification (GTDB taxonomy): domain Bacteria; phylum Pseudomonadota; class Gammaproteobacteria; order Enterobacterales; family Aeromonadaceae; genus Tolumonas; species Tolumonas osonensis. The sequence continues at coordinate 369,328 of NZ_JACHGR010000002.1, forward strand.
CGATCAGCGCGGAAAAAGTCATCTCCCTTTCCTGCGGCATCTGCTCCGGTTCCAGCCGGCAATAGGCAAACGCCAGCACCCGCAATCCCTCTCTGGCCATCGTATTCTGCGCGGTAATAATCTGTTCCTGCCCGGCAGAATCAAGCTCCCGGATATTTCCCCGACTCTCGATATGACGGCATCGTGGCAAGACGGTTTCCGGTGCCCCCTTGCAATAGAGCCAGCGAACGCCTTCGTGTTCAATCACCACCGACATGCGTTTGCGTTCACTGTCAAAAGCGATCTCCGATTCAACCGGAATATCCCCGAAGTCATGGCTTTTTCTGCCAAACTCGGCCAGCGCAATCTCCATCGGATCACCCAGCAGCACATAATGCTTTCCCTGCAGGCTCTTTTTCAGGTTATGACAATACTGCGCATTCTGGATCAGCCGGATTTCATGCTCATATTGGGCATGTGCTTCAACAGGAACGAGTTGCTCGTGAATATAAATCTGTGTGGCGGTCATCTTGTTCTGAGTCAGGGTGCCGGTTTTGTCTGAACAGATCACTGTGGTGGAGCCCAGTGTTTCAACCGCCGTCAGATGACGCACCAGCGCATTGCGTTTCGCCATCCGCTGCGTTGCCATGGCCAGACTGAGAGTGACCGTCGGCAGCAACCCTTCCGGGACATTCGCCACAATGATCCCAATGGCAAACATCAGACTGGTCCAGAACGACAATCCGATCGCAGTTCCAATCGCAAAGAAGAGTATCCCCAGAATAGCCGCAAAGGCCGCCACCAGCTTCGAAAGCCGGGCAATTTCCAGTTGCAGATGGGAAACGCTTTCTTTTTCTGCCTGCGTGAGATGGGCGATCTGACCAAACTCCGTGTGTCGTCCGGTTGCAAAGACCACCGCACGGCACTGACCGGAGACCACCCAGGTCCCCGCCAGCAGAATATTGGCCGCTGCCAGGTGTGAGGTTTCCGTCACCGCATCGGCCATTCTGGCTTTTGGCTGTGATTCCCCGGTGATCGTCGAGATATTGACCCGTACCCCGGCGGATTCAATCAGCCGGCAATCCGCCGGAATGTTGTCACCTTCCTCCAGCACGATGCAGTCTCCCGGCACCAGCATTTCCGCTGGTACCGTCTGCAGTTTGCCACTGCGGCACACCAGCGCCTGTTGTGGCAACAACTTGGTCAGTGCCGCAATTGCCCGCTCGGCACGGTATTCCTGCCAGAAAGAGAACACACCGTTAATGAGAATAACGCCGAGGATGGCAACGCCCAGCAGAAACATCCCTTCGCCGGGTGCCTGACTTTCGGCCCAGAACGCCAGTCCGGCGGCCAGCCACAGAATAATGGCAAAAAAGTGGGTAAATTCCTGAATAAAACTCAACCAGACCGACTGACGCTTGATCTCTTCCAGCTTGTTATAGCCAAACTCTTTCAGCCGACGCTGTGCTTCCGCCGAGCTCAATCCCTCTTCCGATGTGCGCAGACTGTCCAGCGCTTCCTTGACAGACAAATTGGCGATAAACATGGTCCAAATCCGATCTTTTCACTGTTTTTATAGTGATAAGCGTAGTTCAGAACCAGGAATGTCTCTATGTAAGCGACTGACACACAACCGGAAATATTCTGTTCGTTTTATGTTCGGTGACCTGCAGCATAGACTTTTGCCGTAAAGCCTACTAATAATGAGGAAAATTTTTTAATCCATAAAATACAGAGCATTAAACAGGAGAACACCAACATGAATATGCATTTCAAGCCACGCAGGGCAACCTGTATCGTGGAATGCGACCATGGCATTTTACTGACTGACACCGGGCACGACATGATCCTGCTGCCGGGCGGACAGGCTAACCGGGGGGAATCCCGTCTTGCCGCTGCGATCCGCGAGCTGAAAGAAGAGACCAATCTGCAGGCGCATGCCGCGATCTTCCTGTTCGATTATGAATCGCGCTCAAACCGGCACAAGGTGTTTTACCTGATTGCGACCGGCACACCGATCCCGATGGATGATGCCAAGGCACTGTATTATTCCGATACGATACCAGCCGATAAAGCCGCCAAACTGTCACCGGCCACAAAAGCGATCATGGAACAATTCAAGACCGTCAAAGCCGAACATCAGCATCATCTGGATGCGTTGCGGGAGATCTGTCTGCGCGACAGACTGCCGCTGTAACCGATTCAACCGACAAATGAGGCCAGCAATTCAGGGATTTTTTCACTGGCTGGCCCAATCAGCTGCTGACCAGCAAAAGGCAGACGCGCTTCCGGTAATGCCTCAATATTGATGTAGTAAACCCGGGCATCCGGATGTGTACAGCGCAGTAACGAAGCGGCCGGTTCCACCACCAGACTGGTGCCGGCCACCACCACAATATCCGCTTTGGCCAGCCACGCCATCGACGTGTCATAGCCGTAAATACTTTCGCCAAACAGTACGATATCCGGCCGCAACTGCGTTTTTGTCTGCGGATCGAGTTGGCCGACCTGAATATCCTCCACCCAGTCGCTGCGGTAACGTTCACCGTCAAAACCCTGCGGCCGCAGATGCAGAATGCTGCCATGCAGATGCAGAATCGTCCGGCTGCCGGCCCGTTCATGCAGATCATCAATATTCTGCGTGATGACTTTTACCGGTAACCGCCCTTCCAGCCCGGCAATGGCTTTATGCGCGGCGTTCGGTTCTGCAGCCAGCATCTCCCGCCGACGCTGGTTATGAAAATCAAGAAAACCGGACAAGTCGCGATTAATGATCCAGGACTCCAGATAGCGGGCATTTTCCTCACTGTTCCAGACCGTCGTTTTGCCGCGAAATGTCGCGATCCCGCTTTCCGCCGACAACCCCGCGCCGGAAAAGACAATCAGGTTCGGTTTATAACTGCCCTCCTGACGCGTCTGATCCCGTTTCACCGAATGTTCGTGATGCCACTGGCGGATAAATAGCGGAAGCTGACTATACATACTCGAAATCCCTGACAGAGCCTGAGCATTCAGCATAGATCTTCCGGCAGCCGATGAGCAACCGGCGTCAGCGTTTCACTTCAAATCGTTTCGCTATCTGACTGATCACGTCCCTTTCTGTACGGATAAAATCAACAAACGCCTGGGCAACCGGCGATAATCGCTTACCGCGGGCATGAACCAGACACCAGCTGCGATAAAGCGGCAATCCCTTGACCGGTAACTCCTTCAGATCGCCGGTCTGTAATTCCCGATACACCGCATGTCGCGGTAAAAACGCAATCCCCAGCCCGGCCATCACCCCCTCGCATTGTGCTTCGTGCGAATTGAGCTCCATCGTTCTGGTGAAATGAACCCGTTTTTGCTGGAAAAACTCCTCACAGGCTTTACGTGTCCCAGAACCTGACTCACGAATCAGCAACGGGTATTCCTGCAGATCATGCAGTGTCAATTCTTCCGCCTTAATCTGACATAACGGATGATCTGCAGGCGCGACAACCACAATCGGGTTATTCAGAAACGGCATAAACTCCAGCGCCATATCCTCCGGTACCAACGACATGATCACGAGGTCATCCCGGTTATCCGCCATACGGCGCAGGATCTGTGCCCGGTTGACCACCCGCAGCAGCGGGCTGACTTCCGGAAAGCGCTGCTGAAAGGCAGACAGCAAATGCGGTGTCAGGTACTTGGCGCTTGATTCGGCCGCGATGCGTAACTGACCTTTCAGCGATCCCCGCAGATCCGATAACTGCATGTCCAGCTCGTCCAGCCGCTGAAAAATATCCGTGGTCGCCTGCAATAATTTTTCTGCCGCTTCAGTCAGATAGAGCTTCTTGCCGACATATTCGAACAGAGGCTGATCGATCAATTCCTCTAATTGGCGGATCTGCAGACTGACCGCCGGTTGAGTCAGCGCCATCATTTCTGCTGCACGACTGTATGAAAGCTGTTCACAGACAGCACGAAACACTTGTAATTGCCGCAATGTGATACGCATCAATGAATTTCGCATGATATTCACCTATGTATAAGTCTTTACTTATAGTAAACACAATAAGAATTAATTTAAATTAATTCCTGTTTAGTCGTAGGGTTATGGTGTTTAGGAGTTGTTCATCATTGAACAGACAAGGAGGCAGTTTTTCGTGATCAAAAAAATTCTGATTGCCAACCGTGGTGAAATTGCAGTGCGTATTGTTCGCGCCTGCGCTGAACTCGGTATCCGCTCGGTGGCTGTCTATTCAGAAGCCGACCGCCATGGACTGCACGTGAAACGTGCCGATGAAGCCTATTCGCTGGGCGCCGATCCGCTGTCAGGTTATCTGAACCCGCAACGTTTAGTCAGTCTGGCCGTAGAAACCGGTTGTGACGCCCTGCACCCGGGCTATGGTTTTCTTTCAGAAAATCCCCGGCTTGCCGAGCTCTGCGATGAACATGGCATCAAATTCATTGGCCCGAGCGCAGAAGTTATCCGCCGTATGGGTGACAAGACCGAAGCCCGCCGCAGTATGATCGCAGCTGGTGTGCCTTGCACGCCGGGCACAGAAGGCAACCTGGCCGATCTGAAGCAGGCCATCAGCGAAGCTGAGCGTATCGGTTATCCGGTGATGCTGAAAGCCACTTCCGGTGGCGGTGGACGTGGTATCCGTCGCTGTAACAGCCGCGAAGAGCTGGAACAGGCCTATCCGCGTGTTATTTCCGAAGCCACCAAGGCGTTCGGTTCTGCGGAAGTCTTCCTGGAAAAATGCATCGTTAATCCAAAACATATTGAAGCGCAGATCCTCGCTGACAGTTTTGGTAACACCGTTCATCTGTATGAACGTGACTGCTCGATTCAGCGCCGTAACCAGAAACTGATTGAAATTGCCCCAAGTCCGCAACTGACCCCGGAACAACGTGCCTATATCGGCGAACTGGCCGTACGCGCCGCGAAAGCGGTTGGCTACGAAAATGCCGGCACCGTTGAATTCCTGCTGACCGGTGAAGAAGTCTACTTCATGGAAATGAACACCCGCGTGCAGGTGGAACATACCATTACCGAAGAGATCACCGGTATCGACATCGTACGGGAACAGATCCGGATTGCTTCCGGCCTGCCCCTGTCTGTCAAACAGGAAGATATCCATCATCAGGGATTCGCGCTGCAATTCCGTATCAATGCGGAAGATCCGAAAAACAATTTCTTCCCTTCCTTCGGCAAAATCACCCGCTACTACGCTCCGGGCGGTCCGGGTGTGCGTACCGACACGGCGATTTACACCGGCTATGTGATCCCTCCCCACTACGACTCGATGTGTCTGAAACTGATCGTCCGGGCTATGACGTGGGAAGAGGCTCTGGCCCGTGGCCTGCGCGCGCTGGATGATATGCGGGTTCATGGCGTGAAAACGACCACCCCTTATTACCAGGAGATCCTGCGTAATCCTGAATTCAGAACCGGCGAGTTCAATACCAGCTTCGTGGAAAACCATCCTGAACTGCTGGAATACTCGGAAAAACGCAGACCCGAACAGCTGGCTCTCGCTATTGCCACCGCTATCGCGGCATACGCCGGATTATAAGAATTTCAGACCGGATACCCGGAAGAGGAAGAATTGAGAATGAGCAAAAAAATTACTGTTACCGATACTATCCTGCGTGATTCCCATCAGTCACTGCTGGCAACCCGCATGCGTACCGAAGACATGCTGCCCATCTGCGGCAAGCTGGATCAGGTAGGTTACTGGTCACTGGAAGTCTGGGGTGGCGCTACCTTCGATTCCTGTGTCCGTTTCCTGAAGGAAGATCCGTGGGAACGTCTGCGTCAGCTGCGCCGCGCACTGCCAAATACCCGTCTGCAGATGTTGCTGCGTGGTCAGAACCTGCTGGGCTACCGCCATTACAGTGACGACGTGGTTGAAGCCTTTGTCGCCAAAGCCGCAGAAAACGGTATCGACGTATTCCGTGTGTTTGATGCCATGAACGACGTGCGTAATCTGTCTACCGCTATCCGTGCCGTCAAAAAAGCCGGTAAACATGCGCAGGGCACTATCTGCTACACCACCAGCCCGGTACATACCACCGAAGCCTTTGTCGCTCAGGCGCTTGAACTGGTCGATCTCGGTGTAGACTCTATCGCGATCAAAGACATGGCCGGTCTGCTGACCCCGTTCGCTACCGGCGATCTGGTTAAAGCGCTGAAAGCGGCGGTGGATCTGCCGATTTTCATTCACTCGCACGATACCGCCGGTGTGGCTTCCATGTGCCAGCTGAAAGCGATCGAGAACGGTGCCGACAATATCGATACCGCCATCTCCAGCATGGCCTGGGGTACCAGCCATCCGGGCACCGAGTCAATGGTAGCTGCCCTGCGCGGCACCGAATACGACACCGGACTGGATCTGGAGCTGCTGCAGGAAATCGGCATGTATTTCAATGCAGTACGTAAAAAATACCATCAGTACGAAAGCGAATTCACCGGCGTGGATACCCGCGTTCAGGTCAATCAGGTTCCGGGCGGCATGGTGTCCAACCTAGCCAACCAGCTGAAAGAACAAGGCGCGCTGAGCCGTATCAACGAAGTATTCGACGAGATCCCTCGTGTTCGTAAGGACCTGGGCTATCCGCCACTGGTTACCCCTACTTCGCAGATCGTCGGCACTCAGGCTGTATTCAACGTACTGGCGGGTGAACGCTACAAAACCATCACCAACGAAGTGAAACTGTATCTGCAGGGCCGTTACGGTAAATCCCCTGCGCCGGTTAACGCTGCACTGCAACGTCAGGCGATTGGCAACGAAGAGATCATTGATGTCCGTCCTGCTGATCTGCTGAAACCGGAACTGGCGAAACTGACTGCTGAAATCGGCGCGCTGGCAAAATCCGAAGAAGACGTGCTGACTTTTGCCATGTTCCCGGATATCGGCCGCAAGTTCCTGCAGGAACGTGAAAACGGCACACTGACACCGGAAGTACTGCTGCCGCAGCCAGATGCGAATGCAGCACAGTCTGTCGCGAAGGAAGGCATGCCGACCGAATTCGTGATCGACGTACATGGCGAAACCTACCACATCGACATCACCGGGATCGGCATCAAGGGTGACAACAAACGTCACTTCTATATGTCGATTGATGGTCTGCCGGAAGAAGTGGTCTTTGAGCCGCTCAATAACTACGTCGGTTCCGCGTCAGGCAGCAAACGCAAACAGGCTGCTGCACCGGGCGATGTCAGCACCGCTATGCCGGGCAACATCGTTGATGTGCTGGTCAAAGAAGGCGATACCGTGAAAGCCGGTCAGCCGCTGCTGGTCACTGAAGCCATGAAGATGGAAACTGAAATCATGGCGCCGGTTGCCGGTACGGTAAAAGCCGTACACGTCGCCAAAGGCGATCGCGTTAATCCGGGCGATGTCCTGATTGAGATTGCTGAGTAAAAGTACGCCGGGGAAACCAGAAAAAAACCGGTAAAATTTGAGCCCCGTTCATTCGGGGCTTTTTTATCTGCACGGAATACGCTGGCTTAATTCTCAGTTAAGGTTCATTTACTATCATGATGCACTCATATTAAGACCAATCAGACAGGTAACAGAGTGTCATTGAGATTTAATGTTAAAAGTCAGTACTTTACATTATTGCTGGCAAGTTATTTTACGGTCATTCTCAACTACCCGTTTTTCCGTGAATCGTGGAAAGTGCTGGGCAAAATCGACCAGGTGAAAGCAGGCTTTATTGTTTCCATTCCTTTTTTCGTGCTGTTTGCCTTAATCATTCTTTTTTCGCTGTTCACGATCAAATACATCAGCAAACCGCTCTTCATCTTTCTGACGGTATCATCTTCGCTGGTGTTCTACGCCGGGCTCGCCTATGGCGTCGTGTTTGATTACGGCATGATTCAGAATTCATCTCAGACCAACCTCTCTGAAGCATCCAGTTATCTCAATGCGTCGCTGGTGATCAGTTTCATTCTGACCGGGGTTGTACCGGCGTTTCTGATAACCCGAACCAACATTATCTACCGGCCGCTGTTTAAAGAAGTTTTAAGTAAAACCGCCCTGATGGGACTTTCCGTCCTGGGGCTGCTGATTATTGCGTCTTTCTACTATCAGGATTACGCCTCTATCGGACGTAACAATAAATATCTGCAGAAATATATCGTTCCGACCCAGTACGTCTGGAGCGGTTATAAGTATCTGAAGAAGAACTACTTCACTACCCCGCTGGTTTATCAGCAACTGGGGCTGGATGCGAAAAAAGCGGTCGCCGCGACAGTTACTCGTCCGCAGATCACCGTCATGGCACTGGGTGAAACCGCCCGTGCAATGAACTACCGCTATAACGGTTATTCCCGTGATACCAACCCGTTTACCGCGTCTGATGACTTGATTTCTTTCCGTCAGGTATCCTCTTGCGGCACCGCCACCGCGGTGTCTGTGCCCTGCATGTTTTCATTCATGGGCCGCTCGGATTATGATGAAAACCGCGCCGCCAACCAGGATAACGTGCTGGATGTGATCCAGCGTGGCAGCGTCAATGTGCAGTGGATTGACAACGATGGCGGCTGTAAGGGAGTTTGCGGACGCGTTCCGACCCTGAATATCAGCATCAAGACTGATTCACCGCTGTGCGATGGTGAATACTGTTTCGATGAAATACTGCTGCCCGAACTGGAAAAAGCGCTGGCGAAAGCAAACGGCAAGGACACCATGGTGGTATTGCATCTGATTGGCAGCCATGGCCCGACCTATTACCGGCGCTACCCGGCATCACACCGCCGATTTACACCGGATTGTCAGCGTAGTGATATTCAGAACTGTACGCAGGAAGAGCTGGTTAACACTTACGACAATACCATTGCCTATACCGATTACATGCTGTCGCGGATTGTCAGTGTTCTGAAATCGTACAGTGACCGCTACAACACCAGCATGCTGTATATGTCAGATCACGGCGAATCACTGGGCGAAAATGGACTCTATCTGCACGGCACCCCTTATGCGGTTGCGCCAAAAGAACAGACGCATGTCCCGGCATTACTCTGGTTATCGCCTAACTATGTCAAAGAGAACCAGATTGATATGACCTGCGTACGCAAAACGGCAGAGTCAAAACAGCTCTCGCAGGATTATCTGTCCCACAGTCTGCTGGGGCTGACGAAAGTCGCCACATCGGTTTACAAGCCGGAACTGGATTTTCTCAGTGGTTGTCGGGCTGGCCTCGCGCCTGATCTCACATAATCATACCGAATGGCACAGCGTCACCGCCGTGCCATTTCAATATTTGTCCGTTCGTTACCCGCGAATATCCGCTTTTTCCGCGGACTGCATTTCTGCCATTAGTCCGCCGTTGCCGCTACCTGCCGGGATCCGGACCTGAGCCAGTTGTTCTTGGGCCTTTTCATCGGAGATCACTTTTCCGGGATAGCGGGATGCCATCATCTGTTTCATCAGGCCACCATTCTGATGACCGTCATCGGCAATATGAATCTTTGCCAAGCGCGCCTGTGCGGCCGGGTCGGTGATCACTTGTGGCTGATATTTCTTCGCCATCATCCGGGCCATCAAGCCACCATTGCCATCGCCACCAGCAGCTTGTGCCGCATTCAGAACCAGCGCCGAAGCGAGCGCAACCAGAGAATTACGGATCATGTTTTTCATCTTATTCACTCCTAATTCAGCATTGCTAACCTGTGATTACGCGCTTAAACCCGCCCAGCTTGGCGCGATGGCGGTACCTAACCCGGCGCCGTAACCCAGATAGATGTTGAAACCAGCGACCGCTTCAAGATAACGGGCGTTTTTCAGGGCACCGGCATCCACGACTTTAAAGCCCAGCTCGGTGGCAACGGTGGTGACTGTCTGTTTTGCCGCCGCGTCGTCACTGGCAACGAAAACCTGAACCTGCTCGCCACTTGGTAATTTCGCGCCGCCCGCCAGCACTTGCGCAAAGACCGTATTGAACGCCTTCACCAGTTTCACGCCCGGTACCGCTTTGGCGATCTCTTCTGCGGCAGAGGTGCTATGACCGATGGTCAGTCCCATATAGTCGGCAGTCAGCGGGTTGGTAATATCAATCACGGTTTTACCGCTCAGGTCACCGAGTGACTGCAGTGCAGCGACGGCATCGGCATAGCCGGTGGCCAGTACAATCAGATCTGCCGTGGCGGCTGTTTTTGCATCGACCGCAGTAGCACCATTTGCCTTGGCAACGGCTTCGGCTTTGGCCTGATCACGGGCAGTCACTTGTACTGTGTAACCTGCGCCAGCCAGTTGTTTGACGAAACCTGAACCCATGTTGCCTGCACCAATCACTGAAACTTTCATGTTTGTATCTCCATCGTTAATTTGTCGGTGTCATCGATTTGTTGATGACCTTGATACATATATTAGTTGTAACAATCAGAAGAAAAAGCGCATCATGGACAAGTTATTATTGCGATAATCGTAATAATGGAGATGCGTATGATAGACATGATGAAAGCGATGCAGGCGTTTGTGGCTGTCGTCGATAAGGGCAATTTCGTTTCTGCCGCGGAAATGCTGAACACCTCAACTGCGGCAATGTCCAGGCAGATCAGCGGACTGGAATCGCATCTGGGCGCCCGATTGCTGCACCGGACGACCCGCCGACTCTCGCTGACCGATGCCGGTCAGGAGTTCTATTCACGCTCGCAGTCCATTCTCAGTGATCTGGCGGAAGCGGAGTCGATTGTGGGTCAGCAGGTCATGCAGCCAAAAGGCACATTACGCATCAGTGCCCCGCTGTCGTATGGCGTGCACGAGCTGGCGCGGCTCCTGACCGGTTTTCGCCAGCGGTATCCGGAACTTCAGCTTGATATTGACCTTTCCGATCGGGTGGTCGATCTGGCTAACGAAGGCATTGATGTGGCGCTGCGCATTTCCCGCGCACTCAGTTCGCAACTGATCGCCCGGAAACTGCTCGATATTCCGATGATCATGTGTGCATCTCCCGCCTATCTGAAGCAGCATGGTTATCCGCAGACACCGGAAGATCTGACAGAACATGACATTCTGAATTACTCCTACCTGGCAACAGGCGATAACTGGTCGTTTATCAATGCCGAAGGCGAGGAAGTGCATATCCGCGTGCAGCCTAAGGTTCACGCCACCAATGGCGATGTGCTGAAAACACTGGCGCTGGCCGATGGCGGCATCATCATTCAGCCGGATTTTATTGTGGAGCAGGAGATCGCGAACGGCACCCTGACGGCGCTGTTACCGGAATGGACGATGGGCACCTTTTCGCTGTATGCCGTTTATCTCAGCCGGAAGCATCTTTCGGCCAAGGTCAGAGCGTTTATCGACTATATGGCGGAGCATGCCCGCGAGTAAAATGCGGCAATCAAGTACAAGACGCAGTTTATTTTTTCAAACCAAGAGGAATCATGATTTTAATAATAAACTCTGATTTCTCTTTATCAATGACCGGCCCACTGACGTTTTCGATCAGTATATTATCCGGCCGTAAATGGCCCTGCTGCTGTGCATAATCCAGCAGCCATTTTACTTTGCGGTTATTTTCCAGACTTCCCCGTGAGTACATGCACATATAATTATCTGCCTGAATTTTTTCGGGGAACAAAGACAATACCGGCTCAATATAGCAGTACATCTTTTTCAATGGATAACACTGCTGAATATCTGCGGAATCCAGGATAAAACCATAGTGGCTCGATAAATACCACGAATCCTGTTTGCACAAATTCCGAACGGTATCAAAAAAATCAAGAATATCTTCGGTCTGTAGTTCAATAACACCAATCTGCTTTTCCGGAAGCGATTCTATGAACGGCTCATCCAGATTTTTTTTGGCCTGTTGTATGTAGTTCAGATCGTCAATCTGGTTCAGCAAATACTGATGAGAGGCCGTCATTTGCTCAATCAAAGAAGCGAGCCGCCGCTGATAATCATCCAGTTTATCAATCGTTTGCTCACAGGCATATTGATCCAGAATGGTTTTGATCTCTTTATTCGGCACCCCGGCCTGCTGCAGGATTAGTATCATTTGTGCTTCAGCAATCTGCGATAAGGCGTATGACCGGTAGCCGTTAGCCTCTCTTTTTGGCTGTAACAATCCGATCTTATCGAAAAACCGCAGATTATAAGCAGAGATGTTGGTGACCTTTTCAAACTCTTTGATTGAGTAATATTTCATACATAAAATCGATAATGTGACACCGTACCGGTTTTCAGCAAACTCCCGTCGAAAACACTGCACACCAAAAATAATCCGACTTGACCTTAGAGATACTCTAACCACTAGAGTATCTCAGTTGCTGGTTCAAACAAAGACAAAACCAGCACGAATATCATCATCAATAACGACATATTGGGTGAACTATGGGAAAAGATCTTTTTCGGATAACACAGGTTGCGATGATCGGCATATCGTTGTTTTCCAGTCATTATTTATATGCAGCGACAACCACGATCGAAGGAAAACCAGACGGAGCCTCGCTTGCTCAGTCTATAAAACCTGTGACCTCCTGCTCATCATTAGCCAGCGTGGATTTGACTGTCATTGGTGGCGCCGGCAGTAACGTCACATCGGCAACTGCGTCCGTGATTGACGGGCAATCGGTTTGTACCGTAGAAGGGGTATTAGCGCCCAGCATCGGTTTTAAGGTGAAATTGCCGGAAAACAACTGGCAGCAACGTTTTCTGCAGATCGGCTGTGGTGGCCTGTGTGGCAGCATTTCTGAACAGGTCGGAGCCGCAAGCGGCTGTGAGCCAGTCACCAATGGCGAGTTCGTGATTTCCGCTACCGATATGGGCCATCAGGGCATGGGTGGCGAGTTTGGTAAAGATCCGCAAAAACGGGCCGACTTTGCCTTCCGCTCCCTGCACCTGACCTCTGTGACATCCAAAGCCCTGATCAAGGCGTTCTACGGAAAAGATCCGGCCTATTCCTATTTCAGCGGCTGCTCCGATGGCGGGCGTGAAGCGTTAATTGAAGCGCAGCGTTATCCGGACGATTTCGATGGCATCATTGCCGGCGCTCCTGCGATGAACTTCGAAGTGCAGAACGGCATCTATCACCCCTGGCTGGCGCAGTCCAATACTGGTAAAGATGGCAAACCGATCGTACTGGCTAACCGCCTACCGCTGATCCATCAAGCCGTGCTGGAAAAATGTGACACCCTGGATGGACAAAAAGATGGTCTGATTTCCGAGCCGCTTTCCTGCCAGTTTGACCCGGCAATATTGCAATGCAAAACAGGTGAAAAAGACGCCGCTGACTGCCTGACCCAGGAAGAGGTCACTGCGGTGCAGCGTTTCTATAAAGGCCCGACCGACCCAACTACCGGTAAAAGCATGATCGCTGGCGGCCCCCTGCCCGGCTCTGAACTGGCATGGGCTGGTGTGTTTGTGCCAAACAGCAAAGATGAGCCGATCTTCAGCAAAATCATTGCCAGCGGTGCCCGTAGCGTTTTATTCAAAGACATTCCGGATGATACCAACTTCAGTTTTTCCACGATGAAGTTTGATAGCAAGCTGTTTGCCGATCTGAAAGCAATGCACAGCTTCTACGATTCCACTAATCCTGATTTGTCCGCCTTCTATGCGCGTGGCGGTAAATTGATCCTGTGGCATGGCTGGGCCGATCAACACATCTCTCCGGTAAACACCATCGAGTATCACAAAGCGGTTGTGAAATTCATGGGCGAGAAGAAAGCCAGCGCGTTTGAACGTTTATACCTGCTGCCGGGCATGTACCACTGTGAGGGTGGCGAAGGTCCTAACCAGATTGATTTGCTGACACCAATGATGAACTGGGTCGAACAAGGCCATGCGCCACAGGCTATTCTGGCCAAAAAACCGCATGTGGATGAGAAGACCGATTTCGGCACGCCGGTGCGGGATAAGAAAGGTGGTGATGCTGCTGCCAAGCCCGTAGCACAGACCAAAATCGATGCCACTCGTCCGGTCTATCCGTTCCCTTATATCGCGGTGTATAAAAAACACGGGGATGTGAATGAAGCGGAGAATTACCAGCCGGTGAAAATGAAAAATGCCGGGAAATCGCCAGACTGGCTGGGGAATGATCTGTTTAAGCCCTATCCGTTGATCAATTAATACAGCTATATGGAAGAAGCTCATGATGAGCTTCTTCCTTTTTCCTGCTGAGAACACTGGTGCACCCTGAAGGAACCGGCATACCATTACGCAAACAGCTTCGGGATCGAAATAAACAGGGTGTAAATACCCATCCCCGACATGATCAGTGCAACAAAACCGCCAAATACCGCCATCCAGACCGGATGCTTATAGCTACCAACAATTGATTTTTTATAAGCAGCAATCAGCATGGGAATCAATGCCAGAGGAAGAATCAGACCATTGACCGCACCTACCATCACCAGAATTTTTACCGGTTTACCAACCAGCGCAAACACCATAGTCGAGAACAAGATGAAACCAATAATGATCCATTTCTGGTTCCGTTCAATGATCGGGCTGAATGAGCGCATGAACGACACCGAGGTATAAGCTGCACCAACCACAGATGTCAGTGCTGCAGCCCACATGACGATCCCAAAAATTTTGTAACCAAAATCACCGGCGGCTAACTGAAACACGGATGCTGGCGGATTGGCCGCATCAATTTTCAGTCCCTGATAGATGACCCCTAGTACGGCCAGGAACAACACAACCCGCATCACCGAAGTGATCAGGATGCCTGAGACGGCACTGCGGGTTACCTGACCCAGTGCTTTTTGACCGGAGATACCGGCATCCAATAAGCGGTGTCCGCCGGCAAACGTGATATATCCACCAACTGTTCCGCCAACCAGCGTCACTATGGCCATGGTATCAATCTGTTCAGGAAGAATGGTTCTGTAGACAGCCTCACCCACCGGCGCTCCGGAACTGAACGCGACATAACAGGTCAGCACCACCATCACCACACCGGCAAGCTGAGCAAGTCGATCCATCGCCATCCCTGCTTCTTTACTCAGGAAAATGCCGACCGCAATGGCCGCACTGATGATGGCTCCCGGGATCGGATCAATCCCGAAAATAACATTCAGACCCAATCCGGCACCAGCGACATTCCCGATATTAAAAGCAAGGCCCCCCATCAGGATAAAAATAGCGACAATCGTGCCCAGCCCCGGCAACACCAGATTTGCGATATCCTGACCGCGACGTTCAGAAACAGCAATCACACGCCAGATATTCAGCTGGGCGCCGATATCCAACAGAATGGAGAGCAGAATTGCGAAACCAAAACTGGCTCCCAGTTTCTCTGTAAACACGGTGGTTTGTGTCAGAAATCCCGGTCCAATGGCGGATGTTGCCATTAAAAAGGCGGCGCCGAGCAAAACACTCCAGTTAATACGGGGACGCACAACCGTCTGACTATTTTCCATAACCATTTCATTGCTAGGTTCCATATTCCTTCTCCCTGAACCAATTAAATAACATAACTACATTGTTTTAATTTCCACTCCGGCCTGCAACAGCGCCTCTCTAACTTTTGTCGCAAAACTGAAAGCATGTACCCCATCACCGTGAATACAGATAGTATCTGCATCCAGTGACACCCATTCCCCGGTGACTGCTTTGACTCGTTTTTCAGTCACCATGGTTAATACCTGCTGTACTGCTTCATCATCTGACTGCAGCAGCGCATTCGGTTGTGTACGCGGAGTCAGAGAGCCATCAGCCTGATAGGTGCGATCAGCGAAAACCTCACTGGCAACCTTAAGCCCCACCTCTTTCCCGGCCCGGATCAATTCACTGCCCGCTAATCCGTACAGCACCAGTAAGGGATCGATATCTTTCACTGCCCGTGCAATTGCACAGGCCAGCGCTTTGTCTTTTGCAGCCATGTTGTAAAGTGCACCGTGCGGTTTCACATGATGCAGAGCAATACCGGTCGTTCTGGCAAAACCGAGCAAAGCGCCGACCTGATAAACCACCATGTCATAGGCTTCCTGAGCGGAAATCTGCATATTCCGGCGACCAAATCCAACCAAATCCGGCAGACCAGGATGCGCCCCAACAGCAACGTTTTGGCTGACAGCCGTTTCCAGCGTTTTACGCATCACTGACGGATCACCGGCATGGAACCCGCAGGCAATGTTGGCTGAGCTGACCAGCGGCATGATCTGCATATCACTTCCCAACTGATAGACGCCGAAGCTCTCGCCCATATCACAATTCAAATCAACCTGAGCCATTTCAATATCCTTCTGCTAATGTCAGCGAAATCCGTTCCAGATAACGTTGCTGCTGTGCTTTGGCGATCGCCGCCTCATCACGGGAAACACGTTTGAAATGTACAAATGCGCCGGGACGTAACTGCCCTACCCGCCATAAATCGGACTGAATAATAGTGGCGATGCGAGGATAACCACCGGTTGCCTGCGCTTCAGCGGCCAGAATGATTGGCTGCCCGTTTGGAGGAACCTGGATCACCCCGGGAAATACGCCATGCGATAACAGATCGGCCGATTCAATTCGCTGCAACATTTCCCCTTCCAGACGGAAACCCATCCGATTACTGTCTGCTGTAACCTTCCAGCCATGATTGAAAAATGCATCCTGCATTTTTGCATCGAACTGTTCACATTCCGGTCCAGCCAGAACGCGGATCTCATGATTCAACGCTGGCAATAACACCCCTCGGTTTTTCAGCTGTTTCGGGTTTTTCTTACCGATTGGCAATACATCGCCATTCTGCAGTTTTCGTCCCTGCCAGCCACCGAATACCCCCTGCACATCGGTTGATTTCGAGCCCATTAACTCCGGGACATCAATACCACCATCCACGGCCAGATAAGCACACAGACCATTACGAGGCATACCAATCACCAGTTCGTCACCGGCGCGGGCACGTTTTGTCCAGCCCAGTAACACCGGTTTGCCGTTCAGCGTGGCAAAACACTCACAGCCCGTCAGCGCGAACCAAATCTCTTTTAAGAACCGTATCCGGGTATTGCCGAACAACAGTTCCAGCCCGGCGGCATTATCAGAATTACCCACCAGCCGGTTAGCCAGACGAAGTGATAATCCGTCCAGCGCCCCCGCACGGCTGACCCCCTGATGACGAGATCCTGACCGTCCCAGATCCTGCACCGTCACTAACGGACCAGCCTGCACAATTTCAATCCGTTTTGAATCAGGCATAGCTGACCTCGGTAATTACAAATTTCACGCGGTCGCCTGGCATCCAGAGCGATGGCTCCTCACGATCCGGATCAAACAACACCACATCGGTATGACCTAAAATCTGCCAGCCTCCCGGCGACGTTTTCGGGTAAACCCCGGTCTGGGCCCCGCCAATTGCCACTGCGCCAGCAGGAACCGCCTGTCGCGGCGACGCACGGCGTGGCGTGGTCAGCTTTTCCGGCATACCACCGAGATAAGCGAACCCCGGCTGAAAACCAATAAAGAAGACTGTGTATTCCGCATCACTGTGTAACCGGACGACCTCTTGAGGTGTCAGCCCGGTGTGTGCTGCAATCTCCGCCAGATCGGGACCATGTTCGCCGCCATAACGCACCGGAATTTCAATCAGTCGCCCGGCTTGCCCAGTGACTTGAATACATTCCCAGCCCGTCAGCAATTCATCTATTAATGACGCACCATTCACCAGCTGTTCATCAAACTGTACGGTCAGGTTGTTCATTCCCGGTACAATTTCGGTGATACCACTGCGTTGCTGCAGCGATGCCCCAAGCGCCCAGATCCGTTGCTGATGCACCAGTGACACCGGTGCGGGCGCCTGTATAGTCACGGCATTTTCATTGACCCAATATCCATGGGCTGTTGGTTTACTCAATTCCATCTCTCCGCCGTTAACACAGCCTTTTTAATTACAAGGCAAATTTAAGGCCACATTTACAATTTATCGATAATTTATCGATATCATAAAAATAATAACCCGGCCAAAAATCACAAACACATCGGTTTCTGACCGGTGGTGATACACTGAAAGCAAAACGGAAGGAGTCGTTATGTCCGATCAATCCATCAAAATTGTCTCTTCGTCACATCTGGTATCCGAACGGGCCGGAGAGCTTTCTGAATTCGAATTTGGCCTGACGGTGCTGAACAATGCATTCAATCGCTGGATGGTACGTTGTATGTCGGCGGCGGGTGAAAAAGAGATGACTGGACTAGAAGTTCAGTTAATTCATCATGTTACGCACCGAAAAACCGCAAAAAAACTCGCTGATATCTGCTTTGTGCTGAATATTGAAGATACGCATATTGCTTCGTACGCACTGAAAAAACTGGTGAAAATGGGTTATCTCGCCAGCGAGAAGATAGGAAAAGAAGTCTATTTCTCTGCCACCGAAGATGGTATCGCCCTGTGTGAACGTTACCGGGAAGTACGCGAACGTTGTTTGATCGAAATATTGCTTGAAACCGGGATCAGTAACGAAGAGATCGGTAACACAGCACAGCTTTTGCGTATGCTGGCCGGGGTCTATGATCAGGCAGCGCGTGCCGGCGCCTCACTATAAACGCCCCACCCAAGCTCATTTGCACCTTATTGGTGCAATAATCCCCCACTAAATTTGTTCAAATCGCCGTGAGATGCGCTCAATCCATCTCACCGGCTTATTTTTTCTCATTATTTTAAACATGGCACTTTTATTGATATCTGATTGTTGAACAATCTTAATCACGTAGGGAGTTTTGCCATGAAAGGAATGAACATCGCGAAAAAAGTGGGATTAACGCTAACTGCATTCGGTCTGCTTACTGTCTGGAACCAGTCAGCACAAGCTATGGAAATACTGAAAATCGGTACCGACCTGACTTATCCTCCCTACAACTATCTGGAGGGAAAAGAGGCTGCCGGGTTCGATGCGGAATTTATGCGCTTAGTTGCGAAACAGTTAAGCGCTGAGCCGCAATTCATGGATACCCGCTTCGCCAACCTGATCATGGGTGTAAACCTGAAGAAATTTGATGTGATTGCTTCCACTCTGTATGTCACACCAGAACGCGCTAAACAGATCGAATACATTCCTTACATGAAAACCGGCGGTGTACTGCTGGCACTGAAAGACGGTAGTTTCAAACCACAAAAACCGGAAGATCTGTGCGGTAAAAAAATCAGTTCGATTCAGGGTGCAGCCTGGATCAGCAAACTGAAAACCGTATCTGAAACCTACTGTGCCAAACAAGGTCTGGCAGCCATTGATGTGCGCGAATTTCCAACCTCCCCGGAAGCCAGTCAGGCCGTACTCTCTCACGCAGTTGATGCCCAGTTTGAAGATGCCGGTGTTGCCAGAGCAGCAGCGGATAAATCCGGCAAGCTGATACTGACCAGCGACATCATTTATCCGGTTGTGGTCGGTTTGGCGGTGAAAAAAGGTAACAACACACTGGTTACTGAACTGAAAACCGCAATTCAGAAAGTCGAAGCTACCGCAGATTTCAAATCACTGCTGACAAAATACAGCGTTGCTACTCCTGATGATGCCGAAATCAACGCCGCACTGAACGGCACACTCTGATTATCTCATGATTAAAGCCCCTCTGCTGAGGGGCTGAAAAAGAAGGAGTATACGCATGGAATTTGACTGGCCCTATCTGCTCAGCCTGTTTCAGACTCAGGATTTCTGGGAAGCCTCTCTGCTGGTTGTCGAACTCAGTGTCGCCACCTGGCTGGGTGGCATTATTTTCGGCATGGTACTGGCTTTGGCCAAGCAAGCCCATTACCGTCCGCTGAGCTGGCTGGCTGGCAGCTATATCTGGCTGTTCCGCAGCCTGCCCTTGCTGGTACTGATTATCTTCATTTATAACGTACCGCAGTTTTTCCCGGCCAGTGCCGACGTGCTGTCATCCCCGTTTACAGCCGGTTTACTGGCGATGATCCTGAGCGAATCAGCCTATATTGCCGAAATCCACCGCGGCGGCCTGCTATCCGTCCATAAAGGACAAACCGAAGCCGGACGTGCGTTAGGTATGCGTTTTATCGGCATTCACCGTCTGATCATCATTCCGCAGGCCATCAAGATAGCCCTGCCTTCACTGGCGAATGAGTTCGTGACCATCGTTAAGCTGACTTCTCTGGTTTCAGTCATTTCACTGGCCGAGATCCTGATGGTCGGCCAGCGTCTCTATACCCAGAATTTTAAGGTGATGGAAACTCTGCTGGCCGTTGCCTGCTATTACGTGCTGATCGTCACCGTCTTTGACCGTCTGATTGTCTGGCTGGAACATCATTTTGATGTCAGCAAACGCATTGCTGCGCCCACCTCAGAAAATGATATTGCTCTGGCTCATGCCATTTCAGTAACACCTCCAGTAAAAGCACAAAGAACAGCACCGTCTGAACACAGTAAACCGATTCTGTCTGCTATTGATGTTCGTAAATCGTATGGCAGTAAAGAAGTACTGAAGGGCATTGATCTGCAGGTCCGCCCCGGAGAGGTTATTTCCGTCATTGGCCCGTCCGGTTCTGGTAAAACCACGCTGATTCGTACCATGAACGGCATGGAAATGCTTACAGAAGGACAGATCCGGATGAATGACAAACCGTTCCTGCATCCAACTTCTCATGGTCGCCCGGACGAGCATTACTACAACCATATCGATCGCATCGGCATGGTATTTCAGGGGTTCTATCTGTTTCCGCATAAAACAGCGCTGGAAAACGTCATGCTGGCCCCAACGTATCACCATCGCGGTTCCGGAGAGGATATCCGTCAGCTGGCACTTGCGCTGCTCGATAAGGTTGGCCTGCTCGCCCATGCACATCAATATCCGCATCAGCTTTCCGGTGGCCAGCAGCAGCGCGTGGCCATTGCCCGGGCACTGGCGATGAAACCCGCCATCATGCTGTTTGATGAACCCACCTCTGCACTGGATCCGGAACTGGTCGGTGAAGTGCTGAAGGTTATCGAAGATCTGGCCAATGAAGGCATGACCATGGTGATTGTCACTCATGAAATGCAGTTTGCGTTCAAGGTATCCGACCGGGTGATTTTTATGGAACAGGGTCAGATCAGCGCAGCCGGCACCCCAGTGCAATTGCGTAACTCAGACAATGAACGTTTATGCCGTTTTCTGGCAAGCCAGCAACATGCTCTGAATCAACTGGAGTTAGAACCAAATGTCACTGCAGCCTGAACTGACTCAATATGACAGCCTGCCCGCGTTTGAACGGGTGGCCAGCCTGCTGCGCGATGAACTGATAGCCGGTCAGTTACATGCCGGGCAAACACTGGTGGAAATGGATCTGGCTGAGCGCTTCGATGCATCTCGTAATACCGTTCGCGAAGCTTTACGGCAGCTCTTGTGTGAAGGACTGGTGACCTATCAGCGCAACAAGGGTGTTACGGTACGTGTGATGGCACGAACTGATATTAAAGACATCTACATCATTCGTCGTACGCTGGAATTACAAGCCATTAACGGTGGACGTTATATCAAACAGGAAGCGCTCGCCCGCATGCTCAATGCCATTGAAACAGTAGAAGCTGCAGCCCGTGATGACGACTGGGCCACTGCAGCCACCTACAGTCTGCGTTTCCATCAAGCCATCGTCTCTATTCTCGGCAGCCGCCGGTTCGACAGTTTTTTTGCCAGCATCATGGCTCAGTTGCGTTTGCTATTTGCATCCGCACCGGATGAAAAATTCTTCCAACAACCCTGGGTTGAACGCGACCGCACCATTTATCAATTTCTGCAAGCAGGCCAACGTGACAACGCCGAGCAATTGCTCTCTCACTATCTAGACGATTCGGAACAGGCCTTACTCAGACTGTTCGCAAATAAGGAGTAATCATGACCAAATTCTATCCGGCCGCATATCAGGCCAACAAAGGTTCCGCTCTCGATGTGAACCGCGACTTCTACCAGAAAATTGCCGATACCACCGGTAAACGGGAACTGATTCAGTCGATTCATGTGCCGATCCGCACCGGTCAGGCTTGGGTAGTCCCAGCCGGACACGTCTTCCGCATTGTCGCTAAAGAAGGTGCACAGGTGGGCGATCTGAACATGTGGAATCTGCACAACCCACGTGAGCGCATGTGGGCCTCCCGTACCCGCCAGTTACAGGGAGCACACGTTTCTACCTTTGATCGTCTGTGGTCCAATCTGCCATTCCTGCGCCCTATCGCGACCATCACCGCTGACAGTCTGGCTGATTATGGTGTCGATGAGCACGGCGGACGTGTGCATGATCTGCTAGGCACCCGCTGCGACCCGTATGTCAACAAACTGCTGACCGGCGAGGATTTCGACTTTCATTGTCACTCTAACCTGACCCGTGCAGTAATGCCCTACGGTCTGACTGAATTTGACGTGCACGATGTACTGAACGTATTCCAGTGCACAGGCCTCAACAGTGATGACATGTATTTCATGAAAGCCTGCCCGGCCAAGAAAGGCGATTATTTGGAGTTCTTTGCCGAGATCGATCTGCTGTGTGCTATTTCAACCTGCCCCGGTGGCGACCTATCCGTTCATTTGTGGGGACCGGAAGCGGAGGATCCATTGAAAGTATGTCGTCCGTTGGGCATTGAAATTTACAAACTTGATGACAGTTTGCTGGATGGTTGGGAGCAGCCGAAATCGCCGGATTACAAAGGCAACCACGGCATGCCATTCCCGAAATGGGAAGATCAGCCGGGTGCGAATAAAGGCAGTTGCTAATTATCCCGAACGCAGACAGGGAAAAGATGTCATTCCGTGCCGAAAGAACTAGAGGAATGTCAACAATGATAATGCGAGATTGGGAGCAACCGAAATCACCGGATTACAAAGGCAACCACGGCATGCCATTCCCAAAATGAGAAGATCAGCCGATTAACAAAACTCATACACTGTTCAGAGGGCAGCATTATTCCGGATTCCGGCATAATGTCTGCCCTCAAATTATTCTGTTACTGTGTTAATTCAATCGTGATTGGCGCGTCATCCGGAATATCACGCAGCTCACTGATACTGGCATGAATGCGTCCTAGCGGTACCTTTCCCGGCCAGTAACCAATTGGTCCGTAATAGATGGCGATCCACTGCCCCGGTTCATAATACCCAACCTCAGGAATCTCAGGCTCATCACCATGGGGGGCTCCTTCCATAGAAAGCCCTTTGGGTAACCGGATCATTTTCTCATCGTACCCTGGGTATTTATTCACTGTCAGCGTAAAAGGGAGCCTGTTAATCATGTCTCTGGCTGTTGGGTTATCATATAAATCAACAGTAAACACTTTGCCACCGACATGAATTGCCACCTGATGCTGACTTAATTTGCGTAGTTGGTTGTGCACAATGGTTTCCTTTTCTGTGTTCAGCACACTTGCGGCTTGTGCCACATTCAGACAAGCGGTGTATGCCAAGGTTAAAGCAGCCAGAAATGGCATTCTGATTTTTTTGTTCATCCGTATCTCCATCTCTGCACAGGATTAATTTTGAGCCACACAGGTGCCATCAGCCTGCATTTTTCCGCCAAATACCGGGAACAGACTTGCATCGCCGTAATTCTTAATCCGTTCGACTTTTTTCAGTGTTTCCATATCTGCAGCTGAAATCTCAAAATCAATGTTTGCATTACTGCGCATATGCACAGGATTCGCTGTTTTAGGCAGGGGTAACATGCCAAGTTGCAGACAATAGCGGATGCAAAGCTGTGGCACCGTGACACCATAAGTCTCTGCCATCACCATAATCACTGGATTGTTTAATATCGCGCCATGTGCAATCGGTGAATATGCTTCCACCAGAATGCCGTTGCTTTGCGAATATTCGATCACATCAAATGGGGTATTACTGATATGCGCTAATATTTGATTCACCATCGGTTTCACTGTTCCGTGGGTCAGCAGGTTATCCAGATCAACTGCTTCAAAATTAGACACCCCGATTGCACGCAGTTTTCCTGCACTGTAGGCATCTTCCAGAGCACGCCAGACTTCGAGATTTCCTTCAAAGAAATGTTCTCCGTTCCGGAACTCCATCCAGGGCTGAGGGCTATGGATCAGCATCAAATCGAGATAATCAAGTCCCATATCCATTAACGATCCGTCGATAGCTTTTTTAGCTTCTGCATATGTTTTATAGCCAGCCTGCAATTTACTGGTCACTAAAATCTCATTGCGCGCCACGCCACAACGTCTGACACCGTCGCCAATCCCTTTTTCATTTCCGTACCCCTGGGCAGAATCAAAGTGACGATAGCCGATCTCCACTGCGTCTTTCACCGCTTGCGCTGCCTGACGATCATCAATCATCCATGTACCAAGCCCAAGTTTCGGGATCGTGACAGCGTTTGATAGTGTGAAGGTTTGTTCAAGAATCATTTGCTTCATGGTTTTCTCCTCAAGAATAAATTAAGCAGCCATTGTCCGTGCTGTCATGTACGTCAGATAAGCGGAAAGAAGCAGTAAGCCAGCGCTGGCAATGAAAGCGCTCTGATAACCCCACTGGTCAAACAACATGCCGCCTACAATTGATCCACTGTCCTGCCATTCCTTCCGTGACCTGAAGATCTGTCGCCATCGGCGTTAACAGGCTGACAGGTAAAAACTCAGATGCTACCAACGCGAAAGACTGAATGAATATTGATAGAGATTGGGCTGAGTGACTATCAGCCAATTCTTCACGAAGCTATAAGAAAAACTAATTAATCTCTGCTGTAGAATGATTAAACTGAAATAAAACCCTCAGCTGGAATGCTTCAATTCTATGGCCAGAAACAACTTAAATGATCTGCAAGCCTTTATCATGATTGCCCGCGAAGGGAGCTTTACCCGTGCTGCAAGTGCGCTTGGTGTCACGCAGTCGGCATTGAGTCAGGCGATCAAAACGCTGGAAGAACGATTGGGGATCAGATTACTTACCCGAACAACGCGAAGCGTCTCGCTCACGGAAGCCGGAGAACATCTATTTGCCTCTATTGGTCATCGTTTTGATGAAATCGAAGCCGAATTAGATGCCTTATCTGCCCTGCGTGATAAACCAGCCGGACAGGTTCGCATCACGACCGGTGAGAATGCGATGCGCTCTGTTTTGTTGCCGAAACTGATGCCCTTAATGCACCAGTATCCGGATGTTCGTATCGAGTTTGATGTCAGCTACGGATTTCGTGATATTGTCGCCGATCGTTTCGATGCAGGGGTTCGCCTTGGTACCAGCATCGATAAAGACATGATTGCAGTGCCTATTGGCCCGCCTATCCGAATGGCGGCAGCTGCATCAGCCGCGTATTTTGAAAAACATCCGATACCACAGGTTCCGGGCGATCTCACCAGTCATCGCTGTATTAACCTGCGTCTGCCAACACATGGCGGACTTTACGTGTGGAATTTTGAAAAAGATGGCAAAGAGGTTAATGTTCGGGTTGATGGGCAGGTCACGTTCAACACGACACCCCATATCGTTGATGCTGCCTTAGATGGCCTCGGTATCGCCTATTTATTGGAAGATGATCTACTGCCGCACATTGAGAGTAGCAAGCTGATCAGAATTCTTGAAGATTGGTGCCCACCGTTTCCCGGTTATCACCTTTATTATCCCAGCCGCCGACAACCAACACCCGCTTTCACGTTAGTGTTGGATGCATTAAAACGAAAATGACAAAAACAGATGCCATAAATCGGCATAACTCACATTTTTAAAAACAAAATGAAACCGGTTACTGAAACCGATTTCATGGCTTGCTATGCTCAGCCCATCAACATAGTCATTCTTATCTCTGGTCAACACACAAAAGGGCTAACAGATGCATCACAAGAAATTAAAACCGTTTCCTAAAAACTTCCTTTGGGGCGCCTCAACTTCAGCTTATCAGGTAGAAGGTGCAAGCCTGACTCACGGTAAAGGGCCTTCCTGTCAGGACGTGAAAGAATTACCACCAGGAACCAGTGGCTTAGATGTTTGTGCTGACCACTATCACCGTTACAAAGAAGATGTCGCGTTAATGGCTGAGATGGGCTTTAAAGTCTATCGTTTCTCCATTTCCTGGTCACGTCTGTTACCTGAAGGCACAGGCCGCATCAACCAGGAAGGGATTGATTTCTACAACAACCTGATCGATGAATGCTTAAAACATGACATCATCCCGTTAGTGACGATGTTCCACTTCGACATGCCTGCAGCATTAGATGCGCGTGGTTCCTGGTCAAACCCTGAATCTGTTGACTGGTTTGTTGAATTTGCCAAGCTGATGTATGAAAGCTACGGCGACCGCGTGAAATACTGGCTGACCATCAACGAACAGAACATGCTGACGTTAGTGGGCCCGCTTATCGGCACGCTGCATATTCCTGAAGGTTGCACCAACGAAATCAAAGAGATCTATCAGCAAAACCATCACATGCTGGTTGCTCAGGCCAAAGCCATGGCGTTATGCCACGAAATGGTAGAAGGCGGTAAAATCGGTCCGGCACCGAATATCTCTCTGGTCTACCCTGCTTCTTGCAAACCGGAAGATGTCATTGCATCGCAAAACACCAACGCCATCAGAAACTGGCTGTATCTGGATATGTCTGTTTACGGTGTTTATAACAATCTGGTTTGGGCCTATCTTGAAGAAAACGATGCGACACCGACTTTCGCCCCAGGTGATGAAGAAGCGCTGAAGAATGGTAATCCTGACTTCATCGGCTTCAACTATTACAACACCATGACGGTTGAACATTACGCGATGGATGATCAAGAAGAGCAAACTGCAGGTTCAGATCAGCAGCATCAACGTGGTGAAAAAGGCTTCTATAAAGGGTTCCGTAACCCGAACTTACCGACCACCGAATTTGGCTGGGAGATCGATCCAGTTGGTTTCAGATCAACCGTTCGTGAAATGTATTCACGTTACCGCCTGCCATTGATCGTGACTGAGAACGGATTGGGTGCTTATGACACCTTAACTGAAGATGGCAAGATCCACGACGCTTACCGCATCGAATATCTGCGTAAACATCTTGAACAGATTCAGTTAGCGATTACCGATGGGGTTGAGATGATGGGTTACTGCCCATGGTCAGCGATTGATCTGGTTTCTACCCATGAAGGCATCGTGAAACGTTACGGATTTATCTATGTCGATCGTGAAGAGTTTGATTTAAAAACCCTGAACCGTTATCGCAAAGATTCATTCTTCTGGTACAAAGATGTGATCGCCTCAAACGGTGAAAAAATGTAAGAAGTTTATAAGCAATCTGAGGCTTTCCTGAGTACAGGAAAGCCTCGATATAGATTGAAATGCGAACTACACATCGATCGCGGCATGATGTCCCTGATATACCGCGGTCGTGATGGTGGAGACTTTGACGCAATCGCCAAATCGTGCAGAAAAGTACCATTATGCGGGAAAAAAGCATTCTGACTGACCGCGTTAACGCAGTAACGCTTCTGCCGTAAACCGATCGGTGATCAAGACATCGACATAACCACCTATTAATGCGCCTTTGATCGCCACACTCTTTTCGAGGCTACCCGCCAATGCGACAACACGCGGGCATTTTTTAACCAGTTCGAGCGGCATACCGATCACCGGATCTTCTTCTTCAGTTAATACCGGTTCACCATTTTCGTTATAGTAGTGCAGACAGATGTCGCCGACCGCACCGCGCTGAGCCAGTGTGCCCAGCATTTC
Source organism: Tolumonas osonensis (assembly GCF_014202415.1). Taxonomy (GTDB): domain Bacteria; phylum Pseudomonadota; class Gammaproteobacteria; order Enterobacterales; family Aeromonadaceae; genus Tolumonas; species Tolumonas osonensis. Next base: position 396,856 of record NZ_JACHGR010000002.1, read on the forward strand.
CCCATGATAATAGTTGCCTGAACTGCGCAATAATTCAGAAGGTTCCAGCATGCCGATACCGACAATGGCCAGATCAACTTCTTTGAATTGATCAACCACGCCCGAGACTTCCTGGGTTGCCATTAAGCGTTTTTTATCATCGATAGAACGCTCAATACTCTGTGACGGAAGTAAAGAAGGTGAACAGTTCAGCATATTGGCCAGTGAATGCGTTAACAGTGTGGCCTGTACGTTCCCATTCGGACCAACCCCACCCAGCAACTGGATAACTCCCCGGGCTTTCACATTCAGTGGATGCATATTATCGACCATGGCCGTGATCGTGCCGCTCCAGGCGGATACACCAACCAGATCATTTGGCCGCAATGATGTTTGCAAGTAATGCGCAGCCGCTGATCCAATCGCCTGTTTGATCTGGTTCTCGTCCGGATTATCCGGCACATCAACGACAATAGCCTGTGTGATGTTGTAGCGTTACTGGGTTGACCCGGTAGTGCTGAATCAAATCTGAACTTCACAGACAAAAACCACGTCCAATGGGCGTGGTTTTCAACATGATTCGTACTCCATCAAGCCTTAATGGCATGAAGTTCGTTTATAAAAAAATAATACTGGTTCCCCACCTTATAAGCGCGAGGAGAGGCAAATCCGTTCAGCTTCCCGGTTTTTAATATAGACTCTTTTAATTCCCGGACTGAAATACCAAGAAACCGGGCCGCCTCACGGGACTCAACGATATAATCCTCATGATTTTCGATACTGCTTTTAAATTTATTCAGTAGCCATCCTTTGGACATTCTGTAAATCATACACGTCTCCATGCGATCACCCGGCGGTTTTATCCTGATTCCAGTTACCGATATCGTCCTCAGTACCTGCTTCTCCATCCGGCCCCATGGAAAACACGTCCAGCTTGCCATGCTCACCCGGGCTGAGGAGCTGATAATCGTTCTGCCAGGGATCAGCCGGTAACCGTTTGATATATCCGCCATCTTTATAATTGCGAGGAACCGGATCACTGTCAGGTTTATTCACCAAGGCCTGCATGCCCTGGTCGGTGGTCGGATAACGCGTGTTATCCAGCTTGTACATATCCAGAGCATTTTCGAGCGCAACAATATCACTCACCGCTTTCTGATGATCAGCCTGCTCTTTATTCCCCATCAGATTAGGTACAACCAGACTGGCCAGAATGCCAAGAATTACAATAACCACCATAATTTCAAGCAGAGTAAAACCGCGTTGCTGTCTGTTTTTCATGTATTAATGACTTCCTGATTAATAAAAAGCGGATTTACTGTAATACAAACCCATATCCCAAGCCTTTGCATAAGGGGGCAGATATTTATCATCCGGGTGTAATATTCGTATTTGTGCTAATGATCACATGCCCAGTTATGGATTGAGAACGACATAACGCCGTCCTCATTTTCACTATTACTCGGAAACAGTCACAAAATCAGATGCCGCAACACCACTTGGCAACGCCAGAGCGCCAGGCGTGGTATTACTCACCACAATCTCTTTACTCACGGTAAAGCTGACTGGCTCTACACCAGAGATATCCGAAGAGTTGCTGATATATGCCTGATAGGTACCCGGTTCTACGATCCACTGGTTGTTATCTGGATCGAAGCTGGCCAGTAACTTGGCAGGAATATTGAAACTCAGTTTCTCAGATGCTCCCGCATCAAGTTCGCTGGTTTTATCAAACGCTTTCAGCTCTATGGTTGGTTTTTTCAACTTCACTTCCGGCGCATTAATATAGACCTGAGCCACTTCCTTGCCTGCGATACTGCCGGTGTTGCTCACCGTTGCTGTCAGCGTAATACTGCCATTAGCGCCTTTATCAAGTGTATTGGCTGAAACTGCAGAATCACTGATGCTGAACGTGGTGTATGACAATCCATATCCAAAAGGATAAGCGACTGGTTTGTTGAAGGAATTGTAATAACGGTAGCCGACATAGATGTCATCGTTGTAGTAATTGGTATCGACTCTGCCGTCACCATTGGTATCAACGCCCGGGAAAGTGCCAGACGAAGGAACATCCACATAGCTGGCCGGGAATGTCTGGGTCAGTTTACCGCTTGGATTGGTATCACCGGATAAGATTTCGGCAATCGCATCCCCCGCTTCCTGACCTGGCATATAAGCCAGCAATATGCCGTCGACCTTATCCTGCCAGGCAGTGGTATCCATGACACCGGCGGTGTTCAGTACCACAATCACTTTTTTGTTCTGATTGTGAAACGCAGTCGACACATTATTAATCAACTCGCTTTCAGCAGCAGAAAGCAAATAATCACCAGCCGTATTTGTACGATCGACACCTTGTGAGGAATTACGACCAATACTGATCACTGCAACATCATTATTATCAGCAGCCGTGTTAATTTGTTCTAAGGTCATCTCCGTAGAATCAGGTTCCCGGCAACTGATGATGGTTGATATACCACCAAAATTAGTGGATGTTTTATTTGCTGCAAAGAAATCGTTATAGAAATTATCAAGCGTTGAATCAATCGCGAACTGGCTGGATAACCCTTTCATAATGTTGATAGTATAAGCGGCATTCACATCGCCACTACCGCCACCACCTTTCAGTGTATTCACCGCTGCAATACCAAAAGGCGCGACTTTATCTGAACGGCTGATTGGCAGACTATTGTCCGTATTTTTCAGCAGCACCATACCTTCTTTGGCGGCTTCTTTTGAAAGGATTGCATGCATATTCAAATCCGGATTATTGTCAGGAATATAATTCTGGTTTGATGGTGTTTTCAAAACCTGTGTCAGAATACGGACAGTACTTTGTTTAATATCACCAGAACTCAATATTCCGGATGAATACCCCTCTTTCAATGCGGTTAATGCATCGCCAAAACCATAAGGTAATCCTCGTCCGCCGGGTTCAATCAAATCATTACCCGATTTAATCATATCGACATAACTGCCATCTCCCGAAAACCAGTCACTCATGACAAAACCTTCATAGCCCCATTCATTGCGTAATACCGAGGTATTCAGATCTTTCCATTGTCCGGTGTACGTGCTATTCACTTTATTCATAGCCGTCATAACAGCCCAAGGATGAGCATGTTCGGCGGCATATTCATAGCCACGCAGATAAATTTCACGAATAGCGCGTGGAGAAATAACGTTGTTGACTATATTCCGGGATGTTTCCCCGTTATTGGCAATAAAGTGTTTAATGGTCGTACCAACGCCTTCCGCTTGGGCACCATTTACTTCCGCTGCCGCCATGACACCTGAAATTAATGGATCTTCTGAAAAATATTCAAAATTACGGCCATTTAATGGGTTACGCTGAATATTCATGCCCGGAGCAAGCCAGAAGTCCAAGCCATATTCCTTCACTTCATTACCAATTGCTTTTCCGACTTCCTGTACCAGTTCAGGGTTCCATGTTGAACCCAATAGTATGCCGACAGGAAAAGCTGTGCCATAGAAGGTTCCTGATTCACCGGAACGTGTTGAGTTGATCCGGACACCCGCAGGCCCATCTGCTAGCTTGGTAGCGGCAATATCGATACCCGTTGCAGCGTTATAGACCCCGTTGATATAGCCAACCGTACCCGGTACATCAGATTTAAGATTAACCAAGACATCATAGTTCACACCAAAACCTGCACTGGTGAGAGAATATCCTGGGCCAGCCAGCATATTTAATTGTTCTTCGGTCGTCATTTTGGAGACTAATGACTCCGCCATAGCCTTATAATAAGCATTATCTTTAACCGGTGTTGACGATGTGGATTTATTGTCATCATTATTACAACCTGATATGGATGCAAATAACACCGCACATACAGCCATCGCTACTACACTTGGCCTTGTATTATTCGGTTTCGTCATCATATATTATTCCTTTGAATTTCATATAATTGCGGGCAAACCAATAAATATGCTTTATTGGCCTTTCTGATGGCAGTCCGTAAAAATACGGTATGTGCAAGTTACAGCAGAATTAAAACTTCGTCTTTTGCATGGCGGTGAATGTTTTTGCCTGCGGGGGATATATGGCGAAACATTGAAGTTCTCACATATTTACACTTTATTACATAAAAATATAATGTGACCACCATCACGAAATCCATGCACTATAGATCATTCGCGATATTTAATATGAAAAAGTAGGCATGTTGATTGATAGAGAAAAAAGACCCATCTGAGATAATATGATAAAAAGCATTTCGAATTTAATAATTGCTAAAACAAACAGTGCCTTGTATGACGCGGGACTGAACACATCAGAATTATTGAAAAAGAGTGGGATTAGCGATTACGAAATTGAAACGCCAGGCGTGAGGCTATCTGAAAATCAGTATTATTCCTTTATCGATCATGGGTCACAATATCTTGAGACCTGGAGTGAGAAAACGATTGAATTTATTACAAGTCAGAATAGTATCGACTTCTCATATGCATTATTCCCTCAACTGGCCAGTCTTTGCCTGAATGAAAAATCAGCATATGATGCTCTGCTGGCTTATATAAATCACAGGGTTATCATTGGTAATGTTGAAGAAATTATTGTTTCAGTAAAACCTGATGAAACCAAAATAGAAATCATCGACTTTAGCCCTAACAAGATAAATATGTCTTCTCTGATTGGTGTACTGGTTTATTTGTACTCTCTTGTTAAAATGTACCACGCAGATGCCGAGATAAAAACAGGATTGGCAACCAATAAACATAAAGACTTACTGGTGAGTTTTTTTGGTGGAAACTGTATATTCAATCAGGATAGCAACTACATTATCGTTAAAAATCAACATCTGTTTAGTAAAAATTCAAATTTCAATCCATTCCTGTATAAATACCAAAAAGCAGAGATCGAACGCGAGACAACATCTTTATTATCCAAGAGTTCATTCATGGATATGGTAATTGTCTTAATCGAAAAGGCAATGGCCGCCCGCGATATAGAGACAGAAAACAGCATTCTGGAATATGTCTGTAATCACCTCAGAATCAGCCGATGGACGCTTAATCAAAAGCTGAAGTTTGAAGATATGAATTTCTCCCTGCTTTTGAGAAAAGTACGTCTTAAAAAGGCGTGTGAGATGCTTTCAACAACAAACATGAATATGCAGGAAGTCAGCGATAGTCTGCTTTTTTCTTCCCAGTCTGTCTTTTCCAGGTTCTTCAGCTCAAATATTGGCGAGTCACCGGTTTCATTCCGGAAAAAACACCGGGGTATATGAGATAAGCCCGGCTAAACCGGGCTTATTGCGCTGAACTTATAATGCCAGCTTCAGGATTTCCTTCACATCCGCAGCGGTGATATCTCCATGTTCACCAAGATTCACATGGCCGTGTTCTTCCAGTTTCGCCACCACCGGGTCAATGATGCTGGCATCCAGGCCATACGCGCTCAGTCGGGTCGGAATACCCATCGTTTCAAAGAACTGACGGGTATTTTCAATCGCCGCCATCACACGGCTATCTTCATCACCCTCGCGTAAGCCCCACACGCGTTCCGCATATTGCAGTAACTTCGCTTTTTTCTGCTCTTTTTTGTAGAGCCACACCGCTGGCTGTACCACGGCAAGCGTCTGACCATGATCCAGACCGTATAAACCGGTGATCTCCTGACCAATCATATGCGTCGCCCAGTCTGCCGGCACACCTGTTGCGATCAGGCCGTTCAGCGCCAGCGTAGCGGTCCACATCAGGTTGGCGCGAACATCATAATCGGTCGGGTTTTCCAGTGCTTTCGGACCATCTTCCAGCAGATTCAGGAGCAGACCTTCGGCAAAACGATCCTGCACCTTTGCATTAACCGGATAAGTGACATATTGTTCAACCACGTGCACAAAGCTGTCGACAACACCATTGCCGGTCTGTTTTGCAGGAAGGCTATAAGTCGTTTCCGGATCCAGAATCGAGAAGCGAGGCTGAACATGGTCAGAGAAGAAGAACAGCTTGTCTTTGGTTTCAGCTTTTGTGATCACGGCGCCTTTGTTCATTTCAGAGCCGGTGGCAGCCAATGTCAGCACACAACCCAGCGGTAATGCGCTGGTCACTTTTGCGCCATAGGTCTGAATGATTTCCCAAGGATCGCTAGGATAAAGTGCCGCAGCAGCAATGAATTTACTGCCATCGATCACTGAGCCGCCGCCGACAGCCAGAATATAATTGATCTTTTCCTGCTTAATCAGGTCAACCGCTTTAATCAAGGTTTCATAGTGCGGGTTGGGCTCGATGCCGCCAAACTCGAAATGGGCAATCCCCGCCAGTGCAGCCTGAACCTGCTCAAATACACCATTCTTCTTGATGCTGCCACCGCCGTAGGTGATCAGAACACGGGCATCCGCAGGAATTTCATCTTTCAGTTTTGAAATTTGACCCTTACCGAAATGTATTTGTGTTGTATTTTTATAGCTAAAATTATCCATTACAAACCATGCCTCTATGATTCTTTATAAAAAGATCGGAATGTGAACACTTCGACGCCCTTCTTAAATTAATGTTCAGGATTAAAGTTTACAATTCCAGATATGCGAATTATGAATTCTGGAGAATATAACTATTAACGAACCCAATATTTTTATATTCCTGTGCCGGATAACCTCGCTTATTGACGCCTCAGGCGCAGCTCCTGTTCACCTCCACAGAACAGGGATTCTGATTAAACCCAACACTACTCCATCATTTTATGAACCATAATGATAGTAAGCTTCACAGGAAACGCATGTGATGGTTTTCGACCACATCACATGCGTGTTAAATCTGAAAATCCGGGACCTCATAGAGCTATGTTTGAAAGTTTATTTGTTCAAATCGCTGCAATTCTCGGCCTGGCTGCCATCGGAGGAGGGTTGGCACAACTGTTACGCCAACCACTGATTGTGGCATTTATCGCAGTGGGTGTTCTCCTTGGCCCTTCTGCTTTGGGGATGGTCACACGCAGTAGTGAAATTGAATTATTTGCCGGGCTCGGCATTGCCCTGTTGCTCTTCGTGGTAGGACTAAAACTTGATTTACACATTATCCGGACTGTCGGCCCCGTCGCACTAGCTTCCGGCCTTGGACAAGTTCTGTTTACTTCATTAGTCGGATATTTGATCGCCCTGATGCTCGGAATGCCGCATGTCTCTGCTTTGTATGTTGCAGTAGCACTGACATTTTCCAGTACTATCATCATCGTTAAACTGCTATCCGACAAGCGTGAAGTCGATTCATTGCACGGTCGGATTGCCGTTGGTTTTCTGATTGTACAGGATATTGTGGTAGTACTCGTGATGATCGGACTAACCGCTTTTGGGCAGCCGGCAGGCGAAATACACATGAGCTGGGAAATCCTGAGAATTATTTTGAAAGGTGTAGCAATGCTGCTGACGGTAGCCTTGCTCATGCGTTACGTGTTACCCAGTTTATTGCTTCGTTTGGCACACATGCCGGAACTGTTGATGTTATTCGCGATTGCCTGGGCCATGCTCGGTGCGGTCGGCGGAGATACGCTAGGTTTCAGTAAAGAAGTGGGAGCGTTTCTCGCCGGTGTATCTATTGCGTCAACGCCCTACCGCGAGCAAGTAGCCGCGAGATTAGTCAGCCTTCGCGATTTTCTACTCCTTTTTTTCTTCATTGAACTAGGCGCAACACTCGATCTGAGTATTTTGGGAGCTCAGATGGGTGCCTCGATTGTTTTCTCATTGTTTGTACTGATTGGTAACCCACTGATCGTCATGATGATAATGGGCTACATGGGTTATCGTAAGCGTACTGGATTTCTGGCAGGTCTGACTGTCGCTCAGATCAGCGAATTCTCCCTGATTCTGGCTGCACTGGGTCTGAGTCTGGGACATTTGCAACAGGAAACCGTCGGATTAATTACATTGGTCGGATTAGTCACCATCAGTGCGTCCACTTACATGATTATCTATTCCCATTCCATTTATGAACGTATTGCGCCATGGCTTTCGATATTTGAACGCAAAGTACCTCATCGCGAGCTGGACAGCTCGCTGGATAATGAAGATCAGATAGATATTTTAGTGATCGGTCTGGGGCGATATGGCGCTGCTCTGGCTGAAAACCTACGCGCGCGGGGCTGCAGACTCCTGGCAGTAGATTTCGATCCGACTACAGTACAAAAACATATCGGCGACGGTTTCAAAGTGCATTATGGCGATGCAGAAGATCCTGAGTTCGTGGCAACCCTGCCATTACAACATGTGCGTTGGGTTGTCAGCACAATACGCGATCCGGGCATCAACCGTGTACTACTTCATGGGTTACAACAGAAAAACTATCCCGGCAAGGTTGCGATTGCCAGTTCTGGTTACCGGGATGCAGCTCAGTTCCGGCAAATTGGGGTGGATCTAGTATTGATTCCTTATGCTGATGCAGCAAAAGAAGCAGCAGATCGTCTGATGGAAGGCCGTTTTAACAGTAGTGTTGACCAAACAGGAGCGTAATTAATGAGAAGTTTTAAAAACATTCTGTATGTTTTTGAACCATCCATTGCTCAGGAAACCAATATTATCCGCGCTGTATCACTGGCACATAGCAATCAGGCCCATCTGGCAATTATTGATGTCATTCCTGAGCAAACAGTTGGTAGCATTTCTACTGATCTGACGGAAGCATTAATATCTAAACGCTGGAATATGCTGGAATCGTTAATTTCATCTTATACAAACGTGCACGATGTAGATATTGAGGTTCGGGTAGGCACAAAATTTCTCGAAGTGATCCGTGCCGTACTACGTAACAATTATGATCTCGTGATAAAGGGGGCGGAAAATCCTGATTGGATGATGCACCTGTTCGGAAGTGATGATATGCATCTGTTACGTAAATGTCCTTGTCCGATCTGGCTGATGAAACCACAAGAAAAAGCTAATTACGATTGTATCGTCGCAGCTTTTGATTTTGATCCTGATGACCAGAACCAGTCTTTGTTAAACCAACAAATTCTGGATCTTGCTAACTCTCTTGCATTATCCGAATTTGCAGAATTACATCTTGTGCACGCATGGGATGTACCCGAAATCGAGTTTGTCCGAGGATGGATTAATGAGCCTGATACCACGACGATAAGGGAGATTGATGCTGAGCGTGCACGTCATCAAGCCGGTATGGATGCATTGATCAAAAAACTCCGTGATCGGCTTGGTGCCGAGGCATATTCCTATTTATCTCCTCAAGTTCACCTACCGATGGGATCTGCGCGTAAAACAATACCTGCACTCCTTAAAGCAGTAAGAGCAGATCTCATTGTTATGGGAACGATCGCACGGACAGGTATTCCCGGATTTATCATCGGTAATACCGCTGAAGCCATTCTGGATCAATTAGAATGTTCGGTACTTGCAGTAAAACCAGCCGGGTTTGTCACACCAGTAACGTTACTCTGCTAAGTAACATAGTAAATAATAACCTTGCCTATTCACGCCTCAACCGCAAGGCGTTCGTTATCACAGAAACAGAGCTCAGGCTCATGGCTAATGCGGCGATCATCGGGGATAACAACATGCCCGTCGCGGAATAAAAAACACCGGCGGCCAGTGGGATCCCAAGGGCATTATAAACAAAGGCAAACATCAGGTTCTGTTTCATATTGGCTATGGTGGCCTCTGATAACGCTCGCGCGACGGCTATTCCCCGTAAGTCGCCTTTGACTAACGTCACGGGTGCACTGCTCATCGCCACATCCGTTCCTGTCCCCATGGCGACACCCACATCGGCTTTTGCCAGTGCCGGCGCATCATTAATACCATCACCGGCCATGGCAACCACATACCCCTGCTGCTGCAAACTTTCCACCAGCGCTAATTTGTCAGCCGGTTTAACTTCACCATGAACTTCGGAAATACCGAGTTTTTTCCCTACCGCTTTCGCAGTCGTCAGACCATCCCCCGTGGCCATAATGACCGAGATCCCGCTTTCACTTAACGATTTCACCGCCTCAAAAGAGGATGCTTTGATAGGATCACTGACCGCCAATAATCCGGCTAATTTCTGATTTATGGCCAGATACATCACACTGGCACCTTCTGTCCGCAGGCGTTCTGCATTGGAACGTAATGCGAGCGTTTCTACCTTCATCTGCTCCATCAGCGTTGTATTTCCGAGCAACACTTGCTGGCCAGAGACGAGACCTTTCACACCGATTCCGGAAATGGTCTCGAAGCCACTTACCGCCTCCAGCAGCAATCCATTTAAGCGTGCGGCATCGACGATGGCCCGGGCCAGTGGATGCTCACTCCCCTGATCCAGACTGGCTGCAATCCGCAGGATCTCGTTTTTCTCAAAACCTTCTGCCGGGATCGCTTGTTCAAACACGGGATGCCCTTCCGTCAGGGTCCCTGTTTTATCGACAATTAATGTGTTTACTTTGCGGAAATTCTCTATCGCCGCTGCGTCACGAAACAGTATTCCCCTGGTTGCCCCCTTCCCTGTCGCAACCATGATCGACATCGGCGTAGCCAGTCCCAGTGCACACGGACAGGCAATAATCAGCACGGCGACTGCATTCAATAGCCCATATTCCCACCCGGTCGCAGGAGGACCAAACAGCCCCCAGGCAAAAAACGTGATGACAGCGACCAGGACAACCGTCACGACAAAGTGACCGGCAATCCGGTCAGCCATTCGTTGCATTGGTGCTTTAGAGCGTTGTGCCTGTGCCACCATATTCACAATTTGCGCCAGCACGGTTTGTGAACCCACTTTTTCCGAACGCATCGTCAGTGCGCCCGTGGTATTCATCGTGGCGCCAATGACTTTATCGCCTTGTTTCTTGCTAACCGGTATCGGTTCGCCAGTCAGCATGGATTCATCGACCGTGCTGGAACCATCCACAATCACGCCATCTACCGGTACCTTTTCGCCGGGGCGGATACGCAGCACATCCCCCACGTGAACATGAGACAGTGGAATGTCTTCCTCCGTACCATCGGGGTAAATTTTGCGTGCCGTTTTGGGGGCCAGCCCCATGAGTAAACGGATCGCTTCGGATGTTTGAGAACGCGCTTTCAACTCCATCACCTGACCCAGTAAAGTCAGTGAAATGATGACATCCGCTGCCTCGAAGTAGACGGCAACCCGCCCCATAGACTGAAATGAAACAGGGAAAATATCAGGCGCAATGGTCGCAACCGCGCTGTAGATAAAAGCGGCACCGGTTCCTGTTCCAATCAGCGTCCACATATTAGGATTCCGATGCAAAATGGATTGTGCCCAGCGGGTAAAGAATGGCCATCCGGCCCATAACACCACCGGTATTGACAGCGTTAGCTCAACCCAGCTTTGCGTCGTCATGCTGAATAATTCAGCCCGATGCCCAAACATCGCCAGTAACGTAACAACGACCGTGAGTGGCAACGTAAACCAGAACCTATGCTGGAAATCACGCAGTTCCGGATTGTCTTCCTTCTCCAATTGCGGTTGTTCCGGCTCCAGCGCCATCCCGCATTTCGGGCAGCTACCGGGATGATCCTGCCGTATTTCGGGATGCATCGGGCAGGTATACATCACACCCGAATCCGGATTCAGATTGACTTGTTCCACTGTCGGCTGTTTCCGGTATTGCTCAGGATGGGCTTTGAATTTGTGCAGACAATGTTCACTACAGAAATAATACATCCGGCCTTCGTACTGCATTTGATAAGGGCTATCCGGTTTCACTTCCATCCCGCAGACGGGATCCACATCCTGCGGTTTTTCTGTCACAGGGGCAGAATGTATATGGGTGATTTTCATGATCGCCGCTCCTTACTTTTTCCCCGATGGAATAAAACGGGGTGTGCGTTCCTGATATAGGGGTAAACATATTTCGACAAACAACAACTAAAGATATAGGTACGGCAAGAAGCTGTTAATTTATTTAAGTGTAGTCAAAATAATTAAAATATGTTCAAACCTTACCATAGTGGCAATATTGAATTTATAAGTTTTTGGTTCTAATCTAACAACACGAATTAAACCTGAGACGTGCAAAATGATTGCTCGAATGGGGCTCATTATTATGCTGATGCTGGCGACCTGGATGCCTTTCCAGTCTGTTGCTGCATGGCGCATGATGAATGAAGCACCAGTAAATCAATCATCTCAGGCCATACCTTTAGCAAAAACCGATATAGTCTCGGTTATGCCGGCCTCCTGTTATATACCGGTCGAGGGAAAACAGAAACCCCTGGTGGTGAACCATGATTCTGTCCAGTGCTCCTCCTGTCTGCCGCTTTGCAACGGCTTTCCACCTATTTCTTTGACTTTAAAAGAATTTTCGCGTCAGAACACCGCTGTTCTGGCACTCGCATTACCACTCTATAACGATCACATCCCTGCCATCGTTTCGCCTCCTCCCGTCACGTTTATCCTCTGAACCAAGTTCCCAGCCGATACTTCGCTCAATTTATATTGATAACAAGTACTGAGTGGAATATTACGTTATATATTCCATGAAAAAATTAAATCTGGATTTTAATCCGGAGGATATTCTGTATTTATTTCAGACGGGCCATACATGCATTAAATTTTAAAATCAGTCATTTTAAAAAATACATTAATTCTCGGGATATTAATTTTCTGGTGTATACGCTCAATCTGTTTCCGGCACGGCTGTCAAATCCATGCCGGTAACGTCAAAAAATTAAGGAAGAACTCATGAGAAAAAAAATGAACTACACCCTACTGTTGTCCGGATTATTTGCAGGCTCCGTGTGGGCCGAAACATTAGGTGATTCACTGATTTCGTTACAGGCTGCAGTACAGGAGAACAATCCGAAATTACAGCAGGTGATTGCAGAAATGAATGCCGCTTCTGCGCGGACAGTTTCTGCGGGAGCATTGGCCGACCCGGTATTTAAACTGGAACTGATGGATTTCACGCCGGAAGGTAAGGGAAAGCAGTATCTTCCGGGAAAAACCGGACAAACCAAATATACGCTGATGCAGGATCTGCCGTGGTATGGCAAACGGGATCTCCAGACAAGCATCGCGGAGCAACAGGCTGACGCGGCTAAATTCAAAACCGCGCAGACCCGCAATGAGCTGAGGGCGGAAATCCGTCGTTTATATGCACAGCGCTATGAAACCCATCAGATGTATTTATTGAATCAGGAGATTGATTCTGTCCTTCGCCAAATTGAACAAACCGTAGCGACTCGTTATCAGCAAGGGTTAGGTACACAGCAGGAATTAATCCAGACACAGCTGAACCGGAGCCAGTTAGCCAAGATACAGATTGATCTGGAGGCACAGCAGAAACAGCTGCAAACCTGGACCAATGCTATTCTCAATCGTTCACCTTCCGCAGAACTAGCCTGGCCAGATGAGTTACCTGCCTTGAGTGATTCAGAACTGAGAACACTCAAAGAAAGCGAGTGGGTCAAACAAACACCGCAATGGCAACAGACGGTCGCTGCGCGTAATGCAGCCGGATTGAATGAAAAGTTGGTAGAGAAAAATCGCTACCCGGATTTTACGGTGGGAGTGACCGCAGTGCAGAGTGAGCAACAGCTCGAAGAATGGGAAGGCATGCTTCAGTTCAACCTGCCAATCAACATGACCCGACGCTCCGCGGATGAGCGCGAGGCGCAAGCGATGAGTATTGCGGCAAAAGCAGAGCAGGAGCAAATGAGTAATGACTTGCAGGGCGAATTCTGGCGAGCCATTGCAGCTGTGGAACAAGCACAGAAACAGCAGCAATTACTGAAAAATACCATCCGGGAACAGGCTGCGCTCAATCTACGATCAGCCCTTCAGGCTTATCAGAATAACCAGCTCACTTTGTCCGGGCTGCTTGAAGCAGAACAACAATGGCTGGAGATCCGCCAGTCACGGATCCAACTCGCCTCCGCAGAACAAATGGCCTATGCCGATATTGAAGCACTGACAGGAAAGGCGTTATAAAACAAACTATCGCATGCCCTTATTCTTGACCTTCCTGTAAGGGGAAGGTTTAAAGTGATAATAGTTCTCATTAGTTAATTTACTTGTATATTCTAAGCCCACCGCGGGAGCCCGAATGATTGCGTTTATCCGGAAACTCACTCAAAACCGAATTGCATGGGCCGTGCTTTTCGGTTCAACCCTTTTTCTTGAACTCTGTGCCATGGTGTTTCAGCACGTGATGGGGTTACAACCTTGCGTGTTATGTATTTATCAGCGTGTCGCGGTACTTGGGATCATGGCCGCCTCAATCATCGGTTTCATCTATCCGAAGAACCTGATTCTGCGCTGGAGCGGTCTCTTATTGTGGGCGTATTCGGCGGTACAGGGGCTGCGACTGGCGTTACAACATACCAACATACAGCTTAACCCTTCCCCATTCACGACCTGCGATTTATTCGTGGTTTTCCCGGACTGGTTACCACTCAACCAATGGGCACCCTGGTTTTTTAATGCCACAGGGGAATGTTCCGATCTGCAGTGGCAGTTCCTTTCATGGACAATGCCGCAGTGGCTCATCGTTGCTTTTGGCATTTATACGCTGATCAGTTTTATTGTGATTGCAGGCAATCTGATCAAAGGAAAGTGTTGCAGTTCGTAGCGGGCTCAGAATGTGAGAAAAAGGGAAAGACGATACTGTCCTTCCCTTTCTTTTAGGGCTTACGCCAATACAGGATAATCGGTATAGCCCGCTTCGCCACCGCCGTACATTACATCGGTTCGCAGCTCATTGAATGGACCATTTCCCTGCAGACGAGTGACCAGATCCGGGTTCGCAATAAACTGTTTTCCCCAGGCCGCCGCATCCGCAACACCTTCATTCAGCAGAGCGTGTGCGCTTTCTCGCGTCAGCTGTTCATTCACAATCACCGCCCCGCCAAAGGCTTGTTTCAGCTGTGGCGTTAATACCGGCGCATTGAAATGTTCACGGGTAAAGATAAAGGCGACGTTGCGTTTACCCAACTCTTTCGCCACATAACCGAAAGTTGCAGCAGGGTCTTGATCGCCCATGGTATGAGAATCACCCCGCGGCGCCAAATGCACGCCAACACGACCCGCCCCCCAGACGCTGATCGCAGCATCGGTTACTTCCAGCAGTAAACGTGCGCGGTTTTCGATCGGCCCGCCATATTCATCAGTACGCAGATTGGTTGAGCTTTGCAGGAACTGATCGAGCAGATAACCATTCGCCGCATGGATTTCAACACCATCGAATCCGGCTTTTTTCGCGTTTTCAGCGCCCTTGCGGTAGGCCTCTATAATCGCCGGGATCTCATCCAGTCCGAGAGCACGCGGCACCACATACGGTTTCATCGGACGGATCAGGCTCACATGCCCTTCCGCGGCAATCGCGCTCGGGGCCACCGGTAATTCGCCATTCAGGTAGGTCGGATCGGAAATTCGGCCGACATGCCACAGTTGCATAACTATCGTGCCACCGGCCTGATGCACCGCATCGGTGATCAGCTTCCAGCCTACGACTTGTTCATCAGACCAGATCCCTGGTGTATCCGGATAACCCACGCCCATCGGTGTCACTGAGGTTGCTTCAGAGATAATCAACCCGGCAGTGGCTCGCTGGGCATAATACTCTGCCATTAACGCATTCGGCACCCGCCCTTCACTGGCACGGCAACGCGTCAGTGGCGCCATCACCACACGGTTTTTCAGCGATAATTCGCCCATCTGAATGGGATCAAACAAGGTGGTCATGCAACCTCCAAAGTTATAAAGCCTGCTGGATATGGGCTGTAAACTCCGCAATCACGGCCTCATTTCGCTGGTAATACACCCACTGCCCAACCCGTTTTGAGGTGAGCAAGCCGGCACGTTGCAGCGTCGCCAGATGCGAAGAGATGGTCGATTGCGATAATCCCGCCCGTTCAAAAATCTGCCCGACACAGATGCCATTGTCATACGGCGTTTTTTGCTCCGGAAAAGACTCCGCCGGTGTTTTCAACCACTGCAGAATATCTCTCCGGGCCGGATTGGCTAACGCTTTGATAATGGAATCGACTTCCTGATTCGTCATAGTCATCACCTGAACAGATGGCTTTACTATATATCGAGATATTTCGATATGTAAATATAAAAAGAGTCATGCATGATGAAATTGTATCAAGTTCTGTCGGTTCAGGAAAAAGAATAGCGGGCCAATCGAGGATGCTGCGGATGACGGCACCAGCGTCTGGCTTCAGTCGCTAGCATTGATATTGATTATTCGGGGACAACACGTAAATTTCAGGCACAAAAAAACCAGCTTTCGCTGGTTTATTGTTTCGTTCAGAACATGGTGCGGAAGGAGAGACTCGAACTCTCACACCTTGCGGCGCCAGAACCTAAATCTGGTGCGTCTACCAATTTCGCCACTTCCGCAGCTCTGAACTTTTTTGGGGTGGCTAATGGGACTCGAACCCACGACAACCGGAATCACAATCCGGGGCTCTACCAACTGAGCTATAGCCACCATCGAACCGTGTTGTCACACCATCTTTGAAGCTGAACAACCATCGTCTTAACTGGTACGCCCTACAGGATTCGAACCTGTGACCCACGGCTTAGAAGGCCGTTGCTCTATCCAACTGAGCTAAGGGCGCACTGGAAGAAAATGGTCGGTGATAAAGGATTCGAACCTTTGACCCTCTGGTCCCAAACCAGATGCGCTACCGGGCTGCGCTAATCACCGATGTTCTGTCGAGACGTCCGACGACGGGGGCGAATAATATAGGCTCTCCCTGATGGCGTCAAACGCTTTTTAGCGAAAAGCCGGCGACCGTTCACATATTGAACGACCGTGGTAAGCGCATGTTTATACACTAACCTTATTGTAAAAAAAATGCGACAATATGCGCCAGCAAAGCAAGGTGAGTGGAAGGTATGTCTGCAAAAATCATTGATGGAAAAGCGATTGCCCTGTCTGTGCGTCAGCGTGTAGCTGCCCGTGTCGCAGAGCGTAAAGCAAAAGGATTACGGGCCCCGGGGCTGGCCGTGGTGCTGGTTGGCGAGGACGCCGCGTCTCAGGTTTATGTCGGCAGCAAACGCCGTGCCTGTGAAGAAGTGGGTTTTATTTCTAAATCTTACGATTTAGCCGTAACCACAAGCCAGGATGAACTGCTGGCACTGATTGACACGCTCAATGCCGATCCGACCGTGGATGGTATTCTGGTTCAGCTTCCGCTTCCTGCTCATCTTGACTCAACGCTGGTTATTGAGCGGATCCTGCCAAACAAAGATGTGGATGGTTTCCATCCTTATAACGTTGGCCGTCTGGCGCAACGCATCCCTGCCCTGCGTCCCTGCACACCTAAAGGCATGATGACTCTGCTGGAAAGCACCGGCGTCGAGCTGAAAGGCATGAACGCCGTGGTTGTCGGCGCATCCAACATCGTTGGCCGTCCAATGACCCTGGAACTGCTGCTGGCCGGTTGTACTACAACGACCTGTCACCGTTTCACCAAAGGGCTGGAGCAGTTTGTCCGTCAGGCTGATTTGCTGGTCGTGGCAGTCGGCAAGGCTGAATTTATTCCGGGTGAATGGATCAAGCCGGGTGCCATCGTACTGGACGTAGGCATTAACCGCTTATCCAATGGCAAACTGGTGGGTGACGTGGAATATACCACTGCCGAGCAACACGCCAGCTACATCACGCCTGTACCGGGCGGTGTGGGGCCGATGACAGTGGCCACGCTGATCGAGAATACCCTGCAGGCCTGTGAGCAATACCACAGCTAACGCAGAGATTAAGGGCTGAAGATTTCAGCCCTTTTTTATTTTCGGCTATCCGCAGGAAATACAATATCAATTTCCAGACCATGCGGCTGATTGTGGTTTCTGATTTGCAGGTTTGCCTGATGAATACGGCATATACGCGCGACGATATTCAGCCCCAGCCCTACTCCGCCTCCCCGTTGATCAAAGCGCCGGAATGCATCGGTTAATGCCGCCAGGTGCGTCTCATCGACCCCTTTACCGATATCCCTGACGATCAGGTGCAATCCGTCTGTCTGTTTTGTCACGGTAATAGTCAGCCCGGTATCACTATCGGCATAACGGCTGCTGTTCTCCACCAGATTGCGTAGCAGCAGACTCAGCAGGGTTTTATCCCCAATCACATATGCTGTATCCGGCAGTGATAGCGCGACGGTTTGCCCCCGGACTTGTAACAGCTCCCGGCATTCATTCTGTGCCGGCAGAATGACGTCGCTCACCAGATCAACCGGAGTTTGCAGACCCATCACCATTTTCTGTTCCAGACGGGCCATGGTGAGCAGTTGATCGATGGTGCGCTGCATCCCATCCAGACGGGAGATCAGTGCCTTGATTTCCTCTGGCGATTGAGATTCAAGCAGCTCCAGATTCAGCCGTATACCGGCAATGGGTGTCCTCAGCTCATGTGAAACGTCCGACGTGAATTGCCGCTCGCGGGAAAAGGCCAACTGCAATTTCTGCATCAGCTTATTCAGGGCACTGGTAATAGCGGTAACCTCACGGCTGGTTCCGTCATCGTCGAACGGCTGCCACTGCTCAACATTGCGCTGCTGCAACTGGGCCGTCAGCTTATACAATGGTGCAATAATCCGTTTTATCGCGATCCAACTGATAAACAAGCTGAGTAAGAATGCCGTCAGCGCCGGGAAAAACAGCGCACCAACGATCTCCCAGTTAAACCAGCTAAGACTCTCAACCGGAACCTTCAGTTTGCTGGCATGGCGCAAGTTATGGACAATGATTTCCTGTTCTTCATGCAACAGCCAGAAAATAGTGGTGCCCTGGGTGACAAACAGAATCGTGCCAATACTGAATAATAATCGCCGCGATAAGCTATTCTGATTTTGCTTCAAGACGATACCCCTCCCCGCGCACGGTTTTGATACTGTCAGCACCCAGTTTCCGTCTCAGATGATGAATATAGACTTCCAGCGTGTTGGAGCCAATTTCATCATTCCAGTCATACAGATCCTGCTGTAACCGCTCACGCTGTACCGTTTTCCCGGCATGCAGCATCAAGCGACGCAAAATGGCATATTCCATCCGGGTCAGCGTCAGTTCCTGCTCCTGCAGCCAGACCTGATTCTGGTTCATATCCAGCCGGAGCGCGCCAAATTGCAGGACATTCTCCGCCTTTTCAAAACGGCGCCGCATCAGGGCTCTGATTCGGGCCAGGAGTTCAGCCAATGCAAACGGTTTGATCAGATAATCATCCGCGCCCAGATCGAGACCTTTCACCCGATCATCCAGTGAATCCCGGGCGGTCAGAATCAAAACGGGCTGAGCGCTGCCTTGCTGGCGCCATTGCTTCAGCAGCGTCAGGCCGTCACCGTCCGGTAAACCCAGGTCAAGAATGATCAGGTCGTAATCTTCCAGCACATAGCGACGGGCCTCTTTTATACTCTGGGCCACGTCACAGCAGTATTGCTGCTGCACCAGCGCTTTCTGCACGCCATGCAGCAACAATGCATCGTCTTCAATCAGCAGAATTTTCATTAATTACATCCTTGATTCAAACAAAAAAGCCTGTCGGAATATCCTGACAGGCTTTTCATACTCAAAGACCGGTTAGCCTTTACGGCGCCAGGTTGTTCCCTGAGGGCCGTCTTCCAGCACGATGCCCATCTCTGTCAGTTTATTACGGGCTTCATCAGCCAGCGCCCAGTTCTTGCTGGCGCGGGCTTCGTTACGGGTTTTGATCAGTTGCTCGATTTCAGCCACATCATCCGCTTCTGCGGCCGCACCGGATTGCAGGAACTGTTCCGGCTGTTGCTGCAGAATACCCAGCACACTACCCAGACGGCGCAGACAGGCCGCCAGCGCAACCGCATCTGCGGCAGAATCCTGTTTGGCGCGGTTCAGATCACGCGCCAGATCAAACAGCACGGAGTAGGCTTCCGGTGTGTTGAAGTCGTCATCCATGGCAGCCTTGAAACGTTCTTCAAACGGCGCAGACAACGCGGTTTGTTCTTCTCCCTCTTCCACACCACGCAAAGCCGTGTAGAGACGTTCCAGTGAAGCACGCGCCTGCTGCAGGTTCAGGTCAGAGTAATTCAGCGGGCTGCGGTAATGACCGGACATCAGGAAGTAACGTACGGTTTCTGCGTCATAGACTTTCAGTACATCGCGGATGGTGAAGAAGTTGCCTAATGACTTAGACATTTTTTCCTCATCCACCATCACCATACCGGAATGCATCCAGGTGTTCACATAAGGCGTATGGTGCGCGCAGCAGCTCTGTGCAATTTCGTTTTCATGATGCGGGAACTGCAGATCAGAACCACCACCGTGAATATCAAAATGATGGCCCAGATGTTTGGAATTCATGGCGGAACATTCGATATGCCAGCCCGGACGGCCTGCACCCCATGGTGAATCCCACATCGGTTCACCTGGTTTGGACATCTTCCACAGCACGAAATCCATCGGATTGCGTTTGGTTTCTTCTACATCCACGCGGGCACCGGCCTGCAGCTGTTCGATATTCTGGCCAGACAGACGGCCATATTCAGGGAAACTGTCAATGGAGAACAGGACGTCACCATTATCGGCAACATAGGCATATCCCTGATCCAGCAGGCTTTGTACCAGCGCAATAATTTCACCGATATGTTGCGTGGCGCGTGGTTCAATGTCCGGACGCTGCAGTTTCAGGGCATCGAAATCGGCATGCATATCACCGATCAGACGTTCGGTCAGCGCATCACAGCTTTCCGCGTTTTCTGCGGCACGTTTGATGATCTTGTCATCCACATCAGTGATGTTACGGACAAACGTGACATCATAGCCAAGATACCGCAGATAACGCACGACAACGTCAAAAGCAACGAAAGTGCGGCCATGGCCGATATGACACAGATCGTAAATGGTGACACCACAGACATACATGCCCACCTTGCCGGGCTGGATTGGTTTGAATTCTTCTTTCTGGCGAGTCAGGGTGTTGTAAATCTTCAGCATAATGTCACCGTATTAATCATGAATCCCAACATTCTAAAGAAGAGAGCCTGAGATTGCACCCCTCCTTTCGGCCCGGTTGTTAACAGATGTTTTACTTGCGGCTTTTGTGTCAACGTCTCATCAGCTAGAATCAGTACACAATTTCTAAAGAGGCAAAAACATGTCTGTTACTCTGCACACTAATTTCGGCGATATCACCCTGGAACTGTTCAACGACAAAGCACCGGTTACTGCAGCGAATTTCCTGCAATACTGCCGCGATGGTCACTACAACGGCACAATCTTCCACCGTGTGATTGATGGTTTCATGGTTCAGGGCGGTGGTTATGCACCTGGCTTTGAAGAGAAAAACACCCGCGCTCCGATCAAAAACGAAGCGAACAATGGTGTTTCCAACAAAGTAGGCACCATCGCAATGGCGCGTACCATGGAGCCGCACTCAGCATCCGCACAGTTCTTCATCAACGTGGCTGACAACACCTTCCTGGATTTCAAATCTGAATCCATGCAGGGCTGGGGTTACTGCGTATTCGGTCAGGTGACTGCCGGTATGGAAGTTGTGAACAAAATCAAAGCGGTGAAAACCGGCCGTTACGGTATGCACCAGGACGTACCGAAAGAAGACGTGGTTATCGAAAACGTTACTGTCTCTGAATAATCAGTCTGCCATACCGTTACGGCGGTATGGCTCTTTCCCCGGATACACATGACTAAACTCTTCATCGCAGATCTGCATCTGAGTGAATCCCGCCCTGATCTGACCCAGGCATTTATCCGTTTTCTTGAAACCGACGCCCGAACCGCTGATGAACTTTATATTCTCGGTGATCTGTTCGAATTCTGGATTGGTGATGACGAACAGTCACCCCTGCAGCAACAAGTCACCAAAGCACTGAGAACCCTGGCCGACCATGGCTGTCAGCTGTTTTATTCGCATGGCAACCGTGATTTCATGATCGGAAGACGGTTTGCCCGTGAATGCGGCATGACCCTCCTGCCGCCCATTTATGCCTGCGAACTGGCTGGCGAGAAAGCCCTGCTCTTACATGGTGATCAGCTTTGTACCGACGATGAGGCCTATCAGCGTTTCCGCCGGATCACCAGCTGGCCCTGGTTGCAGTGGATCTTTTTGCATCTCCCGCTATCCCGCCGGGTAAAAATCGCGCAGAAAATCCGTCAGGGCAGTCACAAAGGGAAACAGCAGAAAAGCCGCAGCATTATGGATGTGACACCGCAGAGCGTGATTACCTGTTTTGAGCAGCATAAAGCGACACTGATGATCCACGGACACACCCATCGTCCGCACATTCATCCGGTGACATTAAGCAATCAGCAGCAGGCCCGCCGAATTGTGCTGGGTGATTGGGATACCGATCTCTGGTATCTGAAAATTGATGATCGGGATATCAATTTACTTTCCCGCCCCATCGATCCTGCGTTGTAAAGAAAGCTTTGGAGCCGGTTAACCCGGCTCTGCTTTATTCAGACCATATTCCCGCAGCTTATTTGCCACCGCGGTATGCGACAGCCCCAGACGTTGCGCCAGCTGCCGGCTGGAAGGATAAAGCGGATACAATCGTTCCAGCATCAGCCTTTCAAAACGCTTGGTCGCTTCCGGCAAGGTGCCATCAAACCACTGCTCCGCCGTTGACTCGTGCGCATCCATCAGCGGTAGCCGCAGCATGTCCGGCGTCAGTTCATCGCCTTCCAGCAACGTCAGCGCCTGATAGAGCGCGTTTTTCAACTGGCGGACATTCCCCGGCCATGGATAACTGTTCAGAAACTCCGTCATGGAACGCGAGAATCGCGGACGTCGCCGCTGTAATTCCTCACTGATCCGGCTGCAGAACTGCTGTGCCAGCGGCATGATATCGGCGAGACGCTGCCGCAGCGCCGGCATCTCCAGCGTCAGCACATTCAGACGGAAGAACAGATCTTCGCGGAACAGCCCTTTTCGGACCTGTTCGCCCAGCGATTTACGGGTAGTGCAATACAGCCGTACATCGACGGTGACTTCACTTTCCTGCCCGACCCGGTGAAAACGCCCGTCCTGCAAAACCCGGAGTAATTTGCTCTGCAGCAGCGGTGACATTTCGGCAACTTCATCCAGCAGGAATGCCCCGCCGCTGGCCTGCTCCAGTAACCCCTTTTTGCCCGGCCAGTCCGGCCCGAACGCACCGGGCGCAGAACCAAACAGCTCATGCTCGGCCACATCATCCGGCAACGCGGCACAGTTTAGTGTCAGCAGAGGTCCACTGGCCCGCAAACTGGCCCGGTGACAGGCCCGAGCCAGCATCTCCTTGCCGGAGCCGGTTTCACCCATGATCAGTAATGGCTGATCCTGCATCGCGAAACGGCGCGCCTGATGCAATAACTGCTGCATCACCTGACTTTCAGCGCAAAACTGCTCAAAACTGCTGTCATCGTAGCTGTGCAGTAAATTGAAATGGTGCCCTACCCGACGGGCTGATTTCAGCACCACAACGGCACCGGCCAGATGCGATACGCCCTGCGTGTCCGGAATAAAGATAGGCAGGATATCCGCCAGAAACTCTTCCCCGGCAAAAACCAGTTTGCAGGTTTCCGGCTGCGGATTTTCGGAAGAAAGCCACTGCAGGAAGGCAAAACCCTTGAGAAAACTGCCAGCCTGCACGCCCTGAATGTCTTTCAGCGATAAACGCAGGATATTCAGCACCGCATCGTTGGCCTGCGTCAAACGTCCTTTGATATCCAGCGCAAACACCAGATCCGGCAAGGCTTTCATCAGCGCCTGGATCTCGTGATGTTCCCGCTCTGAAGGCATATACCCCACGGTTTTCACATCCGTCACGCCGGCGATGCGGCGCAGATCAGGCAGCAATTTTTGCAGGCTGGCGAAATCAACATCCGGCAGATGCAGATAGATAATGCCCGCCACATCGATTTCGATACCGCGCAGGTCAATCCGGTTATCTTCCAATTGCGCCAACAGCTCTC
The DNA here is from genome assembly GCF_014202415.1 of Tolumonas osonensis. Taxonomy (GTDB): domain Bacteria; phylum Pseudomonadota; class Gammaproteobacteria; order Enterobacterales; family Aeromonadaceae; genus Tolumonas; species Tolumonas osonensis. The sequence continues at coordinate 420,706 of NZ_JACHGR010000002.1, forward strand.
TGGTCAGCCCTAACCGATCTTCACACGTTACTTGCAACCGCATTAATTGCTTACCTTTTTACCAATCTGACCATTGATTATACGGATGATATGCAAAACCACCTAGAGTGAGGATTTTTTTACAAAAAAGGATTGACCACGTATGCCCTTTCCCCTAGAGTAGCGCCCCGTCGAAAGGGTAATACGGAAAGCGTTCCCGATAGACAAAAAATACGGTGAGTTGTCCGAGTGGCTGAAGGAGCACGCCTGGAAAGTGTGTATACGGCAACGTATCGAGAGTTCGAATCTCTCACTCACCGCCATCTTCCTAAGTAATTGATTTACTTAAGCTTGTAAAATCCTGCTAAGTTTAAAACCAGCGCCTTCTGCCCAATTGGTACAGAAAGGTGGTACAGATGAGTGTTATGGCTACACCGTGGAAGCATCCTAAAACTGGTGTCTTTTACTTTCGTAGGCAAGTTCCGTTAGACATCAAGCAAGTTATCAAAAAGCATGAATGGAAGGTCTCCCTGAGAACTAAAGACCTTGCTGTTGCTCGCCCTCGTTTCGCCTCTGAATCTGCCCGTTGTGAAGAAATCTTTGTTGCCGCAAGAGAACAACTCGCAGGTAGACCTAAAGTCCTCGCTTCTGATTCACCTAAGCTCGCTGACCGTTGGGCTTCCTCTGTCATGGCTGAATGGGAAACTGAACCTGATTCAATCTCTGGTTTTCTTGCAGAAACACCCGAAGGTTCTGTACCAGCAAAAGATGTGATTGATGGTGATAACGCTACTGTCAGAATAAAAGTTGTATCGCCATTCATCCGTAAGACACTAGAAGCTCACAACCTCCCGACTCCTGATGAAGCAGAACCAGCATTCAAAGCCTTGGTTGAAGCATTCTTTGCCCGTTGGATTTCTCTTTGTGATTTAGCGTTTAGGCGGGCTCATGGCGATTGGTCTAGTCAAATCCATGTACCAGCAGCCACCAGCAAACTCACCGTTGAAAAAGAACGTGAAGTTCAAAAAAACTCAGCACCTCCGTTGTCTCAGGTTTTCCAGCTATGGGCTGATGACAAACGCATGAATGATGGTGATAACCGAAGCACTCAGAAAACCATCAATGACTTCAGCTCTACCATCTCTCGTTTCATCGAGTTGTTTGGTGACTTACCTGTGAACCAAATCACCAGAGCAGTCTGTCAGGATTTCCGAAATCTTCTCGGTAAGTTTCCAGCCAGAGGGAAAGGCTTAAGAGGACTATCAGCAGCACAGCTTATGGAGAAAGCAGAGAAAGAAAATCTGCCACTGGTTGAACTGGCTACCATCAGAAAACAACTCAGAGCCTTCTCTGCAATCCTGAACTTTGCGGTACAACGCTTAGACGTCATGCGGGAAGAACCTGTATCTGCATCCGGTATGTTGAGAGGGATTGCCAAGGCAGCTAAACGGAATGTAACCAGAACAGCCGAAGATAAACAGTATTCTTACACTGAGCTGATGACCATCTTCAAGAGCCCTCTCTTCACATCGAACTGGAAGCCACCGATTGCTGACTTTGGGGAAGCACTCTACTGGTTGCCTCTGTTGATGCTCTACACGGGAGCACGAAGAGAAGAACTGTCACAACTTCTCGCGTCAGATGTTGTCAAAGACCAAGATACAGGCATCTGGTATCTGTCTATTCAATCTGGTGAAGATAAGACTGTGAAGACCAGCAACAGCATCAGGAAAGTGCCTCTGCATGATGACCTGATTGAGCTTTGAATCGCCACTGATTTCCTAGACACCTTTTAGTTAGATAAACTAGCTAAAAAAGAGGTGTTCATGAGCCATAAACGTTACCCCGAACAATTCAA